>NZ_LJSP01000002.1:2500-122427 GCF_001399995.1 Pseudoalteromonas sp. P1-11
TGACCGATAGTGAACCAGTACCGTGAGGGAAAGGCGAAAAGAACCCCTGTGAGGGGAGTGAAATAGAACCTGAAACCGTGTACGTACAAGCAGTAGGAGCCTACTTGTTAGGTGACTGCGTACCTTTTGTATAATGGGTCAGCGACTTATATTTTGTAGCGAGGTTAACCGATTAGGGTAGCCGTAGGGAAACCGAGTCTTAACTGGGCGAATAGTTGCAAGGTATAGACCCGAAACCCGGTGATCTAGCCATGGGCAGGTTGAAGGTTGAGTAACATCAACTGGAGGACCGAACCCACTAACGTTGAAAAGTTAGGGGATGACCTGTGGCTAGGAGTGAAAGGCTAATCAAACCGGGAGATAGCTGGTTCTCCCCGAAATCTATTTAGGTAGAGCCTCGGACGAATACTTACGGGGGTAGAGCACTGTTAAGGCTAGGGGGTCATCCCGACTTACCAACCCTTTGCAAACTCCGAATACCGTAAAGTAATATCCGGGAGACACACGGCGGGTGCTAACGTCCGTCGTGAAGAGGGAAACAACCCAGACCGCCAGCTAAGGTCCCAAAGTCATAGTTAAGTGGGAAACGATGTGGAAAGGCCCAGACAGCCAGGAGGTTGGCTTAGAAGCAGCCATCCTTTAAAGAAAGCGTAATAGCTCACTGGTCGAGTCGGTCTGCGCGGAAGATGTAACGGGGCTAAACTATGCACCGAAGCTGCGGATTCATCTTAGGATGAGTGGTAGGGGAGCGTTCTGTAAGCGGTTGAAGGTGTACCGGGAGGTATGCTGGACGTATCAGAAGTGCGAATGCTGACATGAGTAACGATAATGCGGGTGAAAAACCCGCACGCCGGAAGACCAAGGGTTCCTATCCCATGTTAATCAGGGTAGGGTAAGTCGACCCCTAAGGCGAGGCCGAAAGGCGTAGTCGATGGGAAACGGATTAATATTTCCGTACTTGGTATAATTGCGATGGGGGGACGGAGAAGGCTAAGCAAGCATGGCGATGGTTGTCCATGTGAAAGTGAGTAGGCTAGTGACTTAGGTAAATCCGGGTTGCTGTTAGGCTGAGACACGAGACGAGCACCCAAGGGTGTGAAGTTGCTGATGCCATACTTCCAGGAAAAGCCTCTAAGCTTCAGATTATACCGAATCGTACCCCAAACCGACACAGGTGGTCAGGTAGAGAATACTAAGGCGCTTGAGAGAACTCGGGTGAAGGAACTAGGCAAAATCGTACCGTAACTTCGGGAGAAGGTACGCTCCTATCTGTGATGAGACTTGCTCTCTAAGCGGACGGGAGCCGCAGTGACCAGGTGGCTGGGACTGTTTATTAAAAACACAGCACTGTGCAAAATCGCAAGATGACGTATACGGTGTGACACCTGCCCGGTGCCGGAAGGTTAATTGATGGGGTTAGTTTTCGGACGAAGCTCTTGATCGAAGCCCCGGTAAACGGCGGCCGTAACTATAACGGTCCTAAGGTAGCGAAATTCCTTGTCGGGTAAGTTCCGACCTGCACGAATGGTGTAACCATGGCCACGCTGTCTCCACCCGAGACTCAGTGAAATTGAAATCGCAGTGAAGATGCTGTGTACCCGCGGCTAGACGGAAAGACCCCGTGAACCTTTACTACAGCTTGGCACTGAACATTGAACCTACATGTGTAGGATAGGTGGGAGACTTTGAAGCAGCGACGCTAGTTGTTGTGGAGTCGTCCTTGAAATACCACCCTTGTAGTTTTGATGTTCTAACGTTGGCCCCTGAATCGGGGTTACGGACAGTGCCTGGTGGGTAGTTTGACTGGGGCGGTCTCCTCCCAAAGAGTAACGGAGGAGCACGAAGGTTGGCTAAGTACGGTCGGACATCGTACGGTTAGTGTAATGGTAGAAGCCAGCTTAACTGCGAGACAGACACGTCGAGCAGGTACGAAAGTAGGTCATAGTGATCCGGTGGTTCTGAATGGAAGGGCCATCGCTCAACGGATAAAAGGTACTCCGGGGATAACAGGCTGATACCGCCCAAGAGTTCATATCGACGGCGGTGTTTGGCACCTCGATGTCGGCTCATCACATCCTGGGGCTGAAGTCGGTCCCAAGGGTATGGCTGTTCGCCATTTAAAGTGGTACGCGAGCTGGGTTTAGAACGTCGTGAGACAGTTCGGTCCCTATCTGCCGTGGGCGTTTGAGAATTGAGAGGGGTTGCTCCTAGTACGAGAGGACCGGAGTGAACGAACCGCTGGTGTTCGGGTTGTCATGCCAATGGCATTGCCCGGTAGCTACGTTCGGAACTGATAAGCGCTGAAAGCATCTAAGCGCGAAGCAGGCCTCGAGATGATTTCTCACTAGACTTTTAAAGTCTCTGAAGGGCCGTTGAAGACTACAACGTTGATAGGCAAGATGTGGAAGTGGTGTGAGCCATTAAGCTAACTTGTACTAATTACCCGTGAGGCTTAACCATACAACGCCAAACGCGTTTTGTGACAGAAACAAGCGACAGAAGTTAATAGCTAAAGTAGATAGATACTTAGACTTAAAAAATATTATCAGATATTTTCCAGATTTAGTTGGTACGTGAAAACGGACTGACACCTAATTTGCTTGGTAACCATAGCGTTTTGGACCCACCTGACCCCATGCCGAACTCAGTAGTGAAACGAAACAGCGCCGATGATAGTGTAGCATTTGCTATGTGAAAGTAGGACATTGCCAGGATTCAAATACGAGAAAGCCCGACTCGAAAGAGCCGGGCTTTTTTACGTCTGAAGAAAAGTTAAATACGTACAATTAATGCACACTCATCTACTTCTAGAATGTAGGTCGGGCGAGCGTAGCGACTCCCGACGCAATGATAATGTCGCATTTGCTATGTGACTCTCTACCGCTGNCTAGAATGTAGGTCGGGCGAGCGTAGCGACTCCCGACGCAATGATAATATTCCATTTGCTATTTGACTCTCCACCGCTGTGGGTACTACGACATTACCAGGATTCAAATTAAAGAAACGCGTTACAGCGATGTAACGGGTTTTTTGCTGTCTGGAGTTTAATAAAAAGCCAAGATCTCATGCTAACTCAGTCTTTGTAATGCCCGCCCTTGTAAATCCTTTGAGCCATAACATTCATATCCTTATAGAAAGCTAAGCCATTATAGGCAAAGTCAAGGCGCACATCGTGCTGAGTGTAATCAGTTTTTTATAGCCCGGTAAAATGATTAAGGCTTATTGCGGATTAGTATTGCTTTGATATAGAAAATATCACTTTGAAAATAAACATTAAGTTCATGCTTATCTGCTATTTTATTCATGTAACATAGCTAGGCGTGCAGAAGTTGTGCGTGTTAAAATCAAATTTTTATAAATGCCAAAATAGAGGTGTCAATTGCCCACTGCTGACTACCAAACTGTACTAGATGAAATAGCACACGAAGTGCGCCCTTTGTTATCACAAGGTAAAGTTGCGGATTATATACCTGCACTTGCTGAGGTTTCTAGCGAGCAGTTTTCTATTGCTATTTATACCACTGATGGCGAAACCATTTGTGCGGGGGATTGCTCAAAACGTTTTACTATTCAGTCAGTTTCTAAAGTAATGACACTTACAATGGCGCTACAGCGCTATGGCGACGAGCTATGGCATCGGGTAGGTAAAGAGCCCTCTGGTACCGCGTTTAATTCTCTTACGCAGTTAGAGTTCGAAAAAGGCGTGCCACGTAATCCTTTCATTAATGCTGGCGCGATTGTGACGTGTGATGCTTTGTACAGTCGATTATCCGCACCTCGCCACTCAATGCTCGAAACGTTTAGGTTACTGGCAGGTAATAGTGCAATAGTGATTGATAAAAAAGTGGCCAATTCTGAGTATGAGTTTAGGCATAGAAATGCGGCAATGGCGCATTTAATGAAGTCGTTTGGTAATTTTGAGAATGACGTCGATGACGTACTTTGGTCTTACTTCAATTTTTGTGCGATTGAGCTTAACTGTATTGAGCTAGCTAGAGCGTATAACTTTTTAGCGAATAAAGGGGTTGATTACAGCTCGGGTAAGCGAGTTTTGAGTAGTCGCCAGAATAAACAATTAAATTCGATTTTATTCACCAGCGGCTTATATGATGCGGCAGGTGACTTTGGCTACAGAGTGGGTATGCCGGGTAAGTCGGGTGTGTCAGGCACTATATTAGCGGTATTACCGGGTAAGTTTACAGTGGCAGTATATTCACCAGGGCTTAATGAATTTGGTAACTCGGTGGCGGGGATAGCAGCATTAGAGCTGCTATCTAAAAAGCTCGATATTTCGATTTTCTAAAATACCGCAATAGGGAGCACGTAAAGCTCCCTATTTATTGATCCCAGTACACTTGCTCTAGGCAGTCTTCGCGCTCTGGTAACCCACGTGATAAACGTGGAGAGTGCTGTACTAATACCTCGTAACTTGCGCGGTTAGCGTACTTACTAATTTGTGCAAGAGAAGAGTAGGTAATGGCCTTTTGTTCGTGTTTTGCTGAGTTAGCGACATTTAACTTATGATAAACGTTTGCTGATAAATCGTGTAACACGGCAGCCAACGCACAATCGCCAGCACCATTGGTGTTTTTGATTGAATCAGGCCCACCCATGAATGGCGCCGTATGGCTATACGCTTTTATCGGGTTTTCGCAATCGGATTTTTTCATTGCACGAGAAAATTCATAGCGATTAAAATCGGCAATGGCACCTGGTAATAGTGGGTACTCGGTTGCACGTTTAAAGCTTTCATCAACGTAACCTGCCATAAATAAGCCTTTTTCGCCAGCGGTACAAATAACTAAGTCTACCCAGTCAAGTGCTTTGTCTGCGGCTAATAACGGGTCTTCAAAGCCAGTAATTGCTAGCCCTTCTTCTTCGTTCATGGCAAGTATATCGACATGCTCGTTTACAAAGTTAGCCCACCAGGTTGGATCTTGCTCAATTAAAAACTTAGTGCCGAGTGTTAAAACTACCGGTACACCTGCATCGTTAGCGTATTTAACTGCTTGCATGGTCGCTTCAGTCATTGTTTCATCACCCTGTGTACGCATTAGGTAGGCGCTGATCACAAGTGCTGATGACTGCTCAATTAAGTGTTTATCGATAGACTCAGGCTTTAAGTGATTCATTAAACCGGCGCTAATTGCGAATGTACGCTCGCCTGTTTCATCAATTAAGGTAAAACAACGGCCAATAGGGCCATCTACTGGTTGTAAATAGTCTAAATCAACGCGGCTTGATGTGTTACATAAAAAGCGATAGGCATAGCTGCCAATTTTTATGTTTTCACTCATAACACCGAGCAATACTGAACGGTCATCTGCTAGTACAGAGTAGTTATGCATTGTGTTACCAATGGTGCCACCGGCAAATTCGTAATCAACCATGTCGTTTAGTTTTAAACGGTCGTAAAGTGCGTTAGTAATATCGCTATCAATAACTTGCGACATTCCTCGGCGAAGTTGAAACTCGTCTAAAAAAGCCTGATCGACTTTGGCTTCAATATCAACAACGATCTGATCGATACCCGTAATGTAGCTACGTTGTAATCGCTCAGTTGCGTTTAGCTGATTAGTAAGTGGATCTTTAGCCTCCACTGGAAAATAATGTTTATGTCTGCGGCGTCCAGGAAATTTCATTTGCTACCTGTGTTGTGAGCTAAATAAAAAAAGCGTGAGATTATAGCGTAAATCACACTCTATGAGCCACGATAAACCACATTATTTTGTTTTATTTTTGCAATAATTTAATCAATTACGCATTTTAAACAGGCAAGTTGATATAATACCGAAAGAAAATTTATTTAAAGTAAGCACTATGAACGATCTTAAAAGCGATGAGTATTGGATGGAGCAGGCATTAGTTTATGCCAATAAGGCGCAGCAATTGGGCGAAATTCCGGTAGGAGCTGTCCTTGTGAAAGATAACACGCTTATTGCAGCGGGTTATAATCGTTCAATTACTGATAACGACCCCTCTGCGCACGCCGAAATGATTGCAGTGCGTGAAGGAGGGAGAGCTTTAAATAATTACCGTTTAATTGATTGCACTTTGTACGTTACGTTAGAGCCATGCTCTATGTGTGCGGGGCTGTTAGTGCATAGCAGAATAAAGCGCCTCGTGTACGGTGCGCCAGATGCTAAAACAGGCTCGGCTGGGTCTATTATGAACTTATTGCAAGAGCCGAGGCTGAACCATCAGGTAGAGGTATTAGGTGGGGTGCTTGGTCAAACCTGTGGTAGTACTATTTCGGCGTTTTTTAAACAACGCCGAGAACAAATTAAAGCGGCTAAAAAAGCAGCTCGCCAAATTAGTGACTAGTTAACCTTATTTGAATCTACTTCTATCATTTGCTGCATAGCAAACATACGACGACGCCAAATAATTTTTTTATGTAAGTTACGTAGCATAATACGACGTCTGGTGGCTGTTGAATGAATAATATTGCGTTTTAGTTTTTGCGTGCGTCTACGTTTTAGCATGTGTTCTCCTAATGCGTGAGAGTGAGAAAGGCACAAGATATATATTAAAAATCAGGTAAATATACTATAAACACACATTAGTGATCATTTCATGACAAGTAAACAGATTTTTAATTTAGTTACTACAGTGGTTAGGCCAGAAGGGGAAATTAGCGCCTGGTAAGATGACAAAATAAGCATTTAATGCCCACATTTTAATGTTTCACAGGCCTGAGCAGCCCATTTAAAAACGTAAATATAAACGCTTTACTGAGACTGCTGCGTGCTATTTTCACCTTGCTTACTTTTTTCTTCAGGTGAAAGCGAAGGGGTAGGTTCGGCTTTATCGTTGTTTACAGGCTTTTTGCTTGGTTGAGCTGCTTTTTCAACTTTAGGTGCTTCAGGTTCTGATTCAGGTTCTGGCGCGAGGGCATTATTTTCATCAAGCCATACAAGTGCATCGTAATACCTGCGAATGTTATCAACATATTTTACCGCAACATCGCCACGCGCATAGCCGTAACGGGTTTTACGGTAATAACGTTTTTTGATTAAAAATGGTAAGCGCTTTTTAACATCGGCCCATTTATCAGGGCTCGCCCCTTGTTGTTCGGTAATAATGCGCGCGTCGTTAACGTGCCCCCAACCTACATTATAGGCTGCCAGTGCAAGCCAAGTTCTATCAGGCTGCGGGATTCTATCGGGGATGCGTTTAACGAGCTTAGCTAAGTATTTAGCTCCGCCACGGATGTTTTGCTCTGGCTCTAACCTATTTGTTACGCCCACTTGTTTAGCGGTACTGCGTGTCAGCATCATAATGCCTCTCACACCTGTAGGCGATTTAGCGCGAGGGTTCCACATAGATTCTTGGTAGCTAAGCGCAGCAAGTAAGCGCCAGTCAAGGCTACCTGCATATTGCTCAAACCAAGGCCTGTAAGTGGGGAGTGTTTCTTTTATAGCCTCTATGTATGCAAGCGTATTAACGTAGTTAAACTGACGTACGTGCCCAAAGTACTTTTCTTCGAGCACATACAGCTGGTTACTTTGTTTTACGTCGCCAAAAAAGGGCACTAGCAGTGCATAAAGCGAATCATCTTTTGATTTATTAAGGATCCAAGCTATGGGGTCATTTCGGGTAACTGAAAAGCCAATACTTAAATTTGGGTGGTAACGTCTAAACAGCGAAAGCGTGTGTGAGTCGGCGAGGGTGTAATCTATTTCGCCATCGATAACGGCTTGTAAAAGCTCCTCTTCATCGAGCTCTTCAGTTTCTTGCCAAGTTAAATCTGGGTTACTCTTTTTTATTTTTTGTAAGGTTAAAGAGTGGCTACTTTTGGCTATAACTGTAAAGTTTCCATCAAGGTCGTCAAATTCACGTGGGCGAACTCGACCTTGTTTATAAACCAACTTTTGGCTAATTGTTCTGTAAGTGGGGCCATAGCGATATTGCTGTGCACGTACTTTGTTGTAGGTAAGTCCTGAGGCTATTAAGTCTAAATCGCCGCTTTCAAGGCGCTCAAACATATCGGATAAATTAAAAAACGGTACTATTTCTAGTTCAACACCTAGGTAGTCGGCAAAAGCTTGAGATAGCTCGTATTCAAAACCTTGCTCGCCTTGCACGGCTTGATAGTAGTTACTGGCACTGGCAAGGGTACCTACACGTATTTTATTTTGTGCTTTAATTTGGGCAAGTTGAGTTTGTTGCTCCTGCATGTTACACGCACACAACAACATAACTAAAGTGATGATAATTATTAGCTTTTCTTTCAACATTAACCGCCCCATAAAGCTCATACCCCGTTATACCAAAACTTCACTATGGCGTCACTTAGCGTTTAGCTTTTATTGGTAATTTTGCTGCTGTTTATATAAATAAAAAGTTAATTTTCTGAAAAGCGCAATTTGGAGTTAAAACTCGGTGCTACATAGACTATAATGCCCGCCTAAAATATCGTTCAATCCCTAACCCCGGATGAAATTATCTATGTTGATCCTTCGTGGTGCACCAGCACTTTCAGAGTTCAGAGTTAATAAAATTTTAGCGCGTTGCAAACTATCGCAACTTCCAGTCACCAATGTATATGCCGAGTATGCACATTTTGCCGATTTAACCTCGCCTTTGAGTGTTGATGAGCAAACTAAGCTTGAAAAACTACTTACTTACGGTCCAACTATTGCCGAGCATACCCCAGCTGGCACACTTATTTTAGTTACCCCTCGCCCTGGCACCATTTCACCATGGGCATCTAAAGCAACCGACATAGCGCATAACTGTGGCCTTAAACAGGTTCACCGTGTTGAGCGTGGTATTGCTTATTACGTAGAAGGTGAACTAAGTGCAGATCAGCTTGCTCAAGTAACGGCGTTATTACACGACCGTATGACTGAGGCAACGCATAGCGAACTTGCTTCTGCAGCGCAATTATTCCGCAATGACTCACCTCGCGAAATGTCATCAGTTGACATTTTAGGTGGCGGGCGTGAAGCATTGGCTGCGGCAAACGTTGAACAAGGTTTTGCGCTTGCTGATGACGAGATAGACTACTTAGTAGAAAACTTTAAAAAGTTAGGCCGTAACCCTAACGACATAGAGTTATTTATGTTTGCGCAAGCAAACTCTGAGCATTGCCGTCATAAAATATTTAATGCTGATTGGACAATTGATGGTATTGAGCAGCCTAAATCGCTGTTTAAAATGATCAAAAATACATTTGAGCACAATCCTGAAAATGTGCTGTCGGCGTACAAAGATAACGCAGCAGTAATGAAGGGCTCAAAAGCGGGTCGTTTCTTCCCGAATGCGCAAGGTGAATATGCGTATCATCAAGAAGACATAGAAATTTTAATGAAGGTAGAAACTCATAACCACCCAACAGCTATAGCACCATTTTCAGGTGCGGCTACAGGCTCAGGTGGTGAAATTCGCGATGAAGGTGCAACAGGCCGCGGCTCTAAGCCAAAAGCGGGTTTAGTTGGTTTTACTGTTTCTAACTTACGTATTCCGGGTTACGAGCAACCGTGGGAAAGCGACTTTGGCAAGCCTAATCGTATCGTAAACGCGCTTGATATTATGATGGACGGCCCTTTAGGCGGCGCGGCATTTAATAATGAGTTTGGACGTCCTAACTTATTAGGTTACTTTCGTACCTACGAAGAAAAAGTAACAAGTCACAATGGTGAAGAGGTGCGTGGTTACCACAAGCCTATTATGCTTGCCGGTGGTTTAGGTAATATTCGTGCTGATCATGTTCAAAAAGGGGATATTCCAGTCGGTGCAAAACTTATTGCACTAGGTGGCCCTGCAATGAACATTGGTTTAGGCGGCGGTGCAGCATCAAGCATGGCATCGGGCCAATCAAACGAAGATTTAGATTTTGCTTCTGTACAGCGTGAAAACCCAGAAATGGAACGCCGTTGCCAAGAAGTGATCGATAAGTGTTGGCAACTAGGGGATGAAAACCCAATTGCGTTTATACACGATGTAGGCGCCGGTGGTTTATCTAATGCGTTTCCTGAGCTTGTAGATGATGGTGGCCGTGGTGGTAAATTCCAACTACGTGATATTCCTAACGATGAGCCGGGCATGGCCCCACACGAAATTTGGTGTAACGAATCGCAAGAACGTTATGTACTGGCTGTTGCTGTTGAAGACTTTGATCGCTTTGAAGCCATTTGTAAGCGCGAACGTGCGCAGTACGCAGTAATAGGTGAAGCCACAGAAGAGCGCCACTTAACTGTTGCCGACAGCCACTTTGATAACAGCCCTGTTGATTTGCCACTTGATGTATTATTAGGTAAAGCACCTAAAATGCATCGCGATGTAACTTCAAAGCAAGTTACCGGCAAGGCAATTGATGCAGAGTCGATTGATATAGCCGAGGCTGCTCAGCGTTTACTGCGCTTACCTACCATTGCAGAAAAAACATTCTTAATTACCATTGGCGATCGCTCGGTTACCGGTTTAGTAGCACGGGATCAAATGGTGGGCCCTTGGCAAGTACCTCTGGCTAACTGTGCAGTTACCGCAGCAACGTACGACACATACCACGGTGAAGCTATGTCACTGGGTGAGCGCACGCCGGCAGCACTATTAAATTATGGTGCATCGGCGCGTTTAGCCGTGGCAGAGTCACTAACCAATATTGCCTGTGCCAACATTGGTAGCCTAGAGAACATTAAGCTATCGGCTAACTGGATGGCTGCAGCAGGTCACCCTGGTGAAGACGCCGGCCTTTACGAAGCTGTAAAAGCGGTAGGCGAAGAGCTTTGTCCTGCGCTTGGTTTAACTATACCTGTGGGTAAGGATTCTATGTCGATGAAAACGACATGGAAAAACGAGGATGATAGTGCTGAGCAATCAGTTACTTCTCCGTTATCACTTATTATTACTGCCTTTGGTCGTGTTGACGACGTGCGTAAAACAGTGACTCCGCAGTTACGTACTGATAAAGGCGATACATCACTTATTTTAGTTGACTTAGGCGCGGGTAAAAACCGACTGGGCGCATCAAGCCTTGCACAGGTTTACAAGCAGCTTGGTGATGTTACTCCAGATGTGGACAGCCCTGAGCTACTTAAAGGCTTTTACAATGCCATGCAAGCACTTGTCGCTGATAGCAAGCTACTTGCCTATCATGACCGCTCAGACGGTGGTTTATTTACTACGGTAACTGAAATGGCGTTTGCTGGGCACACCGGTGTGACTGTTGATTTAGCTGGTTTAACCGGGACAGATCTAGAAGCACTTTATAACGAAGAGCTTGGCGCGGTAATCCAAGTTGCTAACAGCGATTTAGATGCCGTAAATGCTGTATTTGAGCAACACGGTGTTGCTGCAATTAGCCACGTGATTGGCTCGCTTAATAGCGACGATAGCATTGTATTTAACCGCGGTGAGCAAACTGTACTTAATCATACTCGTACTGAATTACGTACTATTTGGGCCGAAACAACGTACCAAATGCAAGCACGTCGTGATAACCCTGATTGTGCTAAGCAAGAGTTTGATGCCAAGTTTGATGCAAAAGATCCAGGCTTAAACGTAAAACTTAACTTTGACTTAAACGAAGATATAGCCGCACCGTACATTGCAACGGGCGCTAAGCCGCAAATGGCTATTTTACGTGAGCAAGGCGTTAACTCGCATTTAGAAATGGCTGCTGCGTTTAACCGTGCTGGTTTTGCCGCTGTTGATGTACACATGAGCGATATCCTCGAAGGGCGTTTAACCCTTGAGCAATTTAAAGGCTTAGTGGCATGTGGTGGTTTCTCTTATGGTGACGTATTAGGCGCCGGTGAAGGCTGGGCTAAGTCTATATTGTTTAACGATATGGCACGCGATCAGTTCCAAAACTTCTTCCACCGTGAAGACACCTTTAGCTTAGGTGTGTGTAATGGTTGTCAAATGTTATCAACATTGAAAGAGTTAATTCCGGGTACTGAGCATTGGCCACGTTTTGTAACAAATAAGTCAGAGCGTTTTGAGGCACGCTTTAGCTTAGTTGAAATACAAGAAAACCCGTCTGTATTCTTTAATGGAATGGCTGGGTCGCGTATGCCAATTGCTGTATCTCATGGTGAAGGCCATGCAGAATTTGCAAACGATGCCGCCACTAAAGCTGCGCTTGAAAGCGGCACTGTTGCGGTTAAATTTGTAGATAACTATGGTAACCCGACAACGCAATATCCGGCTAACCCGAATGGTTCACCAGAGGGTATTACCGGTATTACCTCTACTGATGGCCGTGCCACTGTAATGATGCCGCACCCTGAGCGTGTATTCCGCGCTGTTGCTAACTCGTGGCACCCAGATGAGTGGAAAGAGGATAGCCCATGGATGCGTATGTTCCGCAACGCACGTAAAAATGTAGGTTAAAAACGACATATACAAGTTAGATTCATAATCTAGCTGTAAAATAAAAAAGGCTGCACTGTGCAGCCTTTTTTGATTGCGTAGATTTAAAATTACGATAGTTTGTAAAGTATAAATAAAAGCTTATAAGGACAGTATGTTAAAGCGCGTTGGTTTAATTATGGGTGCTGTATTGCTAAGTATAATTTTGCTTGGCTATGTATTTCGTTTGCCACTATTACAATGGGCTGTAGCGCCTGAGCTTGAAAAAGCAGGTGTTACCTTAAGCTGCTTAGATTTTTCGCTTACGAGTAAGTTAAATGTGCACGTACAAAAAGCCTGTTTAAGTTACCAAAATCAAGAGCTTGCTCTTACGGGAATTACTGCTAATACCAAGCATGTTAAAGTTAAACACGCAGTACTTAATGTAAATCCATTTCCTCAAAGTAGTAAAACAAGCACTGCTGCCACAATTTTAGATTTAGCGCTTCCTGAAAAAAGGCCAACAATTACAGTTGAGCATTTAACTATACACAGTGCGCTTTTAAAGCGTCCGCTAATGCTAAATATCACCGAGCCCACGCTTAACCAGTTTGTAGTCAATGGTGATTTAAACGCAAGCGCAACGCTTTACAATAATAAGGTACAAGGGCAGCTTAAAGTTAATGATGGATTATTGAAGCAACTACTTAAAACAGATAATGAGTTATTAAGTGGACTTAGCTTTAATGCAGCGCAGGCATTTAGCTTTAACGGAGTAGAGGCAAGCCTTACTGGTGATTTACAAGCCCAGTATGACTATAAAATACAAAGCTGCGATATAACAAACAGCTCCAAAGGTGTGCTAAGTGCTACCTATAATTTAAATAGCCAAAACCTTGAGCTTGACCCAAGCAAGCTTAAAAACAATGTAAAACTTAGTAATAACTGCCAATCTCTTATTCCTGAAAGTGCCTACAAGTCATTTGCTGTAAAGCAGCTTCCACTTAATTGGCAATGGGCTTTAGCTAAACCAATTAACTTTGCACATAACAACCTAACCTTACCGTTAATAACGCTCAAAAGTGCAGAGCAAGCCAAGCAAAATATAGATATAACGCTTACAGATACGTTTATAAATACTGCAGCACCGTTACAAAGCGCCCGCACACAGCTAAAAGCACAACTACATACAGATGAAATAGAGGCTATAACGCTAAGTACGCAGCTTAAAAACGCTCAATTAAGCGGTAATTATGATATTGCGCTTACCGCTTTGCCTGAATTTTTACCGGCTGAGGCTAACAATATTAAAGCTAAAGGGGACTTTGCAGTTACTCAACTTATTGACTTTAAGCCCGAAGGTAACGCACGTATTGAGTTAAGCGTTGATAGCGCAGCTGCTTATGGCAGCGCTCTTAACGGCTACACAGGTAACCTTGAAGCAAGTATGAATGAAAAGCTCGATGCAAAAGTAACGCTTAAAAGTAAGCTTAAAAGCGTGCAATACAACGAGTATAAACTCACCGGTATTAATAACACCCTTAATGCAAGAGCAAACTTAGGTGTGGGTGAGTTATTTGCTCACTTAAATGCAAACACCCAAATAAATACACTCACTAGTCCAAATATCGGTTTAAATACTATAAACGTAACGTCAACTGGGCTGCAAAGTCGCGCGCTTAAAGCGTCTCATCATGTATTTGTAAATGGTGTTGAGCTGGTGGCCAATCATCATGTTTCAAAGGTAGCGCATCCGTTTGAAGTGATTATACCGCAGCAAAGTGTGCTTTCGTTAAATTCAATCGTTAGCCAATTTGAGCCGTTAGCTCACCTAACCCAAGGAAAATTGGGTGGGCGTATAAGTGGTGATGTGAATTTACAAAAAGCAAATTTTACTTTAACGATGACTGATACCAGTGCACTGTATAACGACTACTTAGCTAATCAATTTAGTATGCAGCTAGGTGGGCAGTACGATTCAGGGCAGCTTAATGTTGCCCCTACTACCTTTAATCTTAATGAATTACGTGCAGGCGCTGTAGTTAAAAGTATCACTGGTAATATTAAAGTGGTTAATAATAGCGCGCAGGCCTTTGATGTTGAAGGCGATATTTTTGGTGGTAAATTTTCTTTAGATAAATACACACTTTTAAAGCAGCAGCAAACAGCTAATGTTACGTTTGAAAATGTTGATGCCAGTAAATTAATAACGCTTGACGATAAGTCGGGTATTACCCTAACAGGTAGGCTAAAAGGGTCGTTGCCGTTTTATTTTGATGACACAGGGGTTGAGGTAAAAAATGGCAGCCTAGCCAATCAAGGCCAAGGGAAGCTTATTATTAGTAATAACGAAGCATTTGACGCTGTTATGCGCCAGCAACAAGAGTTACAACCTGTGCTTGGGTTGCTCAAAAACCTTGATATACAAAAACTTAATAGTACAGTAGCGCTTAAAAGTGATGGCTGGTTAAACTTAGGTGTTAACTTACAAGGCTTTAATGAGCCAGAGCAGCAACAAGTTAACTTTAATTATAATCACGAAGAAAACGTGTTTACGTTGCTAAGAGCGCTTAGACTGAGCGACGAAATAACGCAAAAAGTTGAGCAGCAATACTCTAAAAAAGGAAACTAATGATGAAAAATTTGTTGAGCATTAAGGCCGTTATTGCACTTGCTGCTATTAGCGCTTTAAGCGCATGTACCCACAGAGTAGAGGTGGCAGCGAAAGAGCCGATAACGATCAATCTAAATGTAAAAGTAGATCACGAAATTCGAGTAAAAGTAGATAAAGAACTCGATAACTTATTCAGTGACGACAGTGAATTATTTTAGGAGCTAAATGATGACTATAAAAAATAAATTAAGTATTGCCACTCTAGCAAGTGCGGTATGTTTGTCGTTTTCGGCGTGGGCTATTAGTTTAGATGATGCTAAAAACCAAGGCTTAGTGGGTGAAGATAGCTCAGGTTACCTAGGGCTTGTTGTACAAAACAGCGAGGCGAAAGCAGTGGTTGAAGAAATTAACGCTAAACGTAAAGCACAGTATTTAAAGCTGGCTAAAAAGAACGATTTATCGCTGGCACAAGTAGAAGCACTCGCAGCAGCTAAAACAATCGAAAAGACCAAAAGTGGCCACTATATTGAAGTGAATGGAAACTGGGTTAAAAAGTAATACAAGCAGCTAAACATATTACTTAAAAACCGAGCGTTTAGGCGCTCGGTTTTTTTATATTTGCTAAAAGTTGCTGCCAAAAGTCGAATCCTTTGCGCCTTGCAAGCTTTATATTGTGCTCTGGTATAGATTCAGGCTCGTTATAGTGATCAAGCGCTTCGCTCATACTCAGTTCGCGAATTAAATGCAGTGTAGGGTAGGGAGCTCGGTTTGTGTAATTTGCGGCATCATCTTCGTCGCTGTCGGCAAACACGTAATCGGGATGAAAATTAGCAATTTGGTATTTACCTTCAAAGCCTTGTGCTACCAGTAAGGCATTGGCTAAATCGACTAAATCTAAAAAGTCTTCAAAATCGCTAAAGCCGTTATCAAACAGTATTAATGTGGTTTCGCGCTCTGGATTTTGATCAAGCTGCACACACTGCTCTAGCATGTCCATTACAGCGTCATCAATTTTTGTTGCAGGGCTAAGCACATAATGAATACAGTTATTTTCTACTTCTTTACGGGCAAATGGGCAAAAGTTATATTTTACAATAACGGATGATACCCACTCGCGGGTTTGGGCAATTGCTTGATGAGTCATGCTTTTGGCTCTAAATACTGATTTATAATGGTTAATGTTTTTTCAATGGCGCCTTGGTTTTTTACAACACATTGCTGCGCTTTAATACCCAAGCTTTGGCACGCTTTGGTGTTTTGGCTTAAATTAATTAATTGTTTAGCAAGCTCATCGGTATTTTCAACAACGACAGCCCCTTTAAGTTTAATTAGCTCAGGATAGATATGATCAAAATTATACGTATGTGGGCCTGTAATAACACCAACCGAAAAAGCAGCAGCTTCTAGTGGGTTGTGCCCACCTCGGCGAATTAAACTACCGCCTATGTAACTTACATTCGCTGCGCCATATAAACACTGTAGTTCGCCCAGTGTATCAGCTAATAGTACTTGTTCGTTTTGATAGTTATTGTTGCTGCGACGACTAAAGCTAAGTGGGTTTTGAGTTAGCGTATCGGCTACTTTATCAAATTGCTCAGGGTGGCGCGGTGCTATAACTAAAAGTGCATTAGGGTATTTTTTTAATAGCTGCTGATGGGCGTTTAATATCATTTCGTGTTCAAGCGGGTGAGTAGAGCCTGCTACCCATACAAAACGTTCTTTGGTTTTATACTCGGCTTTAAGATTTGCAACTTTAGTTAGTTGCTCATTGCTTGGCGTAATGTCGAACTTTATTGAGCCTGTAACATGGCTCTTTGAAGGGGGGAAACCAAGTTCAATAAAGCGCTTAGCATCATTTTTATTATGACTTGCAAGCACTGAAATTGAACGCATAATTATATGCGTTAAGCCAGCCACCTTTTGATACCCCTGTTGCGATTTTTCGCTTAGGCGAGCATTAAGTACTAATACCGGTATATTCTTTTTATGGCTTATTGCCATTAAATTAGGCCACAGCTCAGTTTCTAAAATACACAGTGCTTGTGGGTTTACGCGCTTTAAAAATCGAGCGCTCGAACCTGCAAAGTCTATAGGTAAATAACAACACGCCACGGTATTTTTAAATTGTTCACTTATTTGCGCACGCCCGGTAGGAGTATTGCAGGTAATAAGTATATTAAACTGCGGATTTTGTTTTTGCAGTACTTTAATCAGTGGCGTTGCAGCAAGGACCTCACCTACAGAAGCGCAGTGGAACACAACCGGTTTAGCGCTATTATTAAATAAGTGTTTGCTAATAAAACCAAAGCGCTCTTTAAAGTGCGCGCGGTAGCCTTTATTTTTTTTACCTCTTAGTACATACAAGTAAAATACAATCAGTGGGCTAATTAAAATTAAAGCGAGTGAGTAAAAAATGCGTGCCATACTGAACTTTTATTAAGGTAAGTGGCGCTAGTTTAACGCGAAAGTGATAATTTCTGAACATGTGAAGCACTAAATTATAATTCAGTTCAGCTATATTCCCATAAAATACACACAACTAAATAAAACTATGGAATAATGGATTTAATTTTTTCCTGCCATTTCAGTTCCTAGAGGAATTTTTCATGTCAATTATCGATTCTGTGGCAACAAGCTACGTTGAAAGTTTAAACCGTCATCAAGCCTTATTTGAAACGATGGAGGCTTATCATCAAGAGTCTATGCAATTATTAGAAGCGTGCCACAGTGCATTGCAAGCTGGTGGTAAGGTTATTTGGTTTGGCAACGGCGGAAGTGCTGCCGATGCACAGCATTTAGCTGCCGAATTTGTTGTGCGTTATAAGCTAGAGCGTGGCCCGCTTGCCTCTATGGCGCTGACCACAGATACCTCAATATTAACTGCGCACAGTAACGACTACCATTTTGATACGGTATTTGAACGCCAAGTTCAGGCTTTATGTAAACCAGAAGATTTAGTGATTGGTTTAACAACCTCAGGTACCAGCGCCAATATTAATTTAGCACTGGAAGCAGCTAACAAAATTGGCGCGTTTACGGTTGCCTTAACCGGTCGCGAGGGCGGTAAAGTAAAAGACATTGCTAAGTTGCCCATTATTATAAAAAATGATGAAACAGCTCGTATCCAAGAGGCACATATGTTTATTGGCCACTGGCTATGTGAAGCTATCGATATGGTTGTTGCGGAGCAGCAGTAATGGATTTATCGCTATTAAAAAATTTATCTAAAGCGCGTATTTTAGTTGTCGGCGATGTCATGCTAGACCGATACTGGTATGGCGATACAGGGCGTATTTCGCCTGAGGCCCCAGTACCCGTTGTTAAAGTAAGCAAGTTTGAAGATAAAGCGGGTGGCGCTGCAAATGTTGCAAAAAACATTGCTAGGCTTGATGCCAAAGTGGGCTTACTTGGTTTAATTGGTGAAGATGAAAGCGGGCAAATCTTAGAAACCATTTTAAAGGGTGAAAAAATACATTCACAGCTTGTTAGTGTATGCGATTTACCCACTATTTCTAAAATGCGTGTAATTAGCCGCCATCAACAACTTGTGCGCCTAGATTTAGAAGAGACCTTTAGCGAGCAGCATAGCCAGTTGTTATTAAACCGTTTAGAGCTGGTGCTTGATGATTACGACTTTGTGGTATTTTCTGATTACAGCAAAGGCTCGCTGAGCTTAATTAAAGAAATGGTTAGCGTTGCTAAAGCGGCGGGTAAAACCGTGCTTATAGATCCTAAATCGCCCGATTTACACTTATACGAAGGCGCAGACTACATTACCCCTAATTTACATGAATTTAATTTGGCTGGGGGGAAAACAGGCTCTGAAGAAATATTAGCACAAAGCGCGCGTGAGCTAATTAGTAAAAATGGTATTAAAGCCATGCTACTTACACGCTCTGAGCAAGGTATGTCATTAATTAATGCCGATGAAAAACACGACTTTGCAGCGCAGCAGCTAGAAGTAAGTGATGTAACTGGCGCAGGCGATACTGTTATAGCCACGCTTGCGGTGATGCTCGGGGCAGGTATGGAGCCTAAAGATGCGGTAGAAATTGCTAATTTAGCCGCAGGCATTGTAGTAAGTAAATTGGGTGCGGCAACGGTTTCACCAGAAGAGCTTAGCCAAAAGCTTGGCCAATACTTACACACCAATGGCGAGCACTACCAAACTCCATTTGACGATGTATTGCAACACATTGAGTTTGCTAAGCAAAATGGCGAAACGATAGTGTTTACCAATGGCTGTTTTGATATTTTACACGCAGGCCACGTACGCTATTTAGCCCAAGCCAAAGCGCGTGGAGATAGGCTCGTTGTTGGTTTAAATAATGATGATTCAATTACGCGTTTAAAAGGCCCTGAGCGCCCTATAAATCCACTTGATGAGCGTGCAATGGTATTAAGTGCACTTGCCTCTGTTGATTGGGTAATCCCCTTTGGCAGTGCAGACGAAAACGACACTCCTGCTAAATTAATTGAGCAAATAAGCCCCGATATTTTAGTTAAAGGTGGTGATTACACTGTAGAGCAAATAGCTGGCGCCGATCATGTGCTACGCCATGGTGGCAAAGTAGAAGTGCTGACATTTTTAGATGGTTGTTCAACCTCTAAAGTGATTAGCAAAATAAAGCAGTAATATTTACTGATTAAATAAAAAAGGGTTGAAAACTGCGTTTTCAACCCTTTTTTTGTTATAAATAGCAGCATTTAAAATGCTATTTTTAAATATACGGTTTAAAAATTATATTCGTACTTAGCAAACGCTGATGTGTCGTTTTCTGCGCCATCGTTGTTTGATGCAAAAGCGCCGAGCGTTAAGCGCCCACCCATAGCCAGCTGCCTGTAGCGTAGCTCAACTTGTTTTGAGTTATAACCGGTTTTGGTAATTGTATTACCTAAATCGGGGTTACTAGGGTAACGGTCGAGATTATCGCTGTTGTAATCCACACTACGTAGTTTTACTTGCCAGTCATCGCCATTTGAAAGCTGACCTAAAAGTGTTAATACCACTGACTGCGCATCATTATCAAAAGTTGAGCCAATAGTGCGGCCGTGGTAACGATAGCCCGATTTATAATCGGTGTGTTCGTAGTAGCAGTTTTCACTGGTTGATTCGGCCGAGCACGATACACCTGTGTCTATGTATTCAACGTTAACGAGCACATTTTGATTGTAAATGCGCTGCGTAGTTTGTACGCCAAATAAGTACGCTCTGTCGGCTGGTTTGAATTGCGAGCTGGCATCTTCGCCAATTGTACTTGCGTAGATTGCATACGGGTGACTAAATAAAGTGTCAGACCAACGCACATCTATGCCTGCAAGCTGATTACCAATTTTAGACTCCAGTGAGCTATCACAACTTTCATTGCCATCAATACAATTAGTTTGCCCAGTAATAACATCAATAAAATCACCTGCTGAGCTTGGTTGGCCTTCACCGGCCCACTGCGCAGACCAACTTAAAGCAATTTCAAGCTGTTGCATCGGGCGAAAGTTAACACGGCTACTCCAAAGCAGCGCATCAGGAATAACACGGGTCGATTCTAACTTTGCCATTTGCGCGGTAAAACTCCATTGCCCAAGCCAACTTAACCAAGGCGTTTCAAACGCTGTGCTTTGCTCACGGGTTACACTTAGTGCCGGCAGTGGCTTTGCATTACCCGACATAATTAAACTGTTATCAACACCTGGGCCCCAAAACTGCTCTACGGCACCGGCTCTAAAAATCCAATTGCCCAAGCGGTAGGCTAAATAGCTATCGTCAAATGAGGTATCGTTACAATCTTCAAGTGCTTGTTCGTTAGTGGCTATATCATCGGTTGTTTTGCCATCAACTAAGCATTGCTTACCATCGTTACGGTAATTAATGGCTACCTTCGCCGCAAAGTTATCGCCAAGGTAGGCGTAGGCCGCAGAAAGCTCAGATTCTTGTGTGCTGGTTGCCCCAAAGCTGGTGGCTATAATTGGGTCTGATGCGGCAAACGCTGAGAGTTGTACACTGTGCGAGCTGCTGTTTTCTGACTTATAACGATGTTTTACACGAAGCAGTGCATCTTGCAGGCTGGGAGATAAAAGTTCAAGCTTGCTCGATTCTAGCTCGCCAATAAAGCTTTTCCACATTAGCGGGTAGGTGGTTACAGGCGCTAAAATAACACCGGCATCAGCCAGTTGTTGAATGTCGGCTCGTAGACCGTAATCGTCTGGCTTTACCCAGGGCTCTGCTGTTACTGATGCGCTCATAGCGCAAAAAAGAGAAGAAAGTAGAAAGATTCTGTTTCGCAAAGTTCAGATCCTTGTGATTAAGATTGCGGCTAAGTTTACCAATCTAACATGGCTATTGCAGTAAATAATCTATTTTAGGGCGTTAAATTTGTGTATAAAAATGTAACCTAGCTATCGTAAAAACAATGGAATTGATATACTGCTGCGCAAATAGGAAATAGAGAATGCAATGAGCAACAAACGACTTTTATTTATACCCGTATCATCGCCACAAGGAATAGGTGAATACATGCGCTCGTTGTTGCTAGCCCAAAGCCTTGAAAGTGAATGTCTAGGTTCACTGACCATCCATTTTGTTTTAAATAAACACACGAACTACGCTAAAAACTGCCCATATGATACAACCTTGCTTGAGCGCTCTGCGACTAAAGAGCGCGATAAAGTGTGTGAAGTTATAGCCGATTTTAAACCTGACATTGTAATATTTGATTGTGCAGGGCGCGCTGCCCACATGAAAGCTGCAAAAAAAGTGGGTGCCAAAGTGGTGTTTATTTCTCAGCATGCGAAAAAGCGAGCGAAGGGCTTAAAACTTAACCGTATCAACTTAATTGATAGCCATTGGGTGGTACAGCCTGATTACTGCATTGAACCGCTGAGCTGGGCTGAAAAAGCTAAAATAGATATGTTTTCTTTGGCTATGCCTAAAAATGTGGGCCCTTACATAGCGTTTTCATCAGCGTGCGATACCAAACAGGTATTAAAAAAGTATCAGCTTGATGAACAAGGCTACTTTATTGTGAGTGCAGGCTCTGGCGGTCATGTACTAGATAATCAAAACTGTGCAGATGTATTTTTTGCTGCCGCAGAGCAAATTTCATTGCAAACAGGGTTAAAGGCGGTGGTGGTATTTGGCCCTAATTATGATAAAGCGTTGCCAGCATCAAATACGGTTATAAATTTGGATACGTTAGAAAATAGTGAGTTTTTGTCGCTTATGGAGCAAGCTAAATTTGCATTGTTAAGTGCTGGCGACACGCTATTGCAGGCGGTTGCTGTTAAAACGCCTGCTGTGGCATGCGCTATATCAAAAGATCAAACACAGCGCCTAGCAAGCTGCGCCACAACTGGCGTGGTAATTAAAGCAAACTTTGAGATTGAAGACATAATAAATAAAGCCAGCGCTTTACTAATAGAGCCGCATTTTAACCAGCTACTAGAAAAATATTCTTTGCTTGAAAGCGCGCATAGCTATGAAGAAATAACGCAAGGGGTTAAAAGCATGCTGATGGTTGCCGATAGATGAATATAGTGATTGTAATAGACTCGTTAGCGGGTGGCGGCGCCGAAAAAGTGATGCTAACCCTTGCTCAGCAGCTAGTAAAAACGCATAGCGTTACTATTTTATCGTTGGCTAATAAATATGAGTACACGATCCCTGCGAATATAAAGGTTGAAAGTTTATTCAGTGATAAAGCCACTAAAGTGGATCGCTTTTGGAAAATAAACAAAAGTGTAGCAAAACTAGAGGCGTGGTTTAATAACAAACAAAAACAAACTGGCCCCATAGATTTAGTACTTAGCAATTTAGATAGAAGCAATAACTTATTGGCTAAAAGCCAGATTAAAAATGTTCACTTTGTTATGCATAACTCTGTTAATGCAGAGCTAGCTAGGCAAAAAAGGCTAGGCCCGTTTTCTTATTACTATCTTAAAAAGTCAAAGCAAAACTTAAACGGAAAATCCTTGGTGTGCGTGTCTAAAGGGGTAGAGCAAGAAATTACCCAAGGGCATTTAATTAGCCCAAGCGCCATCACAACTATTTATAATCCCTTTAATTTAGCAGATATAAAGCGGCTCTCAAATGAGGTTAATACGCAAATTCCACAATCGCCGTATGTTATTCATGTAGGGCGGTTAGCTAAACAAAAGCGCCACGATATTTTATTTGCGGCATTTGCAAAGCTTGATAAAAAATACAAATTAGTCCTTTTATGCAATAAGCCTAGCAAAGCATTTAAGCTTGCAAAAACGTATGGCATTGAGGGACAACTTATAGTGCCAGGGTTTGAACAAAATCCGTATAACTGGATTAAGCAGGCTGAGGCATTAGTATTAAGCTCTGATTTTGAAGGGCTCCCTACAGTGTTAATTGAAGCATTAGCTGTTGGGACGCCTGTAGTAAGTACTAACTGTACGTTTGGACCGAGCGAAATTTTAACAAACAACTTGGCTAAATATTTAGCGCCTGTAGGGCATAGCGATGAGCTAGCGGCTAAAATTGAGCTGGTTTTAAACATTAAGCCTAATGTAGATAATGCCGACATTTTACAAAAGGTAACGGCCGAACAAGTTGCTAAGCAATACCTAGCTTTGTGATGTTAATTGCCCTTTATAAATAGCCAATAAAGTTTGCCAGTCATTACTTTGCCAATAAAAAGCGTTGTTACGTCCTTGCTCTTTTAAAAATGAGCGCTCTAAACGTGCCATATTACTTTGTTGCCATTGCTTGTTAGGTGGTTTTATTTCGCCGCGATCAAAGTCGATAATATAAACCTCGCCCGTTTCATTAAATAAAATATTATTTATATTCAAATCGGCGTGGTACACACCTTTTGAGTGAAATAGCGCAACAGTATTGGCAATGCGCTTGAGCTCATCTTCTGTTAGTGGGCGTTCAATTAAAATATCAAGCAGGCTTTTAGCCCCTTTTACAGCCTCTGTAATTATATCGCCACGATAAATTAAGCCAGCGGTTGTTACCTTGGCGGCAATGGGTTTTGGCACATTTAAGCCAAGCTCAATAAGCCTTATCATTAAGCTGAACTCTTTATACACACGGGTGTTTTTAAGCCCAGGGTAGAGGTACTGATCGCTTAACAACTTGCCAACTAAACCGCCACGCCAATAGTGCCTAAGTACAGCGGTTAAATCATCGTGTTTAAAAAACCAGGCTGTGGCGCGGCCTTTTTTAGCACCGACTATTTTATTTTGCTGTTGCCAATAATCTGCATCAAACCAGTTTAAATCAACCTCGTTAAAATAATCTGGGTGGCTTAAAATAGTGTGCTTACCTTGCGTTAGTGTTTTAAACATAGCTCGTTAAAATAATTCAATAATGCGTGTATATTAACGTGTTTTATAGCGCAGCATAAGTGCTTGCATTAGTGCGAGTATAATTTAAGATCGCAGTCTATTATTTAAAGCCAAAGTGGAACGCGTGACTCAAGTGCCTAATTACTCCTCAATTTGTATTTTAAGACTCTCTGCCATTGGTGATGTGTGTCATGCCGTTAGTGCTGTACAAGCCATTCAAAAAGCACACCCCAATGCAAAAATAACGTGGGTAATGGGTAAAATAGAAGCCATGTTACTTGCCGATTTACCTGGGGTTGAGCTGGTGGTTTTTGATAAAAAACAAGGTAAGGATGCACTTAAAAAGTTAGCACATTCTTTTAAAGGGCAGCAGTTTGATGTGCTACTTAATATGCAAGTCGCATTAAGAGCTGGCTTTGTTGCACGTTGTATTCCGGCTAAAGTAAAAATAGGCTTTGATTGGGCACGTTCAAAAGAATTACATAGCTTGTTTATAAATAAACGAATAGCCCCACAAAAAGAAGCGCATGTGCTAGAGGGGTTTAAAGGCTTTGCGGGTGCCATTGGAGTTAAAGACTATTCACCTACCTGGGATATGCCTTATACCTTAGCGGATGAGAACAAAGCAGATGAGCTATTAGGGCCTGCGCATTTGGCAAATAAGTTATTGGTAATATCTCCTGCGGCCAGTAAAGCACAGCGAAACTGGTTGCCAGAGCGCTACGCTGCCCTTGCTGATTACGCGCATGAGCAAGGCTTTAACGTGGTACTAACGGGCGGCCCAACTGAGCTTGAGATTAATTTAGCTAATCAAATTATAAAACACAGTCACTGTACTATTTTAAACTTAGTCGGTAAAACAAAACTTAAAGAGCTGTTATGTGTGCTTAAGCGCGCTGATTTAGTATTAGCCCCCGATACCGGCCCTGCACATATGGCGGTAACGGTAGGTACGCCGGTTATTGGTTTATATGCGCATTCTAATCCTGCACGTACAGGCCCTTATTTATATCAAGACTACGTAGTTGAGGTGTATAATCAAAATCTGCTAAAGCAAACGGGTAAAACAGCTCAACAATTGCCTTGGGGTACGCGCGTTAAGGGAGATGACCTTATGAGCCAAATAAGCGTAGACAGTGTTAAAGCTATGTTTGATCATGTGGTACAAAAAGAGTCTATAAAATGAGTGTAACAGAAAAAACCAAAGCACTTTTTTTAGACCGAGATGGCGTGGTAAATATTGATCATGGCTATGTGTATCAAAGTGAAAAATTTGAATTTATAGACGGTGTGTTTAGTACCTGTAAAACATTTTATGATGCAGGTTATAAAATTATCATAGTAACTAATCAATCGGGAATAGGGCGAGGTTACTACACTGAAGATGACTTTTTAGCTTTAACTCAGTGGATGAAAACACAATTTAGTAAGCACAATATTAAAATTACAGATGTGTATTTTTGCCCGCACCATCCCAAAAAAGCGATAGCGCAATATTTAAAACAGTGCCAGTGCAGAAAACCAGCTCCAGGTATGCTGTTACAAGCTATGCAAGAGCATAATATTGACCCTTCGAGCAGTGTTATGGTGGGTGATAAACTTAGCGATATGCAAGCGGCACAAAAAGCGGCTATTAGCACGCGAGTGCTAGTTCGCTCTGGCCAACAATTTGACGAAACCGCTAAACAATACGCCGATTTAGTGATTGACTCTATTAACGATTTACCAGCACACTACTTGGCATAAAGTGCGTTTATATTTTCGCAACTAAAGTGTTAAGTATTGCTGCCATTACCTGTATTAGCGACGAGCTGCAAACAGTGCATTTTACTTGTTAAACTTTTACAATACACCTCAACATAAACAGTGGCTTTAATGTTGTTGTTTACCCGTTCATTTAATTGGAGACTACAGATGAGAGCATCTGCTTTTTTTAGCCAACTACAAGAGCAAATTGAAGACGTTAAAGCGCAAGGTTTGTATAAAAGTGAGCGTATTATTACCTCGCAGCAACAAGCTCAAATAGAAGTTGCATCTGGCGATAAAGTTATTAATTTTTGTGCTAACAATTACTTAGGCTTAGCAAATAGCCCTGAGCTAATTAAAGCAGCGCAAGGTGGTTTAGATGACCATGGCTTTGGTGTTGCCTCAGTGCGTTTTATTTGTGGCACGCAAGATATTCATAAAACACTAGAGCAAAAAATTAGCGCGTTTTTAGAAACCGAAGATACAATTTTATACTCGTCTTGTTTTGATGCTAACACGGGCCTATTTGAAACTATTTTAGGCGCTGAAGATGCTATTATTTCTGACTCTCTAAATCACGCATCAATTATTGATGGCGTACGCTTATGTAAAGCTAAGCGTTTTCGTTATGCTAATAACGATATGGAGGATCTTGAAAAGCAACTTATTGCAGCTGATGAAGCGGGTGCTAAAACAAAATTAATTGCCACCGATGGCGTGTTTTCTATGGATGGCGTAATTTGTAACCTTGAAGCTGTGTGTGACCTTGCTGATAAGTATGATGCATTAGTGATGGTTGATGACTCACATGCGGTAGGCTTTGTTGGCGAAAACGGTAAAGGCACGCCTGAGTACTGTAATGTGCTTGACCGTGTAGACATTATTACCGGTACGCTAGGTAAAGCGCTGGGCGGTGCATCAGGCGGTTATACATCAGGTAAAAAAGAAATTGTTGAATGGCTACGTCAGCGTTCGCGCCCTTACTTATTCTCAAATTCATTAGCGCCTTCAATTGTAACTGCATCAATTAAAGTACTCGAAATGCTTGAAAATGGTGGCGAGTTACGCGCTAAACTTTGGTCAAATGCTAAATATTTCCGTGAGCAAATGGAAGCCGCTGGCTTTACGTGTGCGGGTAAAGATCATGCCATTATTCCTGTAATGCTTGGCGATGCTAAAGTTGCTTCATTAATGGCGGATAAACTACTCGCTGAAGGCATTTATGTAACCGGTTTTTCGTTCCCTGTTGTGCCAAAAGGCCAAGCGCGTATTCGTACACAAATTTCAGCTGCGCACAGTATTGAACAACTAGACACCGCAATTGCTGCCTTTACCCGTATTGGTAAAGAAATGGGCGTTATTTAATTTTTTATAAACCGAAGTATTGCTTCGGTTTTTTAGTTGAGTGTTAACTATGAAAGCCTTATCAAAATTAAAAGCCGAAACCGGCATCTGGATGACCGACGTACCCAAGCCTGAAGTAGGGCATAACGATCTACTCATTAAAATTCGTAAAACCGCGATTTGTGGCACCGACGTTCATATTTATAAATGGGATGAGTGGTCACAAAAAACCATTCCGACTCCTATGGTTGTAGGCCATGAGTACGTGGGTGAAGTGGTTGATATGGGCCAAGAAGTACGTGGCTTTGCAGTAGGTGACCGCGTATCTGGCGAGGGACATATTACGTGTGGGCATTGTCGTAACTGTCGTGCTGGTCGTGTGCATTTGTGCCGAAATACAACCGGTGTGGGCGTTAACCGCGAAGGCGCATTTGCAGAATATTTAGTTATTCCGGCCTTTAATGCGTTTAAAATTCCCGACAATATTTCTGACGAGCTTGCGTCTATTTTTGACCCATTTGGTAATGCTGTGCACACCGCTTTATCGTTTGATTTAGTGGGCGAAGATGTGCTTATTACAGGGGCAGGACCAATTGGTATTATGGCGGCGGCCGTTGCTAAGCATGTGGGTGCTCGCCATGTTGTGATTACCGATGTTAACGAATACCGTTTAGAGCTTGCGCGTAAAATGGGCGCTACACGTGCCGTAAACGTTGCGAACGATAAGCTTGAAGATGTAATGAATGAGCTAGGTATGACTGAAGGCTTTGATATTGGCCTTGAAATGTCAGGTGTGCCAAGCGCCTTTAATTCTATGTTAAATAACATGAACCATGGTGGCAAAATTGCCATGTTGGGTATTCCACCATCAGATATGGCCGTAGATTGGAATAAAGTTATATTTAAAGGCTTAGTGATCAAAGGTATATATGGTCGCGAGATGTTCGAAACGTGGTACAAAATGGCAAGCTTGATTCAATCAGGCCTTAATTTAGACCCTATTATTACGCATCAATATTCGGTAGATGACTTCCAAGCTGGCTTTGATATGATGATTTCAGGTCAATCTGGTAAAGTAATTTTAAACTGGGAATAGTTTAAAGTTTGCATACAGAGGCGGCTTTAGCCGCCTTTTTATTATATTTTTAAAAGAGATTTCAATGGCATTTAAACACATATCTATAGCACAAACGCACGAACTGCTTGATAAAGAAGATGTAGTGATTGCAGATATACGCGATCCTAATTCGTACCAAGCAGGGCATATTCCTGGCTCTGAAGCGCTTTCAAATGCCAATATAGCTCAGTTTATGATGGAAAAAGAGTTCGATCAGCCCATTATTATTGTTTGCTACCACGGCATGAGCTCACAAGGTGCGGCTAGTTATTTAGTAGAGCAGGGCTTTGAAGATGTATATAGCATGGATGGTGGCTTTACAGCTTGGGAAGCGGCTTACAGCGAGAAAGTGGAACGATGATTGAGCTAGGTAGTTTAAATAATCCTCGTGCCGCACAGGGCTTTATAGATTATTTAAAAAGCCAAGGCTTAGAAGGGCAACTGCGCAGTGCTGATGGCAGTAATGTTATTATTTGTGTTGCGGGCGAGCACTTTCATCAAGTGCAACCTTTGTGGGCTGAATTTGTACAAAACCCCAATCATGAGCGTTATCAACAAGCCTCTTGGGATGTGGGCAGTACACAATCTGGCTTAACGTATCAGGGACAGTCGCTTAATTTAGTGGCGCGCTTTAAAGCACTAAGCTGGCTAAATAAAACCGTAAGTATTGTAAGCGTTGCTATTTACTTTGCATTTTTATTGGGTGGCTTTGAGCAAATTTATACCGCTTTGCAGTTTAACCCGAGCCAACCACTGAACTGGTTAACGCCAGCACTTGTTCATTTTAGCGCAATGCACATTGTATTTAACCTAATTTGGTGGATGTCGTTAGGTGATAATATTGAAAAGCAATGCGGCAAGCTGAGTTTAGTTGGCCTATTTGTGGTTACTGCACTTATTAGTAACTGGGCTCAGTTTTTAATTGTGGGGCCTAACTTTGGTGGTTTAAGTGGCGTTGTGTATGGTTTATTGGGTTTTTGTTGGATTCACAGCTATTTAAATCCTAAGCAACCTGCGCTAGTAAGCACTGCCATTATTGGCTTTATGTTAATTTGGCTGGTACTTGGTTTTGCTGATGTGTTGTTTGTTGGTATGGCTAATTGGGCGCATTTAGGTGGGCTTTTAAGCGGCATGGCTTATGCCGTAACCGCTAATTTATTTAATGCTAAAAAAGCGTAAGCTTAGTGGTATAAATACTTAGTAAATAATACTTCACGAATAATCTCTTGGCCTGTTTCTTCTTTTAACAGGCTTTTTAATTTTTCGGCACACTTTGCTCTAATTTCTTCACGCCCAGTAAGCGACTTTATTTTTTCTTCAGGTTCTTTAGATAGTATTTCTACTAACGCATCGCGTAAAAGCGGGGTATGGTGCTCTACAATAGCAATATTTTCGTTATTGCTAAGCATTAAATCTATAGTCACGCGTACATAGCCCATTTTTTTACTTGAGGCGCCTATGTAATTGGTAATAATGTCTGGCTCAAAACCAAAATAGCCCACTGTAGATTCCGCTTTTGCCGAAAAGCTAAAACAGTTTAGGATCAGTGCTAAAAAACCTGCGTATACTATTTTTTTCATCTTTAGTGTGTTTCCATTTTCTTAATACAAATAGTTTATACTTAATAGCGCCTAATAAACAGCTCCTGCAATTATTTATCGGCAGTAAAACATCACTTTTTCAAATGCTTTGGCAATGTTATCATCGTCTCGGTTTTTATTTTATTGAGCTATTGTGATTACATTTCCGCTTTCTATATCTGCCAATTGGCAATGTGCTTCTTTGGTAAATAACTTATCTGCGTTAGAGCAAGAGTGGCTATTTGAGCCACATTCATTAACCGCTAAATTAAAAAGTAATGCACAAACTTTTAGTGTAAAAGTGCTTAATGAGCAAACTTTTACCCTAAGCGATGCACAGCAACAACTACTTGGCTCAAATACAAATAAAGCACTTAATCGCGAGGTGCTTTTATTGTGTGACAATACACCCATGGTGTATGCCCAAAGTTGGCTGCCCGGTACACAAACGCAAACAACACTGCATAATATGGGCGCGCGCCCTTTAGGTGATGTTATTTTTCAGCACCCTGAACTTACCCGAAGTAATATTGAGGTAGGGCGCTTTGACTCAGAACATGCGCTGCAGTCACTTGTTAAAGAGTTGAATTTAACTACGCACCCTTTATTAGGTCGTCGCAGTGTGTTTTCTATTAATGATTATCACTTTTTAGTGTGCGAAGTATTTTTACCCGGAGCCTATTTGTACTCATGAAATTAGCCCCTTTGCAATTACAGCATAGCCCTTTTTATATTCAGCTCATGCGCGTTGACAAACCTATCGGTACATTACTATTACTGTGGCCTACTTATTGGGCTCTATGGCTTGCAAACGCCGGTATGCCAAGCCTAGTTAACTTTATTGTATTTACCTTAGGCGTAATTGTTATGCGCAGTGCTGGCTGCGTTATTAACGATTTTGCAGATAGAAAAATAGACGGCTCAGTTAAGCGTACAGCAGGGCGGCCTTTGGCCACCGGACAAGTAAGTGCAGGTGAAGCACTGAGTTTATTTATATTACTGATAGCCATTGCTTTTATATTGGTATTACTACTTAGCATCAACACTATTTTATTGTCACTTGGGGCGTTGGCACTGGCATTTTGCTACCCGTTTATGAAACGCTATACACATCTTCCGCAGGTAGTCTTAGGCGCTGCATTTGGTTGGGCGATACCTATGGCATATATGGCATCAATTGACTCATTACCGCTGCAGGCGTGGCTGTTATTTGTTGCAAATATTTGTTGGACGGTAGCGTACGACACTATGTATGCCATGGTCGACAGAGATGATGATTTAAAAATAGGGGTTAAATCTACTGCTATTTTATTTGGTAAATACGACCGCCATATTATATTTTTATTAAACGCTAATTTTATAGCGTTGTTGGCGCTTATTGGCTTAATTAACCAGCTAGGTTTGGCGTTTGTTGCAGGTTTATGTACTGCCGCTGGGTTACTTATTTATCAGCAAGTGCTTATTCATAAACGTGCGCGTGATGCATGTTTTAAAGCGTTTTTAAATAATCACTATGTTGGATTAGCTATTTTTGTTGGCTTGTTCTTGTCATTTGTATTTGCGCGTTAATTTCATCTCAACGTTATAAATTTAACTTCACTATAGCCACTAGTTGTTGTGGCTATGTTAGTTTTATCGTGGCGGGTCAATTACTCCACTTATTGAGGCGTTCTTTCTAAACCAGCCAGCAATAGAGTAGCGCTCATTAATGGCAGGTAATACCTCATGTGCAAAACGCTCGCTTTCAAACATAACGAGTGTCCCCGCGGTGGGTTTAATTATTATCTCTACTTGCTTACTTTTTGGTTTGTAAATAACAAGCTCGCCACCTTGCTCGGGCGTATTTAAATAAAGGATTGTTGTAAATACGCGGTTAGATCGCCCTTTAAATGCATCAAAATGCTTTTTATAAAAGTCGCCTTGGGTGTATTTAGCGTAGTGGCACTCATAATCAAATAAGCCCATAAAAAACTGTCGATTAAGTGTGGTTTTTATACTTTCCATTGTTGCTTGATAAGTTAGCTGTGCTTGTGAGCTGCCATCAAACCAATAGGTTTTATCTTTACGAATGGTTTTATCTATTTGTAAGTCATTTAAACGGCCAATACCTGCAGCGCTAAAATGCGGGTTAATACGGTGGCAATCGGTGATTAAACTCTCTACTAGCTCGCTAATAAGTGCGTTAGGTATAACAACATAACCATGGGTTTCTATTGCATCTAAATAAACATCAGAACTAAAAAGTGTGTTCATTTATGTCTGTTGATTAAAAAAGGTGCGACAGTGTAGCCTAAAAAAATTTAATAGCTAGTGGTTTGTGCTCCGCTACTTAAGCAAATAAAAACCTAACGCGTAAGCATAAAAACTAAAAGGGCTTTTTAGGTTAAGCAGCTGTGCTGCAGGTTTTGGTAACAAGAAGAGTAAATCAGTAAGGGCTATCTAAATTGGTTGCCCTTAAAAGGTTTAAGGGCATTGCGGTATGCTATTTTATCTTGGCTTAATTAATAGTCGTAGATGCTTTTTTGATAAGAGATAATAAATGGTCAATGTGTTCGCTAACTGCTGCTTGTTGGCTTGTTTGTATAACAAGTTGTTCGTGACTTAAGTCTTTATTTGTTTTTAGCTGTACAAGCTCTGTGTGCTCTGCAAGAGTGCTCGCGTGTTCAATACTCGCAATAGCAAAGTGATCTGATTTAACCAGCCCTGACATTACTTGCTCAATGCTGCCTACCTTAATGCTAGCCGATTTATTGAGCATATCGATGGCTTCGTTAAGCATGCTTTGTACTTGTTTAGACTGAGAAAAGCAGCCGTACATAGGGTAGCTATCTAAATCGTGTTTGCTGATATCGCTTTTATTTGCTAACGGATGGTGTTTAGAAACAAACAATACCAGTTGGTCTGGCAGGTGTATGTCGCTGCCGATGCTGTTAATTGCCTGCGAATAAACACTAATATCAATCTCGCCCTCTTGCAGTTTACGCGCAAGTTCGTGCTGCTCTTGCAATTGCATTTCTATTTTAACATGGGGGTATTGTGCTAAAAATTGCCCGCATGAGATAGGCACTACACTGCTGGCTTTGTTGGTATAGCCAATAACTAACTTTTCGTCAGTATTGCCGTTAACCGATTGAGAAATTCGTTTTTTTGTATGCTCAAGTTCGGCAAGGGTGTTTTTGGCGTAATCAAGAAATAACTCGCCTTCGGGTGTTAACTTTACTGAACGTGTTGAGCGTTTCACCAGTTCGTACCCCATTTCGTCTTCTAGGGTTTGAATGCTGCGCGTTAGCGCTGATGTGCTAATTTGAGTTTGTTCAGCTGCTTGTCTGAAATGACGTAATACACCAAGCGCTACAAATTGTTCTAATTGTTCAAATCTCACTTTATAGTCCCTTTTTATAAGTAAGTCGCGTGTGCCGCGAACATCAATAATATTAGATTTAACGTTTCAAAAAGCGAAGCCTAATATGTAACTGTGTTTGCAAATTTATGACATATTTGCATCAGCATATCCCCCTTTTTGTATTATTTAAAGGGAATACTTATTAAAAAATATCACCAATTAGGCTTATATTTTGATTAATTACGCTGTTTTAAACCTAACTAGTCGAGATAGTGATAATAAACACAATGGCTTACCTTCCTAGCTGCGTTAAAAAGTAATACTTTAGACATAATTTAGCATTAATTAATAAAAAAGTATGCCATAAAAAAAGAGTGCAGGAAAATTATTTAGTAGTGATTTGTAATGAAGTGAGGCGTAACAACCTATAAATATAGGTTATATTCATGATTTCATTATTTTCAACTCTATTAAATAAGCCGCTAAGGCTTACTACTTTTGTTAGTAAAGTTTTTAGTAATGCGGTTACTTAGGGGTTTGTCTTCAATACTTTGTAGCTCTATTTCTATGGCGTCGCACGAAATATGAATTTCAAATAACGATGTTAATAAAGAAAGGCTTAAGCACGCTAAGCTCACCCCAAACAAAATAATGCCTGTGGTGTTAAATTCTATAAATAAGGCAAACATTGATAGCGTACACAATAAAAAAGAGGCCACACCATACACTTGCATGGTACGTATTAGTTTAATGCGCTTCCTTAAGTTTGTTATTTGAGCCACAACAACGGGGCGAATAGACTCACCTTCTCGTGAATTTAATTCTCGGATTAATTGCGCTAGTACTAAAAAGCGGTTTGTGTAAGCAAGCAGCAACAGTGAGATTGCTGGAAAAAGTAAACCTGGGGTAGTAAGTGTCATTGTTTTATCCTAAAAAGTTACCTGCTATACACTTTAGTAGAGTATCGTAGGATATTGTAAACACAAAATAATTGAGGTGATAATTGCAAAATATTAATACTCATAGTACTCAGCAAGCTTTTCAGTGGGTAACGCTCTACAAAGCAGATAACACATTAGAGGCAAATATAATCAAAGGGCTGTTATTAAGCGCGGGAATTGAGTGCCAAATTCAAGGTGAAATGCTTCAAGGCGCCTTAGGCGAAATCCCCTTTGAACAAACCCAAGTAAGTGTGCAGGTTTATTCGATAAAAGAGCGCCACGCGCGCGAAATATTGGTAAACTACCAACAAGTAAAACAATCCGCTCCAGATTGGGTATGCCCTAACTGTAATGAGCATAATGGATCAACATTTGATTTTTGTTGGTCATGTGAGACGTTAAGAAATGACAAAAGCGAATAACTTTCAACGTATTAGAGAGCTAAACTACTTACAAAAAGCAGTGTTAGCAAGTGCTTTAATTGAGCGTATGTTACCTAATTATGGTTTATTTAGTGAAGCCACCGGTTTTGGTGATGAAGCCTTATTACGCAGTGCGTTAAATGTTTGCTGGGAAAAAATATTACTACCAAAAAGTAAAATAGATCTCGAAAAACAAGTAGAAAAAATTGAGCCAAATGTACCTGAACTTGCCGACTTTGATATGTTTGGTACTTACCCCGCAATAGACGCTGCTACGTCGCTTTTGAGCCTAATGCACGGCTTGATGGGGCAAGACGAGCAAGAATTTATAAGCGTTAGTAAAATATCGCAAGCAACGGTGGCGCGTTTTATTGAATACCAAATGACGGTTGAAGGTGAAGTGGCTGACAATAAAGCCGTACGAGAACACCCATTAATGCAATACGAAATTGAAGTGTTGAGTGAGCTAATCGACTTTGTAGAAAATATGGGCCGCGTGACTTCTGAAAACGTTAAGGCACTTAAAAAGCAGGCCGTTGCAGATGGACAAACCAATATTGGTTTAGCGTTATAGTTGTAATTATTAACTGTAGTTAATTAATCGCTCTCTAGCAATTTTAGCGTTTATTACATTGAACTTAGTAAAAACCTTAGCTAGAGAATGATAAAATAGTTTTAAATATGTGTGTAAATCTCTTAACCACAATGCAGGTTAAGCAGTAAATAAAGGCAGGAGAAGTAAAGTGCGAATTTTAGGCATTGAGTCATCGTGTGATGAAACCGGTATTGCAATTTACGATGATGAAAAAGGCTTATTGGCTCACCAGTTATACAGCCAAGTAAAAGTACATGCAGATTATGGCGGTGTTGTACCTGAGCTTGCATCGCGCGATCATGTTCGTAAAACCCTGCCACTTATTGACGCTGCGTTTGCTCAAGCCGGTTGTGGCCCTGAAGATTTAGATGGCATTGCATACACCGCAGGCCCTGGTTTAGTCGGGGCGTTACTGGTAGGTACCTCTATTGGCCGCTCTTTAGCCTATGGTTGGGATATTCCAGCTGTTGCCGTGCATCATATGGAAGGGCATTTACTTGCTCCTATGCTTGAAGAAAATGTGCCTGAGTTTCCCTTTATTGCTTTGCTCGTGTCGGGCGGCCATACCATGATGGTAAAAGTAGCCGGTATAGGCCAGTACGAAGTATTGGGTGAATCTGTTGATGATGCCGCAGGTGAAGCATTTGATAAAACAGCTAAACTGCTAGGGCTTGATTACCCAGGCGGCCCTCGACTAGCTAAAATGGCTGAGCAAGGTGTTGCAAAACGGTTTGTTTTTCCACGCCCTATGACGGATAAGCCAGGCCTTGATTTTAGCTTTAGTGGCTTAAAAACAGCAGCTTCTATAGCGATTCGCGAAAATGATGATGACGCACAAACCAAAGCAGATATCGCCCATGCGTTTCAAACAGCAGTGATTGATACATTGGTTATTAAGTGTAAGCGTGCTCTAAAACAAACTGGGATAAAACGTTTAGTGATTGCCGGCGGAGTAAGTGCAAATACACAGCTGCGCTTACAGCTTGAGCGTGTTATGCAAGGTATGAAAGGACAGGTTTACTACCCACGTACTGAGTTTTGTACTGATAATGGCGCAATGATTGCCTATGCTGGTATGCAGCGCTTAAAAGCAGGCCAGTTTGCCACACTCGACATGAAAACCAAACCGCGTTGGCCAATAGACAGCTTAGAAGCGATTTAGCATAAATAATTATTGATTTTTTTCATTAGTGGGTGCTTTTTTAGCGCCCACTTTTGGTTCTTCACCTTTGAAAAGGCGGATAATATTGGTGCGATGACGAAATATAATTAGCACAGTAATAAAGGTTACCGGTAGGGTGTAAAGCGGTTTAATCAACCACGTATACAGTGGAGCAAGCGACACCGTGACCAAAGCGCCTAATGAAGAAAAGCGCGTAATAGCAACCACAATAATCCAAGTGCTTATTAACAGCCCCGCCAACGATAAACCAATCGGCAATAAAGAGCCAAATGCAGTGGCTACCGCCTTTCCGCCTTTAAAGCTAAAAAATAGTGGGTACATATGCCCTAAACACGCGGCAACGGCGACCAAACCAAGTGCTAAAGGCGTTAGGTCTAAAAAATAAGCCCCCCATACGGGGATAGTGCCTTTTAAAATATCAAACACTAATACTAAGCACGCAGGAAAGGCTCCACCTAAACGATACACATTGGTGGCACCTGGGTTATTTGAACCGCTGCTGCGAGGGTCTGGCAGTTTGAATAGCCGAGACACTAATATAGCCGATGAAATCGACCCTAATAAGTAGGCTAAAACAAACAGTAAAATGGCTAACACAAAGTCCCTTATTTTTTAATTGCTATACCCATCGATAGCACTTTTACGCTATTATTGGCGGCACAATTTATCGTGAAAATTATTAACTGCTGTATTTTGCAGTTAATCTAGCTATTTGGCTATTGTAGAAGTAATTTTTACATATTTAAACACTGCTTAAAGCATATACAGTATTAATTTAATCAATGCATTGTATGCTTAGAGAGTGTTTATAGTTATTTGGAGCATCAATGGATAAGGTTTTTATATCTCAACTACACGTCGACACAATTATTGGAGTGTACGACTTTGAAAAAGAAAGTAAACAAAGCCTTTATTTTGATATTGAAATGCTCAGCGATATAAAGCCTGCAGCAGCAAATGATGACATTAATTTAGCACTCGATTATGCAAAAGTAAGCGAGCGAGTGATTGAGCACACTACGGCTGAGCCGGTTGAGTTACTTGAAACCTTAGTAGAGCAACTAGCAACTATTATATTAACCGAATTTAATACACCACAAGTAACAATTAGAGTGAGCAAACCGGCCGCTGTAGCTCAAGCAAACACTGTAGGTGTAGAAATAACACGCACAAAGGCTATGAGCTAAATGGCGCAAATTTATATCAGCTTAGGCTCAAATATAAATAAAGCGCATTATATTCGCTGTGCGCTTGATGCACTTGAGCAACACTTTACAGATATTGTGCATTCATCTGTTTTTGAAAGCGAAGCTGTAGGGTTTAAAGGAAATAACTTTTATAACTCGGTGGTGGCTGCTACCACATCAATGCCGCTTGAGCGTGTATGTAAGTTATTAAAACAAATAGAGCGTGATAACGGGCGTAAAGCGGATGATAAAAAATTTAGCCCCCGTACATTAGATTTAGATCTGCTCTTTTACGATGACGTTATTTGCGACTCGCCAGCACAATTACCTCGCGATGAAATTACCAAAAACGCTTTTGTACTTCAGCCACTTTGTGAAGTCGCCCCCAATTTTTATCACCCCGTTGCCAAGCAAACCATAGCTGCGCTATGGAGTGCGTATAACAACCCTCAACAAAAACTATGGAAGGTGGAGTTTTCTAACCCATGAGTATTTTAGAAATAATTATTTTAGCCCTGATACAAGGATTTACTGAGTTTTTACCTATTTCGAGCTCAGCTCACTTAATTTTACCTTCGCAAATTTTGGGATGGGAAGACCAAGGCCTTGCTTTTGATGTGGCTGTGCATGTTGGTACGTTAATAGCGGTTGTTATTTATTTTCGTAAAGAAGTGGCTGATATTCTTAGCGCCTGGTTTAAATCGTTTGGCGCTCAAGGCACCACCGACGACAGCAAACTTGGCTGGTGGATTATACTGGGCACTGTACCTGCAGCGTTATTAGGCTTATTGCTAAAAGACGTTGTTGAGCTGTACCTGCGCAGTGCGTGGGTTATAGCTGCTACGACTATTATTTTTGGTTTATTACTTTGGTACGCCGATGCCAAAGGTAAGCAAATGAAAACAATTTATCAGCTTAACTGGAAAACAGCGCTGTTTATTGGCTTTGCTCAAGCGGTGGCTATGATCCCTGGTACCTCTCGCTCAGGCATTACTATGACAGCGGGTTTATTGCTGGGCATGAACAAACAAAGCGCAGCGCGTTTTTCGTTTTTACTCGCTATACCTATTATTTCTATGATGGGTCTTTACTACACAATAGAGTTGGCTTTGGGCGATCATGTGGTTGATTGGAGCACATTAATTTTAGGTGTAGTCCTTTCGTTTTTATCGGCGTACGCCTGTATATTCATGTTTTTAAAAGTGATAGAACGAATGGGTATGCTGCCGTTTGTTATTTACAGACTTTTACTTGGCGTTGGCTTAATTGTATTTTTAACGCTTTAAAATAAAAAGTGCATAAAGTGCCCCCACTAGCTTAATTTTAAACTACAGCGGGGGCCTTAATATCTACAAAAGTTACAAATTAAGTAAATAAGCTTCTATAAACTGACGTTGATTTGGTGCTTCAGGTGCTGTTTTAAAGCTAATGACGCCTGCATTTTTTCGTAACTTGAGTTTATCAGTAAATTGACACTCAACACGATTGAATTGTGAAGCAGTGTGTTTAAAGTTTTCGTCTTTTTCACACATGTACGCTATTTCATTTGCAACTTGAGCGCAAAAAGAACCCACCGCATACTTTTTAAGGTTTTCGTCGTTGACGTTAGCCCAGTCAAGTTGTGTCTCTATGGCTGAGCCGCACTGTTGAAGTGTATTTTGTTGTGCTTTAATTAGTTGTTGCTGTTGAATTTTTAAATGTTTGTTACGATCAAAGCTAGCAAGTCGCTCTTGAGTTCCGTCAGCTAACTGTTGTTCGTATTGTGCTTTTAAATCTTCAACAATAGCAGGGCTAGATTCATCTTTTTTTGATAAGAAAGTGCCTTCACTACCTTGAGGTATGTATAGGGTGTAAGAGCAACAGCGATAACCTTCATTAACAGTGACTAAACTACGCTCAGTTCCATCAAAAGTGAACTTATACGCTTTATTTGTTCCATGAGGCTTTAGGTTTGTTAGAAAAACGACACCATCAATCTTATGGTTTACCCCTGTAACTTTCACTAATGCCTGTTTTTTATCAAGAGTTGGTGCAATAACAACGTTTACTCCTTCACCTGAATTTAGTTCTAGGGGGTATTTAGCCAGCTCGAGCGCAAAAGCTTGCTGAAAAAATAAAATAGAGGCTACGAACAATAGCTTTTTCATGATAAGTCCTTTTAATTATTAAGAATTGTATTTAGCTAATTTATAACACCGATGCCAATTTATTTAAAGCTGTAGCCAAAATTGCGAAACCTGACTCTCAAATAAAAATTAATAAGGATTAACGCTGTTTTAGCATCAGTGAATTGACGAGACGTGCATAGTCACGAAGCCTAAAATTTGGCATTATAGCGCCATTAAACTTCACAGACGTGCGAAGTACGAAAGGATTTAAAAAGTTATGCATATTCATATATTAGGCATTTGCGGCACCTTTATGGGCGGTATAGCGGCTATTGCTAAATCGCTTGGCCATAAAGTAACCGGCTCTGATCAAAATGTTTACCCGCCGATGAGCACTCAACTTGAGCAGCTGGGCATTGAGCTAACCCAAGGTTACGACGTAAAACAGTTAGAGCCAAAGCCAGACATGGTGGTTATTGGTAATGCCATGAGCCGAGGTAACCCCTGCGTAGAGTATGTATTAGATAAGGGCTTGCCGTATACATCGGGGCCAGAGTGGCTTAAACATAACCTATTGCAAAATGCTTGGGTGCTTGCGGTGGCAGGCACACATGGCAAAACCACCACAGCAAGCATGCTGGCGTGGATTTTAGAGTATGCAGGTTTAAAACCCGGGTTTTTAATTGGTGGCATAGTTCAAAACTTTGGTGTGTCAGCCAAAGTGGGCGAAACCCCGTTTTTTGTAATAGAAGCGGATGAATACGATACCGCTTTTTTTGATAAGCGCAGTAAATTTGTGCATTACTTACCACGTACGCTCATTTTAAATAACCTTGAGTTTGACCACGCCGATATTTTTGACGATTTAAACGCAATAAAAAAACAATTTCATCACTTAATGCGTACATTACCTCATACTGGCAAGGTAATTTGGCCAAAAGACGATGTCGCACTTGATGATGTTATTAAGCAAGGGCTCTGGAGCGAAAGTGAAACCCTAAATGGTGATTGGCATTATGACTTGCTAAGCGCTGATGGTAGCCAATTTAATGTGCTTTTAAACAATGAACTTCAAGGCACAGTTAATTGGCAGGCAATAGGCGAGCATAATGTTAAAAATGCCATTATGGCTATCGCGGCAGCGCGCCATGTAGGTATAGCCGTTGAGCATAGCATTGCAGCGCTTGAAGAGTTTATTAGCCCTAAACGGCGTATGGAGCTTAAAGCCGATATAAATAACATTAAAGTGTACGACGATTTTGCGCACCACCCAACAGCCATAAAAACCACGCTTGCGGGGTTACGTGCAAAAGTGGGTGATGAAAAAATTATTGCTATTTTAGAGCCACGCTCAAACACCATGAAGATGGGTGTACACCAACATACGCTACTTGCTTCGTTAAGTGATGCCGATGACGTGCTGTTATTTGAGCCCGACAACCTAAATTGGTCTCTTAAAGCGCAAGCCGATAATGCCGGTATGCAGTGTTTTAATAGTACGCAAATGATTATTGACACTGTGCTTGAAAATATCATGCCAAATCAGCACATATTAATTATGAGCAATGGCGGTTTTAATGGCTTACATCAACACTTAGTTGATGGTTTAGCTAAAAAATACAGCGGAGAATAATGTGCAGTTTAAAGATAAAATTACGCTGGCGTTTAGTGGTGCTTCAGGCGCGCCTTACGGTTTAAGATTGCTTGAAGCATTACTCGCGCAGCAATTTCAAGTGTATGTACTTATATCAAGTGCTGCGCGCGTGGTGCTTGATACAGAGTCAAACATTAAACTCTCAGCTAATGAAGATAAAGCAACTGAGCAGTTAAGTGCTTTATTTAATGCCAAGCCAGAGCAGTTAAAAGTATTTGGTAAAGATAACTGGTTTAGTCCTGTAGCTTCAGGCTCTGCGGCTCCTAAAAAAATGGTAGTATGCCCGTGCAGTGCAGGGTCTGTATCTGCTATTGCGCTCGGTGCATCAGATAACCTACTCGAGCGTGCAGCCGATGTGGTTATTAAAGAGCGAGGGCAATTAATTTTAGTGCCACGCGAAACTCCCTTTAGCGAAATTCACCTTGAGAATATGTTAAAGCTTGCGCGTTTAGGGGTCACTATTATGCCCGCTGCGCCTGGTTTTTATCACAAGCCACAACGTATTGAAGACTTAGTTGATTTTATGGTGGCGCGAATTTTAGATCATTTAAACATTGAACATAACCTAACTAAACGTTGGGGTTATGGTGAGGGTAAATAATGAATAAGCAAAATGTTGCTTTAAATATAGAAGGCCTGACCAAGGTTTATAAAAACGGTGTAGAGGCCGTGAAAGGTGTTGATTTACAAGTTTTTGAAGGCGACTTTTTTGCCTTACTTGGCCCAAATGGTGCCGGTAAGTCGACCACTATTGGTGTTATATCGTCCTTGGTAAATAAAACGCAAGGTAAGGTGGAAGTGTTTGGTCACAACATCGATACCGACCTTGAAGCTGCTAAAGCGCATTTAGGGCTTGTGCCACAAGAGTTTAACTTTAGTCAGTTTGAAACGCTTGGCCAAATATTGGTAAATCAAGCAGGCTACTACGGTGTTACCCGCGCAGAAGCGCATAAGCGTGCCGATAAATATTTAACTCAGCTTGGCTTATTAGAAAAAAAAGACAAGCAAGCACGTACGCTTTCTGGGGGTATGAAACGCCGTTTAATGATTGCCCGCGCATTAATGCATGAGCCAAAGCTACTAATATTAGATGAACCCACTGCAGGGGTTGATATAGAGCTGCGCCGCTCAATGTGGGACTTTTTACGCCAAATTAATGAGCAAGGCGTAACGATAATTTTAACCACGCATTATCTTGAAGAAGCCGAGCTGTTATGTAAAAACATCGCCATTATTGATACTGGCCGTATTGTTGAAAACACCACTATAAAAGCGTTACTAGCTAAGCTTGATAAAGAAACCTTTGTGCTCGATTTAAAACAGCCAGCACAGCCAGTTACCCTTGAGGGGTACTCGTTTAGCATGCCTGATGAGCACACCATAGAAGTTGAAGTGGCTAAATCTCAAGGCTTAAATGCAGTTTTCAGTGCGCTAACCGAGCAAGGCAACACTGTTTTGAGTATGCGTAATAAAGCAAACAGATTAGAAGAGTTATTTGTAGGATTACTAGAGCAAGGGCGGGGCGAATAAATGTTTAAATATGGCGTAGCCTTAAAGAGTTTATGGATTAAAGAGTGTATTCGTTTTTTACGTATTTGGGTGCAAACCTTAGTACCGCCGGCGATTACGATGAGTTTATACTTTGTTATTTTTGGTAATTTAATTGGCTCACGTATTGGTGAAATGGGTGGTTTTAGCTACATGGAATTTATTGTTCCGGGGCTAATAATGATGTCGGTTATTACCAACTCATATTCTAATGTTGCTTCTAGTTTTTATTCAACCAAGTTTCAAAAAAGTATTGAAGAGCTATTGGTTGCGCCTGTGCCTAATTACATAATTGTACTTGGTTATATGGGCGGCGGTATGACCCGCGGCATGATGGTAGGCTTTATTGTTACCTGTGTATCACTGTTGTTTGTGGATATTCAAATACACAATATATTTGTAATTATGGCGACGGTAATTTTAACCTCAGCGGTGTTTGCACTAGGTGGTTTAATTAACGCTATTTACGCCAATAGTTTTGACGATATTAGTATTATCCCAACCTTTATTTTAACGCCACTAACATACTTAGGTGGCGTATTTTATTCAATTACGCTACTGCCAGAGTTTTGGCAAAATGTATCGCAAATAAACCCAATTATTTATATGGTTAATGCGTTTCGTTATGGCTTTTTAGGCGTGTCGGATGTTGATTTAAGTGTCGCGCTTGGCGTTATATTAGTATTTATTACGGTGCTATTTACTTTAGCGCTAACGTTAATTAAAAAAGGTGTGGGGCTTAGACATTAATGAGCGATGCAAATTCACGCAGTATTGTATCTAATCAGGCGGGTATACACGAAAAGCTTGATGAAATCGTTAACAAGCATTTAAACGCAGAGTTTAAAAAGCCTATTGCTGAGCACACTCAACAAGCGTTTGATGAAGTCAATGAGCAGGTTCAAGCTTTTAATGGACCGCTTATTATAGACTCATGTTGTGGAGTAGGAGAGAGCTCGGCTAATTTAGCTAAGCGCCACCCAGATGCATTAATTATTGGTATTGATAAATCGTCACACCGCTTAGATAAGCACGATGTTGAATATAAACAAACAGACAGCGGCCAGTACATTTTGGTACAAGCTGACTTAAACGACTTTTGGCGTTTAGCTGTGGCTGCTAATTGGCAGCCTACTCATCATTATTTGCTTTATCCTAACCCATGGCCTAAATCTAAGCATATCCAGCGTAGGTGGCACGGCGCGGCTATTTTTCCGTTTATTGTTAAGCTAGGCGGTCGCTTAGAGGTGCGCAGTAACTGGGATATTTATGTTAAAGAGTTTGCCAGAGCGCTTGAGCTATCGGGACACCCTTGTGAGGTGACGCTGTATGAATCAAACGAAGCAATTACTCCGTTTGAGCGTAAATACTGGGCCAGCGGCCAACAAAGCCATCGTTTAGTGATAGACCTTTAAACGGCCACTTCCTCTTGGCTTGATGAGTTAACATGTGGCGCTGGGTAAGCAAAGTAATTGCCTTGCATCAGCGCCACATCTACATTTTTAAGCGCATTTTCAATACTTACATTTTCTACCGACTCTGCCATGAGCGTTAAACCAAGCTGCTTTGCAGCATGAACTGTATGCTCAATAAATAAGGCTATATTTTCATCACTTACTGCTTGTTTTACTAATGCGCCGTCGAGTTTTATACCGTTTACTTCAAGCTTTAGCGCATTCGAAATATTTGAATAACCACTACCAAAACCAGTAATAATGACATTCACCCCTTTGGTTTTTACCATAGAAATAAACGTTTTAACCTCTAAAAAATTAGTAATAGCGTGTGACTCTAAAAGGCCAAGCGTTATGTTTTCTGGGTGCGGGTAGCGCTTAAGCTCGCTAGCAATGTATTCACTCAAACTAGGGTCGAGTATATCTTTATCGCTGATATTTAAGCTCCAGCATATATCTGTTTTTCTAAACCGCTCTATACATTGGCTAAATAGCGTGCGCGTTAGTAGTCCGCCCATTCTTGAGCGGCTCACTACATTTAAAAATGAGTCGGGTTTTAAAATTTCGCCATTTTTAGTCACCATTCTGGCTAAGCATTCGTAATGTACAACTTCATTATTGGTGGTGTTAAACATAGCTTGAAAATAAGGCACTATGCGGTTGTTATCAAATGCTTCTTGAACCTCTTTGGCAAGGCTTACATTGTATTGATACTGGTTTTTTACATCGCTCATTACTTTTGAGTAGCTAACAACCTTACCGCGGCCGTGTTTAGCCTGAAGCGTTGCAATGTGCGCGTTTTCAATCAGTAGTGATTTATTACCACTGGCGATACCTGCGCAGTAAGTTATATAAATAAATGGGTTAGTTAATACCGGGCTGTTTGCGTTATACGACTCAACTAAATCGCTCAGTTCGCTGCTTTTAAAGCTTTTAGGGGTAAGAACGGCAATTTTATTAGTAGCAAGGCGATACACCTTACAGCTTTGCGGGCTGCGGCTTTGATAATGACTGAGCAAGTTTTTCATTACGTTGTCGCCAACTTGAGTGCCATAAAAGCTATTAATATCTTCAATTTCGTTCACCCAAATAATGGCAAGTTGCATGTGGTGTGAATTACTCTTTTTGATAAAGTACTCAAGCGCAATATGATTGGCAAAGCCCGTACTGGCATCTGTTGCTAGGGTACGCTTTAACAAATATATATAAATAGCTGCAACCAGTACCGCAATAAAAAAGAAAAAACACGCCGTTATTATGGCTTTAGTGACGCTGTATTGAAGCTTTTTATTTAAATCATCTAAGGTTATGTCGGCACCCGTAATGTAGGTGGTACCATATTTATCTACAAAGGGAATAAAAACAGTTTTAAAATCACCCCATTGGTCGCTCGATTGCTCAAAAACAGGCTCAGTAGAATAAAACGCGCCCCTGTTAATGTCGGTGGCCTCTGGGTATAAATCAAGAAATTGCGTAACACGTGCGTTTTCTTGATCGTCTTTGGTGTAGCTGGATGAGGTAAAGTAAACTTTGTTATCGCGCATGATCATCGAATAGACGTAAGCTATATCAAGCGCTTGTGCAAGCTCTGAGAGTTGTTTGCTTTTAGTTTGGTAAACCGAAAAACCAATATCGTAGCCTTGGCTAATTCTATCGTGGTAACGCTGCCCTAAAATATGTTTTACGCTGGTGGCTGCATTTAGAAGGCGCTCATCGACAGCGTGCATTATTTCGCTACGCGCTGAGCTATAGGTGTAATAAACATAGACTAATAAACTGACCAAAAACAATGTAAAGCCAGCTATAAACCACTTCCCTTTTAATTTCCCTGTGAGCATACTTGTCCCTTATTGTTACACATATTAAGTATACGCATAAATGTAATTTGCCCAAAACTAAAATGTGACTTTTTAATAAAATCCTATTATTGAAATTTTTTTACAATATTTGTCATCCGTTTAGTCGCTTTTATGGCTTAAAGGGAGACATTTTACTTATATTGCAGTAAAGTTAGCGCAATTTTTAAAAGAAGCACGCTGCTTATAATAGCGCCATAGTTTGGCATTTTTAACTGTTAAACGCGTGTTTTAGCTACACACACACTAGGTATAAAGATGGATCAAAAGCGTTGTGCCGTCGCCTCTAAAGAAAGCCTTAAGCGTATATTTACTGTACCTGAAGCGCCAGACTCAACTTTAAGCAAAATTGAGCTTGAAATTTCGAGTAATTTAGCAGGGTTTTTAAACGAAAATATAGCGGCAATTGAAAAACCATTACACGAAATTGAAAAAGATTTTCAGGCTGCGGTGATCCCAGAAAACCCAACGTTTGTATCTGCTTACGCCCAAGATATTATGGAGCAGCTAGTTGCCCATTCTGTACACACGGCTGCGCCTAGCTTTATTGGGCATATGACATCGGCTCTTCCGCATTTTTTACTACCGCTTTCAAAGTTGATGGTGGGGCTTAATCAAAACCTAGTAAAAATAGAAACCTCAAAAGCATTTACGCCCCTAGAGCGCCAAGTACTAGGTATGATGCATCATTTAGCTTACTCGCAAGATGAGTCGTTTTATTCTAAATGGATGCACAGTGCTAAAACATCACTCGGTGCTTTTTGTTCTGGTGGTACAGTTGCAAACATAACGGCATTGTGGATTGCGCGTAACCGCTTATTAAAACCCGACGGCAGCTTTAAAGGCATTGCCGCTCAAGGGCTCGTTGCCGGTATGCTGCATTATGGCTATAAAGGGCTGGCCGTTTTAGTGTCGGAGCGAGGGCATTATTCTTTAGGTAAATCAATTGATTTACTAGGTATCGGCCGTGAAAATTTAATTGGTGTAAAAACCTGCGAAAATAATAAGGTTGATGTGAATGCCATGCGCGAAAAAGCCTTAGAGCTTGAATCGCAAGGCATAAAAGTTATGGCAATTGTAGGGGTTGCTGGCACAACCGAGACCGGTAATATCGACCCTCTTGATGATATGGCCGATTTAGCACAGCAAATAAACTGTCATTTTCACGTTGATGCAGCGTGGGGTGGGGCAACGCTTTTATCGCAAACGCATCGCCCATTATTAAAAGGAATTGAGCGCGCAGATTCAATTACCATTGATGCACACAAACAAATGTATGTGCCAATGGGCGCAGGCTTGGTGTTATTTAAAGACCCAACTGCTACGGATGCAATAGAGCACCATGCAGAGTACATATTACGTAAAGGTTCAAAAGATTTAGGAAGCCATACACTTGAAGGCAGCCGCCCAGGTATGGCTATGTTAGTACATGCTTGCTTACGCGTTATTGGCCGCAAAGGCTATGAAATGCTTATTGATCGTAGTATCAAAAAAGCACATTACTTTGCTGATTTAATTAAAGCCGATGAAGACTTTGAGCTGATTTCAGAGCCTGAGCTGTGTTTGCTTACATACCGCTATGTGCCTAAACAAATTAAACAAGCCATAGCCCAAGCAGATGCCGCAACACGGTTAGAAATTTTCGCGTCGCTCAATCGCTTTACTGCCAGTATGCAAAAACGCCAACGTGAATCAGGGCGCTCGTTTGTATCGCGTACTCGCTTAACCCCTTCAAAGTACGATAATCAGCCGACGGTGGTATTTAGAGTGGTATTGGCTAATCCGCTCACATCGGGTGTTATATTAAAAGAGATTTTAGCTGAGCAAAAAGAGCTTGCTAAAACAGACCCTGTATTTAAAAAGTACTTAAGTAAGTATATGCAGTAACGCCTAGTTATAAACTAAAACAAAGGCGCCAATGGGCGCCTTTGTTATTTTTGCTGTGAGCTTTTAATACAGCCTTCTTTTTAAGCGTTAAAGCAGTTTGCCCTAATAATGTCAGTTATAATTTTTTGCGATGGGTTTATTTTCTCCATTGCTAAAAATTCATCAGGTTGGTGGGCTTGATTAATTGAGCCAGGCCCCATGACTATTGTTTCACAGCCAAGTTGCTGAATAAACGGAGCCTCTGTGCAATAATTTACTGCAACGGCTTTTTCTCCTGCAATTTTTTCTGCCATTTTAACGAGTGCGCTATCAGTGCTGCCACTAAAAGCTGGAATGGGCTCGTGTAAATCAATTACACTCACTGCGCTTGGGTATTGCGCGTTTATATCGCTGGTGGCATCAATAAGTAAAGCTTGTAAGTCTTTAATGCTTAACCCTGGAAGCGGGCGCATGTCTATGTGCATTTCGCAGCAGCCACAAATTCGATTTGCGTTGTCGCCACCATGAATATTACCTAAATTTAAGGTAGGGTAAGGTATTTCAAAATGTTCAACTGAATATTTATTCTTTAACTGCTCTTTTAAGATCAGCAACTTTGTAATCACTTTATGCATGACTTCGATGGCGTTAAGACCACGTTCGGGATCGGAACTATGACCTGAGCGGCCAATCACTCTTATAGCCGTGCTCATATGTCCTTTGTGAGTAAATACAGGAGTCATATCAGTAGGTTCACCAATAATACAACGCGCAGGTTTTAAATTAGGATGCTTACAAATTTGCTGCGCTCCCGCCATGGTGGTTTCTTCATCGGCAGTGGCGAGTATTAAAATAGGTTGTGTTTGCTGTTTTATATCAAGCTCACTAATAGCTTGTAATACAAAAGCAAAAAAGCCTTTCATATCAATACTACCTAACCCATATAAGTTATTATTATGTTCAGTGAGTTTAAACGGGTCGTGGTTCCAGCGGCTATCGTCAAACGGTACGGTGTCTGTATGGCCGGCAAGCATTAAGCCGCCATCGCCTTGCCCCCGCTTTGCAAGTAGATTGTATCGGCCTTTCCCACCTTCTAACTCTATAATTTCGCAAGTAAAACCTAAACTTTCGCACCAACGTGCTAGCAACTCTATTACCCCTTTATTACTCATACAAAGTTCATCTTCTATTGCACTAATAGAGGGGGCTGCAATGAGTTGTTGGTACATAGAGATAAATGACGGCAAAGACATAAAAAAATCCAAAATAATTATTCAATTTAATTGCATAACAATATAAAAGTATTTATGATGAATATCAATTCACTTTTTAAGCATAAATATATTAAGTATAGCCATGAAGATAATGCGACGATAATCAACAATTCATTGAGAAAAGTATTAGCTAGCATCTAAGCTAGTGTAAGCGAACACCACACCTATTTAGTAGTAAATTTATAAACGAGTAACAAATGAATGTAGCGATTATTGGCGCAAGCGGTTATAGCGGCGCAGAATTAGCAAGCTTAGTTGCTAAGCACCCTAATTTAACGTTATCGGGCTGTTATGTCTCTGAAGGAAGTTTAGATAAACATAAATTATTAAGTGATTTATACCCAGAGCATAGAAACCTTCTTGATATTCCTCTACTACCACTGAGCGAATCAGCGTTTGATGACATAAATTCGAGTGCCGATTACATCTGCTTATGTACTGATCACAAAGTAAGTGTTGATTTAGCCCCGCAGTTTTTAGCTATGGGTAAAAAAGTATTCGACCTATCAGGTGGTTACCGCCTTGCTAGCAACGACGACTATGTTACTTACTATGGTTTTGAGCACCAACATCCTGAGTTGTTAAACGAAGCAGCCTACGGGTTAGCTGAGTGGAATAGCAGTGCAATTGCCAAAGCAAATCTTGTGGCTGTAGCCGGCTGTTACCCAACCGCTGCGCTTAATGCGTTAAAGCCGTTGCAACAGGCAGGCTTGTTGAGTGATGAAAAAGTGATTATTAATGCTGTTTCAGGTGTTACTGGCGCAGGGCGTAAAGCCAGCGTAGGTACTCACTTTTGTGAAGTATCGCTTGCCCCGTATGGTTTATTTAACCATCGTCATGGGCCTGAAATTGAACAACACCTTGGCCACAAGGTGTTATTTACACCGCACTTAGGTAACTTTCCGCGTGGAATTTTAGAAACTATTTATGTACAGCTTAAGCCAGGCGTTACCAAGGAAAACGTATCTGATGCTTATCAAGTACTTAATAACGAGCCGTTGATTCGTTTGTTAGCTGATAAAGTGCCATCTATTAAAAGCGTGGTAAAACAACCCTATGTTGATATTGGTTGGCAGCAGCAAGGCTCTCAACTGATTGTTATGGCAGCGATAGATAATCTATTAAAAGGCGCTGCGGGCCAAGCCTTGCAATGTATTAACTTATCAATGAATTTAGATCACACCACTGGCTTAAAAGGAGCCTTTTAATGAGCACTAAAACGTGGGTAATTAAATTAGGTGGTGCTGTACTTAATACTGAAAACGCGGCAAAAGCTTTGTTTAATGTATTAAACGCTGATCAAAATAATCAGTTTGTTATTGTTCATGGTGGTGGCTCGTTAGTTGACACTTGGCTAAAACAAGCAGGCTTTGCTAGTGCAAAGCACCAAGGACTGCGTATTAGCCCAAGTGAGCAAATGCCTTACATAGTGGGGGCGCTGGCTGGCTGTGCAAATAAGCAGCTGGTAAGCCAAGCTATTAATGCAGGCCATAAACCTGTTGGTCTCTGTTTGTATGAAGCCGGAGTTATGGCGTCTCAAAAGCTAAAAGCGCTTGGGCAAGTAGGTAAGTGCGAAAGTAATGATGATTCAATTGTTAACGATTTACTTAAGCTTGGTAGGTTACCTATCGTGAGCTCCATTGGGTTTGATGAGCAAGGTAATTGGTACAATGTTAACGCTGATGAAGCTGCCGCAGCGATTGCTAGCAACTTAAATGCAGAACTTATTTTTATGACAGATGTAGAAGCAGTACTTGATGCAAACAAGCAGCCGTTACATCAACTTGACACAAAACACATTGATACTTTAATTGATGAAGGGGTAATTTTGGGCGGAATGGAGGTCAAAGTTAAGACCAGCCTGCACGCTGCCCAACATTTACGACGCGGTGTGTATATTTCCAGCTGGCAAAAGCCAGACAATTTAATTGCTTTGCTACAGGGCGAGCATGTCGGAACAAAAATTACACCATAGGGTTATCATGTTAGAGAATTTTTTAACGGGTCTAGAATTAGACCAACAAGGCGCACTAAATTTACTAAAACTAGCGCGTGATTTAAAAGCAAAGCCAGAAAAGTACAGCCAAGTATTAGCGGGTAAGTCAATTGTTACCTTATTTGAAAAGCAAAGTTTACGTACGCGTTTATCGTTTGATATTGGTATTAACCGTTTAGGCGGCCACGCTGTGTATTTAGATCAGCAAAACGGCGCTATGGGTGCACGAGAATCTGTAAAAGACTTTGCACTTAATATTTCTACGTGGGCTGATGGAATTGTAGCGCGCGTAAACCAGCACAGCACGTTAACCACCTTAGGTGAATACTCTAGTGTACCTGTCGTTAATAGCTTGTGTGATTTATATCACCCGTGCCAGGCATTGGCTGATTTTTTAACGCTGCAAGAAGTACACGGCGATGTGAGTGAGCTAAAAGTGGCTTACTTAGGTGAAGGTAACAACGTTACTCATTCACTTATGTTATTAGCGGCAACGCTAGGTACTGATTTTGTTGCTGTTACACCAAAAGGCAGCTCGCCTGATTCGCAAATTCTTAAAAAGGCAGAGCAAATTGCTGCAATGAACGGCGCATCAGTAATGGTAAGCGACCGAGTAGAAGCCGCTGTAGGCGCTAATGTTGTATATGCAGATACGTGGGTGTCTATGGGCGATGATACACCTCTTGAGCAAGTTAAAGAAAAATACATGCCATATCAGCTAAACCAAGCACTGCTAGAACAAACAGGTGCGACTACGGTATTACATTGCCAGCCGGCACACCGTGAGTTTGAAATTACCTCTGAGGTAATGGATGGCCCAGCATCAAAAATTATTCAACAAGCAGAAAATCGTATGCATGCGCAAAATGCTCTGCTAGTTACATTACTAAATCCAAATTTTGTTAAGGAACACCTATGAGTTCAATTAAAAAAGTCGTTTTAGCCTATTCAGGTGGTCTTGATACTTCAGCTATCGTGCCATGGTTAAAAGAAAACTACGGTTGTGAAGTAATTGCCTTTGTTGCCGATGTAGGCCAAGGCGCTGAAGAGCTTGAAGGCGTTGAAGAAAAAGCCATCGCATCAGGCGCATCTGAGTGTTACGTAGTTGACTTAAAAGATGAAATGGTAAGTGAGTACATTTACCCAACGCTTAAAACGGGTTCTATTTACGAAGGTACTTATTTATTAGGTACGTCTATGGCGCGTCCTATTATTGCTAAAGCGCAAGTTGAAATTGCACGTAAAGTAGGTGCCGATGCACTTTCGCATGGTTGTACTGGTAAAGGTAATGACCAAGTACGTTTTGAATCATGTTTTGCAGCGCTTGCACCCGATTTAAAAGTAATTGCACCATGGCGTGAGTGGGATTTATCAAGCCGTGAATCATTATTAGATTACTTGGCTGAGCGTGATATTCCGTGTTCTGCCTCAGCAACAAAAATTTACAGCCGTGATGCTAACGCATGGCATATTTCGCACGAAGGTGGCGAGCTTGAAGATCCATGGTGTGAGCCTAGTGACCAAGTTTGGACCTGGACTAATTCACCAGAACAAGCACCCGATAAAGCTGAGCATGTAACGCTTACGGTTATTGAGGGTGAAGTGGTTGCCGTAAATGGCGAGCAGCTTAAACCTTATGACTGTTTAGTTAAATTAAACGACATTGCTGCGCCACATGGTGTTGGTCGTGTAGATATTGTAGAAAACCGTTTAGTAGGCATGAAATCGCGCGGCTGTTACGAAACACCTGGTGGCACCGTTATTATGGCGGCACTGCAAGCCATTGACGAACTAGTGCTTGATAAATCAAGCCGTAAGTGGAAAGAAGTACTGGGCGGTGAATTTTCGCATTTAGTCTATGACGGTCGTTGGTTTACACCACTAAAAGACTCTATTTTAGCCGGTGCAGAAGCACTTTCTACACTTGCTACAGGTGAAGTTGTACTTAAGCTTTACAAAGGCCAAGTGACAGCCGTTCAGAAAAAATCACCTAATAGCTTATACAGCGAAGACTTTGCTACATTTGGTGAAGACGACGTATATGACCAGTCACACGCTGAAGGCTTTATTCGTTTATTCTCGCTTTCGAGCAGAATTTCAGCAATGGCTAAAAAGTAAATTATTTATAGCCCCTTGTATAAGGGGCATTACAGGGTTTGGAGAGATTTCATGGCATTATGGGGCGGACGTTTTTCTACGGGTCCAGATGAGGCGTTTAAACAATTTAACGACTCACTTCCGTTCGATTATCAGTTAGCAGAGCAAGATATTATTGGCTCTGTGGCATGGGCAGGTGCGCTTGAGCAAGTAAATGTACTTACAAGCGATGAGCACACCAAATTGGTTGCAGCACTAAATGAACTGCTTGAAGAAGTAAAAGCAGATCCACAAGCAGTGGCAACCTCAGGTGCAGAAGACATTCACTCGCACGTAGAAGCTGCACTAATCGAAAAAGTAGGTGATTTAGCTAAAAAGCTACACACAGGCCGAAGCCGTAATGACCAAGTAGCCACTGACTTTAGATTATGGTGCCGTGATACTGCCGATCATTTGCTTGGTGCTATTGCCGGATTAAAAGCTGAATTTGTTGCCCTTGCAGAGCGTGAACTAGGCACTATTTTGCCGGGTTACACTCACTTGCAACGCGCTCAACCTGTGTTATTTAGTCATTGGTGTATGGCTTATGTAGAAATGCTAGAGCGAGATGAAAGCCGCTTGCAAGATGCCAAAGCGCGTTTTAATTTTTGCCCTCTAGGCAGTGGCGCACTAGCAGGTACTGCCTACCCAATTGATCGCCAAGCTTTGGCGCAAGGCTTGGGCTTTACTGGCGCAACTAAAAACAGCCTTGATGGCGTATCTGACCGTGATTTTGTAGTAGAGCTTTTAAGCTGTGCCTCTATTTCGATGATTCATTTATCGCGTATGGCTGAAGATTTAATATTTTATAATTCTGGTGAAGCCGGATTTATAGAGCTTGCTGATAATGTTACCTCTGGCTCATCGTTAATGCCGCAGAAAAAGAACCCTGATGCACTAGAGCTTATTCGTGGTAAAACGGGCCGTGTATTTGGCGCGTTTAGTGCCATGATGATGACCTTAAAAGCACTCCCTCTTGCGTACAATAAAGATATGCAAGAAGACAAAGAAGGTCTTTTTGACGCTATGCCAACTTGGCTTGCCTGTATTCACATGGCGCAAGCGTGTATCAAAGGCGTAAAAGTAAACGGCGATAAAACGCTTGCAGCAGCAAAAGGTGGCCATGCTAATGCAACAGAGCTTGCAGACTACTTAGTAGCTAAAGGTGTGCCATTTAGAGAAGGCCACCACATTGTGGGTGTACTTGTGCAGCTTGCTATAAGCGAAGGTAAAACCCTTGAAGAGCTTTCGCTTGAGCAGTACAAATCGGTTAATGACGTATTTGAAGATGACGTTTACCCAGTACTTGAAATAGATGCCTGTATTAAAGCACGTCAAGCGCTTGGCGGTACATCTATTGAACAAGTTACTAAAGCGGTTAAAGAAGCCAAAAAAAAACAGCAAATAACGGTTCGTGATGCAAATTTAGATGATGTTGAAGATATTGCTAGGCTGATACAGCACTGGGCTACGGTAGGTGAAAACTTGCCGCGTGCTAAAAGCGACATGGTGCATTCAATTAATGAATTTGCAGTAACAGAAATAAACGGCAAAGTGTCGGGATGTGCATCGTTATACATTTACGACACGGGGCTTGCTGAAATACGCTCTTTAGGCATAGATCCACAAAGCGCGGTAACTGGGCAGGGTAGGCAGCTTGTAGAGCACTTATTAGCAAAAGCCAAAAAATTGGCGCTTAATCGCGTTATTGTATTAACCCGTGTGCCAGACTTTTTTGAACAGCAACGTTTTACTTTTTGTAGTAAAGAATCGTTACCAGAGAAGGTAATGAAAGATTGCGAACTTTGCCTTCGTAAAGAAAACTGTGACGAAGTAGCAATGGAATATATTTTAAAGCCAAGTACACGTGCGGAGATCCCGTGTAAATACGTGGCTTAAATTCCCTGGATATAAAAAACGTACGGTTACCCCTGTGCGTTTTTTTATGTGTATAATGAACTGGTCAGATGAGCTCGGTGTTAGCTAGGGTTTTAGATTTAGTTTTAATAAATAGTTGTAGGTAGCATGTATTTTTAATATGTCAAAAAATGTTGGCACATTGGTTGCTTTGTATAAGTCAGATAGCAAAATAGCTATCACTGCTTAAAACAGGTAATGCAATTACCTACATGATGGTGTGATTAAAAGTTGCGCCAAATAATATTAAAACTTATACAAGGATCAATCACATGCAAGTTTCAGCTAATAGCCAATTACAAATGCAAGCATACAATAAAACACAACAATTACAGCCTGCAACGGAACAAACTGCTAGCCCTAAAACCCTACAATCTGATACAGTAAGTTTCTCTCAAGAGGCGATGAGTGCTGCGAGTGCGGAACTCCAGCGTGGTGGAGTTGTTTACCTCCCACCTGTAAAACCTAAGTAATACAAATGGTGTTCAATGTTTTTGACTGACTTTTTTGGTATGTTTTCGCTTTCAGCCTTCTCAACTTGGGGGTTTTTGATGGCGTTTCTTTTTAATGTATTTATTTTTTCATTACAATTAAAAAGAGATACTACTCTATTTATCAGTTCATTTGTAATGATGGCTTCTTATTCCATCTCGTATTATTATTTCACTTGGTTTTCTTTTCAAAGCTCAGTTTACGTAGATTGGGCTTTATATGATTATGCTACAGTAGCAACTTTGGGGTTAGTTTACTTCTTCATAAAAAAGACGACTACATCTTTTTTATATCTCATATCTGGTTTGATAATTAATTCAGTTTTCAGTTTATTAATGCACTTGGATATATATATATTAGGGAATAGGGAATCATGGGTTTTCTGGAATATTTATACTTTTACAGTCAATATTATTGATTTAACTATGATTGTTGCATTAATAGTAGATAGAGACTTTCTCGGACTTCATAAATTGAAGGCTCTAATCAGCAACTTTCTTATAAGTAAGCACAAAGTATTAAAGAGTAAGTTGCTTTAATACTGTATATCCTACCTTTGAGTATCTTTGCTTTAATCTCTAATTTCGATTTCGCTTATATATTAAGCGCTATTGTGCAGTGGGGGTTTCTCATGGCCTTTTTATACTCATTAGTATCTTCAATAAATAACCCCTTTAAAGGCTTTGTTGTACTTTCGAGTATTATGGCGATAGGTTATTTGCCTTGGATATTCACAAACTTTCAAACGGTTACTTATTTAGATTTTGCCCTTTTAGATATCGCTATTTTAGTTGCTGTGTATGTAACTCAGCGTTATTTTATTAAAGAGAAAACGACAGCTTATGTCTACTTAATCATCGGCCTTAGCGTTAACACCTTTTTAGCCCTATGCATGTATCTAGATACCAATATTCTATATAATTACACCTACTGGTGGTTTTGGCGCTTTTATTCATCGGCTGTTATGTTTTCTGATTTGTGTATGATCGCCGTACTAATTATCAATAGAGACTTTTTAGGCTTAATTAAGCTTAAAAGGTGGCTTTTGCAGCTAGCATTTTAAAGACGAAGTATCGATACGTTTATGGTGATGAAAGTTATAGTTTGGATAAGTAAAATACTAAGCTAGGTGCTCAGTTAATGGTGTTGTTTATTATTTTTGAGGTGCTTATTATTAGCGTTTACTTTTAAGATGGATATCATCTCTTTTTTATTAGATGTGAGAATTGCCCATATAATCGGTGTGGTATTGCAATGGGGGTTCCTCATGGCATTTTTATATTCTTTAGTCTCATCTATCAATTCACGCTTTAAAGCGTTAGTTATACTTTCATCGATTATGGCTATTTCGTATTTTCCAGGTGTTTTGTTCAATTACCAAACCATTACTTACCTTGATCTCGCTATTTTAGATGCTATCACCATTGTGGTTTTAATTATTGCCCAATACTTTTATATTAAAGAGAAACAGTTGCATTTATGTATCTTATGCTTGGGCTGAGTATCAACATGTGCTTTGCTTTAGGTATGTATTTAGACTCTTATATTTTACATAATTACACCTACTGGTGGTTTTGGGGATTGTATTCATCAGTGGTGGCCATTTCTGATCTGAGCATGATTTTAGTGCTGTTTATCAATAGAGATTTTTTAAAAATTATTTATTTAAAAAACCTTATTTACTCGTTCTTTGCTAAGAAACCGCAATAGTGAATAATGTTCTAATCCCTCCTGAAGTGTCAGTTTATATCGGTGCGTTAGTGCAGTGGGGGTTTTTAATGGCCTTTTTATATTCACTAACAACTAGCATTAACAATCCATCAAAACAGGCAGTATGGCTATCTTTAGTTATGGTAGTTTCTTACTGCTTAAGTACAGTTATAGATATTTACAACATTAGTTACATAGAACTGTTTTGCTATGATGTAGGCACTTTATTTTTTATTTTATTTCTGCGGTATTTCCTACCTGAAAAGCGCATATCTACTTACTTATTATTTGGCTTGAGCATCAATTCGTTATTATTTTTAGCTATGCACATAGATGTGTTTGTACGTGGTAATTACGAACCGTGGTGGTTTTGGTCTGTTTATACAGTTGTTATTAATATGATGGATATCATCATGGTTGGTATTTTTTTCGTTAAAAAGGATTTTTTAATGTTAGTGCATGCTAATGATAAGTTGGTGAACGGTGTTATGAGATTGAAGCAAAGTGGCTGATGTTCTTTGGGGACTGGTCGATTTAGGGTACAACGTAGGTATTTTGTTTACGTGGTTTTTTCTTATTGCCTTTTTGTATAACTTATCGGCAAGTATTAATAAGCCAGATAAGAGCAGGGCACAACTTTCATTTATTATGATGGTATCCTACATAGCTAGTTTGTTTATGGATCCAATTATAGAAACACCGCACTTAAATTATTTTTATTATGATGCTGTAACTATCTTGGTTTTACTTCTGTGGCGTAATTTCACCAAACAAACTATACCTACGCCCTTTTATTATTTAATTGTAGGGCTAAGCTTTAATGCCTGCTTATTTTTAGGTATGCATTACGATATCGAAGTGCGTGGCACATTGTATTATTGGTGGTTTTGGAATGTTTATGTGTTTGGCATGTATTTTACTGATTTATTAATGCCGTTGGTTTTAGTTGTTAATAAAGATATTTTAGGTTTAGCGAGGCTAAGTAATTATTTAACTACAAAGTTGAAGCGTTTCCGATATGCATAGCCTGTTATGGGCGATGGCTGACCTTTATGATTACATAACCATTTTAATTACATGGCTGTTTGTTTTTGCATTTTTATATTGCTTATCTACAAGCATAAATAAGTCAGATAAAAGTTTAGCCCAAATATCATTTATTATGATGGCTTCATATACATCAAGTATGGTTATGGACCCGCAAACAGCCACACCTCACTTAAAACTGTTCTTATTTGATGCAGTTACCATAATCGCTTTGATGATATGGATGATTTTTTTATCGAAAGCTAAACCGATCGCTTTTTATTATTTAATCGTGGGGCTTAGTTTTAATGCGTTTGTATTTTACGGTATGCATTACGATAGTATCGTTGTTGGGAATATAGAGTATTGGTGGTTTTGGGGGCTTTATGGTATTGGGCAGCTTACAAGTGACTTAGTAATGGCATTGGTTTTATTTATAAATAAAGATATTTTAGGGTTAATAAAAGTCAAAAAATATCTCGTTAAAAAAATGGGTGCTTATTAATGCTCCAACATGTATTTATGGCATTGAGCACAGTAAATGACTACCTAAGTATTTTTATTACATGGGCTTTTGTAGTTCCATTTCTTTATAATTTTGCTTGTACAATAAACTGCCGCAATAAGCATATTATGTACATTTCTTTGGTGATGATGCTCTCTTATACGCTCAGCCTATTTATGTTCAAAGCATCATTTATCCTTACAGGCTCAATATATTTAGATTTAGTAATTGCAGATTTACTTACCATTTTCACGCTTGCTTGCCTCTCCTATAATTATAAACACGCTAACGCCACAGCCTATTATTATCTTCTTTGTGGTTTAACGTTTAATGCAACATTACACATGGCTATGCATTACGATTATGTGGTGTTGGTTAGTTATGACTATTGGTGGTTATGGGGGGTCTATGGGGTTGGCCAGTTTTCGAGTGACTTAATAATGGCAATAGTATTAATTATAAACAAAGATATTTTAGGCTTGGTAAGGCTTAAACGCGTTTTATTTAACCACAATGAATTACAAGCTATGGCTAAAAAGTAGTTAGGTATATTAGCGCACCAAAGTGCGCTAATTGTGTTTAATTAGCTTGCGTCGCAGCCTAACCTTTGTTTTAAAGCATCCACTACAAGTGGGCTTACAAATTCGCTCACATCGCCATTATGGCGGGCAACTTCTTTTACCAAGGTTGATGATATAAACGAGTTGCGCTCAGAAGGTGTTAAAAACACGCTTTCTAAATCTGGATTTAGGCGGCGGTTCATATTTGCGAGCTGAAATTCGTAATCAAAATCAGATACCGCTCTAATACCGCGAATAAGCACATCGGCTTTATGATCAAAAGCTAAATCGGCTAGTAAGCCTGAAAAGCCAATCACTTTTACATTACTTAAATGCCCTAAAATAGTGTTGGCTAAATCAACTCGCTCATCGAGACTAAAGCACGGCTTTTTAGAAGGGTTATGAGCAATAGCAACAATAACCGTGCTAAACATTTTAGCTGCGCGCTGAATTAGGTCTGTGTGGCCGTTGGTTAACGGGTCGAATGTACCAGGATAGATTGCCGTAACGTTCATAGATTTCACTAACTATTATTTTTCAAGTAGTCTATCAGTGTTTGTTCTACAAATCAGCCTAGGAGATCAGGTTGAGCTTTTATGTTTGATATTTAATCAGTAAAAGTGCTTTAAATGAGTTACCATTTTTTAAAGTGTAATTACGCTGCTTAGGCTTTGCGTTAGCTAACAGCACTACATTATTGCAAATGTCTGCGTGCAGCATAATCAGACTTCGTTTTTAAAATAGTAAATTATGATGGTATTTAAACCAGCCCGATTTGTTTATACTGCAAGGCTGATATTTAGTGTAATGTAGTTTATAAGTTAAATTGAGTCGTCGCATATGAATACTAAGGATAAAATAATACACACCAGTATTTCGTTATTTAATGAACATGGTGAGCGTGCAATATCAACCAATCATATTGCATCACATTTAGGGATGAGCCCGGGTAATCTTTACTATCATTTTAAAAATAAAGAAGACATTATCCGACATATTTTTGCGCTTTACAGCGAGCATTTACATACTCATTTTAAACCCATTGAAGCAAACGATGATGCGTTTGATCATTTAACTGCTTATTTAGATTCATTATTTGAGCTAATGTGGCGCTATCATTTTTTTTACGACAACTTAGGCGACATCCTCTCCAGAGATGAAAGCTTAAAACAAGCCTACATTGGTTTTCAGTCAACTTTATTAGAGCAGGTTCGCCAAGTTATTTTAGGCCTGCGCGATAACGAAATGATTGCCATAGAAGAGCAAGATGCGCTTGAACTTGCCCATACTCTTAAGCTAACCGTTAGTTTTTGGACTCCGTATATTAAAGCGCGTAGGCTCAGTGGTAATTTAGCTGAGCAAGATATTTATCATGGCATTTTAAAAGTATTAGCATTATTTAGGGCTTACAGCACCGAAAAAAGCATTCTTAAAATGAATCAGTTACGTGAAAAATACACCCAACTTGCAGAGCAAGCGCCAGCGCTTGCCTAACTGCTGTTAGTTGGTTAGTTCCTAGACGCAAAAATTTTTGCTATAATCGCGCGCCCAATGCCTGGGAGCGCGAATTCCCGCAGTCTAAGAGTGAACTATGCTTAAATTTATCGTCAAACTACATCCTGAAATTGCCATTAAAAGCCGTTCGGTACGTAAACGCTTTACTAAAGTGTTAGAAAATAACATTAAAATTGTATTGCGCCGTGTTGACGAAAAAGTACAAGTAAGAAACAACTGGGATAATATTTCTGTTGTAACTAAGCTTGATGATGCACAAACACGCCTAGACTTTATCGATAGCTTGCAGCGCATTCCTGGTATTGTGCAATTTATTGAAGTGACCGAAACTGACTTCACAACGCTTGACGATATCTATAAAAAAACCATAGACCTAGTAGGGCACACCATTGTTGGTAAAACGTTTTGTGTACGCGCAAAGCGTATTGGTCAACACGACTTTACTTCTACGGATTTAGAGCGTTACGTGGGTGGTGGTTTAAACCAGCACGTTGAAGGCGCTCGCGTTAAGTTAAGCCGCCCAGAAGTAACTATTCGCTTAGAAGTAAAAGACGATAAAGCCTACATAGTTACGCAAACTCACCAAGGTATGGCAGGCTTTCCACTGCCAACACAAGAAGACGTGCTTTCGTTAATGTCAGGCGGCTTTGACTCTGGTGTAGCAAGTTATCAGATGATCCGTAAGGGCGCTCGCACGCACTTTTTATTCTTTAATTTAGGTGGCGCAGCACACGAAATTGGTGTTAAACAAGCCAGCTACTACTTATGGAAAAAATTTAGCTCTACTCATAAAGTTAAATTTATCACGGTTGATTTTGAACCGGTTGTTGCCGAAATTTTAGAGAACGTTGAAAACAGCCAAATGGGTGTTGTGCTAAAACGCATGATGATGCGTGCTGGCAGCCAAGTAGCCGAAAAATTAAATATTCAAGCCTTGGTAACTGGTGAGAGTATAGGTCAGGTTTCTAGTCAAACCTTAGCTAATTTAAGTGTGATTGACCGCGTAACAGAAACCCTGATTTTGCGCCCACTTATTCAGCACGACAAACAAGAAATTATTAATATCGCCCGTAAAATTGGCACCGCAGAAATGGCCGAAACCATGCCTGAGTACTGTGGCGTAATATCTAAAAAGCCAACGGTTAAAGCTAAACTTGACGTTATTAAAGCCGAAGAAGAAAAGTTCGACTTTGATGTGCTTAATACTGTTGTTGAAAACGCTCGCATTATGGATGTGCGTGATATAGACGTAGAAGCTAAGCAAGAACTTAAAGAAGCTGAGTCGGTAGTTGATTTACCAGCGGGTGCAGTGGTTGTTGATATTCGCTCACCAGAGGAAGAGGATGCAGCGCCGCTTGAGATTGACGGTATAGATGTAGTGCATTTACCGTTTTTCCGCTTAGCGACTAAATTTGGTGATCTGCCAAAAGATAAGGATTACTACCTGTATTGTGAAAGAGGGGTTATGAGCCAGTTACAGGCGCTTATTCTTCATGAAGCAGGCTTTACGGGTGTAAAAGTTTACCGCCCGTAAAGGTTAACCGTAATTTAGAGCGTGGTTTATACCACGCTTTTTTTTGCCTTAATTTTAGCAAGTAGGGCATCGTTTAGCGGGGTGCTGATATTTAATCGCTTACCTTGTTGGCTAATATAGCCACAAATGGCGTCTATTTCGGTTTGACGGTTATGCGCTACGTCTTGATGCATTGAAGAGTAGTTTTCAGCGGTTAGCATCATAACGTTGTAAGCGTTGTTAAGCGCATCGGCAAGTTTAATATCAAGCTTTAAAGCCTGAGCTACTTGGCATGCCTCAGTTAATAAATTAAAGATAATGCTATTAAAATAAGGGGCACGTAACTGACCATTTTTAATATCATACAGTGCGCTTAATGGGTTAATGGCAATATTTACTAATAGTTTTTCAAAACGTAGCTGCTCAATATTAGTACTGTAGCTTAGCTGCGGCACGTTTTGCAATTGTTCACACATTGCTTGGCGATAACTGTGCGCGCAAGGGTTGCAGGCACCTAATACGCTTTTACCTTCACCGGTGTGCTGTACTATAAAGTCGTTTGTTTTAAAGCCAGCCATGCTGGTGGTTAAAAAGTACAACGCTTGTCGCTTATCGAGTTGCTCATTGAGCGTTTCAACATTACCCATTCCGTTGTGCGATACAACAAGTACACTACTTGGCGATAAAAAGGGTTTAACTTGCGTAAAGGCCGATTGAACCTGAAAAGCCTTTACAGCAAAAATAACAATATCAAACGCGGGCTGTTCATTAATTTGCTTAAGCGTAATAAACCGCGCATTAATTTTTTGCGAAGGCTGTTTTGCTTTGCAATAAAAGCGTGTATTTGCAGTGGCTTTGCGTGTTAACACATGAACAGTGTGAGCTTTAGATAAAAAATGGCTTAGCAATAAACCAATAGCGCCGTCGCCAATAATAAGAATATTAGCCATAAGGGTTCTTTTTTCGAGGAGTAAAAATGGTTCTTAGTAAAAAGTACGTGGCCGCACCGGCAAAATCAGCAACAAAATCACCTAACGAGGCCTGCCTGTAGGGAAGCGCATCTTGCATTATTTCTATTGCTGCACCGTAGCCCGCAAGCAAGAGTACTTGCGTGTACAGCGGTAACTTAAAGGCTTTATCCATAATGATGGCAAGTATAAAAAATATCCCAAAGTGGGCAACTTTATCAACATGTGGAAATAAGTTCGTAACGCCGCCTTTTATTTCTTTGGCAAATAAGAGGGTAAACACCACAATACTAATCAAAAAAACTGCTTGGTAAACACGCCTTGTCACGATAAATCCTAAAACCGCTTAAAAAAGAGGCTGCAGTATATCAAACTAAATTAGTATCGCACCTGAACAACTGGCAGAAAAATGTAAAGATTTATAATTTTAGCGTTATAATCGGCGCATAAATTTAGATTTAATAGTTAGGAGAACCCAATGCCTTCATTTGATATCGTATCAGAAGTAGAAATGAACGAAGCTAAAAATGCAGTAGATAACGCAAACCGTGAGCTAGAAACGCGCTTTGACTTTAGAGGTGTTGACGCATCAATTGAGCTAAACGACAAAACAATTAAACTAAAAGCTGAAGCTGACTCACAAGTTATGCAATTGTTTGATATTTTAGCAGGTAAAATTTCTAAGCGTGGTATGGACGTAGCAAGCTTGGAGCTGCAAGACATCACTCGTGCTGGTAAAAACGTGTTTCGTAATGTTGCACTTAAACAAGGCATTGAGAAAGACATGGCTAAAAAAGTAGTTAAAGCCATTAAAGACTCAAAAGTAAAAGTACAAGCTGCTATTCAAGGTGAAGAAGTACGTGTAACGGGTAAAAAACGTGACGATTTACAAGCCGCTATGCAAGTCGTTCGCACTGCAGATTTAGGTCAGCCTTTCCAGTTTAAAAACTTTCGCGATTAATTAGCTAAGTGTCTTTAGTATTTTAAAGTGAAAATTTAAATGTGTGGTTATTGAATATATTAGCCACACATTTTACCCCGCCCTAATTACAGCCTTTACTTACTCGCAAGCCTAAACCCCTTTTACCTGTGTAAAATTAGTCCACTGTTATTCCATACTCTTTTAACGTTATTTAAATGCATTATTAAACCTGCTTATCACGCAGTTGCGTATATTAGGCTATTCTTAATATCAATATTACTTAATAGCGACTGTTAAAGGCTTTAAATGCTTAAGTTTTTTGTTTTTATACTTATTATTGCGAGCAGTAAGTTTAGCTTTGCCAAGCCAATAAATGTAGATGTGTTGGTAGAGGACGGTTACTTTCCAATTATTATTAATGCCGAAAAAGAGCAAGGGTTAGCGCCTGAGTTTGTAAAAATACTCAATGACTCTCAAAGCGAATATAAATTTACTCTTAACTCTTTGCCTGTAAAAAGGCTCAAAAAGTGGGTCGAATGGGGTGAATTCGACATGTTGTTTTTAATGGCTATGCAATGGGTGCCTGAGGTAGCAAGAAGTGCCTTACAGGAAACGAGCTTTTATGTTATTGCTAAAAATGAGTTGTATACGCTGGCACAAAACACCCAAAAGCAAAGCTATTTCGATGACTTACATGCTTTAACAAAAGCGGGGGTATTAGGGTATTCCTATCGTTTTGCTGATTTTAAAACCGATGCACAATATTTAAGTGAAGAACACCAAGTTAGTTTAACAATCGATGAGTTTAATGTTGTTAAAATGCTGCTATTAAAGCGTGCCGATGTAGGGGTGTTAAATAACATAGCTTATCAATACTTTAAAAAGAACAACATTTTTAATATGAACCTGCTTTATAAGAGTAATACCCCAGATGCTATATACGATACTCATTTTTTAGTTAATCCTGCGCGCAGTAAAATTACGGTAAAACAAATGGATAAGCTTTTAAATTCGCCCGAAATAAAACCTAAAATCACAGTGCTTTTAAGTTTATACGGCGTAACATCCAGCTTTACTGAAAATAAATAATTTAACCTTTAGCTATATAGACGTCCGTTGACATTTGTAAACAAACTGCTCACAATAACCGCCTATTTTCAAGGTGCTTGCTGGTTGCTAAATACAGGGTTTAAAGTATTAAAACTAACAGCGAGATAATCGGGAAGTTGGTGCGCCTTTATGACAAAAGCAATCCCAACACTGCCCCCGCAACGGTAAAGTATTAACGCATTTATGTGTTTACTGAGTCCGGAGACCGGCCTTGAAGTAATCTTACTTACTTAAATCTTTGCGGTGGGCAAAGATAGGGAACATCATGCTAAATAAAACAACTCTTGGCGTTGCTATCTCGGCTGCGCTGTCTTTTTCTGTATCTGCTGCACAAAGCCCAATTGAAAAAATCACTGTTACCGCTAATAAATTTGAACAATCAATAAATAATGTATTAGCGAGCGTTAATGTAATTGAACGCGCCGAAATAGATGCAAGCAATGTACGCGATTTACCAACCTTACTAAGCACACAAGTGGGTTTTCAAATTAATCCTAATGGTGGCTTTGGCCAAACGTCGGGCGTATCTTTGCGTGGTACAGGTTCTGGCGATACGCTAATTTTAATTGATGGTGTACGCACGGGCTCAGCCACGCTAGGACAAAAAGCATTAAGTAACGTGCCGCTAAATAGTATTGAGCGAATCGAGATCATAAAGGGCTCGCGTGCAGCTGTGTATGGCTCAGATGCATTAGCTGGGGTTATTAATATAATAACGCGTGAAGCGAGCAATGTATCACTTGATGCCACATTTGGCTCTAACGCTTATCAAAACTATCAACTTGCAGGTTCAGTAAAATCAGATGAAGTGGTTAGCGCATTCAATGCAGGCTTTGAAAAAACCGATGGTTTTGATGCATTACAAGGTATAGCGCCCGATGACGACAGCTATGAAAATAAAAACGTAGGCTTTAAAGTAAACTATGCAGATGCACACTACGGTAACTTTAAGCTACTAGGCCAGTACAGCGAAGGTTACGCGGATTACGATAGCAGCTTTAGCCCTGCAACGAGCACGGTTGAAAGAGGGGACTTTAAAAACTATCAACTGTCGGCGCAGTGGAGCAAAAATTACACTAACCAATCTCATGCTATAGATGTTGCTTTTGCAACCGATGATTCTGACAGCACATATGTGGACTCTTTTACCGGCGGGCCATTAACCAGTACATTTATTACTAAGCGCTCGCAAGTAGATTACAGCGGCCAATACCGCTTAACAAATGCGCTTAATATTAGCGGCGGCGTTAATTGGTATAACGATGATGTATCGCACAGCTCGCAAGCATTTGATGAGGATAGCCGCGATGTATTAGCAGTGTTTGTTGGGGCTTATTACGACACCGACACTGTGCTTGCCAATTTAACTCTTCGCCAAGACGACGATGAACAGTTTGGTGATGAAACAACCTATACTGCGGCGGCTGGTTATCATTTATCTGAAAATTCAACATTTAGAATTAGTCAAAGCACAGGTTTTAAAGCGCCAACATTTAACGATTTATACTACCCAAATTTTGGTAATCCAGATCTCCAACCTGAAAAATCAATAAACCGCGAGCTTGGTGTAAATGTTAATTTTGACAGTGCACAAGTCGATTTTGCAATTTTTAGAAACGACATCGAAGATAAAATTGATTACGATGAAAACTTTGCGTTAGCTAATATAAACGAAGCTCGCTATGAAGGGGTTGAGTTTAGCCTTACACAACAAATTTTAGGGTTTGATAGCCACTTTAATTTTGCATACTTAAGTGCCGAAAACAAAGAAACCGGCGATGAGCTACGCAATGTTGCCAAGCGCACTGTTAATTGGGAGCTCGCAAAGCAATTTGGTGATTTTGATGCTCGCATTGATATGCAATACCGCAGTGATCGCGAGGGGGCAGTAACGCGCCTAGGATCGTATACACTTTGGAACCTAGCGGGTAACTATCATGTAAACGATAATATTGAGCTGTCGCTGCGTGTAGAGAACCTATTTGACAGAGATTACAATGTGGTTGACTCAAGAGCTGACTTTACAAGCGGTGACGTATATTACTACAACACCCCAGAGCGCCGCTTTTTTGCAGGTGCAAGCTATCAGTTTTAATAGCGTTTTTTAATGTGTATTTATACCAATTCGCATTAATACTTAATCATTTTCAGGGGCTAAATGTGTCGCTATCTGCTTTAAAAAATTCTCGTTTAGAACAAACGTTTATCCATCCTCAAAATAGATCACTTAATTATGCGGATTGGTATTAGAATTATTTTAACAACGCAAATTAGCTAGTCAGCTAAAAACTCTTTAAATACAGTTTCAAACTTGTGTAACTTAGGCGCAATTAAAATACTACAGTAACCCTGCTGTGGGTTTTCGTTGTAGTAATCTTGATGATAATGCTCTGCTGGGTAATATGTGGTCGCAGGGCTAACCTCTGTCACTATTGGCTCGCTAATATGGTTTTGTAACTGGGCTATCATCTCATTGGTTTGACTTAATTGCGCATCGTTGTGGTAATAAACAACACTTCTATACTGTGTGCCAATATCGTTACCTTGGCGATTTAATTGCGTGGCATCGTGTAACGTAAAAAACATGCTAAGCAGTGTTTCAAAACTCACTACAGCGCTGTCAAATTCCAGTTGCACAACCTCAGCATGGCCTGTTGTACCAGAGCAGACTGATTTATACGTGGGGTTGTCGGTATGGCCGCCGGTGTAACCTGAGCTTACGTTTAGTACACCTTTTACTCGTCTGAATGCAGCGTCTATACACCAAAAACAGCCTCCACCAAATGTTGCTAGTTGTGTTGATGTGCTCATAAGTTGTCCTAATTATGTCTGTTACAGTATTAAGGCGAGCATAAATTGAATACGCCGTAACAGCAAGTTACGGCGCAGTGTAAGCTCAGTTAAATTTCTTCGCTGTCTTTTAACGGGTGAGAGTCGGCTTGCTTATTTAATTTTTGCTGTAAGAACTCTGGCGACTGTGTGTTGCGGGCTAGGGCATAATACGCTGCAGGCACAACATAAAGTGTTAGCAATGTTGATACAATAACCCCTGTAAATACCACCACACCAATTACCATGCGGCTCTCTGCGCCTGGGCCTGATGCCAATACTAAAGGCACTGCGCTCATTACCGTAGTCAGAGAGGTCATTATTATTGGGCGCAGGCGCTGAGTGGCCGCTTGCAAAATAGCCTCGCTAAATTCTACGCCTTTATCACGCAGTTGGTTGGTAAATTCGACTATTAAAATACCATTTTTAGCGCTTAAACCTATCAGCATTACAATACCAATTTGGCTATAAATATTAAGCGTTAAGCCAGTTGTCCATAGGCCAAACATGGCACCCATTAGGCCAAGTGGTACTGTTAGCATAATGACAAACGGGTGCATAAAGCTTTCAAATTGAGCAGCTAAAACTAAAAAGGTCACAGTTAGGGCAAGCACAAATACATAGGTCATGGCCGATGCGCCTTCGTAATATAATTGTGATTCACCTTTATAATCTACAGCGCCGTCTATGTCGTTTTCCTCAGCGGCTACTTTGTTTAAAAAGTTAAGTGCTTGTTCAAGTGTATAACCGTCAGCAAGATTAGCGCTTAGTGTAATGGCGCGCATTCGGTTATAACGGTTTAAGCGCGATGCTGTGGCCTCTTCTTTTAAGCTTATAAGGCTATCTAGTGGGACCAGCTCACCACTGCGTGATTTAAGGTAAATATTTGAAATGTCAGTAGGGTTTGTAAAGTCTTGTTTAGTGCCTTTTAAAATTACATCGTATTCTTCACCACGGTCAATAAAGGTGGTAACACGGCGCTGCCCCAGCATGGTTTCTAGCGTGGTACCTACATCTGATACCGACACACCTAAATCGGCGGCTTTGTTTTTATCTATGCTGACTAAAAATTGTGGAAAGGTTTCTTTATAGTCGTGATCGATTCTTACCAAGCCTGGATTTTTTTCTGCGCGCTCTATAATGCGGTCGCGCCAATCAGCAAGTTGCTCGTAATCGTTACCTTGTAGTACAAACTCTATGGGGCGAGAGGAGCCGCCACCGCCAATACCACGGCGCATAATAGCAAAGGCACGTACATCTGTTACTTCGGTCATTTTGGCGCTTATTTCGTCCATAACTTCCCAGGTAGAGCGCTTGCGCTTATCCCAATCGGCCATACCAACGATAGCAACACCGCCACTGCCGCCCCAGCCCGGTACGCGTACTAAAACACGGCTTAATTCGCCAGCTTCTGAGTAAGGAAGCAGGCGCTCTTCTATTTTGGCCATGTTGGCTGCGTTATTTTCATAACTTGCGCCTTCAGGGCCGCTCATCATAATAAAAAAGGTACCGCGGTCTTCTTTTGGCGTAAGCTCAGAAGGCACTTGCAAAAACAACGAGTAGCTAACAAAACCAGCAAGTACTAGGCTTATCATTAAGCCCCATTTTTTGGTCATATTTGAGGTAAGCGATTGGCGGTAACTGTTTTCAACTTTGCTAAAAACACGGTCCATCCATTGGCTAAATTTACTTTCTTTTTCTGACGCTTTTAAAACTTTAGAGCACAGCGCCGGCGAGAGCGTAAGGGCAGTAATACTAGAGAAAAACACCGCGGCACTTACAGCCATTGCAAACTCTGTAAACAAAGCGCCAATTCGGCCATCCATAAATACTAAAGGTACAAACACCGAAATAAGCACAAGCGTTGTCGCAATAATTGCAAAGCCTACTTCGCGGGCACCTCTAAAGGCCGCTAATAAAGGTGGCTCGCCAAGCTCAATCCGACGGTGAATATTTTCAAGCATTACAATGGCGTCATCTACGACTAGGCCAATTGCTAATACCAGCGCAAGTAAGGTTAATAAGTTGATTGAATAACCCATGGCAAGTAAAAACATAAAGCTGCCAACAAGTGCTACAGGCACAGTAACGGCGGGGATAAGCGTAGCGCGAATATTACCTAAAAAGATAAATATTATTAACACCACTAACCCCATAGAAATGGCAAGCGTGCTATATACTTCGTTGATTGACTCTTTAATAAAAATAGACGAGTCGTAGCTGTCTTGAATAGTGGTGCCCTCTGGCAAATTACGTTTTATTTTTTCAAGTTCACTGCGGGCGTTGTCTACCACTGTTAAGGTGTTTGCTTTAGCTTGCTTTACTATGCCAAGGCCAATCATGTTACGGCCGTTACCACGGAACAGGCTTTCATCGTCGGCGGCTTCTAAATGTACATCGGCAACTTCACCTAAACGCACAAGGTAGCCGTCTTCACCACGTTTAATAACTAAGTTTTGAAAATCACGTTGGTCTTTATAGCTACGCGCTGTTCGTACGGTAAAATCGCGGTCGATAGATTCAATTTCACCTGCTGGTAGCTCTACGTTTTCACTGCGTAGGGTGTTTTCGATATCACTCGAAGTGATCCCTCGAGCAGCCATGGCTTGGCGGTTTAGCCAAATTTTCATGGCGTATTGGCGCTCACCACCAATACGTACATTTGAAACGCCATCTACAACGGCTAATCGGTCGACAATAAAGCGCTGTGCATAATCGCTCAATTGCAGCGAGTTCATGGTTTCACTGTTAAGTACAAACCAAGCAATAGGGCTCTCGTCGCTGTTTGACTTAGACACCTCTGGTGGGCGCACTTGCTCTGGTAGATTGTCTAGTGCGCGAGCAACTCGCTCTCGTACATCGTTTGAGGCTGCGTCAATATCACGGCTTATATCAAACTCAATAACGATATTAGAGCGCCCATTTCTGCTTGAAGAATTAATACTTTTAATGCCTTCAATACCCGATATTCGGTTTTCTAATATTTGCGTTATTTTTGTCTCGACTATTTCTGCCGAAGCACCAGTGTAGTCAGTACTAATACTAACAATAGGGGTTTCAATATCGGGGTATTCTCTAAGTGGTAGCATCGAAAAAGCCACCAAGCCAAATGTTAGCAGTAGTAAGTTAATTACTATGGCAAAAACAGGGCGTTTAACACTCGTATCTGTAATTTTCACCGATTAACCCTCAACACTTACTTTGCTACCAGGGCGAATTTTAATAATGCCTTCGGTAATCACTTGCTCGCCATCGCTAAGGCCTTCATCAATCGCTACCCAGCCGTTATTTCTGCTTGCAACATGCACTTCTACCTTGTTGGCAATACCCTCTTTTACTTGGTATACAAAATGTTTATCTTGCAGTGGGATCACGGCTTTTTCTGGCACCATAAGCGCCTGATTACTACTAAGCTCCAAAGCGGTGTTTAAAAGCATACCAGGGCGTAATAGCCCGGATTTATTAGCAAAGCTTGCGGTTACTTCTACACTGCGAGTAATCGAGTCGATACGAGAACTAATATGGGTCACTTTGCCGGTGAAAGTGCGCCCTGGGTAGGCATCGTTTTGAGTATGTACTTTCATGCCTAGGTTAAGTTGAGATAAATATTTTTCAGGAACTTTAAAGTCAACTTTTATAATACTAATATCATCAAGCGTTGTAATAATTGTATCGCTACTTACATAAGCACCAACCGACACTTCTCGTTTGCCTAATAAGCCAGAAAACGGTGCGGTAATTAGCATTTCATCAAGTTTGGTTTTAGCGCTTTCTAGTTGGGCTTGCGTGGCATCTACGCGAGAAAGCTGCTCTTCTAATAATGATTTAGCGGTAGATTGCGTACGAGAAAGCTCAGTAAGGCGGCTTAACTGACGTTTTTCTTCTTTTAAGTTAATGCCTAGCTCTTTTACAGCGTATTGTTCTTGCTGATTTTGCAGCTGCACAAGGCGTTGGCCTTTACTTACTAAGTCGCCATCTTCAAAATATATGTGTGTAACATAATCGCTTTGTGCGCTTTTTATATAAATTGCTTGGTTTGCGCGTGCACTGCCTATGGCTTCAATCATAACGGTGTTTTCTTGAGACGATACTGTATGAGCCATTACCTGTGTGGGTGTATCACTTGAATTAGATTGTTCACCATGGCTAGATGGCAAATATAAGTACACACTTAAAATAACAAGAAGCGTAATTAAAAATGGAAAAAGAGCTTTACCTGACTGTTTTGAATACATCGTTTTCATACCTGAAAATAAATTGTAAGTATTGTACGAAATAAGACCGTGAAAAGGCGGTTATGTGTCTCATAAATTTGTGCGTTAGGCGTAAAAATTTATGAGACTAATTACTTGTTCCCATTTAACACTAAAATTATGATAAAACGATGAAGCAACCACCGCAGTGTAAAACCTGTTTAACAATGAGAAAAATAATACTTTGGGGTATTGTTATGTTTTTATTTTATATGGCTTTTTACCAATATGGGTAAGCCAAGTTCAATAATAAAATACAGGGCGCAAGGGGCGCGCAATGGCATTGAAGTACTTACTGTAGGCAGCGTAGGTTTGGTATTTATTATGCTGTTTAATTTACTGCGCCCGGGTGAAATTAGCTTAATAGAAATTTTTTTAGTAAGCATGTGCATAGCTGCTATTTTTATTGGTTTTTTAAAAACACAGGAACCTTATTACAGTTTAGTGCTTAGTGAGTCCTTACTTGTGTATCAGCATAAGTATGGCCAGTGGCAGTTACATGTTAGTAACTTACACCACAGCGGTATTCCTAAGGTGGCTGACGGCCTTGAATACCTTGAATTAAACGCAGTAGGTTTAAAACTTAATGATATGGACGAATTTTTAAGCGCTATACACCCACGCATTGCCGGAAAACTACTGATAGAGCAGCGTAATTTATTTATGCAAGCTGTTCAAAAACATTGCAAAAATGGCAATTGCCCATCAGAATGGTTAATAGAAGAGACACAATACACCTCACCTAAAGGATTTAGCTATACTGGACTTATAGCTATGTTTGCTAACAGAGCCAAGCACCTTGAGTTGTTAACGGGATATAATTTACTGTTACCCGCAAGTGTATTAGAGACAGACATTTGGTCGTTCAGTGCCGATTTAAATAAATGGAAACGCGCACCTGAACGGTTTATAGCATCGCAAGTTGGACACTAAATGCGATAGTAGGAAAAATAATGAGCCAAGAAAGATCTTTTATAAAGAGTGGTCGCAACACCATCATCCATAAAGATAAAAAGCTTGATCTAGTCATTGTAAATGCAGAGCAGCACCCACGTATAAAGGTAACTCAAAATGGTTTGGAGCCATTTAAAGAGGACCTACCTAAAAACCGGCGTGATGCCAAAGAGCGTTACCTTGAAATTGTTAATGTAAGTAGCGCTGATATTTTTGGTGAAGAAAAACAGCTGTTGTTTATTCAGGCGCTTGATGGGCGTGAATACAAAGTAGATTACTCAAAAATAGGCACTAAGCTGTTTGTGCGTATTCATCAAGATACGTATATGTAATACCAATCCACAATAATGCTTAATCATTTTGCGACACGTTTTCCAGCCTCAAAATGGATCACTTAATTAAGCGAATTGGTATAACTCTAAATGGCACCTTTATTGCTAGTGATTACACTATAGTAATTATTTGACATTTAGGTGCGTTTTATGAAAGCGTTTGCTTTTACTCCCCTTATATCTTGTTTTTTATTGGCTGCCTGTGGCGGTGGAGGCGGCGGTAGTGAAGACTCTACTGTTGAAACCTCGGTTAATGCCGGAACCGATCTTCAAGTTGTAGAAAAAACAGAGTTTACAATCACCGCACAAGGCTCACCAGCCGACGGTACCTTTACTTGGCAGCGCGTTAGCGGCCCATCTGTGGACGGCTTCCCGCTTGAAGGTGCAGAGCAAACAATTACTGCGCCCGATGTTAAAGCCGATAGTGAACTTGTACTATCTGTAAGCTATCAAACAGATAATGGCAGCTTAGTTAGTGACAACGTGAGCATATTTATTACCTCAAGTAATCAATTACCGCTTGCTGTTGTTAGTCAAACAGCCCCAGAAATACTGCCTTCAACCTATAACGACACCGTAACGTTAAGCGCTGAAGAGTCGAGCGACCCTGACGAAAATGGCCAAATTAATAGCTATCAGTGGCAATTAATTTCAGGCCCTGATTTAGATGTAACCGACTTTGACAACTCTACGGTAAGTTTTAGCCACCCGCTGCTTGAATCAAATACTAATTTAATATGGCAATTAAGCGTTACCGACGACGAGGGCGGCGAGGCAAGTACTGAATACAGTATGACATTAAATAAAACAGACGAGCTGGTTGTGGCCAATGCCGGAGATGACCAAAACGTTGAAGAATTTGAGGAAGTGACCTTAGATGCAAGTGAAAGTGACACCCTAACAGATACGTTTTCATGTAGCTGGCAACAATTAACGGGCAATGCCGAAACGCTGGCAAATACTAGCCAATGTACCACGACATTTTTTGCCTCCGACGTTGATTTAGATACCACGTTGAGCTTTGAAGTCACTGTTACTGATTCTAAAGGGCGCACTGACACCGATACCGTATTTATTGACGTATCACCAAAAGCATTAGGGTTAATTAACGACAGTGGCCTAGGCGAGTGTTATAACAATACCCAGCGTATCAATTGCCAAAGTAGTGACTTTCCGGGTCAAGATGCAGAGCTTGGTCGAGACAGCTTTGCCAACCAACTCGATAAAGCAGGCCAAGGTAACCTTGCGTTTGACTACACTAAGCTAAATCAGTTTGCTGATGAAGTAGCGGATGATAGTGACGACTTTACTTGTATACGCGACAACGTAACGGGGCTTGTATGGGAAGTGAAAAGTGTAGAGTCAGGTACATTACCTAATACCACCTTACGCGATGGCCAAAATCATTACTTTTGGGATTTAGGCACGACAACCTTTACCGATACCAGTACCGCTAATACCACCTGTCCAGATGATACAAGCTGTGGTGTGCAAACCTATATAAATGAAGTGAACGACTTAGATTTTTGCGGCGGTACCAATTGGCGCTTACCAACTTACACTGAGCTGTTGAGCTTAATAGATTATGGCAAGCAGGGCGAAAACGTATTAATTGATGAAGCGTTTTTTCCAAATATGCCAGAAGCAGGCGCTATAGATGATGTGAATTTACCGTACTGGACATCACAAACTGCAGCCGATGGTACCAGCTTATCGCAAGCGTACATTATCGATATGAGCAACGGGAATGACTTAGCCTACCCGAAAGAAAAATACGCGTATGTACGTTTAGTCAGAAGCCGATAGGAGAAAATCATGAAAACATGCTTACTATTTTCAATGGCTGTATTTAGCGCAAGCTTTCAACTAGCCGCAGCGCAAACGTGTTACGACGGGGCGGATACAACAACACCAACCACTCGCTTCACTCTTAATGACGATGGCACAGTGTTAGATACAGAAACAGGCCTAATGTGGCAACGTTGTAGCTACGGACAAGTTTACGATAGCGACACTGAAACATGCACAGGCTCTTCTCCGTCACTTAATTGGCAAGAAGCACTTAGAGGCGCAGAAAACGACACCACTGCCGATTACGACGATTGGCAGGTGCCTAATGTTAAAGAGCTTGCCAGTATTTTAGAGCACAGCTGCACCGAACCAAGTATTAACGAAGAGGTGTTTTTAGGCACTAAATTGCAAAACTACTGGAGTAATACCTCAGGGGTAAGCACGATGAGCTCAGCATGGGTTTACCAGTTTGATAGTGGGCTTAATAGCTTACATGCTAAAACCAGTGACGTGTATTTACGTTTGGTGCGTTACGAAAACTAAGTAAAATAAAATAGCCAAGCACTTAGCTTTAATACAAAAGCGCCGCTAAATTTAGCGGCGCTTTTTTGTTTTACATAAATTTACGTTATTTCAATAATAAAGCGCATACAACGTTGTTACTTTGTCGTTTTTTTTGCCATTATAGGCCGAGTTTTAATGACGAAGGAACATTGCGGTGTATTTAAGCTACTTTGGCTTGAGCGAAAAGCCATTTTCGATCTCGCCCAACCCCCATTATTTATTTTTAAGCGAACGCCACAAAGAGGCACTTGCCCACTTAACCTATGGTTTAGGCGAAGATGGCGGGTTTGTATTGCTAACCGGCGAAGTGGGAACAGGCAAAACCACCATTACCCGCAGTATGTTAGAGCAACTGCCAGAGAATACTCAAGTTGCAATGATCCATAATCCGGCGCTGTCGGAGCTTGAGCTTTTGGCCAGTATTTGTGATGAGCTAAACATTACTTACGATGCCCAAAATGCCACCCTTAAAAGTTTAACCGACATTATTAAGCAGCACTTAGAGGCTAATAACAAAGCGGGCGGGCACACAATTTTAATTATTGATGAAGCGCAGCTCCTTGCCCCCGATGTGCTTGAGCAATTACGACTATTAACCAACATAGAAACTGATCATAAAAAACTGTTACAAATAGTCTTAGTGGGTCAACCAGAGCTTCAGGCATTATTAAAACGTACTGAGCTTAGGCAGTTAGCGCAGCGAATTACAGCACGGTATCATTTATTACCGCTCACCCAAGGGCAAACAGTTGCGTATATAAAGCATCGTTTACATATTGCCGGGTGTGATAAAGGCGTTTTTTCGCTCGATGCTATGCAAGCTGTACATCAGTTAACTGGCGGCATTCCACGCTTAATGAATTTAGTCTGTGAGCGCGCGTTAGTCGGGGCTTTTTCTAAGCAGCAGCTTATTGTTGATAGTGATATTATAAAACAATCAGCCCAAGAATCACTGCCTATGGACTTTGTGGCTGCGCAGAATAATGCGCCTAAATCCACTGGCCGTGTTTATTATTACTTAGCATTTGCTGCTTTGTTTGCAGTAGGTGTTGGCATGTCGTTTATTATATAGTTAGGTAATTTATGTCTTATTTATTAGATGCATTAAAGCAATCTCAACAAGCAGATATGAGCGCCGAGCAATATGATTTGCAGTCAGCGCAGTTAAAACAGCAGCAAGCACTTACGCGCTATAAAAAAATGGTGTGGCTACTTGGCGGCGCAATTGCAGCATTTATTGCTATAGCGGGTGGCTTTACAGCAGGTAAGTGGTTTCAAAGCAGCGCACTATTAAACACAAGCCAGACGGTTGATGTTGTTAGCACTGATAGCAAAAAGCAAAAACAAGCAGTAACAGATAAGCCAACTACAGCGCAAAATAAAGCCGAAAAGCCTGTAACATCACCTTCTTCAGAGGCTGAAAAAAATAGTAATAAAGCAACGATTGAAGGGCAGTTGGTGTATGTACAAACACCTACCGGGGTACAAAAAATGTTGCTTACCCCACAAGGGCAGTATATCCCTATTAATGATAATCCGGCGCAGCAGCAACCAGGTTACAATGTGCAAACCCCTATAAATGCTAACGGGTATAATCAAAATGCGTTTAATCAGCAAACTTACAATGCACAGCTACCTAATACGCAAAGCTATAATCCACTTGCTTATAATGCACACGGCCAAAACACGCAATTTATGCAGCCACAAACACAAAATACAAGCTCAGCAGGTTTAGATATGAGCAAGTATAAAGTGCTTGGAAAACCACTGAATGGTGAGAATACCCCAAGCACGCAAGCGCCGCAAAGTAGTCCGGAGCTTGATGCTGTACCGAGTAAATTAAAAGATGCCTTTGCGCAAGCGATAAAAGACTCGGAGCAAGAACAAGATTACGAAGTAACCCAGGCCTCACGCAGCTCATCTCGAGTTAAACCGGTTGAGCTATTACCTGATGGCTTACAAGCCATGCTGCCAAGCATTAAATACCAAGCACATATATACTCTTCAAGTGCAGATAAACGCTGGATAAAGCTTAATGGGAGAGAGCTACACGAAGGGGAGAGCATTGGGGCACTAACAGTGCGCGAAATTACCCCAGAGCAAAGTGTACTTGATTTTGATGGTTATGAATTCAGTATTAAAGCTTTGCAGGATTGGCCGCAATAAAGCGCAGCTAATAAAGTAAGGCCGCAAAACTGCGGCTTTACTTTTTAACTCAGGGTAAAATAGCGTTTTTGTAAAAGCGCTCTAAATCAATGTTGTAGTCGGTCGGCTTAACAGTTGATTCGAGCTTGTCAGCTGTTTTTTTATTTGCCAAGTTTATATCTTGCATTTCCGTGTAGCGACCGTGTTTAGCACTATAAAATGTTTTAACCACCGGCTTTAAAGGTGTTTCAGGGTTACTCTGTGTAACCAAGCCTACTTTTTGGCTAGATAAGCGCACCAAGGTGCCTACTGGGTGAATGCCAATACATTGGATAAACTTAGTAAGTAGCTCACCATCAAAGCTATCAGGGCAACCATCTTTTAAAATTTTAAACGCTTTTATAGGCTCCATACCTGCTTTATATACCCGCTCTGCCGTAAGTGCATCATATACATCTACAATTGACGCCATACGTACGTATTGGCTTATCTCATCGCCTTTTTTGGCAAACGGATAGCCTTTTCCGTCTAACCGCTCATGGTGTAGGCCGGCAATATCTACAGCAATCCCCGTTAATCCTGCTTCTTCCAAAATTTGCTTAGAATACAGAGCATGGTTTTGCATAATTTTAAATTCGTCATCACTAAAGCGGCCCGGTTTATTGAGCACTTTGTCAGGAATTTTAATTTTTCCTATGTCATGCAACAAAGCACCTGTAGTGAGCTCTACAATAATGTCGCGTTCTATGCCTAAGTGCTTTGCAAAAATACCCATTAAAATAGAAACGTTGATAGAGTGCTCTAATAAGTAAGCATCTTTTTGACGCATTTGGGTTAAGCAGGCTAGGGCATCTTGGTTTCTAAAAATAGAGTCCATAAAGCCACTGGCAAGCTCTTTAAAAGGCGCTATGTCTATATCTCTACCCGCTTTTATATCGCCAAAGGCCTTTTGTTGAAGTGTTTTAGCTTCGTCGTAGAGCTTTTTAGCTTTGCCCATTTCTTGTTCGCTACTATGAACTTTAAGCCAAGGGTCGCGTTTTTTAATCTCAGCCTTAGGCGCTGGGGCTTGGGTGTCGGGCTCGGGTGTAGTTAATGTTTTATCTGGATCTATCTCTATTTCTAAAATGCCCGCTTTTTTGAGCTTATCGATACTCGTCTGAGTTTTAACCCAGCCTTGGTTTTTAATTTTAATGCGCCCAGTTTGTTTTGTAACACTTTGAACAAACATGCCAGGCTGTAATTGCGAAATAGAGATGACTTTCAATTTTTTTGCTTCTGTAATGGGTCTTTGTTTAAATTAGCATCATTATACGTTTCAATATAAAAAAAAAGGCACTTTTTAAGTGCCTTTTTTTACATTTTTAGTTAATTAGTATTGGATGGGCTATTCGTCATCTTCTACTAGGGTCATCAGTGAAGTATTACCACCAGATGCGGTAGTATCTATACTGATCGTTTTTTCAGTAATTAAGCGCTTAATTAACGTATCGTAATACTCTGAAGTAATTACTGGTAAAATAGCGCCTTTACGCTGTGCAAGTTGTTGGCTGAAGTAACCTAAACGAGACGAACGTGCAGCAACCACCGCACCCGCTAAGTGAGGGTGAGCCAAAATAGCTTGTAGCTGATTAGGTTTTGCAACCTGGAACACGCCCTCAGCAACGCCTGTGGCAATAAACTTATCTTTAAAGGCTACCGCTTCGTCGTAAAATAGCTCTGATGCTACCGTAATTACTGTATTACCTGCAGCAAGTGCTGTAATGATTGAAAGCGCCCAAAAGTTAAATGACGTGCTTTTATCTGCATAACATACTACACAACCACGTGCTTCAAGGTGCAAGGTGTTTGATTCACCAGTAGGCCCAGGCAAAGTAGTAAACTTACGCATATGTTTTTCTAAACGGTTAAGTTGTGCACGCGCTTCTGAAAGCGTTAATGCCAAATCGTCCGCTAGGTCATCAATAATTTCGACCGTTGCTACTTTAGCAAGCAACTGACGAACAGCCGATACACGGTCATTTAACGGTGTTGCACGCCAAATTTTCTCATCGCGCATTGAGTTAGCCATCAGCTTTTCAACTTGCTCGTTTGCACCGCTGTAATGGTGTAAATCAAGCTCATCTGGCGTTAGGTTAGTCATTTGCACGTTATCAGGTGATGCTTTCTCTTTTACTAAACGCTGCAGGTAGTTAGGGCCACCGGCTTTAGGGCCAGTACCAGATAAACCACGGCCACCAAATGGTTGCACACCTACAATGGCACCAATCATGTTGCGGTTTACATATACGTTACCCGCACGCGACATTTTAGCTAGGTACTCACAACGCTCTTCAATACGTGAGTGAACACCCATTGTTAAGCCGTAACCTGTGTTGTTAATTTGGTCAATCACGTTGTCGATATCATTCGCTTTAAAGCGAACAATGTGCACACATGGACCAAATACTTCACGTTTAAGTACTGATAAATCTTCGATTTCGTATAAACGAGGGGCAAAAAAGTAGGCGCCATTTTCGGTGTTATCAGGGATCTTACACTCGTAATGAAGTGTTGCATTACCTTTTAAGTATTCAACATGATCATTTAGCGTTTTAAGGGCTTTTTCATCAATTACTGGGCCTACATCGGTAGAAAGTAATGACGGATCGCCAATATGCAGCTCGGCGAGTGCGCCTTTAAGCATTTCTATAATGCCATCGGCTACATCTTCTTGTATAAATAATACACGTAGTGCTGAACAACGCTGGCCTGCACTTTGGAAACCTGAGCTTATTACATCATCAACAACTTGCTCTGGCAGCGCTGTTGAATCCACAATCATACAGTTTTGGCCACCGGTTTCTGCAATTAGCGGTACTTGAATATCGTTACGCGCAGCCAGTGTTTGTGAAATCAGTGTGCCTGTTTCTGTAGAACCAGTAAACATAACTGCCTGAATACGCTCATCAGGTACGATTGTTTTACCTACCTCAGAACCGCGGGCAATCACCGGCTGTACTACATGCTCTGGTAAGCCAACCGAAAGCATTAACTCAATAGCGCGAAGTGCGATTAAGCTTGTTTGCTCTGCAGGTTTTGCAATAACAGTATTACCAGTCACAATGGCAGCGGCCACCTGACCTAAGAAAATAGCAAGCGGGAAGTTCCACGGGCTAATACATAAAATCACACCGCGTGCTTCAAAGCGCTCATCGCTTGCAAGTTCTTCTGCACGTGCCGCGTAGTAACGACAAAAATCAACGGCTTCACGTACTTCGTCAATACCATCTTGCGCAATTTTACCGGCTTCTTTAATACATATAGCTACGAGCTCATCGTGGTGACGCTCTAAAATATCTGCCACGCGGCGTAATAAATTAGCACGCTCTTTTACAGATGTTTGCGACCATGACTCAAATGCCGCTTCTGCATTGGCCAAAATGTCTTTCATCTCATCGCCAGATTGCAGTTTAACGTGGCCGATGATTTCGTTGTGATTAGCTGGGTTTTTAACTGCTAATGCGCCTTCAGGTACTTGGCTTTGATCAATTAAGTGATCGTTAAACCAGTTTTCAAGGTTTTCTTTGAATGGCGTAATTACATTAATATCGGTTAAGTCCATGCCTTTAGAGTTAGCGCGTTCATCGCCGTATAAGTCGATTGGCATTTTAATTTGCGTATTGTACTTATTACGTAAACCTTGCAGTGTTTCTACTGGATCAGGTAATAGCGACTCAACAGGTTTAGTGGTATCTACAATGGCGTTTACAAACGATGAGTTAGCGCCATTTTCTAGTAAACGACGTACTAAGTAGGCAAGTAGGTCTTCGTGCTGGCCAACGGGTGCATAAACACGGCATTGAATTTTTTCTTCATTTACGATTTGGTCAAATAAAGATTCGCCCATACCGTGTAAACGCTGGAATTCAAACCCGGTGTTATCGCCTTTAGCAACTTCTAAAATAGTGGCTGCAGTGTAAGCGTTGTGTGTTGCAAATTGCGGGTACAGTACATCGCGTGCTTCTAGCATTCTAATAGCACAAGCTTTGTAAGATACATCGGTAGTTGCTTTACGCGTAAATACTGGGTAGTGCTCTAAACCATCTTGTTGCGTGGTTTTAATTTCTGTATCCCAGTAGGCACCTTTTACAAGGCGAACCATCATTTTACGGCCTACACGAGTAGCAAGTTCAGTTACCCATTCAATAACAAAAATAGCGCGCTTTTGGTATGCTTGTACGGCTAAACCAAAACCTTGCCAGTTACCTAAATCTTCATCGCTAAATACCGCTTCTATAACATCTAACGAAATATCTAAGCGGTCAGCTTCTTCTGCATCAACTGTAAAGCCAATGTCGTATTTTTTAGCAGCAAGCGCGAGCTCTTTTAGTTTAGGCACAATTTCGGCCATTACGCGGTCTTTATGCGTGAACTCATAACGTGGATGAATAGCAGAAAGTTTAACTGAAATACCAGGGCTTTTAACTGGGCCACGGCCATTTGCCGCTTTACCAATTGCATGGATTGCGTTCATGTAGCTGTCGAAGTAACGCTTGGCATCTTTCATTGTGCGCGCGCCTTCGCCTAACATGTCGTATGAGTAAACGTAGCCTTTTTGCTCTTTTTCAGCAGCGCGTTCAATGGCTTCGTCAATGGTGCGACCCATAACGAACTGCTTACCCATAATTTTCATGGCAAAGTTTACAGACTTGCGAATCACAGGCTCGCCTAAACGACCTATGGTCTTTTTAAGCATGCCAAATTGCTGTTCTTTGGTTTTATCTGTGTAGTTAACCATTTTACCGGTTACTAATAATCCCCACGAAGAAGCATTAACGAATAAAGAATCGCTGCTTCCTAAATGAGAACTCCAATCACCTTTAGCAAGCTTGTCACGAATTAACGTATCTTGCGTGGCTTTGTCTGGTACGCGAAGTAGGGCTTCGGCCAAACACATTAACACTACACCTTCCTCACTAGAGAGTGAGAATTCATTTAAAAGTGCGTCTACACCGCTTTGACCGTCTTGATCTTTTCGAATGTTTAAAACAATCTGGCGAGCTCTTTCCCATGCACGGCTTCGTGCTTTAACACCCACTTCTGCAAGTGGTAAAATATGATCAATAACAGCATTTTCATCAATGCGGTAAAAATCACGAATTTTCTGTCTTGTAGGACAGGTTGTTGTCAAATCGCCATTGAATAACATAAGCAACCCTTAGGAATGTTAATATGTAAATAGTAGAACAAAATTTATGTGCTTGGGCTGTTGAGCTAAAGCAACTTTGCTACCAATAAATTACCAGTGATGTAATGCGTGCATTCTAATTAAATTTCAGCAGAATATGCTGGTTAAATTTCACGATTTACGATAATTTACAGGGCATATTTTCAACTTATCCGTATAAAATTCTGTATGACAAGTCCAAATAGATTACGCCTGCTTGATCGTATCGATTTAGCAATATTAGACGTTCTTCAAAAGAACGGCAGAATTTCTAATGTTAACCTAGCAAAACAGGTTAATTTAAGTCCTAGTCCATGCCTTGACCGTGTAAAACGTTTAGAGCAAGAAGGCTATATAGAAGGGTACTTTGCAAAGCTTAGCGAACAAAAGCTGAATCAGAGCTTAGTAGCACATGTGCAAGTATCGCTGGTGACATCTAACACGGCTGTTTTTAAAGTATTTAAAGAGCATATACTTAAAATTGAGCAAGTTGTAGAGTGCGATATGGTAGCGGGGGGGTACGACTACCTGCTAAAAATTAGGGTCTCGGATATGGATGAGTATCGACAGGTGCTAGGAGACTTGGTCGATATTCCGGGAGTAGGTACTCACCATACTTACATGGTAATAGAAAAAATTAAGCAGGATCCTGGTTTACGTTTGGATATTTAAAAACCAAATGCTTATTGCAATACATTACACACACATTAAAAAAGCACCTAAGGGTGCTTTTTTAATGATTAGCCAGCGGCTTTAAACTTAGTTAATTAAAGTTTAGGTTAATTAAGCCCACCCTTCGTAGCGCTTACGGCGCGAAAGTACAACGGTAAGTATAATACCTAAAAACAAACCTATAAAAGCAATAGCGCCACCATAAGTAAGTAGTTGGCGTTTTTCTTTTGCAGTGGCTGCTTGTTTTTGAGCGCGTTCTTGCTCAAGCGTTGTTTGCAGCTCAGTAATTTGTTGATTAAGCAATTTGTTTTGATTAGTTAAGCTTTGATTATGTTCTTGTAACTGAGGTAGTTCAACTTGTGCTTGGCGTAGTTTGTTTTGCACTGTGCTCATTTCGCTACTGAGTGTTTGATACTGCTGATGAAGCCCTGGCGTTTGCGATATAAATTTAGACTCAACCCAACCTTCACGGTCTTTATCGTCTTTTATTTTTATAAAGCCGTTTTCTTCTTTTGATAGCACGGTTAATTTAGTACCCGCATCTACAGAGCCAAGTAAGCGGTAGTTTTTACCTGCGCCAGAGCGCATAAAGGTATATAGATTATCGATTATATAAGCTGAATTTGCATCTGATGAATTGGCTGTTTGAGCTTCTTGTGCTTGGCTTATAAACGAGGTGGCTGTTAAAAGTAGCCCTAGTAAACAGTGTTTTAGCATTTATCTACCTTGTTAGTCTATCCGTGTCCGTTGTGGTTGTGATTGAGATTTTCACATAAGTAGTGAGATAGTATGGATTAAACGCGTTAATAGCAAGGTTGATATTGTAACCCAGTGCGGGTGTTGCTCAGCCAAAAAGGTTAAAAAATTTGCAAAATGAGGTGGCTTTGTTTATTTTGAGCACTTATTTATTTTAAAGGTAATCCTCAACCCTAATGGATACTGAGATAGAACTGAAGTTTTTGGTATCAGATGCCGTTGTTCCACTGATCCCCTCGCTAATCACACAATTTGCTAAAACGGTTATTAATAAACCTTCACGTAGTTTGCAAAATGCCTATTACGATACCCCAAGTAGAGAGCTAAGAGCCCTTGATATAGGTTTTAGAACCCGCTGTGCCGACAGTAAATGCGAACAAACAATAAAGCTTGCTGGCGAAGTTGTGGGTGGGCTACACCAACGTCCTGAATACAACTTACCAATTGAATCAAGCCGTCCTGATTTATTAGCATTTAATAATGCTATTTGGCCTCATGGTATGCAAGTAAATGCTATTAGCAATAATTTATATCCAATTTTTAGCACTAACTTTATTCGTCGTACTTGGTTAATAGAAACCCCCAATGGCGCAAAAATTGAAGTCGTGCTAGATAAGGGCGAAATAGCTGCATCGGGTAAGGTTGATATTATTAGCGAGCTAGAAATAGAGCTTGTTGAGGGCAACAGAGACGAGCTATTTGCTTTGGCAGATAAACTTGTTAGCCAAAACTGTATTCGTTTAGGGCTTTATTCAAAAGCAGCTAGAGGCTACCGACTAGCCGATGAAACACCGCTTAAACCAAGTAAGTCTATTGGGTTTGTAAAATTAAAAAAACAAGCAACTCAAGAGCAAGCACTAATAGAAGCCATGAACTTTGGTATTCGTTTTGTGCAAAAACATGAGCAGTGTTATTTTGACAAACCAAGTTTAAAAACGCTCAAACGTGTGACTGATGGCATTAGCTTAATTAGGCATAATTTTTGGTTGTTTGACGATATTGTAAGTAAAGACAGTACTGAGCAATTAAGAACAGAGTTAAAGTGGCTGTTAAGTGAATTAGCTTGGGTTGAAAATGCAATTCAGCTAAAAACTTATACATCTAAACGCCATGCATTTTATAAAAAAATAAATGCAGCGCCTGCATTAGCGCAAGTTATTAACGATTTAAAAGAGCTACAGCCAAGCATTGATGATATTAATGCTTTGTTTCAAAGCGCGCGATACAATCGTTTATTGCTGTCGTTGACTACTTGGTTGGTAGATAAACAATGGCGTAAGTTTTGGGGGCAAACTCAACTACAGGCAGCAGAGCAGCCAGTAGCTAAAATTGCAAAACGTTTATTTAATAAAGATTGGCAAAATTTAGATAAGTTACTTCCTAAAGAGCAAACGCTTACAGCACAAGATTATTTAAGCTTACGCACCCAATTAGAAAACAGCTTATTAAGCGGTAATTGCTTAGGGTCATTGTTTGACAAAGAAGAGCGCTTAGAGTTTAGGCTACCGTGGCTGGATATTTCTCATGGTATGTACGAGCTCAGCACGCTGGAATATTTAAAGCAGCTTTGCGGCGGGCAAGAAGACGAGCAGTTGGCTAAAATTCAACAGTGGCTAGATCAAAAGTCAGATTACTTAGTCAGTGCAATGGAGCAAAGCCGTTTAGCGTCTTTTGATATAGAGCCGTACTGGCAGTAATATATTTAAGCAGGTGTGTATGGGCGCCTGCTTTTATCTTTTTGTTGAAACTTTCTTAAACCTCCTTAATTAAATAACCTCTTAATTTCTACGTAATAAAAATGGTGCGTTAGTCACTCGTTAACTATGCTTATAGTCATAAACCTACAACGGTAAGACTAATATGAAGTGTAGTGTTGTTTTGCTTTTTTTATTCAATAGTATGGGTATCTATGCTCAAACCTTTACTTTTGGTGTAGTTCCGCAATATGAGCCACAAAAACTCACTGCAATATGGCAGCCCTTTCTTAATAAAGTAACCGAAAAAACAGGCGTGCAACTAAAGCTGGTTACCGTGGAATCAATCCCGGTTTTTGAGCAAGGGTTTGCAGATGGCGATTACGATTTTGCTTATATGAACCCATGGCATAGTGTGATTGCTTACGACAAGCAAGGCTATTTACCGATAGTGAAAGATGCTGCGCGCCATTTGCAAGGCGTATTAGTGGTCAATAAAAACAGTAATATTGAATCCGTTGAGCAGCTTGAAGGCGCCGAAATTGCTTTTCCTGCGCCTAATGCGTTAGGCGCTTCTTTATTAATGCGGGCGGAGCTTGCCCTATTATATGGCTTAACAATAAAGCCTGTGTATGTACAAACGCACTCATCTGTTTATTTAAACGTGGCACTTAACGCAACACCTGCCGGCGGCGGGGTGATGGGCACATTAAAGCAACAGCCTCAAAATTTGCAGCAAAAGCTAAAAGTTATTTACAAAACGCGGAAAGTTAGCCGCCACCCCATTGTGGTTCACCCTAGAGTAAATAATCAGGTACAAGCGCAAGTTCAACAAGCAATTATAGAAATAGGGAGCGACCCTAAACAAAAACACTTACTAGCGGGTATTCCTATAATTAACCCAAGTAAAGCAAGCATTGACGATTATAAACAATTAACGCAATGGGGTTTACGCTCGTTTTATGTTGAAAATTAACTGGTGGCGCAGCCTAAGGGTTCAAAGCTTTATTGCGGTAATGGCATTTGGCTTTTTATTAATATGTTTATTTATTTTTTACGCTTTGCCAGAGCAAGCTAGGTGGGTAAACGATGGCCTTTCTAGCGCAGCGCAGCGCTCTTTACAGCAACTATCCACATCAATAAAAACCCCTTTATTAACGCGTCAATACGCACAGCTGTATGAGCAAATAGACGCGCAACTTAATACAAACCCTAATTGGAAAGCAATTAGGGTAGTAGAGCCTTCTACAGGTAATCAGTTATACCCTTTAGATGAGTGGCACCTGTTAGCGCAGCAGGGCAATGTTACGTTAAATGAGCATGTAACTTTTTTAGATAAACCTTTGGCTGAAATAACGTTAGTCGTTAATTTTGAAGACGAAATAAACGAAGCGGCCAAGCTACATTACACGTTAATTTATATTCAGTTTTTTATACTTGTGGTGTTTTTTATTGGCTTAGCTTGGTTGGTCGATTATAGAATTACCAGCCCTTTACGGGCGCTCGAAGTCGCCTTTTCTAAACTGGCTAAAGGGAACTTTGATTGCCACGTTAGCGTCCAGCAAAAAAATGAGATTGGCAGCGTCATAAATGCATTTAATAAAATGGCCGGTGAGGTTGCTACTAATCATCAAAAAGTAAACGCGCTGAGAATTCAAGCCGAGTCGGCCAGTAAGGCTAAGTCTGACTTTATGGCGAGTATGAGCCATGAGCTTAGAACGCCGTTAAATGCGATTTTAGGGTTAGCGCAGCTTTATCAATATGACAGTAAAGCAACCGAGGTACACAAAGACAATGCGCAAAGTATTTACCAAGCTGGGGAGCATTTACTTTTACTAATAAACGACGTGCTAGATTTAACTTCTATTGAGTCGGGGAATATGCAGTTTAATTTTGAATATGCCCCCGTGAAAGACATGCTACAGCATAGTATTGAAATGGTGAGCGAACTTGCCAGAGTTGAGCTTGTTACTATAGATACTCACAATATTGACTCCCTAGAAGGTATTTACTTATATGTAGATAAGCGCCGTTTTAAACAGGTACTGCTTAATTTACTTTCCAACGCAATAAAATATAACAAAGTGCGAGGTAAAATAGATATACGTTGCGAGATTGCTGATTCAAGCCGCTGTAATATTGATATTGAAGATACAGGGTGCGGTTTTTCAGAAGATGATATTTTAAGGCTTTTTAAACCCTTTGATAGACTAGGGGCAGAGACCAGTAAAACACATGGTACGGGCATAGGTTTAGTTATTACTAAAGAGCTTGTAGAGCGTATGCAAGGGCAGCTACAAGTAAATAGCCAAATAAATAAAGGCGCGTGCTTTACCATTAGCTTTAATAGTTTTAAAGAAAGCGCTTTAACCACTATACAAGCTGATGAACCGATAAATCACCCCAGCAGTGAGCCTGCAAACTCAGCCACAGGTAAACTCCCAGTATTAAATGTGCTGGTGGCAGAAGATCAACTGACTAATCAGCAGGTTTTAAAGCAGCAACTGACCATGCTTGGTGTTAATTCAACGTTTGCAAATAATGGTGAACAGGCCTGGCAAATGCTCCAAGATAAGTCCTTCGATATGCTACTTACCGATATTCAAATGCCGTTGTTAAATGGCCTTGAGTTGGCTAAAAAAATCCGAAAAAACACACAGTTCAATGAGCTAATAATTATTGCTGTTACTGCCAATATAATGAAAAAAAACATACAAGATTGTTACAGCGCTGGGATGAACGGTTTTTTAACTAAACCGATAGAGCTTGAAAGCCTAAAAGCACTGTTGATGAAACACTCGCAAGGCATTGTTCCTTCGCATACACAGCCGCTGCAAATTACAGCGCAAGCAAGCTCTATGTACAGTCAATTAGATATGCCTTTATTGTTTTCGATGTTAGGAAAAGATACGCATGTACATTGTTTAGTCTTTCAGGCGTTTTTACAAACCGCTTATGAGCAAGTTAAATTAATTGAAGCGTATACACATAGTTTAAATTACGCCGATTTATCTTTTCAGGCGCATGGTTTAAAGTCATCAGCTAAATCGATTGCAGCGTTAAAGTTAAGTGACATTTGCCAGCAAATAGAAAGCTTAGCCGCGCAAAATAAGGTCGATGAAGCGTTATTATTTGCACTACAAACAGGGTTTAATGAAGTGGTTACACAGTTAAAAGTGTACTGTAATAAACATGAGGCATCTTCTTAATGCCTCATGTAATGGCCCTTTTAATTAATATTTAGCGGCCTGCCCTTTAGCGGGTAGGGAGCTTAAAATGAAGTCGCGTAAATCGTTATTTGAAAGCTTAAGATCTTCATGTCGTAGGTACATCATATGGCCGCTGCGGTACCCTTTAAAGCTTAACCTGTCTTTCATTTTTCCACTTGGGTCAAGCTGCCATAACGTGTATTTAGCATCAAAGTAATTTGTTGCGCCATCGTAGTAACCCGCTTGAATCATGACGTTTAAATACGGGTTTTGCGCCATCGCTAAACGTAAGTTTTCGCCGGTATTATTTTTACTGCGATCCCATGGGTGAACATTGCCAAATAAGTTGTATTTTACATCCGTTTTATAGTTGAGCTCTTCACGCAGGTAATAGTTAATTGCAGGCGTAAATGAGTGCAGCCAAGAGGTAAGCTCAGCCCAGTAATCAGGTGATTCACCAGCATCGCGTTTATCAATACCTAAATAGCGCGAATCTAGACGTCCGACAGTTTGTCCACGCTCACGTAAAAGTTCTTTCCAAAAAAATCGAGTGGGAATATCTAAGTTGTTTTGCGCTACAAACTGCTCTGAAAGACCAGCATATTCGGCCATTTTCTTTATTATTTGGCGTTTTTTATCGGCATCGATAAAGCCACCTTTAGCGAGGGCAGGAATAAGCTCATTAATAGTGAACTGTTCTACTTCGGGTAAAAGTTCATTGAGATCTTTTTCTTGCCAGTTTTTATTCAGTGCTTTGTGATACCACGCAGTTGCAGCAAAATAAGGTAAGCGATTAGCCGCTTTTATAGGACCGTCGCGCTTTATACCAATATCGGTCGGCGATACTAATACCACACCATTAATGTACATCCATTGACTGTTTTGTAGTTCATGGGCAAGGCCTGATACACGAGTAGTGCCGTAGCTTTCTCCAATTAAAAACTTAGGTGAGCGCCAGCGCTCGTTTCGGTTAACAAAGGTATTTAGCCATTCAGCTAAGTATTTTATGTCGGCATTCACACCAAAAAAGTGCTCTTTTTGTTGCTCTTTCGAAAGCATTTCACCTTTGGCGTTTTCTACTACGCGTGAATAACCTGTATTTACCGGATTTACATAAACAATATCTGCTACATCTAATACTGAGTAGGGGTTATCTTTTACGCCATAAGGCTGAATGGGGTAGCCTTCGTCATCAATTTTTAATACGCGTGGGCCAGTATAGGCTAAGTGCATCCATACAGATGCAGAGCCTGGCCCGCCATTAAACGATATCAGTAATGGGCGAGCTGCGGTGTCATCGACTTTATCTCGTGTGTAATAGGTATATTGTAATGTGGCAATGGCATCGCCATTATCATTCCACACCGGCTGAGTGCCTGTTTTAACGGTGTAGCTAAAGCGTTCACCATTAATTTTTGCTTTATGCTTAGTGACTACGTGGCTATCAATGTCTATTTTTCGTTGGTTTTCTGCTGTTGCAGTACTGCTAAGCAATACGATGGCAAGCGCTAAGGTGTAACGAGTTAATTGGACAAGCTTCATTGTCGTTCCTTATTTTTGTTTAGATGCTATTTAAAATAAAAAACACACAAATAACAAAAGTATTGAGATTAATGGTCGATAATACTGGTTAAGTCTAAACTTATACACGGCGTGTTTGTTTATTTAGGGTTAATTTATCCTAGCGTGTTTAGCTTAGCTAAAAAATCAAGTATATTTGGTCGACTTTGTATTTGAATTAAATACAAGCCTTGCGCTTACATTAATGGACCTAGCCTACTTACTGGCTACATAAACAGAACTTTACTGGATGTTTTTCATAGCTTGTCGCTTCAGTGCAAGTTTAAGTACGTAAAATAACAAGATTAAAGAGAAGTTTATGCAAAGAGTATTAGTGGTTGAAGACAGTAAAGTAGTGCAGCAGGTGCTACGCCACTTAACGGCTCAATATTTAGATGTCGCTGTCGATTTCGCATGGTCATTAAATGAATGCCAAGACTATATTGAGAAACATAAATACTCGCTGGCTTTAGTTGATTTAACTTTGCCTGATGCACCTAATGGCGAGGTCGCTAAATTTACACTTTCACACGCTATTCCTACTGTGGTACTTACCTCAAAAATTGATGAATATAAGCGCCAACAAATGCTAGAGCTTGGTGTTATTGATTACGTAATTAAAGACAATCGCGATTCATACCATTACGCTATCAAGTTAGTGGCTCAGCTTCTGAGAAATCAAGGCTGTAAGGCCTTGGTTGCTGATGATTCGGTGTTAAGCCGCTCCTTAATGAAGCAAATGCTAGAAAAGCAATTATTTGATGTAACCGATGCGCAAGATGGTCAGCAAGCACTCGAAATAATAAAAAGTAACCCTAATATAAAATTGCTCATGACCGATTATGCGATGCCATTAATGGATGGCTTTGAACTGGTTAAAGCGGTGCGTAATTTTAGAGGGCGCGATGATTTGGCCATTATCGGGCTTTCGGGTGCAGGTAAACATGGGTTATCGGCTCGGTTTATTAAATACGGTGCCAACGACTTTTTAACAAAGCCATTTATGAATGAAGAGTTTCATTGTCGTGTTATGCAAACAATGGAGCAGTTGTCACTGATTGCGGATATTAAAGAAAGTGCTTACAGAGACTATTTAACGGGTATGTATAACCGCCGTTATTTTTACCAATATGCAGAGCAACTATTAAAAAAACAACAGCAAAATACGCTTGCATTACTCGATATAGATTTTTTTAAAAATATTAATGACACCTTAGGCCACGAAGCGGGCGATCAGGCACTAAAGCAGGTAGCCACGTTAATTAAAACTACGTTTTCTAAGTTTACCGTTGCGCGGGTGGGCGGCGAAGAGTTTGCCATTATATTAGATGATATAGACACGGCGCGTGGGCGAGAGTACTTAGAAGGCTTTAGAAAAAAACTCGCTAAACATGAATTTTTAATCGATGAAAAACCGTTTTCTATCACCATTAGTATTGGTGTTGCTGATTTTCAAAACACTGATTTAACTCAGGCCATGCGCATCGCAGATGCGGCCCTTTACGAAGCCAAAAACAATGGCCGAAACTGTGTTGTGTAAATATAAAAATAACACTAATTACAAGCTAGTAGGGCATCACTTTTGGTGATGCACCAATGTAGCTAAGTTGTTAAAAAAGCGCACCTTGATGGTGCGTTTTTTTTGTTTTAAATTTACTATTTACGTTTATCTTATTGATATTAAGTGTTTTTTAATAGTGGCACAAAGGTTGGATTATGTAAGCCAACAGGATAACAATAAAGCGTCCGAGGGGGCCACTATGAAAATGATTAGTGCAATCATAAAACCATTTAAATTAGATGATGTGCGTGAAGCGCTCGCTGATTTAGGTATTGAAGGGATGACCGTAGTTGATGTTAAAGGTTTTGGACGTCAACGAGGCCATACAGAGCTGTATCGTGGAGCAGAGTATCAGGTAGATTTTATTCCTAAGATCAAACTTGAAATTGCTACTCGTACTGAAAATTGCCAACGCGTAGTTGAAGCAATTACCAAAATTGCATCAACAGGCAAAATTGGTGACGGTAAAATTTTCGTGTACGACTTAGATCAAATTGTGCGTATTCGTACGGGCGAACTTGATGAAGAAGCAATTTAAGGGGGCTGATTAATGGAAAACACAATTGTAGAACTCAAATTTTCACTCGACACCTTTTATTTTCTGGTGTCGGGTATATTAGTAATGTGGATGGCAGCAGGTTTTGCCATGTTAGAAGCGGGTTTAGTTCGCTCTAAAAACACCACTGAAATTTTAACTAAAAACGTGGCGCTGTATTCTATCGCATGTACCATGTTTTTATTAGTTGGCTACAACATTATGTATGTAGACAACGCTGAAGGCGGTATTATCCCTTCAATTGGCGCATTAATTGGCACGCAAGCGGCCGATGCTGACCACTCTTTAGAATCTGACTTTTTCTTCCAAGTAGTATTTGTTGCAACGGCTATGTCGATTGTATCGGGTGCCGTGGCTGAACGTATGAAGTTATTTGCTTTCTTAGCATTTGCAGTTGTTTTAACTGGCTTTATTTACCCAATGGAAGGTTACTGGACATGGGGCGGCGGTTTCTTATCAGAAATGGGCTTTGTTGACTTTGCAGGCTCTGCAATTGTTCATGGTGCCGGTGCTGCAGCTGCTTTAGCAGGTGTAATTTTACTTGGCGCTCGTAAAGGTAAATACGGTAAAAACGGTGAAATTTACCCAATTCCAGGTTCTAACCTACCACTTGCTACATTAGGTACGTTTATTTTATGGATGGGTTGGTTTGGTTTTAACGGTGGTTCGCAATTACTTCTTTCAGATAAAGAAAATGCAACAGCTGTAGGTCAAATTTTACTTAACACCAATGCCGCAGCGGCAATGGGTGCAATTGCTGCACTGTTTGTATGTAAAGTGTTGTGGGGTAAAGCTGATTTAACTATGGTACTAAACGGCGCATTAGCAGGTTTAGTTGTTATTACAGCAGACCCACTTTCACCATCTCCATTAATGGCGTGTTTACTAGGTATTTTAGGTGGCTCACTGGTTGTATTTAGCATTGTAGCTCTAGATAAAGCGAAGATTGATGACCCAGTAGGTGCTATCTCTGTTCACGGTGTATGTGGCGCGCTAGGTATTATGTTAGTGCCTGTATCTAACGGCGATGCAAACTTTGTAACACAGCTTATTGGTTTAGTGACTATTTTAGCCTTTGTTTTTGTAGCTTCATTTATTGTGTGGGCTATTTTAAAGCAAACTATGGGTATTCGCGTAACCGAAGAAGAAGAGCTAAGCGGTATGGACCAACACGATTGTGGTGTTGATGCTTACCCTGAATTTGTATCTGTTCGCAGTAACTAATATTAAATAGATTAATCATTGTGTTCACAAAGCCCTACCTTGGTAGGGCTTTTTTTCGTTTCAGGGAAGGTTAACTTTTCAGGTGTTAGGCTATACCCAATATGCTAAGCTCACACTCGTGAATAAACCTTGGAATAAATTACACTTAAATGGCTGACAACAAAAAAACACCCAGTAGTAAAACCACTCCTAAGCGTGCACCTAAAGCAACCAGCTCGCCACGTAAAGCTAAATCAAAAACGACTAAAAAAACGTCAAACACTGTTGTTAAACGCACATTTATGCGAAAAACATGGTCTGTTTTTTGGAAATTGAGCTTAGCTGTTTTTATTGCTATGGCCATGTATCTTATTTATTTAGATTCAAAAACAACACGTATATTTGAAGGTAATAAATGGCAGTTACCTGCCCAAGTATACGCACGCTCAATGGAGTTTTACCCAGGGCAGTTTTTATCTAGCCAAGAGGTTGTGTGGGAGCTTGAGCGCCTCAATTATTCATCAGTTAATAGGCTAAGCCGCACGGGGCAGTTTGTAAAAACAGCCGATAGCATAAAAATTTACCGACGCGACTTTGAGTTTTATGATGGCCTTGAAGAATCGCACATTATTGAGCTGCGTTTTGCGGGGCAAAAGGTAGCAACCATTAAAGATAAATTTGGCAGACGCCTAAACAGCGCTCGCCTAGAGCCTGTGCAAATAGCCCGTATTGGAAATGATTCAAAGCAAGATAGAGAGTTTGTACCGCTTGATAAGTTTCCGCCTATGTTGAAAGACACGTTATTAGTGGTAGAAGATCGGGATTTTTATCAGCACCATGGTGTGTCGGTATTTTCTATTTTGCGCGCGCTCTATTCAAACATTAAAGCAGGGCGTACCGTGCAAGGTGGTAGCACCTTAACGCAGCAGCTTGCAAAAAATATATACCTAACGCGTGAGCGTTCTTTAGTGCGTAAAATAAATGAAGCATTTATTGCGCTTATTTTAGATTACCGTTATTCAAAAGATCAGATTTTAGAAGCTTATTTAAATGAAGTTTACCTAGGGCAATCTTATAACCAAGGCGTGCATGGCATGGGCTTGGCCTCTGAGTTTTATTTTTCAAAGCCTGTTGATGAGCTGGAATATGACCAAATAGCGCTGCTGGTAGCGATGGTCAAAGGGCCTTCGTATTACAATCCTCGACGCTATAAAGAACGCACTATGGAGCGTCGCGACCTAGTACTGCGCTTAATGGTTGAAAACAAGCTACTAACTACAAAAGAATACCGTGCATCACTTAAACGCCCAATTGATATAGCGCCTATGAAAGCAAGTTTACAAAAGTCATACCCTGGCTTTTTAGAACTTGTAAACCGTGAGCTTAAGCAGTTATTACCTGATCAAAAAACACTAGATGCTGGGGTTCGTGTATTTACTTACTTTGATTTGCAAAAACAAACGGCGATGGAAGAGTCCATTCAAAAAAGTTTACCGTATTTAGAAAAACGCCCTAACACCGATAAACTCGAAGCAGCCATGATCTCAGTTAATGTAGAAAAAGGCGGTGTGTCGGCTTTAGTGTCGGGGCGCGATGTTCGCTACTCAGGTTTCAACCGAGTGCTCGATACTAAACGAAATATTGGCTCTTTAGTTAAACCCGCGGTGTACTTAACAGCCCTGCAGTTACCACATTATAACTTAGCCACATTACTTGATGACTCCCCTGTGCAGGTAACAAATGAGCAAGGTAAAGTGTGGCAACCTGAGAACTTTGATCACCAATACCGAGGTGCATTGCCACTTTATAAAGCCTTTAGTAACAGTATTAATATTCCTGCGGTAAATTTAGGCCTAGATGTAGGTGTTGATAAAGTAGCAAATACGCTCAAAGGATTAGGCGCAAAAGGTAATATAGATGAATACCCCTCGCTGCTACTTGGTGCTGTAGAAATGTCGAGCTTTGAGGTTGCCCAGCTTTATACCACTATCGCAGCAGATGGCGAGTATAGAGAGCTTACCTCTGTATCTGCCCTTACAGACTCGGTAGGTAACGTTTTGTATAAGCATAAAGTTAAGTCTGAGCCGCGCTTTGCAAAAGACGCAGTATATATGACTAAATATGCCATGAAGCGAGTGACAAAAGACGGCACCGCTAAGCGTTTAAATTTACACTTTCCATCAATTCAGCTTGCCGGTAAAACAGGCACTAGTAATGATTTACGTGATAGCTGGTTTGCAGGGTTTGATCAAAACACAGTGACCGTTGCATGGCTTGGTAGAGACGATAATAGAAGCACCGGTTTAACAGGGAGTGTGGGCGCGTTAGAAGCTTATATACGTTACTTAAAACCGCTCAACCCTGAAGCAATAGCAGATACACGCCCGCCATCAATAAGATGGGCTTTCGTCAATGAAAGAACGGGTTTACAAGCACCGCCCGGATGCGGAAAAGTCATTCAGTTACCACTAAGAGCCAGTGAGTTTGAACCTAGGCCGCAGTGTATACGCTAATAAAATAAAGTCCTTAATAATAAAACCGCTAACTCAGCGGTTTTATTATATTTAGCTTCCTATCAAGATTTAAAAAACTGCATTGATTTAGTTAAGTCATCAGAGAGCTGACTAAGTTGCTGTGCGTCTTGCAATGTAGATTGTGCAGAGAGAAGAGTTTGATCTGCTAAGTTACTGACTTCTTGTGCATCACTTAATGCTTGGGTGGTTGCGTTAGATTGCTCTTTAACCCGAAGTGCTATCTCTTCGCCTTGGTGTTTTATATCGCCCATGCTTTGCTCTGCACTTTGTAAAATATCGTTTGTTTCGGTGGCGGCTTTTACCGATTGTTCCATCTTCTGGAGACTTGAGCGCATTTTTTGTTGTGTATCGTCAGAAGCTTGTTGGAGTGAGCTAATTATTTGGTGAATTTCTTGGGTTTGAGTTTGTGTACGCTGGGCAAGGGTTCTTACTTCATCAGCTACCACGGCAAAACCACGGCCATGTTCACTGGCTCGTGCTGCCTCAATGGCGGCATTAAGTGCAAGTAAGTTAGTTTGATCGGCTATTTCGCTAATACCTTTACTTACTTTACTAATTTCTTGGCTATCTTGAGCTAGTCTATCTAAGGCTTGTTGGCTTTCGGTAAATTCAACTTGAAGGTCTTGCATGTATTTGGCTAGTTCCATGGTGTTGTTAGAGCCTTGCTTTACATGCTGCGCGGCATCTTGTGCTGTTAACATCGCTTGATTAGCAGAGTCTTCAACACTTAGCGCACTTTGCTCCATATTACTTAGTGCATCATGAATAGCGTTTACCCGCATTTGCTGTTTTTCAACATCGTTACTCGTTTGGCTGCTTGCCTGTGAAAGCGATTTAGTGGCGCCGCATAGCTCCACAGTACTTGCTTTTACATTCTCTAAAAGTTTTGAAAAGGCATTAAGAAGTGCGTTATATCGCGCTGCAATAATATCCATTTCATCATTAGTACTTGAGTTGATAACCGCATTTAAGTCGCCACTTGCTGCTCTTTGCGCAGCTTCGGCAAAGCGATTAATGGTATCGACCACAGCAAAGTAAAAACCTATCATCAAGTAAAACGCAAAGAGTAAACTTATTACAGATGCTGCTAATACTGTGTTTCTGATCCACTGCTGTGTTTGAAGTTTATTTTCAATAAGGGTTTCAAGGGTAGGGATGCTTTTATCAATTAGTTGGCTAATACGACTTAGCACTTGGCTGGTAAGCCCTGCAAATTCGTTTTGTGTAAGCTGTATATCATCTGGTTCAAGCAGCTTTTTATCAATGGCTGTTTTAAAAGCGGCTATGGCGTTATGTAAATTAGTGAGAGAGGGCGTGAGTGCTTTATTTACAGATGCATCGGCCGTGGTGGCAATTGTAAGTATTTTATCGAGTTGCTGCTGGTACAAAGGGAGCGACTTACTTAAGTTTGAAAGCGCAATAAAAGTCTCTGGTGTAAAACGCTGGTTAGTAAGAACAGTATTAGCGCTTTGCGCTGTCGCACTTATCTGCATGATAAGCGCAGGTATAGGCGTAACTAATGCGCGATTAACATAAGCACTCGCAAGTTGGTTATCTAAGGCTAAATTAGACTGTATTGAAACCAGCTCAAGTACGTCATTTATTTGCTCATCTTTTACATTAAAACCACGTGCTTTAGCTACTTTTACATTTTTATAGGTTTCACCCTGCATTTGATTTGCAAGAATGTCTCTGTAGCTCAGTAATCCTTGTTTTTGCATTTGAGAGACGCTTATACTCTCGCTTAATAAAGAGACTAAAAAAAACAAACTAAGCGCAAGGGGTAATAATAAAATACCAAAAACTAAACCAATTTTAGTTTTATATTTTAAGTTGCCCATTAATGATATAGCAGGTGCTGCTAAGTGCCTTAAGCTCGTCATACGTTTCTCTTGTGGGGTAAAAGTGAGTCTAAAAAGTGAGACCGTATAAAGGCTAAAAACCATTCAATTATCAATACGCACAAATAAAAAAAGCCCGTAAGGGCTTTTTTTAACTACAGAGTTAATAACGCACATTATTAACACATGTGTTGGATGCTTATAGCTTAGCGAAGGCGCGCTCTGCAGCTTCAATAGTCGCTTGTACTTCTTGCTCTGTGTGCGCAGCACACACAAAGCCTGCTTCAAATGCAGAAGGTGCTAGGTATACACCTTCTTCAAGCATTAAGTGGAAAAAGCGTTTAAAGCGTTCTAAATCACATTCTGTAGCTTGTTTATAAGTGGTTACTTTTTCTGCTTCAGTGAAGAAAAAGCCATACATACCGCCAGCGTAGTTAGTGGTTAAAGGAATGCCTGCTTTTTTAGCGCCTGCTTCAAAACCTTCACAAATAGCTTTAGAAATAGCTTCTAACTTATCGTGCAAACCTGGTTCACTTAATAGCTCAAGCGATTTTAAACCCGCAGCCATTGCAATAGGGTTACCAGAAAGAGTACCAGCTTGGTAAACCGGACCTACTGGCGCAATGTAATCCATAATTTCGGTTTTGCCGCCAAAGGCACCAACAGGCATGCCGCCGCCAATGACTTTACCTAAACATGTTAAGTCAGGTTTGATGTTGTAATACGCCTGAGCGCCACCTAATGCAACACGAAATCCGGTCATTACTTCGTCAAAAATAAGCACCGATTTGTACTCATCACATACTGCACGCAAGCCTTCTAAAAAGCCTTCTACAGGAGGAATACAGTTCATGTTACCCGCTACTGGCTCAACGATAATACAGGCAATGTCGTCTGCGTATTTTTCAAATACAGCTTTTACTTCATCAAGGTTATTAAACGATACGGTAAGCGTGTGCTTTGCAAAATCCTCAGGGATACCAGGTGAATTTGGCACACCCATGGTTAATGCGCCAGAGCCTGCTTTTACTAATAATGAGTCGGCATGGCCGTGGTAACAACCTTCAAACTTAAGGATTTTATCACGCCCTGTATAGCCACGTGCTAAGCGAATGGCGCTCATTGTTGCTTCGGTACCCGAGCTTACCATACGTACTTTTTCGATTGAGGGTACAAGCGCTTTTACTTTTTCGGCCATTAAAATTTCGGCTTCAGTGGGCGCCCCATAACTTAAACCGTTTTCTACCGCTTCGTGAACAGCTTGCTTTATAGCTGGGTGGTTATGGCCCATGATCATCGGACCCCACGAACCTACGTAATCAATATAACGGTTGCCATCAGCGTCAAAGGTAAAGGCACCCTCGGCTTTGGTAATAAATAGTGGCGTACCACCTACACCGTTAAATGCACGTACAGGTGAATTTACGCCACCAGGAATTGAAGTTTGTGCACGATTAAATAAATCTTGGCTAATTGTCATGAAAAATCCTATTAGTTGTCGCTTGGTAAAAGTGTTTAGCTGTCGCGTTTGCGGCTAAACCAAGGTACGTCTACTTCATATTGCTCGACTTTGTTTTCTACGCCGAGGGTTAAAGCAAACAGTGCCATACGAATTAACACGCCATTTTGTACTTGGCGGAATATAGCTAAATTGTCGTTACTGTTTAAGTCGTTATCAAGCTCATTAGCTTCTAAACGGCTATCGCGTGGTAGCGGGTGCATAAGCACGGAGTTTGGCTTACAGTGCGCGTTATAAATTGATTGGCTAATTCTAAAGCCGCCACGGTATTTATTGGCTTCTTCTTGTGAAGGGAAGCGCTCTTCTTGAATACGTGTTTGGTACACAATATCGGCTGCTAAGTTCCCTTCCATTTTGTTGACTAATTGTATTTTATGGCCTGCATTTTCTACCGCATCTAAAATACTCGTTGGCATTTGCAGGCCGTCGGGCGCCACCATCGAAAATTTTACGTTTTTGTAATGGCACAATAATTTAGATAGTGAATGTACTGTGCGGCCATATTTTAAATCGCCAACTAAGGCGATATGCATGCCATCAATGTTTTGATCAAATCGGTTGAGTTCACGTTCAATAGTAAGCAAGTCAAGTAGTGCTTGAGTAGGGTGCTCGTTTGGGCCATCACCGCCGTTAATTACCGGTACGGTACAACCGTCTGCAAATTCGCTTACCGAGCCTGCATCAGGATGGCGCATAGCGACAGCATCAGCGTACGCTGAAATAACGCGCGCAGTGTCGTAAAGCGATTCGCCTTTAGCAAGGGCTGAGCTTTGCATGCCGGTTGTTTCGCGCACGCCACCGCCTAATAAATTAAAGGCAGTACCAAAGCTTACACGCGTACGCGTGCTTGGTTCAAAAAACAAATTAGCTAAAATAGCGCCTTCTAGCACTGTTGTTTGCTTTTGTTTTTTAGCATAAGGCTCCATTTTTTTCGCTACTGCAAAAATACGCTCAATGCAGTCTCTGTCGAGTTGATTTACCGACAGTATATGTTCACCTTGGAAACTTAACATGGGGTTGTTCCTAATCAATCAAAGGGGCGCGATAATCCATTAAAATGGGGCACGCAATCGCGCGTGTTATAGCAAGTATTGTAAATTGCAGCGCAGTTTAACATGCGCTACACAGCTTATAAATTAGGTTTTATTACCGCAAGCGCTACAATCATTAGCAGCGCAATAACTGGGAGCTCATTAAAAATACGATAAAAACGGTCCGTTTTGGTATTTCTGTCGTGTTTAAAGTCGCTCAGTAATTTAAAGCAGTAGCCGTGGTATAGATATAAAATAATGACCAGTACCAGTTTGTAGTGCAGCCACATGCTATATCTAAACCACTCACGGCCATATTCTACAATAGTGAGTACACCAAAAACGGCCGTTAAAATAGCAAACGGGGTAACAAAAAAGAGTAGCCGGCGTTCCATCACTTTAAGCATAGAGTTACAGGCTTTTTCTTCGCTCATTGCGTGGTATACAAATAACCGAGGTAAATAAAAAATACCGGCAAACCAGGCAATCATAAAAAAAATGTGCAGTGTTTTATAAATTAGTAAAGCGCTCATAAGAATCCTAAAGTAGGCTGTTACGAATAGTTAAAATATTATTTATTTGATCCCAGCGTAATAGCCCCATTATTTGCTGATCATCTAGCAAGTTGTATACATACAGGGCACCGCTGCGTTTATCTTTTAAAATATCAAAGGCATCAGCTAAGGTCGACTGGCTGCTAATGCCTTGTAAGCTAATGTAGTTTATATTTATGTTTTCGCCCGACATCAGGGTAAGGTCATACTCTGCTAGGCGATAGCCGTTTTCTTCATCGTAAACTATTAAAGGGGTTTGGCTGTCCATGGCGTCTAAGGTGTTTTTAATTTGCTCTTTATCGTCTGAATAAAGCAGTTTAAAGTCCTCATCCATATCATCCATTATACCCACTTTTTGTAGCGCCTCCGTTGCGGGCGATACATGATAGGGTAGCCCCTGAAAATCAAGCTGTTGCAAAAATATAGACCGATTGCCAAATACTTGCAGCGCCGTTACATAGGCGGTTGTTATCACTAACATGGCCGGTACAATAATCTCTGGCGAGGACGTAAGCTCCATCACAGTTGTTAATGCTGCTAACGGCGCATGTAATGTAGCCGCGAGTAACCCTGCCATTCCTAATACGCCGTAAGTGCCTGCAATGTCAGCACCTGGGCTTATAAATTGAGCAAAAAAGGCCATTAAAGTACCTGTTAATACACCTAGTCCAATTACGGGGCCTATTAAGCCGCCCGGTATTCCTAGGCCAATGGCAAACAAGGTCGCCAGCAGTTTAGCTATTAAAATAGTGGTAAGTAGCTGCGCGTTTTCAGGCGATTCAACCGCAATAGTAATCGCACTCATACCCGAACCCATCGCTTGGGGCACTGCATAGGCAATAATACTTGCAATACAACCTGCAATGAGTAAACGAGGAAACATGCTTAAAGGTTTAAATGTTTTTATGATCAGCATTAAATTTTGGTTAAAGCTATAGGCAATTGCCCCTAAGGCCATGCCACATAAAATTAAATATGGGTAATGCCAACCACTCAATGGCGTAATGCTAATAAGTGCAAGCTCTGAGCCTTCACCAAACACAAATTGGGTTGCTAATGCACCAGTTAGTGCGGCAAGCATAATTGGCACAAAAATATGCACTTTGTACTCACGTAGCACCACTTCCATTACAAAAATAACCGCAGCCAGTGGGGTATTAAACGAGGCCGCAATACCAGCGGCGACACCACAGCCACTTAATGTACGCATGGCGTTATGCGGTAAATGAAGTTTATCGGCTAATATACTTGCGCCAGTGGCGCCCATATGAACAGATGGCCCTTCGCGGCCCACCGAAAAACCACTAATAAGTGCCAGTGCACCACCAACAAATTGGTTTACGGTGTTGTAAAGCGGCATTTGCCCGTAGTGGCGTTTAATGCGATGAATAACAAAAGGAATGCCTAATCGGTAGTGCTTAAAGCCAGTAAATGCAGCAAATGTAGCAATCAGTAGCGCAGCAATCAACGGCATTAAAACTCGTTCAAGAGTGGGGATAGTAGTAAAATTATCGGGAGTGTCTAAAAATAAGCTTTGAAAAAACAGAATCGTTAAGCGAAATAAAATAATAAAAAATGCAGCAATTAAACCAGCACTTACGCCTAATAAGCATAATTGCACAGAGGTTTTTGGTTTTGCTAATCGACGCCTGAGTTGCTCAAGCCACATGCTGTATTCTCCGCCACATTTTTTCAGCGAGCAGTTTAACAAAAGTGTGCAGGTAAGTCCTTGTGATTTTGCAATTTTAAACACTTATATTAACAAATATTACAGCAATCACTGAAAACACATTTTGCTATCGTATCGGCTAAAGCAATAGTTAAAAGCCTAAGATAGCACAAGAGATGTTTGACTATACTTGATTAAAACACTCGGGTATTAGATAATCACGCCATTGCGATATTGAGGGTTTTAAAATGTCTGAAGAATTACCAATAAAGTTCAGCGATGCTGCTGCTGTTCGTGTTAAACAGTTAATCGACGAAGAAGAAAATCCAGATTTAAAACTGCGTGTTTACGTAACAGGTGGTGGTTGTTCTGGTTTTCAATATGGTTTTACTTTTGATGAAAAAGCAAATCCTGGCGATTTAGAAATAGTTAAAAATGGTGTAACCCTGGTTATTGACCCAATGAGTATTCAGTACTTAGTTGATGGCGAAGTGGATTACACAGAAGGGTTAGAAGGCGCACGCTTTTTTGTATCTAATCCTAATGCAACGACTACCTGTGGGTGTGGTGCAAGTTTTAGCGTTTAAGCAATTTACGCTTAGCTATTAAAGCCGCGTTAGCGGCTTTTTTAATGCCTAAAATTCAATTGGGCTGTAATGGGTAAACTGCATTATTAATACAAAAAAGCCTAATACAAAAGCAGAAAAGGCAAGTATGTATAAAAAGCCTTTTTTACCTTGTTTAATGGGTACTCCGTAGTGACGTAAAAACAAAAACCATAAAAAGCATAGTAAAATAGGCAACAAAAATAATACTCTAAACATACTTCCTCTTTAGTCCCTCAGTTAGGGAAAAACGTTATTTATGGGAACTTTTTTACCCTTACTGTTGTTTAAACATCAATACAGCAAGGTTATTCGCACGTTAATTTGTAACAAAGTGCTTTTATCTTACAATTAATTTTTTAGGAAAAAACCTAATATTTTTGGTACGTTAACTTAAATATTCAGCATAAGTAAAGGTTAGTGGTTGGGTAAATTTATGCAAACTATGTAATTAATTATTTAACCGAACTGTTAATAGTATATAATGTATCCAAGAGTGAGACGGGCAAAATTTCACTCTTAATAAAAATAAACCTATATCCTATTTTTGCGGGTTAGCACTGAATAGATTGGTAGGTTGAATAAGTAGCAATACCTTTGCTTATTTAAGCAATAGCTTGCTATTGAATAATGTAGTGGGTATCTGCTTATATGCCTCCAATCATTGTGTGACTACTGCTTTGACGGGTATGTCATATCATCTAGTAGGAGATGTAAAATGATGGGCAAGACTGTTTCTTCTGAAGAAAACGAAAAGCTAACTAAATGGCTTAAAACAAAACGCCATGAAAAGGGTCATACAATGCGTAGCCTGGCACAAGTGCTAGGAACACCTCACTCATTTATCGGTAAGATTGAAAATCAAGAACGCCGCTTAGATGTTATTGAGTTTGTACGTTACTGTAATGCACTTGAAGTTGATCCGCATGAAGCGCTAGGCTTAATTAAAGCGGATTAATATTGTTTTGCTTAGGGTGTTATAAGGGGCACTTGAACGGCCTAAGCAAATCACGTTAATGCAGGGATGCATTACATATTTTTATGGTAATTTTGCTCTAACTGATAGAGCTTATGCCTAATCAAATATAAAAACACCAGCGAAGGTATTACCATTAATGCCGTTAACACAAAAAATAATGCCCAATTTCCCATTAGCCAATCATCAATAACCACACCACTGTAACTTGAAAGCAATGTACGCCCTAAATTACCAAGCGAAGCCAGTAATGCATAATGTGTTGCACTAAATGCCCGGTCACATAACATCGATATAAATGCCACCATAGCCACTAACGACCAAGCCTGAGTAAAGCCGTCAATTACAATAGCAAAAGCGTATAAGCCCAAATTAGGGCCAACCAGCGCAATAGCCGAAAATGCTAAATTAGACCCCGCCATAGCAACACCACTTATAAATAGCCCTTTTACAATGCCGTACTTTTGATTGAACAAGCTGCCCACAAAGGTAAAAGCAATGGTGAGTACTGCAGTGCCTACTTTTGAAAAAGTGGCTATATCGCTGTTGCTAAAGCCTATTTCTTTATAAAAAACAATCGACATACGCCCTAAAAAAGCTTCGCCTATTTTAAATAAGAAAATAAATGCTAATAAGGCAAGGGCTGTTTTAACCCCATTTTTAGCAAAAAAGGTTTTAAAGGGATCAACCACTGTAACGCCAAGCCAAGCAATCACTTTAGTAAAGGGCGTTTGCTTAATGCTGGCTAGTTTTTCAAGGTATACGCGCTCAAGCTCTGCGTGAACAGCTTCTCGGTTTGATTTAGGCTCTTTGGCAAATAACACGCCGCTCATTAGTATCAACATAACAGCGGCTAAAAAGTAATACACTTGTGGCCAATCTAAAGAGGGGATATCGGCCATGTAAAAAGGAATAGCACCCAGTAATGCGTAACCTGTCCACCAACCCGATGTGGCCATAGCAGCAGCTGCAGTGGCTTTATGAGATTCGTTTTCGCTTAACGTGTCTATTCTAAAAGCATCAATTGCTATGTCTTGTGTGGCAGAGGCGACTGCGATGAGTAAACATAAGCCGGCGGCAATCGCTAAGTTTGCTTTTAAATCAAGCCCCGCTAAAAGCAGGGTGCCAATAAACATAAAGCTTTGGCAAAATAAAATCCAGCTGCGACGTTGCCCAAACCATTTGTACAATAATGGCAGTTTGGTTCTATCAATAAGCGGCGACCACATAAAGTTAATGCTATATGCGCCAAATACAATACCAAATAAGCCAATCATACTGCGGCTTAGGCCTTCATCTTTTAGCCAAGCCGACATCACAGAGCCAATCAGTACCCATGGAAAACCACTGCTCATACCAAATATAAAAATATTGATTAAACGTTTATCTTTAAAATACGAGAAATATTCGCTTACTGAGAGGGTTTTGCTCATAGGGCCTTCATTGGCGTTGGGTGCAACTTAGTTGCACCTCAGTGATTTATAATGGGGTTTGCTCAAGTACTTTAATATTTAAAATAACAACGGGCGTTTTTGGTACAAAGTCGTAGCCAATTTTTTCATTAAAGCCGGTTTCAACAGCCATAATTTTATCTAGCGTGTCGTAACCATCCATTACATTGCCAAACACGGCAAAGCCCCAATCTCTACCTGGGTTTAAATGATCGTTATCATCCATATTAAAAAAGAACTGGCGAGTTCCTGAATGCGGTTCACGGTCTTGATACGCCATAGCGATGCTGTACATATCATTTTTTAAACCGTTGCCACTTTCGTTAAATATAGGGTCGTTTTCGTGTAAGCCATCAAGGTCTTTATCGTAGCCACCGCCTTGTATTACAAAGTCACGGTCGTTTTCAACATCACGTTCTACACGGTGGAATATACTGCCTTGGTAACTTTTATCCATTACGTAGGTTAAAAAGTTATTTACCGTAATAGGAGCTTTTGAGCGGTCTAGCTCAACCACAATGCTACCCAATGACGTGACTATTTCTACACGCGGGAAAATATTGTCTTTTTGAACAAAACGGCCTTCTTGCGCGGCAAAGGTGCTTACACTAAATAGTAGGCTTAAGCAGATTAAAAATCGTTTCATTGTTAACCTTCTAAAAATTCAATTAATTCTGGGTCCGATACAATGCGGGTTATAATTTGTTCCGTCAACTTATTGAGTTGACCTTCAATTTTGGCGCGATCGTGGCTCAGCGGCCCTTCTAAATTAGCACTGCCACGATACACTTTACTAAAATTGCTGGTAGAGCGAATGACCCGTACGCCTAGCTCAATGTGCGCTTCGCTGGTATGGCTCATGAGCTTTTCAGTCACCTTTGCTTGTAGGGCATGAATATCTAGTTCAAAGCGGGTTGTTGCTAGGTTAGAAATACTTGCTCCGTTACGATTTAGCGCGCTATCTAATACGCTTTTAACAGAGGTTACAATATCTTGGCTGGCAAAGGTCTTGGTTTTGTCCGACTCAACAAGCTTAAGGGTTGCGCTATCACCACGTAAATCAATAACGCTGGTACTTAAACTGGCTGAAATAACGCTAATTTGGCCACTTTTATAAACCGGGTTTAATATCACTTGGTTTGGCTGGTTACTGCATGCGCTAAACACCAGCATGGAGCAACAGGCTAAAATAAATTTAGTTAATTTCATTTTATAGCATCCCACTATTTTTAGTTGCGCTGAGCACTACAAACTTTTTGTTTGAACCTAATAGCTTACAGTTACCAAACATACGATTTAATTTATCGTGATAATCTAAATGACGATTACCAATAATACGCAGCTCGCCACCTTCTTTTAATGTATCTTTTGCTTGTTTAAACATTTGCCACGCAATGTGGTCGGTAACAGCTTGGGCTTGGTGAAATGGAGGGTTACACAACACCATATCTACACTGTCTCTTGCAAAGCCGGTTAAACAATCGTTTTCTATAAATTGGCAATCATCAAATTTATTTGCTTGGTTAAGTTCTACATTTAAACGTGCAGATTCGACCGCCATGTACGACTCATCAACAAAGGTTACCGACGCATTTGGACAGCGTGATAACGTCATTAAGCCCACCACACCATTACCACAACCTAAGTCGATAATACTTTTTGCTTTTGAGGTTTGCGGCAAGTAATTAAAAAAGAACCGCGCACCTATATCTAACGAATCGCGCGAAAACACATTGGCATGGTTCGTTATATTAAAATCAGTGCCTTCAAGCTGCCAACTTACCGGGAAGTTAGCTTCTTTATAGCCGCCTTTAGCTGTACTTAATATTAAACGCGACTTTTTAACGGCCAAGCTTGTTTTGGTCTCGCCAATAAATTGCTCAAACGCTTTTATAGTTGAGTTATGAATTTCCTTTGTTTTACCCGCGGCAATAACCGGTGTGCCAGGGGCAAGTACTTCACTCAACTCGCTTAATTGAAACTGTAAAAACCCGACGTTACGCGGTATTTTTATAAGTACTAAATCAACCTCTTCAGGCAGCGCAGATAAGCTATCTAACTGTGTAAATTGGGCTGTTGATAGTTTATTTTCTTTTAAATTATAGGCTGCAGCTTGGTGGCTAATATAAGAATCGTTAACTGAACAAACCGTTAATTCACTAAAATAACAGGCAAGGGCACCAAACGTGTCGTTTAAAATTAGTAATGAGCGACAATCTGGGTGATGTTCGTTAACATAATTGATAAGGTACTCGTCGGCCGAATCCCACGCTTGTAAACTGCGGTTTTTTTGATCCAAAGGGAAACGTTCAAGAGTAAATGTTTTATCGCCTAGCTGGGCTTGCGTCGTCATAATGGTTTGTTGATCAGTAATCTAATGTAGGTAAATTCTAACATGCAACGGCAAAACGCCAACCCCCAACAGTTACCAAACGGCTTTTCTTATCAAAGTAAGGCGCTTAGTGCGCAAAAAAGCCTCGATTTATTTTATTATTTACAAAAAAATCTTAATTGGCAGCAGCCTAATGTCACTGTGTATGGCAGAACAGGGCCCATTCCACGTTTGCAATGCTTTATGAGCGACTTAAATATTGAATATGGTTACTCACACAGTAAACAAATAGTAGAGCCGTGGGATGAGGTGCTTTTAGCAATGCGAAAACGTTTAGAGCGACATTTAAATAAGCCGCTTAATTCGTTATTAGTCAATTATTACCGTGATGGTAACGACACCATGGGCTGGCACAGTGATGATGAAATAGAGCTAGGCCCTGAGCCTACCATTGTATGTATATCGCTTGGTGCTGAGCGCGTACTTAAATTAAAGCAAAAAGCTACTAATAAAGTCACCGACTTAAAATTACAAAGCGGTAGTTGCTTAGTGATGAGTGGGCATAGTCAGCGCGACTACCAGCACGCAATCCCCAAACAAACAACGCTTGCTCACCCACGGATCAGCTTAACGTACCGCTTTATTGAGCACATTAAGCAAAAGCAATTTAGTTAGTTAAATTAACTTGTTATAGTAGCTGCACAAATCAGTGACTAAATATGGTGTTTTAATGTCAATGCAACAACAAATTCAAGACAAGCTTAGTAGCGCGATTGCCTGTAAGCATTTAAACGTAATTAACGAAAGCCATATGCACAGCGCCGGTACTGAGTCGCATTTTAAAGTAATTGTGGTAAGCGAAGAATTTGCGGGTAAACGATTACTACAGCGCCACCGCCAAATTAACGAAGTACTAAAAGATGAGCTAGCAAATCATATTCATGCCTTAGCAATTCATACGTACACGCCAGATGAATTTTCAGAGCAGGGTGGCGAAGCGCCTGACTCTCCAAATTGTATGGGCGGCTCAAAGCTAAATTAACCCCAATGTAGGTTAGCCAATATAAATAGGGGTATTTGATCAGGTTTAACTGATCAGATCAGTGTTTTTAGTATTAGCCTTTAAACTAGCGCTAATTTTTATTGTAAAAGATATAGGATGATCAATGGTCATTAAGCCTAAAATTCGTGGATTTATTTGTACTAACGCACACCCTGTAGGATGTGCAGAGCATGTTCAAGAGCAAATTAACTATGTAAAACAACAAGGCGAATTAAAAGATGCGCCTAAAAATGTACTCGTAATTGGGGCATCTACTGGTTACGGCTTAGCGTCTCGTATTACGGCGGCATTTGGCGGTGGGGCTAAAACACTGGGTATTTTCTTTGAAAAAGAAGGTACAGAGCGTAAAACAGGTTCTGCTGGTTGGTACAATACAGCAGCATTTCAAGACGCTGCAGATGAAGCTGGGCTTTGGTCAAAAAATATTAATGGCGATGCGTTTTCTAACGAAATTAAGCAAAAAGCAATCGAGACAATCAAAGCAGATTTAGGCAAAGTAGACTGTATTATTTACAGCTTAGCATCGCCTCGTCGTACCGATCCAAATACAGGTGAGGTGTATTCATCTACACTTAAACCTATTGGCAGTGCTGTAACTACAAAAAACTTAAATACGTCAAAGCGCGAAATTGACGAAGTAACAGTAGAAGCCGCAAGCCAAGATGACATCGACAACACCATTAAAGTGATGGGCGGTGAAGATTGGGAAATGTGGATTGATGCATTAAAAGAAGCAGACGTACTAGCCGATAACTTTAAAACCACGGCTTATACTTATATAGGTAAAGAGTTAACGTGGCCAATCTACGGGCACGCAACAATAGGTAAAGCAAAAGAAGATTTAGACCGTGCAACTGCCGCAATTAAAGAATCGACAAAAGATTTAAATGGTCAAGCCTATGTGTCGTCGTTAAATGCTGTTGTTACTCAGGCAAGCTCTGCTATTCCTATTATGCCGCTATATATCTCTGCTTTATTTAAAGTAATGAAAGCCGATGGCACTTATGAAGGCACTATTGAGCAAATTCATGCTTTATTTAGCGAAAACCTATACGGTGAAAACCCACGCTTTGACGAGGGCGGTCACTTATTCCAAAACTACAAAGAGCTAGAGGACGATGTACAAGCACGTGTGCAAGCTGTTTGGGATAAAGTAGATACGAGCTCAATTGATGAGCTAACCGATTATGTAGGCTACCATAACGAATTTTTACGTTTATTTGGTTTTGGCATTGACGCTGTTGACTATGAGCAAGATGTAGATGCAGTGAAGCCAATTGCAAACATGATTGACTAATCATACTTTGTAATTATAAAAAGTCGCTTATTGCGGCTTTTTTGCTTTTAGTGTTTTAGATATTTTGTGGCAGTTAGGTGCTTAGGCTACCACTTTGGTCTACCTTGATTTTTATTTAAAACACTTAACAAAACTAAATAAGCGTTTCTGTCGTATAATTTTCATAAATACACTCGCATAGTCGTACATAATGATGTTAAAATCGAAGCAATATGTGAGGAGTTTTACTGCGTTGCTTGTTTGATATTCCTAGCAAGTTGTTCTTTTGTACCTTGATATATCTTGGATAACTCAAGTGGCGACGTGGTTGATACGATTTTTCAGTTTCTTTCCGTTAATTAATGCAAGTGCGTATGATCAACATAAAAAAAGGTCTGGATTTACCCATAGAGGGCGCGCCTCAGCAAGTTATTCATGATGGTTCTGCCATCAAACGTGTAGCTGTGCTAGGTGAAGAGTTTATCGGTATGCGTCCAACCATGCATGTTCGTGTGGATGACCAAGTCAAAAAAGGCCAGGTACTTTTTGAAGACAAAAAGAACCCAGGCGTCCTATTTACTGCACCAGCTTCTGGTACAGTAAAAGAAATTAATCGTGGTGCTAAACGTGTGCTGCAATCTGTTGTTATTGAAGTAAACGGCAGTGAGCAAATCACCTTTGACTCTTTCAATGCAGATGAGCTTGCAAGCTTATCGCGTGAAAAAGCCAAAGAAGTACTTGTTCAGTCAGGTCAATGGACAGCACTTCGTGCTCGCCCATTTAGCAAAATAGCTGCGTTGGATGCAAATCCTAGCTCTATATTTGTAACCGCTATCGACACAAACCCTCTTGCTGCAGATCCTGCAGTAATTATTGCCGAAAATGCAGCTGCATTTGAAGCGGGTCTTGCTGTTGTTTCGCGTTTGACCGATGGCAAAGTATTTGTATGTAAGCAAGCTGGCAGTCAAGTTCCTAGCTCGTCTATCGCTCAAGTAGAAGTACATGAGTTCGGTGGCGTGCATCCAGCAGGCTTAGTTGGTACTCATATTCATCACCTTGATGCAGTATCTGTTAATAAACAAGTTTGGCATATTGGTTACCAAGACGTTATCGCGTATGGTCACTTATTCCTTACTGGTGAAATCAACACAGACCGTGTTATTTCGCTTGCAGGTCCTCGCGTTAAAAACCCTCGTTTAGTGAAAACACAACTAGGTGCTTCATTAGATGATTTAGTGGCAGGCGAATTAGAAGACGGTGATAACCGTGTTATTTCTGGTTCTGTTTTATCTGGCGCTATTTCTTCAGGTCCTCATGCATTCTTAGGCCGCTACCACGTTCAAGTATCTGTTTTACTTGAAGGTCGCGAAAAAGAGCTGTTTGGTTGGATTGCACCAGGTAGTGATAAATTCTCTGTAACGCGTACATTCCTTTCTCACCTTGCACCGAGTCGTTTATTTAAAATGACAACGTCTACAGGTGGTTCAAAACGTGCCATGGTACCAATTGGTAGCTACGAGCGCGTAATGCCGCTAGATATTTTGCCAACCCTATTATTACGTGACTTAATTTCACGTGACTTAGACAGTGCAATTTCATTAGGTGCGCTTGAACTTGATGAAGAAGATTTAGCGTTATGTACCTTCGTTTGTCCGGGCAAATACGAGTATGGTTCTATCCTACGCGATTGCTTAACAACGATCGAGAAGGAAGGCTAAGAGATGGGTTTAAAGAAATTTTTAGAAGACATTGAGCCGCATTTTGAACCAGGTGGTAAACACGAAAAATGGTACGCCCTGTATGAAGCAGCCGCGACTATTTTTTACACGCCAGGTTATGTAAATAAAGGCGCAACTCACGTTCGCGATAATATCGACCTAAAACGCATGATGATTTTAGTGTGGATGGCGACGTTCCCAGCTATGTTTTTTGGTATGTTCAACATCGGTCATCAGGCCGCGGGTGCTTTAGCACAAGGTTTTGAACTAGCAAACTCTTGGCAGGTTGGCTTGTTCCAGTTATTTGGTGGTGAATTAACCGCTGAGTCGGGCTGGGGCGCTAAAATGTTCTACGGGGCATGCTTCTTCTTACCAATATACGCCGTTACTTTTGCAGTAGGTGGTTTTTGGGAAGTACTATTTGCTTCTGTGCGTAAGCATGAAGTTAACGAAGGTTTCTTCGTAACCTCTGTATTATTTGCACTTATTTTGCCTGCGACTATTCCTTTATGGCAAGTGGCGTTAGGTATTACGTTTGGTGTTGTTATTGCTAAAGAAATCTTTGGTGGTACAGGCCGTAACTTCTTAAACCCTGCATTAGCGGGCCGTGCGTTTTTATTCTTCGCATACCCTGCACAAATTTCAGGTGACACAGTATGGACTGCAGTAGACTCGTTCTCTGGTGCAACTATGCTAGGTCAAGCGTTTGTTGGCACTCTTGATTACAGCAACATGGAGCTATGGTGGAATGCGTTTTACGGTTTCATTCAAGGTTCTGTAGGTGAGACATCTACGCTTGCTGTGCTTATTGGTGGCTTATTCTTAATTTACGTTCGCATCGCTTCTTGGCGCATTGTACTAGGTGTATTCCTAGGTATGGTGGCAACTGCATTCTTATTAAATGCGGTTGGCTCTGAGAGCAACCCTGTATTTGCAATGCCTTGGCATTGGCATTTAGTACTGGGTGGTTTTGCGTTTGGTATGTTCTTTATGGCTACTGACCCTGTATCAGCTGCATTTACCGATAAAGGTAAGTTCGCATACGGCGCGCTTATTGGCTTTATGGTAGTTATGATCCGTGTAGTAAACCCTGCTTTCCCAGAAGGCATGATGCTAGCAATCTTATTTGCTAACTTATTTGCTCCACTGTTCGATCACTTTGTAGTGCAAGCTAATATCAAGCGGAGGTTGGCACGTAATGTCTAGTAATAACGAATCAATCGGCAAAACGTTAACGGTTGTTGTGGCACTATGTTTAGTGTGTGCAATTATTGTATCGTTTGCTTCTGTACAGCTTCGTCCTTTACAGCAAGCTAATAAAACTCAAGATATTCAACGTAATATCTTAGCAGCAGCTGATATTGAAATCGCAAACTCTGTATCTGACACATTCGATGGCAAAATCGAAGCACGTGTTGTTGATATGGACACTGGCGAATTTGTTGAAGATGCTGATCCAAACTCATTTGATTTCGAAAAATCGAAATTCGACCAACAAAGAAGTTTTGCACTTAAAGCAGAAGGGATTAAGGACATCGCTGGTATTCAGCGTATGACTAAAAACTCACCTGTTTACATCTCTAAAAAAGAAGATGGTTCTACAGATGCAATCATTTTACCTATCCAAGGTTACGGCCTTTGGGGTGTAATGTATGGTTTCTTAGCGCTTGAAAGCGATGGCGAAACAGTTAAAAACATCAACTTTTACAAGCATAGCGAAACACCAGGCCTGGGTGGCGAAATTCAAAACCCACAATGGACAGCTAAATGGCAAGGTAAAGAGTTACCTATTAACATTATGAAAAGCGGTGCTAGCAACGAACATCAAATTGATGGTTTATCAGGTGCTACACTAACTTCTAATGGTGTTGATCACACAGTTGACTTTTGGACTGGTGAAAACGGCTTTGGTCCTTTCCTTGCGAAGGTACGTGAAGGAGCGTTGAAATAATGGCTGATACTAAAGAAATGAAGTCGGTCCTATTTGGTCCGGTTTTAGCTAACAACCCAATCGCATTACAAGTACTTGGTATTTGTTCTGCTCTGGCGGTAACGTCTAGCTTAAAAAATGCCTTAATCATGTCAATTGCTTTGACATTAGTAACGGCGTTTTCTAGCTTGTTCATTTCAAGCATTCGTAACCACATACCTTCATCAGTACGTATTATCGTACAGATGACGATCATTGCTTCACTAGTAATTGTTGTAGACCAAGTATTACAAGCATTCTCTTACGCTACGGCGAAAGAGCTTTCTGTATTCGTTGGCCTAATCATTACTAACTGTATTGTAATGGGTCGTGCTGAAGCGTACGCAATGAAGTCGCCGCCACTTATGTCATTTTTAGATGGTATTGGTAATGGCTTAGGCTACTCAGTGGTATTACTTACTGTTGGTTTCATTCGTGAGCTATTTGGTAAGGGAACACTATTCGGTGTTGATATTATCCCATTAGTACAAGATGGTGGTTGGTATCAACCTATGGGTCTATTGATTTTACCACCGAGTGCATTCTTCATCATTGGTTTATTCATATGGGTACTTCGTACTTATAAGAAAGACCAAGTAGAAGCTAAAGCGTAAGGGGCAAGCAGTGGAACATTATATTAGTTTATTTGTAAAAGCGGTTTTTATTGAAAACTTAGCTTTAGCTTTCTTCCTAGGTATGTGTACTTTCTTAGCAGTATCTAAAAAAGTAACTACATCAATTGGCCTAGGTGTAGCCGTTATTGTGGTACTGGGTATTTCTGTACCAGTAAATAACTTGGTTTACCATGCCGTACTTGCACCGGGTGCATTAGAGTGGCTTGGTTACCCTGAAGCAGACCTTAGCTTTTTACGTTTCTTAACGTTCATTGGTGTTATTGCAGCACTCGTGCAAATTTTGGAAATGGCATTAGATAAGTTTTTCCCTGCACTTTACAACGCATTAGGTATCTTCTTACCACTAATCACAGTTAACTGTGCGATTTTTGGTGCGGTATCATTCATGGTTGAGCGTAACTATAACTTCGGCGAGTCTGTTGTTTATGGTGTTGGCGCTGGTGTTGGTTGGGCGCTTGCAATTACATTACTTGCAGGTATCCGTGAGAAAATGAAATATTCAGACGTGCCAGACGGCCTACGTGGTTTAGGTATTACCTTCATCACTGTTGGTTTAATGGGTCTTGGCTTTATGTCATTCTCTGGTATTTCACTGTAAAGGTAGCGAGGATAAATCATGAGTTATGAGATTTTCTTAGGCGTTGGTGTTTTCATCGCTATCGTTGTACTACTAGTTTTAGTTATCATTGGTGCTAAATCTAAGTTAGTTGCAAGCGGTGACATCATCATCGGTATTAATGGCGATCCAGACAAAGCCATTAAAACATCAGCAGGTAGCAAGCTTTTAGGCGCGCTATCTGAATCAGGTATTTTCGTATCATCTGCATGTGGTGGCGGTGGCTCTTGTGGTCAGTGTCGTGTACACATTAAAGAAGGTGGTGGCGATATCTTACCAACAGAACTTGATCACATTTCTAAAGGTGAAGCCCGTGAAGGCTGTCGTTTAGCGTGTCAGGTAAATGTTAAAAACGACATGGAAATTGAACTTGAAGAGTCAATTTTCGGTGTTAAAAAATGGGATTGTGAAGTTATCTCTAACGATAACAAAGCAACGTTCATTAAAGAGCTTAAGCTACAAATTCCAGATGGCGAATCAGTGCCTTTCCGTGCGGGTGGTTACATCCAAATCGAAGCGCCTGCTCACCATGTTAAATACGCAGATTTCGATATTCCTGAAGAGTATCGTGGCGACTGGAATCACTTTGGTTTCTTCGACCTGGAGTCAAAAGTAGACGACGAAACAATTCGTGCATACTCAATGGCTAACTACCCAGAAGAAGAAGGCATTATCATGCTTAACGTGCGTATTGCTACGCCGCCGCCAAGAAACCTAAGCCTACCATGTGGTAAAATGTCATCGTACATTTGGTCACTTAAAGCAGGCGACAAGGTAACTATTTCAGGTCCATTTGGTGAGTTCTTCGCTAAAGACACCGACGCTGAAATGGTATTCGTAGGTGGTGGTGCAGGTATGGCACCAATGCGTTCACATATCTTTGACCAACTTAAGCGTTTAAACTCTAAGCGTAAGATTAGTTTCTGGTATGGTGCGCGTTCTGAGCGTGAAATGTTCTATGTTGAAGATTTCGACGGCTTAGCAGCTGAAAACGATAACTTTGTATGGCATACCGCATTGTCTGACCCACAACCAGAAGATAACTGGGAAGGTTACACAGGCTTTATCCATAACGTACTTTATGAAAACTACTTGAAAGATCATGAAGCGCCAGAAGATTGTGAGTTCTACATGTGTGGTCCTCCAATGATGAACGCGGCTGTTATCGGCATGCTTAAAGACCTAGGTGTAGAAGACGAAAACATCTTACTAGATGACTTCGGTGGCTAACACCCATATCAAAACAGCTTAGTTTTGGTTAAAATACGGGCCTCGTCGCACTTTGTGCTACGGGGCTTTTTTTATTTTATTTTACATGGGCTAATTTAATGAACAGAGTAAGCAGTTCTCAAGGCGCTATCAGTATCTTTTTATTAACTATAATGCTATATATCTCTGGCTGTGGGGCTGAAAAAACTCCTCAGGAGGTATTTTTAGAAGGCAAAACGATGGGCACCACCTATCATATTAAATACTTTGCCGACGATAAAAGCGTTGATGCCACTAAATTACAGCAGCAAATAGATACGCAATTGAAAGCGGTTAATCAGTCTATGTCTACGTATATCCCCGATTCTGAAATTAACACATTTAATAAATTACCCGCCAACCAGGTTATGCCAATTAGTGAAGACTTTAGGGCTGTGGTGAGTGAATCGATTCGTTTAGGTAAGTCGACCAAAACGCTCGATGTAACGATGGGCCCGTTAATAGATTTATGGGGCTTTGGACCTGATAAAAAACCAACTAAGCGCCCAAGTGATGAAGCACTTGCTGCAATGATTGAAAAAATTGGTGTAGATAAACTTAATCTTACTGTGCAGGGACTTGCTAAAACAGTTGATGGTTTAGAGCTGTCGTTTTCGGCCACAGCGAAAGGGTATGGCATTGATAAAGTAGCGCAATTACTTGAAAGCCAAAATATTAGTAACTACATGGTAGAAATAGGTGGGGAGCTGCGCATTGGCGGTGAAAAGCCAAATAACCAAGATTGGAAAATCGCGATAGAGCAGCCAGATGCGCCACCAGGCGAGCGAAAAGTTCACCGTGTATTAGCGCCCGGTACGAATGGCATTGCAACATCAGGTGACTACCGTATTTTTTATAAAATGGATGGCGAAACTTACACTCATTTAATTGACCCAGTAACAGGCATGCCAATCAAACATGACTTAGTGTCGGTTACTGTATTACATCCTAGTGCAATGACCGCAGATGGCTTAGCAACCGCATTAACGGTTATGGGAATGGAGAATGCTAAAGCATACGCTGAAAAGCACGATTTACCTGTGTACTTAATGGCTAAATCAGACAAAGGCATTGTGACTTACGCGAGCACTGCATTTAAGCCTTATTTGTAATATAATAGCGTTTAGCTAAAACTTTATTCGTGCTAAACGCATATTACAACCGATTTTTTGAAATAGACTTCTCTCGCATCTATGTGGGTTTTGGGTGTATAATTTAGCGGTCGCTCAAGAATGTTTGAGCATAATTTATTGCTGATCAATAGGGGCTAAGCAATGTCACTTTTTCTTCTTACATTTGGTTTATTAATTTTAATCGTGATAGCTATGGCTGTTGGTATGATCGTGCAAAGAAAATCTATGGCAAGTAGTTGCGGTGGATTAGGCTCGGTAGGTATTGATAAAGCCTGTGATTGTGACGATCCTTGTGATAAGCGTAAAAAGCGTATGGCTAAAGAGCAAGCCTGGAAAGAAAACCAAATTATTTAAGCCGTAGCTTAATGACAAAAAGCGCCTTATGGCGCTTTTTTTGTACCTGTGTATTTATTGTCCAACCTCTGTTTTAAATAAACGCAAGCTTAATGTATTAGACCAAGGTCTATAGTTTAGTTTTTTTCACCTATTAGGTTTATTTTTCTCGTTTGTCAAATTGGAGCTAACACTCTAAAGTTTAACCATAGACACAGAGCAAGGCTCTAGTCATAAGCTTGAGGCATAAAAGTTAGCCTCGCTTAAAAGAATCTTTATATTGTGTGTGAAGATGTTGTCAGTGTGAAAGGCAACTCAAGTT
>NZ_LJSP01000002.1:122472-385776 GCF_001399995.1 Pseudoalteromonas sp. P1-11
AATCTTTATATTGTGTGTGAAGATGTTGTCAGTGTGAAAGGCAACTCAAGGTCGGTGGTGACCGGTTTTGAGTTGTTTTTATTCCCTACAATTGCCACGCAGTGTAAATCAAGAATCTTTATATGTGTGTGAAGATGTTGTCAGTGTGAAAGGCGGCTCAAGTTCGGTGGTGACTGAATTTGGGCTGTTTTTGTTTGTGCGGCTTTATTTTTAACTTCATTAATCCCCCTTATCTCTACTCCTCAAGCTTCCTAAATATAAAATATTTATAAACTAAGTCTTTATTTTTATTATGTTATTTTTTATTAACAAAATAGCTGCGAAAGCTTAACGCAAAACTTTATATTTTTTGTTGAACCGAAAACTGTCTTTGTTATACTCAGCATCGAACTTTCAGTAAGTTTTGAAAGTTTGTTTGATACGGATCAATTCTCACTAGGTAAATGTGTGCTAGCCGGTTTGATTGTATTTAGCACCTCGTTTTAGGGCTTACAGCAGCAATGTTTTTTTAATTTTTCCATTGCGCGCTTTATTACTCTAATTTTGTTATTAGTCATTTAGTAGGTTAATGTCTTTGAACACACTTTCTTTGCATCATACAAATACGGCTTTTGCTTCTAGCAAACCGCAAACGTGTGAACGCTTGAATAAAGCGGGCAAGGGCGTGTGTGTCGCTATAACATTATTAGTGTTTAATACGGTAATGCTGCTAAGTGGTGCATTAGAGGATGCCTTTCAGCTTGAAGCGTTGTTTAGCAATGGCTCTATTGTTGAGCCTGTTTTGCTGCACATTACGCAATTTTTAGCTCATCCGATCATATCTAGTCAGTTACTCATTGGCCTTTGCTGGTTATTGTTCCATATTTTTCCGGCGCGTCGTGCTGGAATAATCCTTCGTAAAGCCGCTTTCGCTTTTCGCGAGGCAAAAGTACACCAACCTGTGTCCGCTGCACATGGTTGTCGTGCTCCACCTAGCTTTACAGGTTGTCTGTAAGGCTTCACTTGTTGCTGGTTTTAATTATTTTTTCTTGCTGTAAATAATTAAAGTTTGCATTAGCAATGTAGCCGCGTGTTTTAAACACGTCAGCCAACCAACACTCACCCAAGTTAACTTTTATTACGTTATATAAATGCGTTTAGAAGCTGGGTTTGTTGCTAGGTATTTTTTGCATCCACTTGCAGCGGGTTCAGTCCCCTTTATTTTTATAATTTAGTTCTAGTTAACTTGGGTTTTTATTGAAAAATCGTTGCTTAATTTTTATTTAAAGCAGCAAATTAAAACTCTAGGTTTGTAGGATACTCCCTTGTTAATTCGTAACCTTTGTAATATTGCTTTAGCTAGTACGGTGCTGGCGTTGTCAGGCTGTAAAGGCGGGATACTCGATCCAAAAGGCCAAATAGGTATTGATGAGAAAAACTTAATCATCATTGCTACTGTCCTTATGCTGCTCGTAGTAATCCCCGTTATTGTGATGACTTTGTATTTCGCATGGAAATACCGAGACACACAAGATCATGAAATTTATGCACCAAAATGGGCTCATTCAAATAAGATTGAAGCCGTTGTTTGGGCTGTTCCTATTGTTATCGTTATTATTTTAGGTGTTATTACCTGGCAGTCTACCCAAGACTTAGACCCCTATAAGCCAATTGAAGGTAAAGGCGAGCACCTCACTGTAGAGGTGGTTTCATTAAACTGGAAGTGGCTATTTATTTACCCAGAGCAAGGTATTGCAACGGTAAATGAATTGGTATTTCCGGCAAATGTGCCGGTGGAATACAAAATCACTTCAGAAAGCACAATGAACTCGTTTTTTATTCCTCAGCTAGGTAGTCAAATTTATTCTATGGCAGGCATGGAAACCAAGCTTCATTTAATCGCAAATGAGCCGGGCACATTTAAAGGCTTTTCTGCTAATTACAGTGGCGCAGGTTTTACCGGTATGAAGTTCAATGCCATTGCCACTCCAACACAAGCTGATTTTGACACGTGGGTAACAAGCGTTAAAGCCAATGCTAATAACCTCACTCATGCCAATTATGTTGAGCTTGCAAAAGCCAGTGAAAACAATCCTGTTGCCTATTATGGCAAGGTCGACGACGGCCTATTTCATACCATTGTGATGAAGTATATGCAGGCACATGGCGATATGAACAAAAAACATCAAGCAATGAGCGAACATGGGCAAATGAGCAAAAAGCACCATGAAATGAATGAACACGCAATGCCTTCATCTCACAGCCAGGGCGAGGAATAATAATGTCGTTTTTAGGTAAACTTTCACTCGACGCAATTCCGTTTCATGAGCCAATTATAATGGTTACCATGACGGTGATAGCGATTGCCGGGCTTATTATTGCCGGGCTTATTACTAAATATAAAAAGTGGGGCGTGCTTTGGCACGACTGGATCACCTCTGTTGATCATAAACGCTTAGGCGTAATGTACATCTTTTTAGCATTAATAATGCTGTTTCGTGGTTTTTCTGATGCCATTATGATGCGTGCGCAGTTAGCACTTGCTACCAGCGGTGCACCTGGTTATTTGCCTCCTGAGCATTACGACCAAATATTTACAGCGCACGGCGTTATCATGATCATATTTATGGCTATGCCATTTATGATTGGCCTAATGAACATTGTATTGCCACTGCAAATTGGCGCACGCGATGTCGCTTTTCCATTTTTAAATAACCTAAGTTTTTGGTTTACTGCCAGCGGAGCCATTTTAATTAACTTGTCGCTTGTATTTGGTGAGTTTGCAAAAACAGGTTGGGTGGCGTATCCGCCGCTTTCGGAGCTGACCTTTAGCCCTGGGGTGGGGGTCGATTATTATATATGGGCCTTGCAAATTTCCGGGCTCGGTACGCTTTTAACTGCAGTAAACTTTTTAGCGACTGTGTTTAAAATGCGTGCCCCAGGTATGACCCTAATGAAAATGCCAATTTTTACATGGGCATGTACATGGGCAAATATTTTAATTGCAGCATCTTTCCCTATTTTAACTGCTGTGCTGGGCATGCTAACGCTTGACCGTTACCTTGATTTTCACTTTTTTACCAATGCAGCGGGCGGCAACGCCATGATGTACATCAACCTGTTTTGGGCGTGGGGTCACCCTGAGGTTTATATTTTAGTACTACCTGCTTTTGGTATTTTTTCTGAAATTATCTCAACCTTTGCCGGTAAACGTTTATTTGGTTACAAATCGATGGTGTATGCCAGCGGTGTAATCTCTATTTTAGGTTTTATTGTTTGGCTACACCACTTTTTCACCATGGGGTCGAGCGCCAACGTTAATGCGTTCTTTGGGGTAATGACCATGGTTATTGCCGTCCCAACTGGCGTTAAGCTATTCAACTGGTTGTTTACCATTTACCGCGGCCGTTTACGTATCAGCGTTCCTGTACTTTGGACATTAGGCTTTATGGTTACCTTTACAGTAGGCGGTATGACCGGCGTACTACTGGCTATTCCGGGTGCCGATTACGTGTTGCATAACAGTTTATTCTTAATTGCGCATTTCCATAACACAATCATTGGTGGCGCTGTATTTGGCTACCTTGCAGGTTTTGTATTTTGGTTCCCTAAAGCAATGGGCTTTAAGCTTAGCGAAAAATGGGGTAAAGCGTCTTTTTGGTGTTGGATAGTTGGTTTCTTCGTGGCGTTTATGCCGTTGTATGTACTTGGTTTCTTAGGTATGACACGTCGCTTAAACCACACTAATAACCCAGATTGGAACATGTGGTTATACATTGCTGCAGGCGGTGCTGTCATTATTATGTTTGGTATTATTTTCCAAGTCGTGCAGCTCTTTGTTAGCTTTAGAGACCGCGAAGCACTTGACGATACAACCGGCGATCCGTGGAACGGCCATACACTAGAATGGGCAACTAGCTCACCTCCACAAGTGTATAACTTTGCAACTATTCCTCACGTTGATGACATTGATGCCTGGACCGAAGCGAAAGAAAAAGGCCAAGCGTATCAAACAAAAGCAAGCTACAGCCCAATTCATATGCCTAAAAACACAGCATCTGGGGTGTTAATTGCAGCAAGCTTAACTGTATTTAGCTTTGCCATGATCTGGCATATCTGGTGGTTAGCTGCCGTTGGTTTTGTTGGCGCAATTGCCTTATTTATCAAGCGTTGTTACACCAGCGATGTTGATTACTATATACAACCTGATGAAATTGCACGTATTGAAGCTGCGTATAATTCTAGTGGAAATAAGGAGCTAAGCGCGTGAGTACACTATCTGCGAATGTAGAAACTGCCCATTTAGACTCAGTTTCGCACGATGATCATGCACATGAGCATCACGATACCTCTGGCGATACAATCTTTGGCTTTTGGTTATACCTAATGACCGATTGCCTATTATTTGCCTCGTTTTTTGCCACTTACGCCGTCCTGTTTATGAACACAGCCGGTGGTGTATCAGGTAAAGACATTTTTGAACTCGACTTTGTCGCTGTAGAAACAGCGGCGCTACTCATTAGTAGTATTACTTTTGGCTTTGCCATGATTGCCGCACAAGGGCAAAAAAAGGCACTAACACTCACCTGGTTGTTTATTACCTTTTGTTTAGGTGCTGTGTTTATAGGCATGGAAATTTACGAATTTCATCACCTAATTGTGCATGGTAATGGTCCACAACAAAGTGCCTTTTTAACCTCATTCTTCTCGTTAGTAGGCTTACATGGTTTGCACGTAACTGCGGGTCTAATTTGGATGAGTATTATGATGATAGAAGTGGCTAAACGCGGCTTAGGTAAACAAACAGTGACACGCTTAAGCTGCCTAAGCCTATTTTGGCACTTCTTAGACATTGTTTGGATTTGTGTATTTACCGTTGTTTATTTAATGGGAGCAATGTAATGAGCCACAGCGAAGCGCACGCGTTAAAGCAAATGCAAAACGAGCACCATGATGAGTCTCATGGCAGCGTTAAAACGTACTTAATAGGCTTTGTGCTATCAATAATTTTAACCGCCATACCGTTTTACATGGTAATGGAAGGCGACTTTTCAAAAGTAACTACGCTTTGGAGCATTGTTACTTTAGCTATTGTACAAATTTGGGTGCACTTAAAATACTTTTTACACCTTAATTTTACGACAGAAGATGGCCGTGCAAGTACCTTCTCATTTTTATTCAGTGCCCTAATTATCGTCATGGTTGTTGGGTTATCGGTTTGGATAATTTACGAATCTAACGCAATGATGATGTACTAGGAGTTGAAGATGTTTCGTCGTTATTTATCAGTGACTAAGCCAGGCATTATTATGGGCAACCTTATCAGCGTTGCAGGCGGTTTTTTACTTGCCTCGCGTGGGGATATAGACCCATGGCTAATGGTTGTTACGCTTATTGGCTTGTCACTTGTGGTTGCATCGGGCTGTGCTATCAACAATGTAATTGATAGAGACATAGATGTAGCCATGGCACGTACTCGTACGCGGGTAACAGTAACAGGCGAAATGTCGGCCTTTGCTGCACTGAGTCACGGGGTTTTATTGGGGGTTGTAGGTTTTGGTTTACTCATTGCTTACACCACCCAAGCCGCGGTATTTTTTGCAGCGTTTGGCTATGTCATTTATGTTGGGGTTTATAGCCTTTACATGAAGCGCAACTCAGTTTATGGCACGTTTGTAGGTAGCCTTTCTGGCGCAGTGCCTCCTGTTGTAGGTTACTGCGCTGTAACCGGGCAGTTCGATATAGGTGCATTAATACTATTAGTAATGTTTAGTCTGTGGCAAATGCCGCATTCATATGCCATTGCTATTTTTCGCTTTAAAGACTACCAAGCCGCAGGTATTCCCGTATTACCCGTAGCGCAAGGTATTGATAAAGCGAAGCGCCATATTGTACTTTATATTGCTGTGTACGCTTTAGTCGTCATGCTATTACCAATAAGTGGCTACACTGGCGCCGCCTTTATGGCAGTGGCGTGTATTACCAGTTTTTGGTGGTTACTTATGGCACTGCGTGGCTATCGCCGTAATGTTAATTTAACGAGCTGGGCACGCCAAGTGTTTGCTTTTTCTATTATAAATATTACAGCTCTCAGTATTGCTATGGCCGTTGACTACCACAGCGCAGCGCCACAACTGCTTACACTGATATAATTTTTAAAACTTTATATTTCCAAAGTTAATCCAAAGGCTCGAAAGGGCCTTTTTTCATGTTTGAAACTATTTATTTAAACTTTCTGCTTCGTAAAACAAAGGTTTTAGGGAGCCGCAGTTTATAAATTTATACGTTAACTCATTCTGGCTAGGAAGGAGGGTTGAGGTTCTAAATTTTTGCATACAGGCATTTACTAAATCTACAAAAATTAAGTGGCTGAAACTAGGTGCTTGGCTAATTTTATGTATGTAAATTCGTTCTGTGCTACCTAGGTCTATCCTGTCGTATTCTTGCCACTGGCTAGCTTTAGCTAAATCTTTTAACTGGCGAGCATATAGCTGCTTACTCATTTCTATTGTTCTGTTTGTGTAAATTAGGCTGCCTGCTTTTTTGTAATTGCCTTCGTACACGTCTGCGGTAATGGTTATTTCTTCACCGCGCATTAAGCGTTGAATATTAAAAGGTTTGGGCTTTAGCGTTATAAGCTCTGCGTTGCGTACAACATCTAAAAAAGCCACATCGGGGTTTTTAATCCTATACACCACTTGTACATCGTGCGGTAATTTATAGCCGGGTAAGTTAAACGCATAAATTCCTGAACCTTTATTCACCAGTGCTATTGCATGCTCAGCATTGTATTTGGGGTTGAGCGGGGGCAATTCTGCAGCCTCTTCCTCAGCAAAAGCGTATCCACTTATAGTAATGATCAACAAAGTAAGAAGTAAACGCATAATAATCTCAATTAATTTATGAGCTTAAAGTGTAGTATATAGCTTTAATAACTCTAAATTTAATAGGTTTATTTTAAATACACATAGTAAAAAGGCTCGTAAGAGCCTTATTGCGTTTAAATATGGTAGGTTTTTACTTAATCGCTTTTTTAACTTCACGCCAGTCAATAATTTTAAAATTTTGTGGTTGTAGTGGCATACGGTTGTAGCCGTCTTGCACTATAAGCATGCCTTCAGGATAGCCTGGTAAAGCTTTTGCTGTAACGGTTAAGCCGTCGGTTTCACCTGCGCCGTCAATGCCTTTATCTAGATTAGCAATCACATTAAATTTACCTGCAAAGCTTAGACTAGGTTGTGTATTATCTGATATTTTATAAAGCACGTAGCTATTATCGCCTTGGCTTGATACCACTAAATAGCGAGCATCATCAGCATGATAGATTTCCATGCCTTCAACATCTGCCACAAGTTGCTCATTTATACCTCGTAGCATGACCGCTTTGTTGCCAGAGGTTGGCTCTGCACCGATATACCAAATGCCTGCATCTTCTTCACCGGCAAATAATTGGCCTAGTTTATCATCGGCACTACAGCCTTCTGGTTGGCTTGGTAGGGTAAACTCTCTAACCAGTTCACCGATTAAGTTACCTTGCTCACCGGTGAGTTTATATTGCTGGAATAAACCTGATTTATCATTAACAAATACGTATTGACCAGATTCAGACGAATACATACACATACCGTAAATCTCGGCTAGGTTTGTGGCTACTTCTGTTTCATGGTTTACTTTGTTCTCGCTATCGACAGTAAACACGCTAATACTGTTAAGCGTGCGGTTGCTGGCTGTGATCCAAGTCTGGGTTTCGTTGTTTATATCCTGATGCTGGCGTACATCAACATTATTTAAACGCCCAACATTAAGCGATTGTACTTTGTTGCCAGCAAGATCATAAACCATTAAGCCGCGGCGTTTATCTGTGCCTAAAATTAAGCTGCTTTTAGCGTCGTGTTCATTTATCCAAATTGCCGGGTCATCCGCTGCATCACCAAATGCTGCAACTGGCGTTGTTTGTGCGCTGGCATAAATGTGAGTCATAGCGACTTTGTTTTGTGAAGTAACTGTTTGCGCAGTGTAGTTAACGTTTGCTTGAATATAGGCACCTGTTTCATCATCAATTAAAACTAGCTGCGCTTGATTGTTATTGATCAAACTCGCTGCAACAGATTCAATGGTGTGATCGCCAGAAAGTGACCACTGACTTAGTTTTTCAGTATTTTCGTGGTAAGCATAGATCATATTGCCATCAGTGGCAGTAAGCCATAAAGTACCATCTTGTGATACTGATAATGCCCCGATTTCAGCTTTTAATTCACCGTAAGGCTCAACTAATGCCACTGGCTGTTTATTGGCATCGGATTCAGCATCAGCATTGATAGCCCAAACGCCGAGTTCAGCTTCGCCCACATACAAGGTTTTTGTTTCGTCATTAACTGCGCAACCGGAGGCTTCAGTAACGGCTGAAAATTCACGCACTGCAATATTTTTAGCTTGCTTAGTGGCTAAGTCATAAATGATGGTTTCGCTGATCAAACCTCGAACATCCGGCACAAACGCTGAGACAGTCTCGTTATCACTGTTTTTAAATAAACACACGGCATCAGGCTGAGCTTGGGGCGGGGTAATACGAGAGAGTTCATTTATCTGCCAAGTTTGGCCGCTTTTTTCAAGTTCAAAGATGACGACGTTGTCTTGGCTTTTATCAATGCTTGCGAGTAAAAATTGCTGCGCTGATAATTGTTTTAGTGAAATTGACTCAAAGTTACCCGCCAATAACACACTGCTTTGGTCTTTATCTGCCACTAATAAGCCCTGGCTTTCGCTGGCAATCAACCATTGGTTATTACCCAGCGCTGCTGCCTGTGAGCCTTGCATATTTTGTTGAGGGCCAAATTTTTCCACAGCTATTGCTGCTTTTACCATAGCTGCGTTGCTTTGGCTGCTAGGTTCCTCATTACTTGTGCAGCCGCTAAGAGCTGTAACCAGAAGTGCACTTGAGAGCACTGTTGAAATGGTATTTAATTTAAAGTTCATTATTTTATCCTTTACTTATCTATGTGCTTTTTAGTGCTAAAACGTACTTCACCAAGGTGATTAATCGCACTTACACTGAGTGTTTCGCCATTGATAGATACACTTAAAAAACCAGGTGTTGCTTCTGCGTAGCGGGTAAATTCACGTTGTTTTACAAACCGTGCTTCACTGCCTCCACCAGAGATAAAGTGAGCCACTTTGCTATTTTTTGGTTGGTTGTATTGCAAGTCGTGCTCGTGCCCAGCGATATAAGCTTGCACGTTATGACGCTCCAAAATAGGTTCTAAAATGTCGCGAAGCCCTTGGTTACGGCCAAAGCGTTTACCACTTGAATAAAGCGGGTGGTGGCCTACCACAATTTTCCACTTTGCTCTACTGCCGGCAAGTTGGGTTTCAAGCCAAGTAAGCTGGGCTTTATAGCCTTGCCCTTGGGTTGAGCGGTATTTATCACGGTCTTTATATTCAGGCTGAATTGGGTTGGTATCTAAAAACACCATTAAAACTTGTTCATTGTTTTCAAGTTCAAAGGTTTTACTGTAATACCTTGCGGGTAACTGCCAGCGCTGACTTTTGTTTGTATAGTCAATTTGTGCTTGAGCGTTGCCAAGGTAATCATGGTTGCCTAATACAACGTACCAGTCTTCAAATGTATGTGGGCCATGATAGATATCTTCGTAAGCGGATTGCCATAAAGGGTCGTTGACGCTTGCTACCCCATTCGGGTAAAAGTTATCACCAGTTGAAATGATAAAGTCAGCATCGGTTTGATACATGGCTATTTCTAATTGGTGTGCGACTTCTTTTTGATAAAAGTGGCCGTTATGTCCCCAGTCGCCAATTACCATAAAGTTAAGGCTATCTGGTAGCGTATTTAACTTGGCAATTTTTTGCTGTTGATAAAGCTCATCTTTATAAATAACTGGCGTGGCAGCGCTAAGCGTATGAGATGCTAATAATGCAGCCATGATAAAAGACAGTTTAAACATGTTTTAACTCCAAAAAAGCACGTAATGGCTTGCCAATACGTGCTTAAAATGACAATACCCGTGATTAGAATGCGTAACGTAGCATTACTTGAATGACTGGGCCTGCTTCTTCAGACTCAAGCTCGTACTCATCAAAGTCACGGCTGTTTTGGTCATCAAGTGAGTCAAACTTGTTGAAAACTTCATCTTTACTAGCATCTAGTAAGTTTGAACCCACTAGGCGAAGTGTTACATCTTGCCAGCGCTTTTCAACGAAAAGCTCTAAATCAGCACCGTAAGAGGTGGTAACTTCTTCCCCTACAAAGCGTCCGTATGCATCACCTTGGATACGGTAAGTTGCACCAAATGATGCACGCAGTATTGGTAAATCTTGGATAAAGCCAATGTTATAAACATAATCTGATTGGTCGTTAAATTTACGTTTGCCAAAACTGTCTTCAACTTCACTGTCAAGCCAAGAGTAATTTAAGAAGATACCTGTATTAGGCATGTTCAAGGCGCTAAGCGGGGTTGATAAATCAAACTCAATACCTTGAACTGACCCATCGCCAGTATTTTGTGGTTGCAATACAAATGTACCTTCGCCTTCTGAGCCTTCAACACCTGTGCTGGCAATTTCAATTAGGTCGCTAACGTCACGGTAAAATACGTTTACACCGACAACGCCACTTTTACCTAAACGGTATTCGTAACCTAAATCGATACCCCAAGAAGATTCTGGCTGAAGATTTGGGTTACCTAAAAAGTCATTATCAGCGAGCTCTTCTTCAAGTAGAGCCGGTGTTATGTAGTCAAAGTCAGGGCGGCGTAAGCTACGTGCAACAGAGGCGCTGACTCGGCCGTTATCACTTACACTGTAACGAAAGTGAGCCGACGGTAAAATAAAGTCATAATCATTTTCGGCAGTAACGCCTTCATTGGTATCGGTAATGTTTGAGTCAGTTGACTCCCAACGTACACCCATCTCCCATGAGAACACATCTGCTTCGTGTTTGATTAATGCAAACAAATCAAAACGGTCTTCTTCGAGGGTGTTCACACCGCCGTCTACTGCTTCAAATTCGTTGTTAAATACAGCTAAAGACATAGGTGTTTGGTTAAATTGATCCCAGTCAGTAAGTGTTTGCTCACTTTCATCTTCCGCTTCTAAAATTGCTGTGTCGCGCTCTTTTCCTTGAACAAAAGCACCAAATTGAACTTCTTTTGAGTCACCGAGCAGTAAGCTATGTTGCCATTGTAATGACCATTCTTTATCGTCAATATCAACAGTTTCTTCTGCTTCCTCAAAAACCATTGGGAGCTCAGATGTATCAAGCTCAACTTCTTGCTCGTAAACAGATTCTTCAAAGCTGGCATAGCCTACTTTAAACTTGCTGGTACCGCCTAATAACGGTAATTCATAACCTGAGTTTATGTTGTAGTTGGTTTGGTCAATGTAGGAAACATTTGCGTTATCCGAGAGTAAATTACCGCCTTCAACAATAGAGCCTGAGGTTGCAGATGCATCATCATATTCAAAAGAACGCTCGTCTTCGGTACGGTCTGTATCAACCCACATGGCGCTAATATCAAATTTACCGCCGTTATCAAATATCTTTTCAAAGCTGGCATTTAATGATGTGTCATCGCCATCACGAGTATCAGATTGATCTTCACGGTTATCAAAATCATCAGTTGCATAATTAGGGTTATTTTCAGGGCTATCACCATAACGTATGCTTGATTTTTGTTTTGGGTTATAACGACCTTGAAAATTAGCCCCTAGTAGTAAACGTCCACCTGCAAACTCAGTACCGTAAACGCCCGCAAAGCTTTCTTTTAGTTCACCATCATCATAGCGTAATCCTCCTGCGCGAATGTAACCGCCGTCTAAGCTGTAGCCATCGCGAAGTACAATGTTAAGGGTGCCCGCAATTGCATCGGCAGAGCGGTTGGCACTTGATGAACGAATTATTTCTACACGCTCGATTAATTCTGCTGGAATACGGTCAACAAAAAATGAGCGATCAGCACCTGCTCCTGGAACTTCTTCGCCATTGATCAGTACTTTTGTGTAAGCAGGGCTTAAGCCACGCATGCGTGCGCCGTCTGATTCAAGCATATCTGATAAAAACGTCACACTCGGTACTCGCTTTAAAGCGTCGCCAGCGGTGAGTGGTTCAAAACGCTGAAAGTACTCTTGAGAGTATTCAAGCGTTGGGGCTAGTTCTTGTGAGCGGTTGCGATAGCCTATCTCGCCATAAACTACTAACTCTTCAGATATTTTTACATCAGTTGTGTGTTCTTCTTGTGCTGCATGTACTGCTAAATTGCAAAGTGATAGCGCTGTTACCAGTGCTTTAAGTTTAAAGTGTGCCATGTAATTTGCTCCTGTTGCTGCTTGGTTTGAAAGCAAACTAATTAAATTAAATGACGCAAATGTGACAACACCCTATTTAGATCAGCAGGTTATTAAGGTTTTAAAAGCTTTACCTTGGCGTGTGAGCTAATCGCACTCCTAAGCAATATAGCGTTAATGGGCCATGTGCAGCTTATAAGTAAGTGCATATCATTTAGCTGTCACATCATTGAGCTAATATGACCCTGCTACAAAAAATGCACTTCGGGTAGCATAAATACATACGCAATTTAAATAAGACAAACTATGCGATTTAATCCCTTTATTAGCCATCGGCTTTTAACAAACAGTATTATAGCTATGGCGTTATTAGCCATATTTTTATGTGCCTATTTAGGGGAGCTCAAAGAGCTGCAACACATACAATGGCTCGATATTATTGGTGAGGGCGGCATAGTGATTATGACCCTAACTTGGATTGTTGCCTTACTTATTTCGCGCCCGCCGGGCAAAGTTACTCGTTATTTGGTGCTTGGGCTTGGTTTATTTATGTTCTCGGCCACGCTCGATTTGCTCGATGAATGGTTAATGCAACCTGCGCAGCAGTGGCTAAGCTGGATAGAGTCACTGCCAGCCCCCGTTGGGATGCTGCTAACCAGTTTAGGTTTATACCATTGGCACCAAGAACAATATGTTTTAAATAAACAGCTAAGGCGCCGTGAAGCACATTTACGTGAGCACGACAAAGTATGCCCCGTTACCGGCGTTTATACAGCCGAATACTTACAAAGCGTTTTAAACACGCAGCTTAAGGCGCCGCAGCCAGTTTTATTAGCCGCTATTGATATACGCGACTTCGCTAGTTTTAATAATGAGTTTGGTTTTAGCGAAGGGGATCGACTGCTACGCGAAATAAGCGAGCTTATACTAATGAACTGTCGGTTAAGCGATGTGGTATGTCGTTATGCGGGAGACTGTTTTATGGTGCTAATGCCAGCCACATCAAAGCAGCAAGGCCAAGAGCTTCTTAGGCAAATAACAGCCGCATTAAAACATTGTGCTTTTAAAGTAGAAGGCTCTGGGCTTGCTAAGTTTCAGTGTGTAACTACCCACATCATACAAGCGCAAAAAAGTGATACAGCTCACATGCTAATGCAACAATTGCACAGCGGCCTACAACTACAAAAACAACAAAGAGCCACCAGCAGTGAACAGTTATGTTAGCTTAAGTGACAAGTATTTAACTGCACAGGGGCTTATAACTGCCGTTGTAGAGCTTGCGCAAAGTAGGGGGGTTGCCTTACATAAATTATTACGCGGCACCGGGATTTTTGAGCAAGATTTACTCAGCGTTGAGCATTACTTTAGTTTAGAGCAGCAAGTTAAATTACTAAGTCAATTTAAACGCCTAATGAACACCCCCGACAGCGGTTTTTTACTAGGTAGTCAATTAGTTAACGATTCAAGTAGCGCAGCACAAAGTGTATTGTTCAGCGCTAAACTAGGGGCGGCACTGTTACAAATACAGCGAGCGCATTTACAGCTTTGCCCTTTGTTTTTTAGTCAGCACTATGTAAGTAATCAGCAATTTTATATTTTTTTAAATGCTGCTACAGGGCTTGATGACGACCTACATAACTACATTTTAGAAATTTACAGTGCTGCGTTTTATAGTTTATTAAAGCGTTTAAGCCCGCACTATCCGCAATGTGAGTTCGACTTTAGCTTTAAGCGACCGCGTCATATTCATCAGTACGAGCAACATTTAGGTTTAAAGCTGCGTTTTGAGCAGCCAACGACTCGTTGGGTTATTAGCAAAACATTACTTCGCCAAGCTAACCCGTACGCCAGCGAATTACGCTTTATGCAAGCACGCGCTCAATTGGCTGTAAAATCACACGAAAAATACACCTTTATAGAGGCTGTTTGGCGCTATCTACACACTTATAACGAGGCAAGTTTAGAGCAAACCGCCCAGTATTTTGCCATGAGCCCAGCCACGTTTAAACGAAAACTAAAATGCCATAATATGCGCTTTTCGAGCTTAGTTGATGAGCAAAATAAACATAAAGCCATTTATTTACTTACCTTGCGCGCTAAGTGCAATGAGCATGTTGCTGAGCGTTTGGCATTTTACGATATTCCTAACTTTAGGCGGGCATTTAAACGTTGGACAGGGCTAACCCCAAGCCAGTTAAAAGTATAAAGCGCACAGGTTAATACTTATTTTAAAAACCAGCAGCCTGCTCAATTACTATTGCATGGCGCTGCGCTAAACGCGTATGGTCTCTGTCGTAGCCGCCACCAATAACACTGGCAATAGCGGTGTTATGTTCAAGGCAGCGCTTAAACACTAAATGGTCACGCTGTTTAATGCCGTCCCAGCTTATATCTAGTTTGCCTAAGCCATCGTCTTGCCAAATATCTACACCGGCATCGTATAGGACTAAATCGGGGTTGAGTTCTTTTAGTAAAAACTGCAGCGTATCATCCACAACGCCTAAGTATTCTGCGTCTTGCATATTGTTAGCAAGGCCTATGTCTAAATCGCTGGGGGATTTTCTAAACGGGAAGTTTTTTTTCGCAGTGTATAGAGCAGGTATACGCATACGGCTGATGTGCAAGCATTGCAGCTGTGCCATCGCCTTGGTGTACGTCTAAATCAAAAATGAGCACGTTGGTCACTTCACCGCTTTGTATTAATGTTTGCGCGGTAAAGGCTAAGTCGTTCACCATACAAAAACCTGAGCCAAAATCAGTGTGTGCATGGTGTGTACCGCCAGCTAAATGACAGGCTAAGCCATGCTTTAATGCTAAGCGTGCAGTTTGTAACGTGCCTTGTGGAGCGGTGAATGTGCGGTTCATTAGCGGTTGCGACCAAGGTAAGCCAATGCGGCGCATGGCTTTTTCGTCTAGGCGGTTATGCCATAAATCGTGAATGTAGTTTTCGCAGTGTACCAGTTCAAGTGGCTCGGGGGAGCCCAAAATAGGCTCTACTAAATTATTACCTGCAATGCCTAAACCTTTAACCTGCTCATATAAATGAGCAAATTTACTCATTACAAATCGGTGCTTAGGGTCAAAGCTAAACGAATAATTACTGTGATAGACCAAAGGTAAGTGAGGGTTTAGGCGCATAACCGTATCAATAATAAAGTTTGCGCTATGGTAATAAACTTAACTAAGGGAGTCTATTGCCGTTATTCAATCAATGAGGCAAGCTCACGATGAAGTAATTGTTCATCGGCTAAATTAAGTTCAACTAGCCGTTTTAAATAGGTAATGCTGTTTATATCTATATGGTGGCAATTAAGGCCGATGTGTTGATCTTCTATGTGGCAAATAAACACCTCCATTTTTATTTCTATATCGCTTTGTGGCAAGGTAAAGCGCAAGGTGGCTTCGCTATTTTTTGTGCCACTAAACGCCGCGCATTTAGTAATAAGTGCGCCATGTAAAGATACATCGAGTAATTTGCATGGGTAGCTCTCTCCTGCAAATTCTAATTGGGCCGCGGTTGAAAAAAGAATACGCGAGAACTGACGTCGATTTTCCATAAAACGAGTTGCCTTTATTGTAATATTTAAATCAAGCATAGCGGGAAATAGCCCATAGCGATAAAAAATGGCATAAAAAAACCCCGCATAAATGCAGGGTTCGTTATATCAGTTAACAATTAACCAATTTTTTTATACTTAATACGCTTAGGTTGTGCAGCTTCTGCGCCTAAGGTCTTTTTAAGCCACTCTTCGTATTCAGTGTAGTTACCATCAAAGAAGTTAATTTGGCCTTCGTCGCGGTAATCTAAAATGTGTGTTGCAATACGGTCAAGGAACCAACGGTCATGCGATATACACATTACACACCCTGGGAACTCTAAAATAGCGTTCTCAAGGGCGCGTAGTGTTTCAACATCAAGGTCATTGGTTGGCTCATCCAGTAGTACTACGTTACCACCCGCTTTTAAAAGCTTAGCAAGGTGTAAACGGTTACGCTCACCACCTGATAAGTCTTTTACAAACTTTTGCTGATCGTTACCTTTAAAGTTAAAGCGGCTAACGTATGCACGGCTTGGGAACTCAAAGTTACCAATTTTTAGTACGTCTTGTCCGTCAGATATTTCTTCAAATACAGTTTTGCTTTCGTCCATATTGCCACGGAACTGATCAACCGTTGCAAGCTCTACAGTTTCACCTACGCTAATGCTGCCGCTATCTGGTTGCTCTTCGCCGCTTAGCATTTTAAATAGGGTTGATTTACCCGCGCCATTGGCACCAATAATGCCCACAATCGCGCCTTTTGGCATACTAAAGCTTAAATCGTCGATTAATACGCGATCGCCAAAACTCTTACGTAAGTTATTAACTTCAAGCACTTGGTCGCCTAAACGCGGGCCAGGTGGAATAAATAGCTCGTTAGTTTCGTTACGCTTTTGGTAATCAGATTGCTGTAGCTCGCTAAACTGCGCCATACGCGCTTTAGACTTAGCTTGGCGACCTTTAGGGTTTGAACGCACCCACTCAAGCTCTTGAGCAATTGATTTTTGACGTGCTTTTTCAGATTTTTGCTCTTGTTGTAAGCGCGCATCTTTTTGCTCAAGCCAAGAAGAGTAGTTACCTTCCCACGGAATACCTTCACCACGGTCAAGCTCTAGTATCCAGCCAGCAACATTATCAAGGAAGTAACGGTCATGCGTTACCGCCACAACAGTGCCTTCGTAATCATGTAAGAAGCGCTCAAGCCAAGCAACCGACTCAGCATCTAAGTGGTTAGTAGGCTCATCGAGAATAAGCATATCTGGTTTTTCGAGTAATAAACGACAAATAGCAACACGGCGGCGCTCACCACCTGAAAGGTGCTCAATTTTAGCATCCCACTCAGGTAAACGAAGTGCATCAGCAGCGCGTTCTAAAACGTTATCGATGTTGTGACCATCGTGCGCTTGAATGATTGCTTCAAGCTCGCCTTGCTCTTTTGCTAGGGCGTCAAAGTCAGCGTCTTCCATTGCGTACTCGTTGTACACTTCGTCAAGGCGATTAAGGGCATGTTTTACTTCGCCAACAGCTTCTTCAACTATTTCGCGTACTGTTTTGCTTTCGTCCAGTACTGGCTCTTGCGGTAAGTAACCAATTTTAGTACCAGGTTGAGGGCGGGCTTCACCTTCAAAGTCTTGGTCAACACCGGCCATAATGCGAAGTAATGTAGATTTACCAGCACCATTTAAACCAAGCACACCAATTTTAGCGCCAGGGAAAAAGTGCAACGAAATATCTTTTAAAATTGTGCGCTTAGGTGGCACAACTTTAGATACTCGACTCATCGAGAATATAAACTTATCAGGTAAAACCATGGAGGAAAGCCTTCAAATAATAATAAAAATTTCAATATTGTATTGTAGTGGCTCACGGGTGAAACAGTCAACGAATGGCGGGTTTTAAAGCGCTAATGGCTGTAGGTTGATAAAGTATAAAATCATGAATAAATTTCATTTAGACATCTATACATCTAGAGGTTGATATTTTTAGCATACTGTTCATAATGAGAGCGTATAAATTCTCGGTTTTTATGAGCAGGAGTAAAAAATATGCCAATTACAGTGAAAGACGAGCTACCGGCTATTGCCCGTTTACGTGAAGAAAACGTGTTTGTAATGCCAAAAAGTCGCGCAAAAACGCAAGAAATTCGTCCTATGCGTTTGGCTATTTTAAATTTAATGCCTAATAAAGTAGAAACCGAAGTGCAGTTTATTCGTTTGCTTGCCAATTCTCCTTTACAAGTAAATGTAGAGCTACTGCGCCTAGATACGCATCGCAGTAGTAGCAACTCAGAAGAGCACCTAGATACCTTTTACCGTTATTTTTCAGAAGTGAAAGACAATAACTACGATGCGTTAATTGTTACCGGCGCGCCACTCGCACACCTTGAATACGACGATGTAGCCTACTGGGATGAGCTAAAAGTGATTATTGATTGGGCAGAGCAGCACGTTACCTCTACGCTGTTTTCGTGCTGGGCGGCGCATGCCGCGTTGTATCATCGTTACAATTTAAAACGCGATTTAAAAGAAGATAAACTTTGTGGTGTGTTTACTCACCAGTGTTACTTTGATCACGGGGCACTTACTCGTGGCTTCGACGACACCTTTTTAGTGCCGCACTCACGTTATGGCCACATAGATATAAATAAAATAAATACCTGCGACGATATAGTCGTGCTGGCAGGCTCTGAAAAAGTAGGCGCTTACTTAATGAAAAATAAGTCGGGCAGCCAAGTGTTTATAACCGGCCACCCAGAATACGATGCCGACACATTAAAAGCAGAGTACGAGCGCGATTTACAAAAAAGCCCTGATGCGCCAAAACCCGAAAACTATTTTCCAGATAACGATGCAAGCAAAAAGCCGTCAAAAACGTGGCAAAGCCATGCCTTTTTACTGTTTTCGAACTGGTTAAATTACTACGTGTACCAAACGACCCCTTATGATATTAATTTAGTTAGCCAAGATGTGAGGACTAACAACTATGCCGAATAACGTGCAAAACAATAATAAACACAGCGAATTAAGCGCTGCATTAAAAGAGCGTATTTTAATTTTAGATGGTGCCATGGGTACCATGATCCAAACTCACAAGCTTGAAGAAGAAGACTACCGAGGCGAGCGCTTTAAAGACTGGCACGTACTAATTAAAGGCAATAACGATTTATTAAGCCTTACAAAACCTGAGTTAATAACCAATATACACCGCAGCTTTTTAGCCGCCGGTGCAGACATTATTGAAACCAATACTTTTAACTCAACCACCATTTCGATGGAAGATTACGACATGGCAAGCATAAGCCGTGAGGTAAACTTAGAGTCGGCCAAACTCGCACGCGCAATATGTGACGAGTTCACCGCTAAAAACCCAGAAAAACCACGCTACGTAGCCGGTGTTTTAGGGCCAACCTCTAAAACCTGCTCAATTTCGCCAGATGTAAACGACCCAGGCTATCGTAATATTACCTTTGATAAGCTGGTTACTGCGTATGTTGAGTCTACCCTTGCATTAATGGAAGGCGGCGCTGATTTAATACTTATCGAAACCATTTTCGACACGCTAAATGCAAAAGCTGCCTCATTCGCAGTAGAAGAAGCGTTTGAGCAAGCAGGGCGCACATTACCCGTAATGATCTCAGGCACAATTACCGATGCCTCTGGGCGTACGCTTTCGGGGCAAACCACCGAAGCATTTTATAACTCTATTCGCCATATCAAGCCGCTTTCTATAGGCCTAAACTGTGCCCTTGGCCCCGATTTACTACGCCAATACGTAGAGGAGCTTTCGCGCGTATGCGAAACATTTACCTCAGTACACCCAAATGCCGGTTTACCTAACGAATTTGGTGAGTACGACCTAGAAGCAGAGGACATGGCGAAAGAGATTATAGACTGGGGTAAATCGGGCTTTATAAATATTGTTGGTGGTTGCTGCGGCACCACGCCTGCGCATATTCGTGCGTTTGCCAAAGGGCTTGAAGGCGTTAAACCTCGCGCATTACCAGAGCTTGATGTTCGCATGCGTTTATCAGGCCTTGAAGCCTGTAACTTAAACTAGGAGCCAACATGACCCAGCAAATTGCAGTATTTACCAATGTTGGCGAGCGTACCAACGTAACCGGCTCTGCCATGTTTAAACGCTTAATCATGGAAGAAGATTACGAGACCGCCCTGAATGTTGCCCGCGAGCAAGTAGAAAACGGCGCCCAAGTTATTGATATAAACATGGACGAAGCCATGTTGGACTCAAAAGCGGCAATGGTTAAGTTTTTAAACTTAATTGCCTCAGAGCCCGATATTTCTAAAGTGCCCATTATGGTCGACTCCTCTAAATGGGAAGTAATAGAAGCAGGTTTAAAGTGTATTCAAGGCAAGGCTATTGTTAACTCAATATCGCTTAAAGAGGGTGAAGAGCCATTTAAACGCCAAGCTAAAATTATTAAACGCTTTGGTGCAGCTGCTGTTGTTATGGCGTTTGATACCGACGGCCAAGCCGACACCGCAGACCGTAAATACGAAATATGTGAACGCAGCTACAAAATATTAGTCGAAGAGATTGGCTTCCCGCCGGAAGATATTATTTTCGATCCTAATATATTTGCCGTAGCCACCGGTATAGAAGAGCACGACAATTACGCAGTAGAATTTATTGAAGGTACACGCCGAATTAAACAAAACTTACCACACTGTAAAGTGTCGGGCGGGGTGTCTAATGTCTCGTTTTCGTTTAGGGGTAATAACCCCGTACGTGAAGCGATTCACTCGGTGTTTCTATACCACGCGATAAAAGCGGGTATGGATATGGGTATTGTAAACGCAGGCCAGCTTGCAGTTTACGACGATATTCCCGAGGAACTTCGCAAAGCCGTAGAAGATGTAATCCTTAACACCGACCCAGGTGCAGGTGAGCGCTTAGTAGAAATAGCCCCTAAGTTTTCGGGTATGGCACAAGCCGAACGCGTAGAAGATTTAGAATGGCGCACATGGCCTGTTGAAAAACGCCTAGAGCACGCCCTTGTAAAAGGCATTACCACCTTTATAGATGAAGACACCGAAGAGTGCCGCGCTGCCGCCGATAAACCTATTCACGTAATTGAAGGGCCATTAATGGATGGCATGAACGTGGTAGGGGATTTATTTGGTGCAGGTAAAATGTTTTTACCGCAAGTTGTTAAATCGGCCCGCGTAATGAAACGCGCAGTGGCCTACTTAGACCCATTCATAGAAGCCGAAAAAGAAGAAGGTGCCACTAACGGTAAAGTAGTTATGGCCACCGTAAAAGGCGACGTGCACGACATAGGTAAAAACATTGTAGGCGTAGTACTGCAATGTAATAACTACGAAGTAATCGACTTAGGCGTAATGGTACCTGCCGAAAAAATACTGCAAACCGCGATTGACGAAAAAGCCGACATAATTGGTCTTTCGGGTTTAATTACCCCATCGCTTGATGAAATGGTACACGTAGCCAAAGAAATGACCCGCCGAGGCTTTGAGCTCCCACTTATGATTGGCGGCGCAACGACCTCTAAAGCGCATACTGCCGTTAAAATTGAACCGCAGTACGACAAAGGCGTAGTGTACGTAAATAACGCCAGCCGTGCAGTGGGCGTGGTATCAAGCTTATTATCTAAAGAGCTAAAACCGGCCTTTTTAGAAAAAACTAAAGCCGAGTACGAAAAAGTACGCGAGCAACAAGCGCGCAAAAAGCCACGTTCAAAACCCGTTACCATACAGCGTGCCCGCGATAACGCAGCCAAGCTTGATTGGGATAATTACACGCCACCGGTGCCTAAAAAGCTGGGCGTGACCGAATTTAAAAATGTATCAATCGCCACGTTACGTAAATACATAGATTGGACCCCGTACTTTATGACGTGGTCAATCGCTGGTAAATACCCGCGCATAATGGACGATGAAGTCGTTGGCGAGCAAGCACGTAGCTTATTTAAAGACGCTAACGACATGCTCGACGACCTTGAAAAGTCAGGTGCTTTGCAACCTTTAGGTGTAATTGGTTTATTCCCTGCAAACCGCGTGGGTGATGACATAGAAATTTACACCGACGAAACCCGCAAAGAGCTGTTAACTACCTCATGCCATTTACGCCAGCAAACCGAAAAAACCGACTTTGCTAACTATTGTTTGGCTGACTACATTGCGCCAAAAGGCACACCTGATTACTTTGGTGCGTTTGCCGTAACGGGTGGTTTAGAAGAAGACGACCTAGCCGACGCGTTCGATGCCAAGCAAGACGACTACAATAAAATAATGGTAAAAGCGGTTGCCGACAGGCTCGCAGAAGCGTTTGCAGAATACTTGCACGAACAAGTGCGTAAAGAGTATTGGGGTTACGCAGCCGATGAAAACTTAAGTAACGATGAGCTAATTCGCGAAAACTACCAAGGTATTCGCCCAGCGCCAGGTTACCCAGCGTGCCCAGAGCACACTGAGAAAAAGAAAATTTGGCAGTTACTCGATACCGAAAAACGCATTGGCATGCAGCTCACCAGCTCATACGCCATGTGGCCAGGCGCTGCGGTTTCGGGCTGGTATTTCTCACACCCAGAGGCAAAATACTACGCCGTAGCATCTATTCAAAAGGATCAGGTAGAAGATTACGCCAAGCGAACTAATATGACGCTCGCAGAGGCTGAAAGGTGGCTGTCGCCTAATTTGGGGTATGAGCCGGAATCATAGCGAAGCGGTCAGTTTTAGCTGTCAGCTATCAGTAAAAGAAAAACGAGCCAAATTGGCTCGTTTTTGTTTTTATTAAGAAAACTTATTTCTAAAGTATTATAAATAGTTAATATATCCATTATTTAAACATAAATTATAAGGAAGTATTTTGAGCTCTATTAAAGAATTTTTATTTGAAGAACAAAATAAGCAGGCTGAAAAGTGGGTACGTGAAAGGCTCAGCGATCAAGATTTAACAGTAGAATCGGATGAATGGCAAAGTTTAATCATTGAGTATTCTGCTTATCAGGACCATTTAAATGATGAATATGAGTGGGTTTCAGAAATAAAATGGTTAAAGGAAAATGGCTCAGTTGATATTTATCAAAACTTTATGACAGAGTTAAGCAATGTAAAGGAGCTTGCAAAAAACTCACTCTCCCAACCAATTCCTCTAGATGAAAACTTAATAATTAAAATGTGTTATTCATACTCGGTAACACTTCTTGAAGCTTTTTTAGGGGACACAATAAAAAGCTTAATATCTGAAAACAATGTCTATCTAAATAATGCGATAGAGCGTTTGGAGCAAATAAGGAATACGAAATATTCATTGTTTGATTTATCTAAATCAGGAATAGATTTAAGTGGGTTGGCAATTAAGTCCGTTAGTGAAGTATTATTTCACAAAATTGATAAAGTCATGGAAATGTACGAAAAAGTACTTGGTTGTAAAATAAATATAGACACGACAAAAGTAAAATCAATTATCGACATAAGACATGATATTGTCCATAGAAATGGGTATACCAAGGACAACGAAGTAATAGTTATACTACCAGATGACTTATATCAGGCAATTACTGAAATAAATCATTTAGCTAATCAATTGCAAAAAATAATTGAGGCAAAAGAAGTATCAAACTAATACGGACTGCTTCGATAAAAAAAACTGAGATAAAGGACTATTCATGAAGTATCTAAATTACATATTGCTTTGCCTATCCCTATTTTTCACATCAAACACATTTGCGCTTGAGCAGAAATATCACGAGAGTGTTTTACCTGTTATTGCTGCTTTTAAAGCGGAGGATAAAGCTGCGATTGCTGCGCATATTCGCTACCCTCTAAAAAGGCAATATCCATTGCCTGACATTAAAAATGAAGCTGAGTTTGTTAACCGCTTTGATAAAGTGTTTGACGAGGAGCTTGTTACTATTATTGGCAGCTCTAATATTAATACCGATTGGGATAAAGTTGGTTGGCGCGGCATTATGCTAAATAACTGCGTGATGTGGCTAGATACCGACGGTAAAATTATCGGTATAAATAGCCACACAGCCAAAGAGCAGGCATTTGCTAAACGCTTAATTGAACAAGACAAGCAATCACTCCATTCAAGTATTAATACGTTTGAAGAGCCAGTGCTGGATTGGAAAACGGCTAGCTACCATATTCGCGTTGATGATTTAGGTGATAGAAATTACCGTTATGCAGTGTGGAGTAGTGATAAAAGGCCAAAGGACAAGCCAGATATGGTTTTATTTAACGGTGATATTACCTTTGAGGGTAGCGGCGGCAATCACCACTATACGTTTATAAACGGACGCTATAGTTACATATTACACGTTACTATTATTGGCTGCGATACATCGCCACCTGGCTGGCTTGAAGTATATAAAAATGATGAGCAGTTATTAAATGAGTCAGTTATAAGTGCTGAGTAGAATCAGTAAACTCTTCTTATCTCTATCCAATAAAGCTGCCACTTAATAACAGCTATAAGTTGGCGGTTCGCCGATAAAAATTTCAATAAACCAATCCTAAGTGGTAGGCTAAAAAAGTAGCAATTATTCAAACCGTTCTCGCGCAACAAGGCATTCCTTTAAAGCGCTTTGCCAAGGAGTTAAATATGATCACGCTTACCGTTAATGGTAATAAACATGAGTTTACAGGCGATCCGTCAACGCCGGTGCTTTGGTATCTTCGAGATGAATTAAATTTAACCGGGCCTAAGTTTGGCTGTGGTATGGCGCAATGTGGTGCGTGCACCATACATATTGATGGCGTAGCGCAGCGCTCGTGCATATTACCGGTATCGGCTGTGGCAGGGCGCAATATTACCTCTATTGAAGGGTTAAGCGAGCAAGGCGACCACCCCGTGCAAAAAGCCTGGGTTGAGCATAAAGTGCCGCAATGTGGGTTTTGTCAGTGCGGGCAAATAATGCAAGCGGCAAGCTTATTAGCCGCTAACCCTAATCCCACTGATGATGAAATAGTGAGTAATATGTCGGGCAATATTTGTCGTTGTGGCACGTATCCACGTATTCATAAAGCGATTAAGTCGGCGGCTAAAACCATTGCGGGCGTTGAGTATTTTGACCCAAATGAACAAGGGGAAGAGGTATGAAAAACGACAATACGTACTTTGACCTAAACCGTCGCCAATTTTTAAAAACCAGCGCAATAGGCGCATTAGTATTAGGCACTTATTTTGTAGGCAGCGCACCAAAAGCGTTTGCAGGCGTGTTAGAGCAACCCTCTGAGCAAGCAAAGCGCGCTAACTTATTTATAGCACTGCGCCCCGATGGCATGGTTGAAATAACCTGCCACCGCTCTGAAATGGGCCAACAAATTCGTACAGCCATTGCTCAAATTGTGGCAGACGAAATGGAAGCTGCGTGGGATAAAGTGGTTGTTACTCAAGGTAAGGGCGACCCTAAATACGGGGATCAAAATACCGATGGTTCGCGCAGTATTCGCTACAACATGCAGCGCCTACGCGAAATGGGTGCAAGTGTACGCTACATGATGCAGCACGCAGCTGCTAAATATTGGAACGTTGAGCCGCAAACCTGTACAGCTAATCAGCACGTGGTTACCCACAGCTCGGGTAAAACGCTTGCCTATAAAGACTTAATCGACCTCGCACTTGGCATTACACCGCCAGAGCCTGACAAGTTAACACTTAAAACACGTAAAGAATGGCGCTATATAAATACCGGTATGGCGCATATAGATTTAACCGATTTAGTAACCGGTAAAGCCACTTTTGCTGCTGATGTTCGCGAGCCAAAAGCGCTGGTGGCTATGATTGAGCGCCCGCCGGTAGTAGGTGGTGTGGTTAAATCGTTTGATGCCAGCGCCGCTAAAGCAATTAATGGCGTAGTTGATGTTATTGAAATGCCTGTACCAAAAGGCGCGCCGCAATTTCAGCCAAAAGGCGGCATTGCTATTGTTGCTAAAAATACCTGGGCTGCATGGCAGGCGCGTAAAGCACTAAAAGTGGTGTGGGATGATGGTAAAAACGGCGATTATAATTCAAAAGAATTTAAAAAGTTGTTATTACAAACCGTTAATGAGCCGCAAGCGCATGTGCGCGAAACAGGCGATACCACCAACGTATTGGCTAAATCGAGCAATAAGTTAGTAGCCGATTATTACGCGCCGCACTTGGCCCAAGCACCAATGGAGCCACCTTGTGCTACGGCGATGTATCATAAAGACCGCGTTGATATTTGGGCTGCTACGCAAAACCCGCAAGCTGATATGAAAACCGTGGCTGCGTTACTTGGTATGCAAGAGAGCCAAATTAACGTGCATGTAACCATGTTAGGTGGCGGGTTTGGGCGTAAATCAAAACCTGACTTTTCGGCAGAAGCTGCTTACATTTCAATGAAAGTAGGACAACCCATACGCGTACAATGGACGCGAGAGGATGATATTCAGCACAGTTTTTATCATGCGGTATCGGCTCAACATATTGAAGCGTCATTAGATGAAAAAGGTAACATAGAAGCTTATTTACATCGTACGGCGTTTTCGCCAATTATGTCGACCTTTCAAGAAGGGGCAACGTCGCCTGCAGGTTTTGAGCTACGCTTAGGCTTTACCGATAACCCCATAAACTCACCTAACTTAAAGTTAGAAAACGGCGAAGCACCCGCTAAAACAAGAGTAGGTTGGATGCGCTCGGTATCAAATATTTTTCATGCTTTTGCTATTCAGTCATTTATAGCTGAAGCGGCGCACAAAGCAGGGCGCGACCAAAAAGACTATTTACTTGAAACCATAGGCCCTGATCGCATTTTAGATGTAACCGAGCAAAATGCCTCGTACGATAACTATGGCGCCGATAAAGACGTTTATCCATTAGATATTGGTAAATTACGCAATGTTATTGAAAAAGTGGCTGATATAAGCAAATGGGGCCGAAAGCTGCCAAAAGGTCGCGGGTTAGGCATTGCTGCGCACCGCAGCTTTTTAACGTATGTGGCTACTGTGGTTGAGGTAGAGGTATCGGATGCTGGTGATTTAAACGTGATTAAATCGTGGGTCGCTATTGATGCGGGTACGGTTGTAAACACCGATACCGTAAAAAATCAAACGCAAGGTGGCTCTATTTACGGTATTACAACCGCAATTAGCGACGGTATTACTTTTGATAAAGGCCGAGTACAGCAAAGTAACTTTCATGATTATCGCGTACCGCGTATGAGCGATTCACCACTAGAGGTAGAAGTAGAAATAATACAAAGCGATGCACCACCTGCTGGTGTAGGGGAGCCCGCAACACCGGTTTACGCCCCAGCGCTGTGTAACGCTATTTTTGCCGCTTGTGGTAAACGCATTAGGCAGCTGCCTATAGGTAACCAATTAAAAGCGTAAATAACTTCCTTTTTTAGCCGTTAAACAAAAAAACCGCCAATTGGCGGTTTTTTTAGAAGTTAGCGATTAGTGAGTTTTTTCAAACTCATCTACTTCGCGCTCTGCTTCTTCTTTAGATTTACCGTACTGCTGCTGGATTTTACCTACTAGCTCTGTACGGCTACCTTCAATTTTGTCTAAATCGTCGTCAGTAAGATCGCCCCATTTTTGTTGCGCCTTACCTTTAAGCTCGTTCCAATTACCTTTCATACGATCGTTGTTCATAAGTATCTCCTTACTTAGCTTTAATTAACGTTCAGTATAAAAGGAGCAAAGCGTGTACCAATCAGTTAAACTTTTTATTTTGTTTTTATAATCATTGATTTATATGTTTAAGCGAGGCGTTACTTTTATTGCAACGCTTATGTTCTTAAAAAATGTACAGAGCGGTCTGTAATTATTTCTGATTATGGATGCGCGTAAACTCATCTGCTTTTGCGGCGCGTTTATTTTTGGTTTTTGTTACAATGCATACAAAGCAATTTTGGGTAAATAGCAGTGCTGCCGGTTCAAAACATATATCAACAACTTTTAACTACATTACAAAGTAACCCCATAACGTTATTACAAGCACCGCCTGGTGCCGGTAAGTCAACCTGGTTGCCGCTACAGCTTATGCGCGACGGCCATTTTAAACGTATTGTAATGCTTGAGCCGCGCCGCTTAGCAGCACGTAATATTGCCAATTACTTAGCACAGTGCCAAAACGAAAAAGTGGGGCAGAGCGTTGGTTTGCGAGTACGTGGTGAAAGCAAAGTAGGTAGTAATACGCGCCTTGAAATAGTCACCGAGGGTATGCTTACCCGCATGCTACAAAACGACCCCGAATTAAGCGATATAGACTTACTGATATTTGATGAATTTCATGAACGCTCAATTGCAGCAGACACTTCACTGGCCTTTGCTTTAGAGACACAAAGTGCGCTGCGCGACGATTTAACCATACTACTTATGTCGGCCACCCTTGATACCGAGCGCTATACGCAATTTTTTGACTGCCCGGTTATACAATCAAGCGGGCGTAGTTACCCCATTAACGAAGTATACATACCAATAAAAGATGAGAGCCGCTGGTTAGATGCTATTCCCTCTTTAATAAAACAAGCACTAAACGAGCAAAGCGGTAGTGCGTTGGTGTTTTTGCCTGGGCAGTTTGAAATAGTACGTGTGCAGCAGGCCCTTAATGATTTACCAAGTAACTGCTTAGTTGCCACATTATTTGGCGAGCAAGATAAAGCCAATCAGCAAGCGGCGATTGCCCCTGCGCCTAAAGGTATGCGCAAAATAGTGCTTACCACCAATGTAGCCGAAACCAGTTTAACCATTGAAGGCATTCGCATTGTTATTGATAGCGGCAAACGCCGCGCAGCGAGCTATAACTTAAAAACAGGCGTAACTGAGCTTACAACACAAAGTATATCGCGCTCCTCTGCTGTGCAGCGAGCAGGGCGTGCAGGGCGAATAGAGCCAGGGGTCGTTTACAGGCTTGGCTCTAAACAAACATTTGAGCGACGTAATAGCCACGATAGCCCAGAAATACTCACCTCAGACATAAGCCAACTTATGCTGGAGGCAAAACAGTGGGGCGCAAATATCAGCGAACTCACCTTGCTTGATACGCCAACAGCGCAGCAATGCACGCAAGCGGCAAACTTATTAACCATGCTTGAAGCCATCGACTCTAAAGGCAAGTTAACCAAATTGGGCTGCAACATGCTGGGTTTTGGGGCGGATATTCGCTTAGCGCATATGCTTTTAAAAGCGCAAGCGCTTGAGGCAGAACTCCCTGGTATTTACCGTTTAGCACTTTATTTAGTGGCGCTGCTTGAGAGCCGAATAAACAGCGCCAACGAGCTAAGCTTGGCGCTACATAGCCAACAGCAAAGGCCACACCCAGTATTTAAACAGCAGTTAAAATACTGGCAAAGCCGTTTAAAAGTAACCGACAGTAACAGCGAGCTAAACACCGAGTATTTAGGTTTGCTGGTGGCATTAGCTTACCCCGACCGCATTGCAAAAAAACGCGGCAATGGCTACTTACTTGCCAATGGTGCGGGCGCTGATTTAAACACCGATTACTGGCATAACGATGACTACCTTGCTATTGCAAGCATGGGCGGCCATAAAGGCACGCGTATTTTTGCAGCCACCGCACTTAGCCCATTTGAGCTACAAGATTACTTACCGCATTTGTTTACTACGCTTACCCGCTGTGAGTTTGATGAAAAAACCGCGCGCTTTATCCATCAAGACGAAGTAAAGCTCGGCGCCATTACCCTTACAAGCCAACCAAGTAAGCAAAAGCTTGATAAAACCGAGCGCGCCAAAGCGTGGCTTAATTTATTTACCAAGCATGGTTTTGCATTATTTAATGAACAACCCGATGCGCAGCAATTATTAATTCGCATGAGTTTAGCCAGTCAGTTTATGCCAGATACGTTCCCGGCAATAAGCGAGCAGCAACTTATCGAAACAGCTGATGATTGGTTAGGCGTATATTTACAGGATATAAAAACGCTGGAGCAGCTTAAAAAGTTTAACTACTTTGAAGCACTGCAAAATTGTTTTGACTGGACACAGCAAACAGCCCTAAAAACACTGTTACCGCTTAGGTTAACGGTACCGAGTGGCTCAAATATAAAAATTAATTACCAACTAGATGGCCCCGCAAAACTTAGCGTGCGCATGCAAGAAGTGTATGGTTTAACAAGTACACCAATGCTTGCAAATGGCAAGCTGCCACTGCTTATGGAATTACTCTCGCCAGGTAAGCGTTCTTTACAGCTTACGCAAGATCTTGCGCACTTTTGGGCTAGTAGTTATCGCGATGTACAAAAAGAAATGAAAGGACGTTATCCCAAGCATTTTTGGCCCGACGATCCAGCCAACAGCGTGGCAACCAATAGAGTAAAAAGCAAAATGTAGGTTTATTAACTTAAAAATATTTGTTTTATTTTTGAACATATGAATATAGTGTACCTATAAATAAATCAATACTTTTAACTACAAGGAAGAAGTGATGAAACGACTATTTATATTAGGTTTGCTATTAGTGAGTACCTTTTCGGTTAATGCTGAAGAGGCACTGGACTTAAACAAATTTGCACAACATTACTACAAAACAATGACCGCCACGCAAGCGCCTAACGCAAGTGAAAAAGAGCTTGAAGCCTACCTTAATTTATTAACAGACGATGTAGGCAGCCAGCACATACCGTATCAAGTAGATGACTCTCGCACAGCAGAGGGTAAAAAACTAATGCGTAAGGGCATGCGTTTTTATTTAGGCGCGCATACCTTATACGAAAGCGAGCTGCTTAATACCTTTGTATTTAACGATAGCGGCTTTGCGATTCGTTATAAAAACCACGCTAAGGGCATTCATCCGCAAAGTAAGCAGCCAATCGAGTACACATCAGTAATGATGGAAGTAATAGAAGTTGAAAACGGTAAAGTGGCGATGATCCGTAAATATCACGAATAAAACGTAAAGTGATAAAACGCGCTAGCCATTAAAGCAAAGTTAATGGCTAATTGGGCTGTAATAGCTTTTTGTTGTTAAGTGCTTAAACTTCTTTACCACCGTGTTGCTCTGCTAAATCATCTAGCTCGGCAGAGGTGTAATCAAACCCGCTTTCATCATACTCGTAAGTGACTTTTACACTGTCGCCGCCATTAAATAGGCGAGTTTTAACTTGGTTTACGGGCCAATCTTTTAGTACATGCACAAAGCGGTTAGCAACTTGCGAGGTTTCAAAGCGGTAGCGAATTTCTGTTTTCATAAAAAGGCTCTGTTATTGTATGGCTTAGCTAAAAGTGAGTAGTAAAATTACACTATTTAATGCATTACCACCTCTCATAATCTCTTGGGGGTGTTGATTTTTAATGGTTGAATTTGCGGCCGTATGTTTGGTTTTTAGGCAAGGCAAAGCTTATGAAACTTAGTTATTCCCCATAAATAGGCGATAACGCAGCATAAAAGCCAAACATGGGCTGCCCATTGGGTTCTTTCTAGAGTGATAAACTCTTGTTTATTGGTTTTTACTTATTCTTACACGGATGTAAGTCATTAAAATAACGCAGAAGCCGTTATCGAGCCAACTAAGTTACAAACCACACGCCGCGATTTAATCGCCCCTAGATTGAACAAATTTCTATCCGCCAAGGTCAACACGCCCTAGTATACCTTTAATCAATACGCTGATATAAGCCTCTAAAACAGTAAGTGGAGCAAAAAACCACACTTAAACGCTATAAGTGATGCGTTTTTAAAATAAATAATAATTATTACAAATAGCTTTTATATCTAAAAAGTTAATGTGATTTTATTTCTACGTAATGTTCGCACTTAGCTTTAAGGCGCAGTGTTCCTTTCTAAAAATACTTATCTAGTACAAACAAAACGTTGTTATAAGTTATTGATAGTTAATTGCTTTAATGAGTGGGCTAGCTTTGTACAACGAATGCTTTGCTAAGCAATTTACGCGCTGTTTAGCTATGTTAAATAGTATTTTTGCCGATCTCCCTTTGTTCTAAAAACTAAAACTATTTTATAAATAAAACAAAAAAGCAACATTTAGGTTGATTGTTAGGTATTTGTAATTAGAATAGTCGCTATTACAAATAAGAATGATTCACATACAATATTAGGATTCAACATGAATTTGCGTAAATCTCTCCTTGCTAGTGCAGTAATTACTGCAACTATGGGTTTAACTGCGTGTGGTGGCTCAAGCTCCAGCGATAGCACCGAAACACCAACCACTCCAACAGTGACTAATTCGGCACCTACCGCTATTAGCTTATCAACAGCGGCTGTAACAGAAGATGTAGTAGGCGCAGTAGTCGGTACTTTAAGTGCAACCGATGACGATGCAACAGGCATGGTATTTACACTTTCTGATGATGAACAGTATTTTGAAATTAATGACAGCAATGAGCTAACGCTTAAAAGCACGTTAGCGCTTAATGCTGAGCAAGTAGAAACAGTTGATGTAACAGTTACTGCAACCGATGCTGGCGATTTAAGTTTTACACAAACACTGAGCGTATCTGTAACTGATATTGAAGCGCAAGATGGCGTAAACGTTTACGAATTTGCCTCAACAGTTAATGCGAGTAATTCTGCGGTAAGTTATACAGGCCAAGTGGCACGTCATGCACTTTCGGCGCAAATTAAAGCTTACATAAGCTTATTAAGTGTTGATTACATTGAAAGCGAAGGCTTAACGGGCGATGCCGTTAAAGCGCAGTTAATGGCTTATTGGAGCGATTACGAAGCGGTAAAAGATAACAGCTTTTTGTTTATTGATGGCGCAACTACGTTGCAACAGTCGTTTGCAGAAATTTCGAATTCAGGCAAAACCTTAACAGGTAAAATTGCCGGTAACGATGCGTCTAAAATGGAAGAAGATTGGCTAACAGAAGGCACATTTGAAGGCTGGAGTGACTTCGGCACTCAAGCAAAAACGCCAGAAGGGCTTATTTTTCATTACTTTGATTTACTTGCCGCGAATGTAGATGCAATTGCAAGCGGTACGCAGTCTGAGGATGTAAACGGTAATGACATTACTGCGGCATACATCACAACAAGTGGCCTTGATTTAAACCAGCTTATTCAAAAGCACACGCTAGGTGCGTTAATGTTCTCGCAAGGCACTGACGATTACCTAGACGAAGGGCTTGATGAAGATAACACCGATGCAGCAGCCGATGGCACTTACAGTACTTTAGAGCATCAATACGATGAAGGTTTTGGTTACTTTGGCGCAGCACGTCATTATTTAGAATTTAGCGACGATGCTATTTCTGATGGTAGCGCAAGCGCTGATATTGATGGCGATGGCAAAATTGACTTAGCGAGTGAATACAACTGGGGTAACTCTACCAACGCAGCTAAACGTGATAAAGGCGCGGTAGTGGCGACTGACTTTAGCAGCGCAGCAATGACGGCGTTTATTGCGGGTCGTAAAATTATTAACGATGCTGCACCAAGTACATTAACTGATGATCAAAAAACGCAGTTATTAGCACAACGTGATATTGCTGTAGCCAATTGGGAAAACGCAATTGCAGCCACCGTTGTACATTACATCAACGACACATTAGCCGACATTGATACAGTACAAGGTACAGAGGCAAGTGCTGACGATTTTGCTAACTTAGCTAAACACTTTAGTGAGATGAAAGGCTTTGCACTGAACTTTCAATTTAACCCATTTTCACCTTTTTACAGCGACGATAACGCAGGTAAATTTGCCGAGCTACATACATTACTCGGTGAAGCGCCACTGCTAACAGATGCATACAAAGCGCAGTTAGTAGAGGCACGTGATTTGATGCAGGAAGTTTACGGCTTTGATGCTCAAAACGTTGAAAACTGGTAATAACCACCCGTTTTAGCACCAAGGAAGGTCAGCCCATGGGCTGGCCTTTTGCCGTTTAATTTTCAAAGTTTTTAGGGTTGAAATAATGATCAATTATGCAAAAAAAGGGGTTGTGGTTGCAGCTACTGTACTAACCCTTAGTGGGTGTGGTGAAAGTAGCTCAAGTAGCACAGGCAGTGATTTTCAAAGTAGTGATAGCGGGCAAACTACGACGCCTGCGGTTACAGAGTTTGATGAAGCACAACTCGTTGCTAACTTAGTCGATAATGTAATAACACCGACGTTTGTTTTATTTAATCAACAAGCACAAACACAAACACAGGCCGTTGCAAATTACTGCCAAGCTGAAATACAAAGCGTACAAGAAAGCTCAGAAGAGGCCATTGCGCTGCGTGCTCAAGCACAACAAGCCTGGCTAGATACCATGGCGGGTTGGCAACAAGCCGAAATGATGCAAATGGGGCCGCTTCTTGATAACGCAGGGCAGTTACGTAACCAAATATATTCATGGCCTACTTTTAGCCGCTGTGGGATAGACCAAGACGTGGTGTATAACCAAGACGGTGTTATTAACCAAGATCAAAATCGCCCGTATGCCATTAGCGAAAGAACAGCAACACGCCGCGGCTTATTTGCAATTGGGCATGTGTTGTTTAACGAGCAATTAGCGCATCACTGTAGTGTGGCAAATGATGCCCTTGCAGATTGGAATAACCGTACAGATTTAGCGCGTCGTCAGGCTCGTTGTGAGTTTGCTGTGGTGGCAAGTGAAGATGTTTTAAGTTCGTCAGCGCAGTTATTACAAGCTTGGCAAGGGGATAGCGGTTTTGCTAACGAATTAAAAAATACCGGCCAAAGTGGCTCTCGCTTTAGCACAACTCATGAAGCGCTTAATCATATTAGCGATGCACTGTTTTATATCGACACAATAGTAAAAGATAAAAAATTAGCAGAGCCGATTGGTATTTTTTCAAATTCGTGTGGCGCATCGGCGTGCCCGGAAGATGTAGAAAGCCTAGATGCGAAAAGCTCTTTAGATAATATTCGTAATAACTTAGTGGCGTTTGAAGCGTTAATTATGGGTAATTTAGACGCTGAGCAAGCAGGCACTGGCTTTGATGACTTTTTAGATGCAGAGCAAGCACAGGCTACTAAAACACGTTTAGTTGAAGGAATAGCAACCCTTAAAGCCACTTTAAATAGCATTGATAGCTCGCTGGCCGATTTGCTAATTGATAACGAGCAACAGGTACGTGATGTACATGGGCAAGTGAAAGTGCTGACCGATGAGCTAAAAAATGACTTTATTAATGAGCTAGCACTTGAGCTACCTACCACCTCTGCAGGCGATAACGACTAAGGGCGACAATGAAATACAATAAACTTACAATTGCATTGCTTATGGCCGTAAGTTGCCAAGCAGTGGCAGAGCAAAAAAACGAATTAGAACATATTCAAATTATTAGCCATAACGATAAATTGCGCACCGAAGCAGGCTCGGCAACTTTAATTGGCGAAGCGCAACTGGAACAATTTGAGTTTGATGATATTCATCGTATTTTATCGCAGGTGCCTGGGGTAAACATACGCGAAGAAGATGGCTTTGGGCTAAGGCCTAACATTGGTTTTAGGGGCGTAACCCCTGAGCGTAGTAAAAAAATAACCATTTTAGAAGACGGTGTTTTAATTGGCCCTGCGCCGTATTCGGCACCGGCGGCTTATTATTTTCCGCTTACTACACGCATGACCGCAGTTGAAGTGTTTAAAGGCCCAGCAGCCATACATTATGGCCCGCAAACGGTGGCGGGTACGCTTAATTTAGTTTCGCGTCAAGTACCTGATGATGCCAGCGGTATGCTTGATATTTCAGCAGGCTCCGACGGCTATAAAAAAGCGCACGCGTATTATGGTAATCGCGAAGGACAGTTTGGCTTTTTAGTTGAAGGCGTTCACCTAGAAAGTGACGGTTTTAAAGAGCTTGATGGCGGGCAAGATACTGGCTTTGAAAAAGACGATTTATTAGTTAAATTAGATTACACACTCAATAGCGAGCAGTTTAAGCAACGCTTTGAGTTAAAGCTGGCCTATTCAGATGAGCTTTCTAACGAAACCTACCTTGGGTTAACCGAAGAAGATTACCAGCAAACACCGTATCGCCGCTATGCCGCCAGCGGCCCTGCAAATATGGATACTAAGCATACGCAAGTGATGTTTACCCACCAACTTAGCAGCGACAATTTTGCCCTTACAACCCGCGCCTATCGCAACGATTTTGAACGTGCATGGCTTAAACTCAACGCGGTTACTAACAGCAGTGGTAGTTTGTCGGATATTTTGGCAGACCCAACACGCTTTGAGCGTGAATACAGCGTTATTAGTGGCCAAGCCGATTCGGTTCAAAGTGATGAAAGCAATGTGTTTTTAACCATGGGAACTAACGACAGAGCCTTTTTCTCACAAGGCATACAGTTTGATGGTGATTGGCAAGTCGCTGCGTTTGGGCTTGAACATTCACTCTCATTTGGGGTGCGTTTTCATCAAGATGAAATAGAGCGCGATCATTTTGAAGACACATACGCCATGGTTAACGCGGTTAACACCCGTACAGACACCGCAAGTGTATTTACCACACAAAATACCGAATCTACCGATGCGTGGTCGTTATATATTGAAGACAAAGTAACCTTCGATAAGCTAACTCTTGGTTTGGGCGTGCGCGGCGAGTTAATGGATATGTCGTATCAAAATGACGCCCCTGGACAAGCAAACGATTGGCAAGATAAATCGAGCCGTATTTGGTTACCTGGTTTAAGTGGCTTTTACCAATTATCGGCCAATGCAGGGTTACTTTTTGGTGTACACCAAGGGTTTGTGCCCTCAAGCCCATCTAGCCCTGTACGTGAAGGAGATGAAGAGTTTGAAAAAAGCGTAAACTATGAATTTGGTGGCCGTTACAACAACGGTAACAGCCAAGTGGAAGTAGTGAGCTTTTTTAATGATTATTCAAACTTAGTAGAAAGCTGTGGCCAGTCAAATTGTGGAATCGAAAACGAAATTGACCGCGAATTTAGTGGTGGGGAAGTGGATGTATGGGGCGTTGAGTCTCAATTTGCACACACTTACGCATTAAATAAGCACATTGATGTGCCGGTACGCTTAACTTATACCTACACGCAAAGTGAGTTTAAAGAAGAGCTATTTAGCGAATTTACGCAGTGGGGGCATATTCGCCCGGGCGATCATTTACCGTACTTGCCTAACCATCAAGCTGCGCTGAGCTTAGGCCTTGCACATAACGATTGGTCGGTTGATTTATTAATAAAATACACCTCAGAAATGCCAGAGGCCGCTGGCGTAGCTTATACCGCTGGCGAGCTTGGTAACACCACAGGGAATGATTTTTCATTACCGTTGGCAGGTGTCGAGGTACCCGCTACAACCGTTGTAGATATTGCTGCGCGCTACGAGCTTGATCAATATGGGCATATTTACGCTAAGGTAGATAATCTGTTTGACCAAGATAACATTGTTAGTCGTCGCCCATATGGCGCGCGCCCGGGTAAACCGCGTAGCGTAGCCGTGGGTTACAAATATCAATTTTAAGAGGTAAGTTATGCTCGAGACTATATGGCAAACGCTTCTTCAAACGCCAAATTATTTGTTTGATGCCAATAAACGTATTTTTATTGGCTATAGCATTGCGGCGTTAGTGATTGCAATGTTGCTGTATTTCTCGGGCCGTGCGCAGCAAAAAAAGCGCACGTGGCGTGGGCTGGGGCGCTATTTATTTAGTAAGCGTATTTGGCTGAGTAAAAGTGCCAAGCTCGACTACCAATTATTAATTATAAACCGCTTACTTAAAGCCGCGCTGTGGGTGCCTATAGTGTTAACTATGGTGCCTGTTGCTATTGGTGTAAGTGATGCCCTGCAATGGCTTTTTGGTGAGCGCGCAGTATGGCAGCTGCCAAGTACTGTGGTGTTAATTATTTTTACCGTTTTATTGTTTATATTTGATGATTTAACACGGTTTTTATTACATTTAGCACTGCATAAAGTGCCGTTTTTGTGGCATTTTCATAAGGTACATCATAGCGCGTTAGTGCTCACCCCAATGACCATTTATCGCAGCCACCCGTTTGAAAGCTATTTATATGCCTGTCGAATGGCGTTAGCCCAAGGTTTTGTGGTGGGCGTTTGTGTGTATTGCTTTGGCCGAAATTTATCAATGTTAGATATTTTGGGGGCTAATGTATTTGTATTTGCCTTTAATGCTTTAGGCGCTAATTTACGCCACTCACATGTGTGGTGGAGCTTTGGTAAAAAAATAGAAAATTGGTTAATTAGTCCAGCTCAGCACCAAATTCATCACAGCGATAATCCAAAACATTTTGACCGTAACCTAGGCTCAGCGTTAGCCATTTGGGATAGAGCCTGTGGCACGCTGATAAAAGCGCATCAAGTAGGTAAAATTACTGTAGGCGTTGGCAATAACGACCGGGGGCACAACAGTGTAATGGATGCGTATTGGCGGCCAATTTACGAGAACCTACAAACGCCTTGGCAACGTGTGGCTAAAGCCGCTAATAAGGTGAACGTTTTTAATAAAAAAAAGCCCATTATTGAGGTTAATATTAACGACAAAACAGCTAAATAGCGCTCGGTTACAAAAAATAAAAGGTTAAATTGTAAATTTTGTGTTTCAATAATCGTATCAAACTCGGTACATACACGCGTACCTTCTTTAATTTACGATGACGATTTAACATGCATTACAAATCAGTTTTATTAGCAAGTTGTGCTCTATTGCTAAGCGCCTGTGGTGGCTCAGGCGGCGATGACACGCCCACCGTCAATTCAAATAAAATTCCTACCTTATCGGTTGTCGACATACCCAGCGAATTAACTAAAGGCCAAACCATTGAGCTAATTGCAACAGCAAGCGATGAAGACGGCACATTAAGCAGTGTGGTTTGGCAACAAACCGCGGGCACCACATTATTGAATGAACCATTAGATGCGTTAAGTACCCGCCTTACTATACCCGCTGCGCAAAGTTATGAGCCTATAACGTACTCATTTAGCGTCACAGCCACCGATAATGAAGGGGCAACAAACACGCAAACCGTTACATTTGAAGCCAAAAACAGCATGGACATACACAGCGCCGCTAGGTTATTACACCAAGCTAGCATGGGGCCAACGCTTGCTGAAATAAACAGTGCTCAAGGTTTAAGTGAGCAACAATGGCTCGATAACCAAATAGCACTGCCAGTTAGCTACCATCGCAACTACCTGGTAAAACTTGAAGATGACGAAGACTTTAAATATATAAGCCGAATAGATGCATGGTGGAAAGCGGTGCTACAAAGTGACGATCAACTACGCCAACGCGTTGCATTTGCACTGAGTGAAATATTGGTCGTATCGGATGAAAATAGCGATTTGCGAGCACAACCAGAGGGTATGATCACTTACTACGATTTATTGCTCAAACATGCGTTTGGCAATTTTAGAGAGTTACTCGAAGAGGTAACGCTTTCGCCAATTATGGGCACGTACCTAAGCCATTTAGGGAACGAAAAAGCTGATGAAGCACTTAATATTCGCCCAGATGAAAATTACGCCCGTGAGGTTATGCAATTATTTACCATTGGCCTAGATGAGTTAAACCTTGATGGCACCGCTAAACTAGATGCAGACGGTAATAGCATAGCAACTTACGGACAGGCTCAAATACAGGGGTTTGCGCGTGTATTTACAGGCTGGACATTTGCCGGCAGCGAAACCTTTAAACGCAAAAGCCGTGATTATATAAACCCTATGCAAGCTTACAGCGAATACCATTCGAGCAAAGAAAAAGTACTATTAAATAATGAGGTTATACCGCCAGGTTATGGGCCAGAGGAGTCGCTAAAAATAGCCCTCGATAATTTATTTAATCACGACAACGTAGCGCCGTTTATTTCTAAGCAGCTTATTCAGCGGTTAATTACCTCAAACCCTACTGCGCAATATGTAGAGCGCGTTGCACGTGTATTTAACGATAATGGAAGCGGTGTACGAGGCGATTTAGCCGCAGTTGTTAAAGCTATTTATTTAGATGACGAAGCACGCCATTTTGGCAGTGTACTTAGCTATCAAGGTAAAATTAAAGAACCACTTTTAAAAACCGTGCAGTTTTGGCGAAACCTTAATGCGAAGTCGCAGCAAGGTTATTATAAAACGTGGAACTTAGTCGATAGCTATGGGCAAGGCCCCATGCAGTCGGGCTCTGTATTTAACTTTTTTAGACCCGATTACCAAAGTGCGGCGTTACGCACCCAAGGTTTGGTAGCGCCTGAATTACAAATAGCCAACGATGCGACTTTAATAGGCACAATGAATGCCTTATTTGCAAGTTTGGTTTGGAGTACAGCCGAAGCGCATACCGAGTTAAACCCTGCAGGAATTTATGTTTATGTACAAAGCGATATGGATTACTTGACGCAAAATGGCATTAGCGCACTGATAGAGCAATATAATACCCTGTATTTTGCCGGCAATATGAGCGCTGACACTACACAAGCTTTGCTTGATTTAGATGCCTACTTTGACGAGGATCAGTACCGCGTGAGGGTTTCGTACTTGTTATACATGATTGCTATTTCACCTGAATTTAACGTGCAGTATTAGGAGCGCATAATGAGCCTAAATAGAAGAGACTTTTTGTCATTATGTTTAAAAGGCGGGGTATCGGCAGCCGCTTTAACCAGTTTGCAGCTTCAAGCACTCACGGGGGCAACTAATGCAATAGAACTCGGTGATTATAAAGCCCTAGTGTGTGTATTTTTATACGGCGGAAACGACTCACTTAATATGTTGCTACCCCTTGAGGGAGAGCAGCGTAGTTTATACGAGCAAAGCCGGCAAAACCTCGCAGTAGACAATCCGCTAGCGTTAAGTGTTTCTCAGCAGTTTGCAGGTGGCGTGGGTATTCATCCCTCACTTGCGCCTTTACAGAGCGTGTTTGAGTCGGATGATTTAGCCTTTGTTGGTGGCGTAGGCACTTTACTTACCCCCACCACATTAACAGATTACAAAAATAACGCGGTGCCTTTACCTAAGCATTTATTTTCGCATAACGATCAGCAAGCATCATGGATGTACGGCCGAGAAAAAGCCTCTTTAAACAGTGGGTGGGGCGCACGTATGCTAGAGCGATTAGCTGTAGAGGATCAGTTTGCGGCAAATATCTCTCTCGATGGCACTAATTTATGGCAAACAGGCACAAATACCAGTGCCTTTGCGCTTAACAAAAGTGGCATAAGCACAATTAACGCCTTTGGAGGTTATCAGCCCCGCACTGAGCACGTTACTAACATAATGAACCGCTTGCTAGGCAATGCAAGCCATGTACTAGGGCGTGAATATGCGAATGGCTTAAATAGCGCAATTACCAACACGCAAACGATGAACAGTGCGCTTGAACAAGCCCCAGCGCTTACTACCACCTTTAGCGATACTAGCTTTAGTGAGCAATTAGCCGCGGTGGCCAAAGCTATTAGTGTGCAGTCGTCGTTAAGTACACAGCGCCAAGTATTTTTTGTCTCTATGGGGGGATTTGACACCCACGATGATCAGCTTACTGCGCACCCTGCGTTATTAAATACGCTAGCTCAAGGGCTCAGCGAGTTTAACAGTGCCATGAAAGAGCTAAACATGAATGATAAAGTCACCACGTTTACTATGTCGGACTTTGGCCGCACGCTCACCTCAAACGGCGATGGCACCGACCATGGCTGGGCGGGGAATCAAATAGTAATGGGCGGCGCGGTAAAAGGCCGTTCTATTTATGGCCAGTTACTTACTCAGCAATTAGAGGGCGAATACGATACCGGAGGCGGGCGGTTAATTCCGGAAGTGGCTAACGAGCAATACTTTGCAACGTTAGCGCAGTGGTTTGGCGTGCCTGTTTCGGAGCTGGTTGATATTTTTCCTAATTTAAGTAACTTTAACAGCGCTACCTTAGACTTTTTTGTGTAATGATACTGACACGCCAGCCTAGGTACGTTAGTTTAAGGTTAAAGCGCCGCTGCTTGATAATAAAAATGCGTTATTTAGTTGTTTTAATTAGCTTATTTTAAGGTTTTTGAACAAAGCTTATTATTTAAAGCACTTAATTATCACTATACAGTGGCGTGAGCTGTTAATTGTAATCTAAACCCAGTGCTTGGCAGTATAATGTACTGGTTTCAAATACTTAAAATTAAAGATCACACATGATAAAGGAATCATAATAATGAAAATTTTAGTGAGCTTAGTAAGTTTAATCGCTTTTTTACTCGTTTTACTGCCAGGGCCTTTATATAAGTATGGGGTTGTTGAACTAAGTACTGCGTTTGCAGGGTTTAGATTTGGTGTGTATGTGGGTGGCGCTGCATTAGTGCTGCTTGTTATACAGGTTATTTTTATGCGTAAAACGCTTAGCATGGGCAGCACTTTAATGGCATTGGTGTTTGCAGCCATCGCGATTGCAATGCCACTGAGCATGATGAGCAAGGCTAAAAGTGTACCCGCGATCCATGATATTTCGACCGATTTAATTAACCCGCCAAAATTTGTGGCAATTGTACCGCTGCGAGCGGATGCTAAAAACCCAGCTGAATACGCAGGAGAAGAAACAGCCACGCAGCAACGCAAAGCTTACCCTGAGCTAAAAACACTAAATTATGCACAATCAAAAACAGACTTATTGGCTGCTACCGAGCAAGCGGTTAAAAATTTAGGGTTTGAGCTTGTTAATGTTAATGCGGCTACGGGCATTGTAGAAGCAACGGATACCACCACATGGTTTGGTTTTAAAGACGATGTAGTTGTGCGTATCAATGATGAAGGCAGCCAGCGCTTCGTAGATATACGCAGTAAGTCACGCGTGGGGCGAAGCGATTTAGGAAAAAATGCTGAACGTATACATTCACTCATTGATGAGATAAATACGTTACTGGATAAGTAACCAACATTTAAGTTAAAAAAGCCCAACCTTGTTGGGCTTTTTTGGTCAGGGTGCATTCACAGCGCCGGCGTTAGTGTAAACCACATCAAAGTGCATACCGGTATTATTTTTAGAGGCAGCCCTTATGGGATTGGTTTTAAAATAAAGCACTTAAATAAGCTAAAAGGTAGACGACTTAAATTTTTACAGACTATGGAGTTGTTATGAAAACAGTAGGATATGCAGCAAAAAGCGAAGGTGCTCAACTAGGTGAATATACTTTTGAGCGCCGCGATTTACGCGATAACGATGTAGAAATTGAAATTATATATTGTGGCGTATGCCACTCTGATTTACATGCAGTGCGCAATGACTGGGGCGGAAGCCGTTACCCGTTAGTCCCTGGGCACGAAATTGTAGGTAAAGTAAAAGCCATTGGTAGCGCTGTTAAAAACTATGAAAAAGGTGACACGGTAGCGGTAGGCTGCATGGTTGATTCATGTCAAAGCTGCAAACAGTGTGATAACGGCGAAGAGCAATTTTGCCAAGAAGGCATGGTAGGCACATACGCAGGTAAAGATAGAGAAACCGGCGAGATGACCCAAGGTGGCTATTCTAAACATATTGTTGTTCGTGAAGAATTTGTACTATCAGTCCCTGAAAACCTAGAGCTTTCGCGCGTTGCACCTTTATTATGTGCAGGTATCACTACTTACTCTCCTTTACATAAGTGGGGCGTTACAAAAGGCAGCCGTGTTGCCGTTGTAGGGCTTGGTGGCTTAGGTCACATGGCTGTTAAAAATGCCGTAGCCATGGGCGCGAGTGTAACAGTGGTTGGGCGAAGTGAGTCTAAAAAAGATGACGCAGTAAAACTTGGCGCGCAGCATTATTTAGTGTCGACTGACGAAGATGCAATGAAAGCGTCGCAGTCGGCTTTTGATATTATTATTGACACCGTACCTGTTAAGCACGATTTGTCTATTTACACACCCTTATTAGACATAGATGGGACGCTAGTTATTGTTGGGCAAGTTGGCCCCGTAGAAGAGCTAAACACTGTGCCTCTTTTAATGGGTCGCCGCCGCATCGCAGGATCACTAATTGGTGGGATAGAAGAAACCCAGCAGATGCTAGATTTCTGCGGCAAAAATAACGTATTGCCAGAGTGCGAAATGATTAATATTGACCAAATAAACACCGCGTATGAGCGAATGGAAAAATCAGACGTACGCTATCGTTTTGTTATTGATATGGCGTCGTTAGAGGCCCAGTAAGGTGGGTGATTAAATACCCTTATTAAAGTAAAAGAGCGGCTAATTGTATTAGCCGCTCTTTTTATATGCTTAACAGGTTTGTGCTGCGGGTTGTTGTTTATTAAGTTGCAAGTAGCTTAAAAACCACATTACTAAGCCACCTAAAAACAACGCCGCTGCGACATAACCTGTTTGGTTAGGCGCTGCACCTTGTGCAATAACAGCCCCGCCAACCCAAGGGCCGATAGCATTTGCGGTGTTAAATGCGCATTGTACTAATGCACCAATCATTGCATGGCCCTCTGGGGCTACATCCATTAATAAAGATTGAATAAGCGTTGCCAAACCCACACTGCAACCAATAAAAAATATAACCGCATACAGCATCCAAATATTGTAACTTGCGCTAACGTAGGCAATTGCAAATACGATGGTGCACACCAGTGCAAGGCCTGTGGTTTTAATGGCAGATTTATCGGCCGCTTTGCCTAATATGTAATTACCTAACGTACAACCAATACCAAACATCACCATAGCGATAGAAATAGTGTAAGGGGCTGTTTTAGTTACATCTAAAATTGTATCGGCAATGTATGTATAAATACAAAACACGCCGCCAAAGCCAATAATAACAATACCTAAAATAGACCACACCAGTTTATTTTTAAGTACGCCAAACTCGTTAAGTAAGTTAGATGGCTTAGCGTTATCAATATTTGGAACTACTTTGTATACAAATATAAACGCAATAAACGCTAAAACCGCAGCGCCACCTAAGCAATAACGCCAGCTTAGGTTTTGCCCCACCAAGGTAACAATAGGCACGCCTACGATGGTTGCAATGGTTAAGCCCATAAATACTTTTGACATAAAGCTTGCGCGTTTACCCGAAGGGGCAATATCGGAGGCAAGCAAAATAGCGGCACCAAAGTAAGCGCCGTGAGGTAAGCCACTTAAAAAGCGAAAAATAACGAGCTGCTCTAATGAGGTTGCTAATGCACTCAAGCCATTAGAAATACACATTAGGCTTAAAAAAATCAGCAAAGCTTTGCGTTTTCGCATATTGGCCGTTGTAAGCATTAATACCGGCGCACCTACCACAACACCAATAGCATAGGCGCTAATTGCATAGCCACTTTGCGAAGGGGTTGAGCCAAACGTTTCACTGATCAGCGGTAGCATAGGCATCATTGAAAATTCTGATAATCCTAAAATAAACGTACCTAGTGCTAACACTAATAAAATAGCAGCTTTATTTAACTGATTAGATGCCGACGCAACATCTGCACTCATAGAAGATCCTTTAACTTTGATTTTAAAAATAGTGAATAGCCACACATTAATTGCGTGGAGAGTAAACATATATTAGGTGTGGAGTGTGTCAGTGAGATGGCTATTTTAAGTTAAAAAGTGTACTGCGTCATGTATAAAAAATAGTATTTTTGGCTTGTTTTACTTTTGTTAATTGCTATAAAGTGTGACTTATTGGGTTAATTTATAAAAAGTTTTTAAAAAGCAGCTCACTAGCTAGTGTTTAATTGCTCGCAGAAAAACTAAAAAACACCTATATTTACAAAGTTATTACATTTATTGCTAGCTTACATATTATTTTTATATTTGTTTGTTATTGTCATCCTATTATTATTCCCTAAAGGTTTAACACATGTTTGGTCTACGAAAAGATAACGCCAAAGTTGACGAATTGGAACGTCAACTCAATGAAAGTAAATCAGTACTATCCGCTATTTATAACCATGTAGCGTATATTGAATTTACACCCGAGGGAAAAATTTTAGACGCTAATGATCTTTTTTTAGATACCGTAGGCTACAAAAGAGAAGAGGTAATAGGCAAGCACCACCGGATGTTTTGCGATTCAGACTACGCTAAGTCGAGTGAGTACAGCCAATTTTGGCAAGCGCTGCAAGGGGCAAACTCAACAAGCGGTACCTTTATGCGCTTTAACGCTAATGGCAAAAAGCTATGGCTAGAGGCTACTTATTTTCCTGTTGAAGTAAACGGGGTGGTTACTAAGGTTATTAAAATAGCGTCGGATATTACAAAAAATTATGTACAGCGAAAATCTCAAGAAGCGCTCACCGAAGCGCTTGATAAGGCGCTGGCTACAATAGAATTTAACCCCGATGGCACTATAATTAAAGCAAATCAAAACTTTTTATCTACGGTGGGTTATTCACTTGCAGAAATAGTTGGCAAGCATCACAAAATGTTTTGTACTGATTCTTTTTATCAAAATAACCCTCGGTTTTGGGAAGAGCTAAGCGATGGACAATTTAAGTCGGGTAAGTTTAAACGCATAACCTCTGATGGCTCGCAAATATGGCTGGAGGCAACTTATAACCCCATTTTAGATAATAAAGGCAAAGTGATAAAAATAGTGAAGTTTGCCTCTAATATTACCGATCGCATAAAAGACAACGAAGCCGTTAGTGAGGCCGCACAAATTGCGTATGAATCGGCGGTGTCGAGTGCGCAAACGGCTAAAAGGGGCTCAGATATATTACATGATGCAATTGCAAACTCAGATGCAATTGTAAGCCAAGTACTTAAATCGGTTGATTTAATTAAAAACCTGAATGAGCAGTCAGCAGTTATCGGCTCTATTGTGTCGACCATAAGCAGTATTGCCGATCAAACTAATTTATTGGCGTTAAATGCAGCCATTGAAGCCGCCCGAGCGGGCGAGTACGGGCGAGGCTTCGCCGTGGTAGCCGATGAAGTTAGGCAGCTTGCAGCAAGCACCAGCAGTTCAACCAACGAAATTGCAACCGTAGTTAAAAACAACCAAGAGCTGACTAACGATATTTCAAAACAAATCACCTCCGTCTCTGATTCGTCAGAGCAAGGCCGAGAGCTAATAGCGAAAGTCTCAGAAGTAATTCAAGAAATAGAACGCGGCGCAGATGCTGTTTCTGCAACAGTGTCTAAGCTTAACGCGAGTTAAGTGGCAGTAAGTTCTCAAAGTGCGACATTTTGTCGCGCTCTAAACTTGTAACTACATTATATAATTTATGCCATATATAACAGTGGCATAAATTATAAATGGCTCATATTCAACACATCCAACACACTTATTTATTCTCTCCTTTAGCACTTTTATTAACTGGCCTTTTTTCTCCTGCAGTATTTGCAGATGATAACACTTTAGAAATTATTGAAGTGCATGGGCAGGTACACAACAAGCACTTATCGCTTGGTTCGTCAGAGGCAATACTTAGTTATTTAGGTGTTGATTTTTCGGCTGCGGGCGAGGTGTCTAACTTACCTATTTTAAATGGTTTAATGGGCGATAGAGTAAAAGTACTGATTGATGGCGCAGAGGTTACTGCAGCGTGCGCTAATCAGATGAACCCGCCTCTTTCTTACGTATCAGCTAATCAAGTAACGGCTTACAATGTAGTTGCTGGTGTTTCGCCAGTGAGTGCTGGTGGCGATAATATTGCAGGTGTAATAAGCGTTAACTCAATTTCACCACAATACAGCGAAAATAGTGAGCTTGCATGGCATTCAGGCTATGTCTCAGCTAAGTACAGCAGTGTTGATAACGGCCAAAAACTAGGTGTGGGAGCACGTTTAGCAAGCGATACTGTGAGCCTTAATTACCAAGGGTCGTTTAGTGATGCCAACAGCTACGAAGATGGAAAGGGGAATGTGGTACTAGATACATTATATCGGGCTCAAAACCACAGCCTAACTGGCGCGATACGTGACGATAAACAGCAAGTTGTGATAAAGCTTACGCATCAAAAAATACCGTATCAGGGTTTTGCTAACCAGTACATGGATATGACTGATAACACCAGTTATGGCGCTATTGCCCAATATAAGCGCAGTTTTGAAAACAGCGAGCTAGAAGGGCAAGTTAATTGGCACAGCGTTAAACACGAAATGGGTTTTTTTAGTAAAGAAAAAACCGGCATGATGCCCATGAAAACAGATGCAAAAGACATAAGCACACAGCTTAAATGGCGCCTTACACTTGATCAAAATAGCTCATTACTACTTGGACAAGAATATTATAATTACCGCATTGATGATTGGTGGCCGGCGATTGAAGGCTCAACTATGATGGGGCCAAATGATTATATAAATATTAATAGCGGTAAGCGTGAGCGTATTGCCTTATTTGTAGAATATGAAAGCCAAATCAATAACAAGCTCTGGTTAAATACGGGTTTAAGGGTTGAGCGTGTTAATACACAGGTTGATGAAGTACAAGCCTATAACGATGGCATGATGAATATGGGCAGTATGAGCGCAATGACAACTGCCAATAATGCGCTAGCTGCCAATAACTTTAACAATGCCGATAGAGACATAACCGACACCTTAGTTGATGTAAATGTGTTAGCTAATTACCAAGTTACACTATATGACGAGCTGCAATTAGGCCTTGCCCGTAAAAGCCGAGCCCCTAATTTATATGAGCGTTACAGTTGGGGTGTAAGTAATATGGCAAGCACTATGATTGGCTGGTACGGCGACGCTAATGGTTATATTGGTAACCCAAACCTCAAAGCCGAAACCGCCCATACCATCAGTGCAACGTATTCAAAAACAGCAAAAAATGATGCGTGGCGGGTAAGTGCTAATGTGTGGTACACCGATGTAACGGACTACATTGATGCAGATATTGTACGTAGTTTTAATAGTTATGGTTTAGCAAATACAACACGTAACATTTTAAACTTTACTAATGTTGACGCCACACTTTATGGCGCAAAGCTTGATATAAGTAAGTCACTTTATCAATCAACACAGTTTGGCGAATGGCAATTAAAAGCAAACATAACGAGCACTCGTGGTAAGCGCCGCGACACTAACCAACCGCTTTATCAAATTAAGCCGTTACATACAGCGCTCTCATTAAGCCAGCAAATAGGGGTATTTGAAAATGCACTGTTGTGGCACTGGGTGGATACAAAATCACGCGTTGATGTTAACCGCTTAGAAAACCAAACCGTTAGTTACAGCTTAGTTAATATAAGCTCTAAAGCTACTTTTGATGCGCTTACGCTGGGTATTGAGGTGGTAAACTTATTTGATACGTTTTATCAATTACCCCTAGGCGGGGTAAGTATTGCAGCGCTTAAGCAAGGTAGCAGCACGGGGTTTACTCAATTAGCTGGGCAAGGGCGCTCATTTAATATAAGTGCCAGTTACGCATTTTAAACCCATATAAAGCGTTGAGAATAGGTTGCTTGGCGCTTTAGTTTAATCAGATGTTGGCGTAACTTGCTCGGCGTTGGTTGTTTGCTGCGCCTCTAAAGCTAGTTTTTCACGCTCTGCTTTTGATACATACGCCGGTTTATTACTTTTATGCAATTTAGCATTAGCACGTTTATCTTTTTTCTGAAATTTGGTGACAATTTTTTTGCGGCGGTTCATTAGTACTAATACTCTGATTAATTAAGGTCGCGCATTATACAACCAATGCAATGTAAGCCGCTATCTAAATTTAAAGCGCGATTGTTGTAACCCTGCCGCAAAGGTCTATTTAATACTATTGCTTGGCGGTATAATTTAGCTTTAATACCAATTTAATTATTTAAGCGATTTATTATTGCGCATTGGTAGTAATGATTCATACAAAAGGATACGTTTTGAAAAAGTTAGCTTTGCTTTGCAGTGCTTTATTTGCTTTTAGCGCACATGCACAATTACATACAAATATTGATAGTGTTGCCGATTACGCTGTTAATACTTATCAACAATCACAAATTCACACGTTAACTAATTTAGTGGCTTTTCCTACGGTAAATAAAGAGTCGATACCCGCGCCACAAAATCCTGACTTTATTAATTTCAAATCTGTATTAAAAATGAAAGCTGCAGAGCTTGGGTTTGATTACCAAGACCTAGGCTACACCGTGCTTATAGGCATGGGAGATCAAAACGAAAAGGTTACCGTTGTAACCCACGGAGACGTACAACCTGCCAATGCCAGTAAGTGGAAGCAAAGCCCATTTATTATTGATACCTCAGAGCCTGGCAAATTAGTCGGGCGCGGTACCGAAGACGACAAAGGCGCAATAGCCACCGCACTATACGCCATGAAAGCGATTAAAGATAAAGGCATAGAGCTTGATAACCGCATAGAGCTGATGATTTACCTAGCGGAGGAATCTGACTGGGGCCCGCTTACAGAATTTATGAAAACCTACGAGCAGCCCAAATACGCCGTAACCATTGATGCATCATACCCAGTTGTAGTAGCCGAGAAAGGCTGGAGCTTAATTGCTCCTACTTTTAATGCTACCTCAAAACAAACCGGTATGTATGTGAGTGATTTAGCGGGTGGCGCGTTTAAAAGCCAAATACCAGAAGATGCAAGCTTAGTGCTACATAACGCAAGCGTTGTAGTTATTAACTCATTAAAAGCTAAAGCTAAAACACTTAGTGAAGTTGAGTTTAACTTTGAAGAGCAAGGTGAAGGCTTAAAAATAACTGTAAAAGGGGTGTCAGCGCACTCATCAGAGCCAGAGTCGGGCGTTAATGCTATTGCACACCTGAGCGAGCTATTTAAAAACGTAGCACTTGAAAATAATAGCGATGGCCAGCTTATAAAATTTGTAAATCAATTAATTGGTTTAGATATTCATGGTAAGCAATTTGGTAATATTGCCTACGAGCACGAATTCATGGGCCCAATGAGCGTAGCCCCAACCGTAATTGAACGCGATGGTAACGCACTAACGTTAGCCATTAACGCACGCCGCCCAGTTGGTAAAGATGAAAACCTACTTAAAGCGCAAATAAACAGTGCGATTAAGGAATGGGAAACGGTAAATAACGTAACGCTTACTAAAGTCGAGACCATTATTGGTACACCCATGCTGTTAGATAACGCGCCGCACGCACAAAAGCTGCTTGATATTTTTAAACATTTTACAGGTGATGAAAAAGCTGACTTTGTATCAATAGGTGGCGGCACTAACGCAAAATTATTTGATAATGCCGTATCGTTTGGCCCTTCAATGCCAGGCAAACGTTATACCGGCCACTCAGAGCATGAATTTATTACGCTTGAGCAATTAGCGCTTAATTTACGTATGTATACCGCAATGATGATAGAGCTAGGTAATATGTAAGTTATAGCTGTTTTAATATAAAAGCCGCCTTATTTAGCTGAAGTGACTCCAACAAGGCGGCTTTTTTGTATTTACTAAAACTGAGCTACAAAACTGAGATTGTATATATCGTAGTCATCGTTATCGGTGTAATTAGCTGTAAAATAGTAGTTATCGTTAATAAAGTATTTACCTTCAACAACTAAATCTGAGTCGTATAAACCAACGCCAACTGCAACATGCTTATTAAAGTAATAATTTGCCAACACATTAAAAATTGAATCATCGCCAGCATCGAGATAGTCAGCATTTATAGTAAAGTAGCGTTCATCGTAAAGGTGAGCAAAGTAACGTGATGATAAGTCCCACGATTCTATTTCATCATCCGTCTCAACAGTAAAACCAATGTAGTCGGTATCATTAATTTGGTGATTATATTGCGCTTTAAACAAATAAACTGTGTCACCATATTCGTAATCTACCATGCGTGCAGATACTTTTAACGAATCAGCAAATAAGTAACCTATGCCAAGTGAATAGGTATCAGTATCGCCAATATTAGGCAGCTCTATGGTTGCAAAAGCATTACCGTAAAAGCCTTCTCCAAAGATCCCTTTTCTACTAAAACCATCTGAATTAAAGTAATTTAAGCCTATATTACTATCTGTATCTAGGTAGCCATAATCATCCCACACTCCCGAGCTTTGTTGCTCTTCAAAGTAATAATGCGTAGATAATCCGTACACATTATCGCTGTAATAGCGTGAATCTATTTTTGCGTAGTTGATTGTATTAAACCATTGCTTTGATGCTGATTGTTCAGCGTTTACTGACGCTGTACAGCTAAGTGCAAGCAAAGAGAGTGGCATTAAGTAGCGCATAAGCATCCTTTCTTATAATTAAATAGGTGTATCTAGAAAAGGTATTGTATTAAATACTCTTTAAAATACATTTAAATAATTGTAAGTAACTGTATGTTTGTATAAGGATTTGTAGAGATGCGCTTGAAGGGGCTGCTATAAATTTATGACTAATGTCATATTAACTGATGACAAATAGCACCTTTCAGGCTTAAAAATTAAGGCAATAATAACCTTACATTTTAAGAGGAGAGCAAACATGAATACACCAGCATTTTTTGATAATTTAAAACGTTACTTTGTGGCTTTGGTATTTTTGACCGCGATAAACTTAATTACATCGCCAAATAATTTATGGGTAGTTTGGCCTGCTTTAGGGATGGGCATTGCATTGCTAAATGAGTTATTAAATTCAAATAACTCAAAAAGAGTTAGGGATGAGTGTTAAGCCAAGTAACAGGTTACCTGGCTTAACGCGTAAAACCGTAAGGTTTAAAAATTACGTTTTATGCGGTTGAGTCGAGCGTTGCGTTTAGGGAGATTTCGGTATTAAGTAGCTTTGAAATAGGGCAGCCTTTTTTAGTTTGCTCACACAGTGCCTGAAATTGCTCATTGGCTATGTCACTAATACGTGCTTTTACTTCAAGCGCTATATGGGTGACTGCAAAGCCGTCATCAACCTCATCAAGGCTTACGGTGGCTTTAGTATCAATTTTATCGGCTTTAAAACCGGCATCGCCAAGAGCAAGCGAAAGCGCCATACTAAAGCAGGCACTGTGCGCAGCTCCCACTAATTCTTCTGGGTTAGAACCAGGCTCGTCTTCAAAGCGAGTATTAAAACCAAATGGTTGTTTATCAAGTGCGCCGCTTTGTGTAGAAATACTGCCTTTACCTGTTTTAATATCGCCTGACCAGGTTGAGTTTGCCGTTTTTTTAATCGTCATTATCTTCTCCTTGCGTTGCATGTAAGCTTTTCAGGCTGAGTAAGTGCTATTTACATAAAACACCTAAATACAGCCTTAAAAGCCGAGTTATTCATACCATTGCAAAATAGACGCCAGCTCACGCATAGCATAAAGGATTAATACCTTTTACTTTTTATTACGTTTACAGCGCTCTGAGCAGTAAATAACGTTATCCCAATCGCGCTGCCACTTTTTACGCCACGCAAAAGGCTTGTTGCAAACAGGGCACATTTTTTGTGGTAAGTAACTTTTTTTATGTGCCATATTAATTACTTTTTGCGGTGTTTTTTTGTGTGCGAGTAAGCCCTACATGCTTTTTTAATATGTTAGGAATTGCACGTTTAACATCGGCGCGCTCGCGGTATTGCCATAAACGTTTGCGCGCTTGTTTGGAGGCTTGAGTTAAATCAAGCATGGGCTCGGGGTAGTCTTCACCAAGTTTAAAGTCGTTAAACAGCGCTTCCATTGGTGTTTGTTGCCAAGGCTCGTGTAAATATTCTGTCGGCAGCTTTTCAAGTTCGGGGCACCATTTTTTAATAAAGGCGCCGGTTGGGTCTTGATCTTCAGATTGCTTAATTGGGTTGTAATGTCTAATGGTGTTAATACCCGTAACTGAGGCCTGCATTTGTATTTGTGGGTAATGAATGCCAGGTTCAAAGTCTAAAAAGTAATTTGCCAAAGGTAAGCTTGCCTGCTGCCAGCTTATATTTAAATGATGCGTTACAAAGCTAACCAGCATAGCGCGCATTCTAAAATTAATATAGCCCGTGGTTTTTAAGCAGCGCATACAGGCATCAATAATAGGTATACCCGTTTGGCCTTGTGCCCAGCGCTCAATATCGTGTTGTACGTTGTCATCGTTTCTATATGGGAACTGATGATACCCCGCATTGAGCGCTTTAAATTCCATCGTACTCTCACTTTCAAACTTTTGCATAAAATGGCAGTGCCAATGCAAACGCGATACAAATGCAGCAAGCGGGCGCTTCCATCCTTTTTTGCTTGGGTGTTTTGCATGGTATGCATCAATAGCCATTTGATAAACCTGTTTAAGGCTAATATTACCCCACGCTAAATAAGGAGAAAGCCTAGAGCAATGAATACGGCTTAAGCTGGGGCTAGATATGCCTTTTTGATATCCCTTACCGCGCTCAGCAAAAAAGCTTTGCAATATTGTGTGCGCAGTTAAAGGTCCACCTACTTGAAAGTTGTCGTCATTTTGCGTGTAGCTGTCGGGCAATTTAGGTGTTTGGTAGTTATTAAGTGTAATGGTTTTTATGTTTTTCCAATTAGGAATAGCAATAGGGGCCTGCATTGTTTGTTGCCAGCGTGCGTTCCAATCTTTACGGTTTTTTTTGCCACGAATAACGCCGCCCGTTTGTGACTCAAGCCAGTTAACTTTGTTAGCTTTACACCATATAGCCACGGCTTTATCGCGCTCAAAAGTATTGTTTAAGCCAATTTCTTGATGGCTAAATATGTTTGCTATTTGGTATGTTTGATTAAGCGTGTTTAACAGTGTCAGCATGTCTTGGTTAAAAATATACAGCGTTGCTTTGTAGCGAGTTAGCTGCTGATTTATTTCGCCTATTGATTGATAAACAAAACGCCAATGGCGCGCATTATAATGTGCATCCTCAAGCATTAGTGGCTCAAAGTTGTATAGCAGTAACGTGGGTAAATCATCACTAAATGCATTTTTAAGTGGTTGATGGTCGCTAAGGCGTAAATCGCGTTTAAACCACACTATGTTTATTTTTTCGCGCATATTTAAAAAAGTGGCTGCAGTTATGAAATACTGTACGCAATACAGCGCTTTTACGATTTGCAGTACGACGTATAAAGGAAAATTATGTTTTTAGATTTAACGCAATACACGCAGCACAATGTTTACTCGTATTTAGTGGGGGGTATTAGCCCACGGCCTATTGCTTGGGTAAGCACACTTAGTAAGGAGGGGGTTGCTAATATTGCCCCGTACTCTTTTTTTACAGTGGCCAGCTGTAACCCGCCAGTGCTGAGCGTGACCCAAGTAAACCCACGCGACAAAGCCAATAAAGACACGCTTTTAAACCTTCAAGCCACTAACAACTGCGTGGTTAATATTGTTAGTGAAGAGCTAGTAGAAAAAATGAATCAAAGCTGCGCTAATTATCCACATAATGTGAGTGAATTTGAGGCGGCAAATATTGAAACAATCGCCAGTACACACGTAACATCCCCAGGCGCCGCAGCGGCTAAAGTAAGATACGAGTGCACCTTAAGAGACGTTATTCAGATAAGCGACGAACCCGGTGGCGGCAAGGTTATGCTACTCAACGTGGTGGGAATTTATATTGACGATAACGTGTTAGTGAATGGCTATATAGATCCCACGCGATTAAACAGCGTAGGTAAAATGGGTGGAGACTACTTTAGCTCTACTAAAGATAAATTTGTACTAAAGCGGCCACAATTGTAAAATAACAAATTAACTTTATACACTTACTGTTAACTCATTAAGCGTTACTTATAAAAACAAATGGATATTGAATGTCTAAACTTTACCTCACTTTAGTATTTGCCCTACTTAGTTTTAGCTGCCTATCAGCCTCTGATAAAAAGCTACCCATAGAAGCGTTTGCAGGCTTAAAAAGCATAAGCCAAGTTAAGCTCTCACCAGATGGAAATAACATTGCGTATGTTAGAAACCTTGATGGCGATTTAGTTTTAATGGTGCAAAGCCTTACAACAGGCAAGGGCAAGCCGATTATTAAATCGGATAACCACACTGTATTTTTTGACTGGTTTAGTTGGGCAAATAATGATGTGTTGTTATTGGGCGCACGATACATTAAATATCAATTTGGTGGGGTTAAGTATGCGTCTACATTAATGTATTCGTATAATCTAAATGATGATAAAGGAATAAAACTGGCGTTTAGAGCAAACAACACGCGTGATGAAAAGCAGCCTCAGTTTTCTGACCGAATTATTAGCTTTTTACCGGAGCAAGAAAATAAAATACTCGTGCAGGGCGATTTTAAAATAGCCAATACCCCAGCTGTGTATGAACTTGACCTAACCACTTTACGCAAAAAACAAATACAACGTGCTCGTGCAGATGTAACCAGTTGGTTTGCTGATAGACAAGGCAAGGTTCGTATTGCTAAAAAAATGGATGAAACACAATTTACTTACGAGCTGTACAATGAGCAAAATGAGTCGTGGCAAACACTATTTAGCTACGAAGTATTTAGTGAGCAAAGCATTTCGATACTTGGCTTTGATAAAGATCCTAACTTTTTATACATCACTGCGCTCCATGAAGGGCGTGATGCATTATTTAAGCTTAATCTAACAACTAACAAACGTGAGCTCATTTTTAGCGACGACAAGTACGATGTCGATGGCGATATTTTTTACTCACGTAAAACTGGCGAAGTGGCAGGCTTTACGCATTCGCATTTAGAAGATGGTATTGCGTATTGGGATGAAGACTTAGACAAGCTACATCGCTCTTTACGAGCATCATTACCTAAAGATTCATTTGAAATGGATATTGTTAGCACCAGCGACGATCAGCAAAAATATGTACTTTATGTCAGCTCAGATAAAACATCAGGCGCCTATATGTTAGGTGACAGAAAGCGAGGTGATTTAACATTTTTTGCAGACGTTTACCCACACATTAACGAAAGCGTATACGCCGGTAAAGAGCGCATTAGCTATAAAGCACGTGACGGGCTTATTATAGAAGGCTACTTAACGCTGCCTGTTGGCTATGAGAAAGGCGATAAGTTACCCACTATTATATTTCCACATGGTGGGCCTATGGCGCGAGACTATGCAGGCTTTGACTATTGGACTGCGCTACTGGCATATAATGGTTATGCCGTGTTACAGCCTAACTTTCGTGGCTCAAGTGGTTATGGTTATGACTTTTTAATGCAGTCGATCCAAGGTTTTGGTTTAGCCATGCAAGATGACTTACAAGATGGAGCTAACTGGTTAATAGACCAAGGGATTGCTCAGCCAGATAAAATTTGTATTGGTGGCGCAAGCTACGGTGGATACGCCGCCTTAATGGCTGTTATTAAACACCCTGAAACATTTAAATGTGCGGCAAGTTTTGCAGGGGTAACTGACCTTGAGCATATTGTGAGTAAAGCCCGACACTTTACAAATAAAGACATAGTACGAAAACAGTTTGGAACAAATAGCGATAAGCTAGAGGCCAATTCGCCGGTCAATTTTGCTAAATCAATTAACAAACCTGTTTTACTTGTGCATGGTAGCGACGACAGTGTTGTCCCTATTTACCATAGTAGAGAAATGGAAGATGAACTAGATGACGAAGATAAAGATGTTACTTACATTGAGCTAGAAGATGGCGATCATTACTTGTCTTATCAGCCGCATAGAATTAAAACGTTACAAGCGTTTCTCGATTTTTTTGATAAGCATTTAAAAAACGATTAATAACAAAGGCGACTTAGGTCGCCTTTTTTGAGCTTAATTTTTTATATAATGCACATTGTTTGCACTTTTACTTGTTAACGTTATACGTTGTTATTAAAGGCGCTATTTATAAGTCGCTATAATAGAACACGCAATTAATACAATTGTTATTACAGGCTATTCTTTAAAGTGCTTAGAGCTTTTAAAAATACGTTTTAGCAGTAAAAAAATACGCAATAAATAACAGCTCAAATGCTTTTAGAGTCAGGTTTATAAAAAATAAATGAAAATTCATAACAAACTTTTTTTAATATTATTTAGCTTCACCTTTAGCATTATTGCGGGGCTAGTTGTGCTTATTCAGTACAGTATTGGCCAAGGTATTATTGATTTTGTAAACGCCAAAGAAGTAAAAGCATTAGAGCCATTAGCGGTACAGCTGGCTAATAAATACGCGCAAACTCCCTCGTGGGATAAAATTATAGGTAACGATCAGCGCTTTTTAAGGTTGGTTGAATCGCAATTGCAATCAAGCCAGTTTTTACCTAGTTTACGCGATATGCCACAGCGCCCAGAAATTCGCGGCGAACGCAGACCCAGACCCCCACAGCATATGGCGCAACGAGATCGACGCCCACCGCCCGAGCATGCCGCGCACTATGCACTACTTGATGAAAACCAGCAGCGTATTTTTGGTAAATTATTTGAGGATTTAAAGTACATTAAAACGCCCATAGAGCTTGAAGGTAAAACAATTGCTTACCTTGCTGTTTCAAAAAGGAAAAGCCTAGCAGATGGGTACGAGCTGGATTTTTTAAAGCAACAAACTAACTATTTATGGCTTATTGCGTTAACCGCAGGGCTACTTACCTTACTGTTGTCTTTTTTACTGGCAAGGCATTTAGTTGGCCCTGTAAAGCAAATTGCCAGTGGTATGCATAAGCTAACCAAAGGGCAGTACAGCACCAAACTTTTATTAGATAGAAAAGACGAGCTGGGCCAGCTTAGTGAAGATTTTAACACCTTGGCCTTTACGCTCGCTAAAGATGAGCAAGTACGTAAACGCTGGTTAGCTAATATTTCTCATGAACTAAGAACGCCCATGAGCATTTTACTCGGTGAGCTCGAAGCTATGTTGCTTGGGATACGTGAACCAAACAATAAAAATATTAGTTCTGCTAACGATGAAGCGCTGCATTTAAAGCGCTTGATTGACGACCTACACATGTTAAACAGCGCAGAACTAGGCGGCATGCATTACACCATGCAACCTACCGACGTAGGCTTTTTACTTAACTCCATAGAGCAGAAGTATCACGTTATTTTTGAGCAGCACGCTATTAATTTTTACCTTCTTAATAGTGCTAACAACACCACAGTAAACGCAGATAAAACACGTATACTGCAATTACTAGATAATATCTTAATGAATGCGGTGCATTATGCCCAGTGCTCAACTATTTCTTTAAGTGCCAATAACGTAAATATTAAAGGCCAAGCCTATTTAGAGCTTATAATAGAGGACAACGGGATAGGCGTTGAGCAAACGCATTTATCGCACTTGTTTGAATATTTATACCGTGTAGACAGCTCTCGCAATCGCCAAGAGGGTGGCTCTGGTTTAGGTTTGTCTATTTGTCAGCATATTGTTAAAGGTCATAATGGCGAAATATCAGCCGTAAAAGCCAGTATTGGCGGGCTTGGCATTGTTATTAAATTACCCTTATTAGTTCAGTAGAGGATAAATATGAGTGAGCAAATACTCATTGTTGAAGATGAAATAAAACTTGCCAATTTAATGAGCGACTTTTTAACAAGTCATCATTATCAAACGCACCTTATTCATCATGGTGATGAAGTACTTAGCTGGCTTGAAAGTAATAAGCCAAGTGTTATTTTATTAGATATTATGTTGCCAGGGCAAAGCGGTATAGAGCTGTGCAAAGCGATAAGAAAGTTCTCTAATGTGCCCATTATTATGGTTTCGGCAAAGGTGGAGGAGATTGACCGGTTACTCGGACTTGAACTGGGCGCCGATGACTACATTTGTAAACCGTTTAGTTATGCTGAGCTGGTGGCGCGAGTAAAAGCAATTTTAAGGCGTGTGAATACCACAAAAGAGCCGGTAAATAATGCCATGACACTGGATGAAAGTACTTACAGTGTAAACTATAAAAATAGCAGTATAGAACTAACTAATTTTGAATTTCAGCTATTTAAGCCCTTGTATTCCAACCCTAACAGAATCTATTCACGCGATAGCTTAATGGACACCATGTACGCAGACCAACGCATAGTTAGCCACCGTACTATAGACAGCCACATAAAAAAGTTACGTAAAAAGCTTGATGAAGTAACGCAAACCGACAGCGTTATTCAGTCGGTTTACGGTGTGGGCTATCGGTTTGTTCACCCTCAATAGCTAAACGTGAGCGCAGTTTTACTCATCGTCAGCGTTTTTAATACGCTCTAAACGGTCGAACTCTTCGTATTCGGCCGCTTGTATTTCATCGAGTACCGCATCTACGTCTGCAGATTCGTTACTGTCTTCAAATTCTCCGCTGAGCACAGTGTTTGGCGTTAAGCTAGCCTCTTCAAACAGTGCCCACATTTCTTTAGCGTAATGGGTGTTTAATAGGCTAGGTGCAAACTGCGCATAATAACGGCGTATGTTGTTTACATCGCGCGTAAACATTGCTTGCGCACTGTTATTGGCTGCGGCGTTTACAGCTTGCGGAAGGTCAATAATTACAGGCCCTTTACTATCAACAAGTACGTTAAATTCTGATAAGTCACCGTGGATAATACCAGCGCACAGCATTAATTTAATATAATGAACCATCATACTGTACTGCTCAATAGCATCTTGCTGTGTAAGGGTTACATGCCCTAACTGTGGAGCAACATCACCGTCTTCATCGCACACAAGCTCCATTAACAACACGCCATCAATACAGTAATAAGTATCAGGAACTCTGACGCCAGCGCGTGATAAACGTGAAAGCGCGTCTACTTCTGCATTTTGCCAAATTTCTTCTTCTAGTTGCCGCCCATAACTAGAGCGTTTACCCATGGCGCGGGCTTGGCGTCCGCCTCTTACTTTTCGGCCTTCTTGATACTGAGCTGCCTTTTTAAAGCTGCGTTTAACGGCATCTTTGTAGACTTTAGCACAGCGAATTTCGCCACCGCTGCGTACCACAAATACATCCGCTTCTTTACCGCTCATTAAGCGACTTATCACTTCATCAATTAGGCCATCATCAACGAGTGGCTGGAGGCGTTTAGGTATTTTCACTGCGATACAACTAGAAAAATTGGAAGATTAAACATGTATGTTAATAAGTCCTTAGTATGTTAGCTCTCAAAACAGGTGTTGAAAGTGGTTTTAAGTAATTAGTTATCACAATAACCGAAATACCGAATAAGGTAAAAATAACATGATAAAAATCGGATTTATTTTTATTTCCTTATTGTTTGCACAATGTTTGCGTTTTTTAAGCGTACTTTATATTCATACCCTTTATTAATATTTAACCCAAGGTGACCACGATGAAGCATTTTTCTACTTTTGCCGTTGCTGCATTATTATCAATGGCTTTTTCAGCCAATGTTGCAGCCAGAGGCGGTGATAACCCACCACCTAAACCTGACTTTTCAAGCATAGATGCAGATGGTGACGGTGTGATTAGCCTTGCAGAATTTAGCGAAAGTGCGCCACCGCAAGGCGATGCGCAAACTATATTTGACGAAATAGATGCCGATGGGAATGGCGAAATTAGCGAACAAGAATTAAGTGAACACAAGCCACCACGCCGCTCACGTTAAGGGAGAAAAATATGATCAACAGTATTGGTAGTTCAGCGAGTTTTATGACTCAACAATCTAGCCAAGTAAGCGCTTTAACTTCAGAGCAAACTGAGTTTGTTAAAGAAACACTTGCAGAATTTGATGCACAAAACCTAAGTACGGAAGATGCGCAAAGTATTCAAGCCGCATTTGAAGAGCAGGGGATCTCGCCTACAAAAGAGTTGGCTGATTTAATGAGCGAACTTGATTTTGACGCTAAAAGTATTGGCGATGCAGGACGCCCTGAAGGGCAGCGCCCGCCACCGCCGCCGCAAAACTCGCTAGAATCTGTTGATACTGACGAAGTGGTTAGCTACTTAGATGAGTTATTAACTGAGTATTCAAGCCAGCTATCTGATGAAGATAAAGAATCAATTCTTTCATCGGTACAAGAAAAATTTGGTTTAAGTGAAGGTGATTCACTGCTAAATGTAACTGCTTAGGTGTTATAACTTGAGGTAAAGCTGACTGTTTATCCTTAGGTCTTAAGTCCAAAGCCCGGCAATTATTTTGTTGGGCTTTTTTAATATACCAATTCGCTTAATTGGTCACGTATTATTGCGCATTGGTATTACTCCGCTTGAGGCAAAAAAATCGCGCTAATAGCACCTAACAAACCGAGCAGGCTATACAACAAAATAAGCTGTGCGGTTGATAAAAATGCTTCTAAAAGCCCTATACTGCCTAACATTAAAAGCAAAATGCCAATTACAGTATTACTAACCGACACGTAATCAGTGCGTTTATTGCCTTGTGCCATATCCACTAAATAGGTTTTACGCCCGAGCCGTACGCCTTGATGAGCAATGCAAAGCAAAAAATAAAAACCAGGTATTACCCAAGCATATTCAAACAGCTGGCTATACCATGTGGCTATTACAAACACGCTCACGCCGTTTATGGTGACAAGTAACGCACTGATCACAAGCACCTTTTGGCTAGAAAAATCGCTGAGCCTTCCCCATATTGGCCCAGAAATTAAACTTGCTAAGCCAGACACGGCTAAAAATACTGCCAATAATGAAAATTCAAACTGCTGAGAGCTTGCTAAAATAATATAAAAAGGCGCGCTTAGGGCTGAGCAAAGTAAAAAGGCGCGGGTAATTACAAAGTGTGCAAATTGTTTATCTTGATAAAGCAGCTTTAATTTACTTAGCGCATTTAAAAAGCCATTTTTACCGCCTTGTGTCGCCCCTTTGTATTCGTTTATGCGGCTATAAAAAAGTGCAGCAACAACCCACAAAACAGCGCCTAAACACAGCGCAATTAATACCGTATTTTGCTCTTTTTGCCCCGAAAAAAACCACATCATTAAACCAAAAGTGAGTGTTGCAAAGCCAGCAATACTTGCCGCTAGGCCACTAATATTGCCCCGCTTTTTTTTAGGAATAACTTTACCTAATACATCTTTAGCGGCAATAGAATTAAACCCGCGGGCGAGGCTAAAGAGCACCAGCAGAGCTAAAATTGCATAGCCAGCCTGAGCGCCTTCTAGCACAAATGAAACACCAACCATAGCGCCAATACATACCGCTTGGGCAAATGCACCACAAACCCATACCCACTTTCTTACTGAGAGTTTACGGATAATATTGGCTATCGCTAATTGTGGTAATAAAGAGCCCGATTCTCTTATAGGCACCAGCCACGCTATAAACGCGCTTGGTACGTTTAAGCTTTGCATTAACCAAGGCAGAGTGACTTTAGGGTTGAGGAGGGCATCGGCAAATTTACTAAAAAGCTGACTTGTTAATAAAAGAATAAAGTTACCGGCCACTTCTTTGCAGTCATCTTCGTTTATGTCTTTACAGGCGCGTGCGTCTTCATCGTTGTTAAGGCGTTTATAGACTTGCTCTTTAGTGAGTTTTTTCATACTGCTAGCTACACAATTTGTTTTGCTCTTTGAGGTACGAATCTACAAAGTGTTGTTCCATAGGTTTAGAAAAGTAATAACCTTGTAGGTGAGACACGCCAATTTCTTTTAACATGTTGGCTTGCTCTAGGGTTTCTACACCTTCAGCGACTACTATAAAATCAAGTGTTGAGGCCATTTGCACAATCGCATGAATTATACTTAAGCCTCGCTTATCCATATTTTGAATGAAACTTTTATCTATTTTTACTATGTCTACACCAATATCTAACATGCTCGACAAGGATGAGTACCCAGTACCAAAGTCGTCAATAGAAATACAAAACCCTTGTTTTTGCAGTTCTTTTACTGCTGCTAAAAAGGTGAGCTTATCCTCAGCAAACACAGATTCAGTGATTTCAAGGTGCAGGTTTTCTGGCTTTACACCGTATTGATCAACGATATTTACAACCTTAGTGACAAAATCAGGGTCTTGAAGTTGTATTACAGATACATTAACGCTCACAGCAATAGGGGGTTGTACGTTTTTAAACGTGCAAGCTTGCACACACGCTTGCTCAATAACCCATAAGCCAAGTTCGGTTATGAGGTTGTATTGCTCGGCAATGGCAATAAATTCATCAGGAAATATCGCTTCGTCATTTAATTGCCAGCGTAAAAGTGACTCAAACGAGGTCACCTTCGCTGTTTGGCTATCCACAATAGGCTGAAACACTAACCGCAAGCCGTTGTCTTTTATTGCACTTGCCAAGCGCTTACTGAGCAATTGTTCACGTTCTTGTTGGCGTTTTAAGTCATTGTTGTAGATATTTACGCAGCCTTTGGCAATACGTTTTTGATGGTACATGGCTAAATCTGCTGAACGAATTAACGCGCTTAAATCGCCCTCATGCTCAGGAAATAACGCTATGCCAATAGTGGCAGATACCCAGCTTTGGTATTTATATCGTTCATGCTCGGCACGAATGCTTTTAATAACCTTTTTGGCAAAATCAAATAAGTCTTGTTCATCCTCATAGGTTGTTAAAATTAAAAATTCATCTCCGCCCCAGCGGCATTTGTATAAGTGGCGGGTGCAAACGTTAGTGAGTCGTTCGGCTATTTCTTTAAGTACTTGGTCACCTACTTTATGACCCATAGAGTCATTAATTTGCTTAAAGCCATCTAGGTCTACAAAAAGTAAAGCGAGTTTTTCCTCGGGGTGATCTGCCAGTTGTTTATTTGCCACTTTTAAAAAAGCGGTACGGTTTAATAAACTTGTTAGTGGGTCAGTATTTGATAAACGGTAAATTTCTTCTGTGCGTGTTTCTACTTTGCTTTCCATTTCGTTAAGTAGTTCGCGGTTTTGATTTCGTAATTTTATGGCTGTTTGGGTAAACGTGGCCGACTTATAAGAAGAGGCGACCATAATTGCCGAAAAAGTAATCCCTAAAAAACCTAATACATAGTGGTAATAGTCATCAGATAAGGTTAGTACTATAGAGTAAGGCATTAATAAAATAATGCTGTAACACACCGAGGTAAAGCGACTACCCGAGAGCAAATTGGCTGAGCCCCCAGCAAATGCCGACAAAATAGCTATTGTGGTGGTAATTTCAACGGTGGATGAGCTTTTATGAAACCACAGTGCGTAACATGACCACGAAATCGCAGTCGCTATACACCCCACCGAAAAGCGTTTTAAAAAGCTATTTGCATTAAAAGGCTGGTTAACTCCTTTGGTGTAGTTAAAGTAAATAACATCCATTAGCCTTGCTGCTAAAACAACCAGCATGAAAAAAAGCCAAATTATTTTTTCTTGATTTGTTCTCTCATCCGTTAGGTCAAATGCAAATACAAGTACAAAGCTAACTAACGCCGAAACACCAATGCCAGATAAAGCATTAGAATATAAAAGTTTTACGGCTTCTCTGCGTTCATCACTATTTAAATTTTTATATTGCACTCATTAAAGCCTTATGAAAAGTAATGCGGGTAAAGCAGGTTAGATTTTATAAAAACACAATAATAAATATAGTTTAATGACAGGGAAATGCAGATTTTAAATAAAAAAATGCCCATAACACAATGTCTTGTTATGGGCTGTTAGATTAAAAGTCGCTGGCGTTATGTCGTTCGTGAAGTTGCTCTTCTTCAGGACCCCAGGTGCGATTAACACGTTGACCACGTTTAACAGCGGGGCGCTTTGCTATTTGCTCTGCCCAGTGCATTACATGAGTGTAAGAGGCAACATCTAAAAACTCAGCGGCGTCGTATAATTTTCCAAGCACCAACGAGCCGTACCAAGGCCAAATGGCAATGTCGGCTATAGAGTATTCACTACCCGCCATGTATTCGTTTTCACTTAAGTGGCGATTTAATACATCGAGCTGGCGTTTAGTTTCCATAGTAAAACGGTCTATTGGGTATTGCATTTTTGTTGGTGCGTAGCTATAAAAATGACCAAATCCGCCGCCTAAATAAGGCGCTGAACCCATTTGCCAAAATAGCCAATTACGGCACTCGGTCTTGGCTTTAAAATCTTTTGGGATTAGCACATCAAATTTTTCTGCCAAGTATTGTAAAATTGAACCCGACTCAAAAATGCGTGTTGGTGGCGTGGTAGAGTGATCCATTAGCGCAGGAATTTTAGAGTTTGGATTAATATCAACAAAGTCTGAGCCAAATTGGTCGCCTTCGCCAATGTTAATTAAATAGGCATCGTAGTCGGCATCGGTTAGGCCAAGCTCTAATAACTCTTCAAACATAATGGTCGCTTTTTGGCCATTAGGCGTGGCTAATGAATAAAGTTGAAACACATGCTTGCCAATGTCTAAGGTTTTGTCATGAGTGGCGCCGGCAATAGGGCGGTTAATATAAGCAAATTTACCACCACTTTCGCTGTCCCACGTCCAAACTTTAGGCGGCGTGTATTCGTGTTCATTACTCATAAATAACCTCAATTTAAAAATGTAATTAATTTATATACTCATAGATAACAAGCTGGGGGCGTAAAAAATTAATTAAAGGCAATGAAAAAATTATCGTGCTTTTAATTTATCTGCTTTGGCAAGTTTATACCCTAAAAAGAACCCACTTAATGCTCCAAAAAGGTGACTCTCGAACGAGACATGAAAGCGTTGTGGTAGCACGCCCCAAATAAATCCGCTGTAAAGCACTGCCACTACTAGGGCAATAACAATAGACTTAAACGAGCGCCTAACCACGCCATAGCACAGTATAAATCCCCATAAACCATAAATAACGCCGCTTAATCCAACATGAAAACTACTTCGACCAAAGGTCCACACTAATAGCCCGCCAATTAACGCAGTAAATATAAACACGGTATAAAAGCGTTTTACACTGTATTGGCAAATTAGCCAGCTAAGTACAGCAAAAGGCAACATGTTGCTAGCAAAGTGCCACCAGCTGCCATGTAAAAATGGGGCGCATAAAATGCCGATTAACCCTTGAACGCTGCGAGGGTAAATACCTAAACCATTAAGCGTAATGCCAGGTAAACTATTGATCACTTGTAGTATTAGGCATATAAAAACTACGCTAAATATTGCAAATCGCGTACTGGTTATCAGTGAAGATGATGATGGGGTAGTTGGCATATAAACACTTTAGTAGGATTGTTTTGTACCAGTATAGGAGTATGTTTTCGCTATTAAAAGCGATTTAATAAGCGCGGCGTTATGCGCCGCGCACAGAGGTTATTTTAACCTAGTTTAGTTAATAGTTTTTTCGCAGCAAGCTCTGAACTTGCTGGGTTTTGGCCTGTAATCACTAAACCATCTTCGAGCGCTAATACGCCCCAGTCGTCGGTTTTTTGATAATCGCCGCCTTTTTTGATTAGTTCATCTTCAACTAAAAATGGCACTACGTCTGTTAATTGCACGGCAGCTTCTTCTGAGTTAGTAAAGCCTGTTACTTTTTTACCGGCTACGAGCGCATTGCCTTGTGCATCTTTAACATTTAAAAAAGCGGCACTTGCGTGGCAAACAGCCGCTACTGGCTTTTGCTCTTTTACAAACTTTTCAATAAGTGAGATTGAATCGCTGTTATCTACTAAATCCCATAGTGGGCCGTGGCCGCCAGGGTAAAATACCGCGTCAAAGTCGCTGGCGTTTACTTCACTTAACTTTTTGGTGTTTGCCATAAGTGTTTGTGCTGCGCTGTCGTTGTCATAGCGCTTTGTTGCATCGGTTTCAAAGTCAGAAAGCGTGCTAGTAGGGTCAATCGGCGGTTGGCCACCCGCAGGGGATGCAAGTGTTACCTCTGCACCAGCATCAACAAATGCGTAGTAAGGTGCTGCAAATTCTTCTACCCAAAAACCTGTTTTTTCGCCTGTGTTGCCAAGCTCTGAATGTGAGGTAAGTACCATAAGTATTTTTTTAGCCATAACAATATTCCTTCGATTAGTGAGTAAATTAAAGCTTGGTGTTAACCAAGTTGCTGTAATAACTATATGCACTTAAAAGGATTTAAACAACGATGATAAATTTAACTTTATTGGTTTAATTATTGATACAATTATTGGGTTGAATAATCATTGGTGGGTTTGTGATGAAAGTGTCGTTTGAGCAACTTAAAAGCATGGTGGTATTTGCGCAAATTGTCGAGCAGGGCAGTTTAACCGCGGCTGCAAAGCAGTTGGGGTTAACGCGTGCGGTGGTAAGTTATCACCTTAAAAAATTAGAAACGCAATTAGAAGTTACGCTGCTAAATCGCTCAACCCGCACTATGGCGCTAACTGAGGCGGGTATTGCGTATTATGAGCGCTGTAGAGTGATCACAGAACAAGCAAACGCAGCTAATCAGCAAATAGAAAACATTAAAAGTGAGCCACAAGGAGTATTAAAAATTAGCTGCCCTGTTAATGTAGGCATGCAACTAATTGTGCCAGCAATTAATACGTTTAAACGCCAATACCCCAAAATTGAAATAGACCTGCAACTAACCGATGATGTGGTTGATATTATAAAAAACGGCTTTGATATTGCTATTCGTGGGGTCGCTTTAAGTGACTCAAACTTACAAGCCACTAAACTAACAACCATGAGTACCTGTATTTGTGGCTCAGCTGAGTATTTTGAACACTTTGGCAAACCTAAAACGCCAGCTGAATTAGCCTTGCATAAATGGGTGGTGTACCAGCTTAGCAATAAAACATTAACCCTTAGCAAAGAGGGCAAAAAATACGATGTAATACTACAAGGCGGCATAAGCACCAATAATGCCGCTGCGCGTACCGCGTTTGTAGAGGCAGGGCACGGGCTCGGGCGCATTCCGTTGTATGATGCGTGGCCTAAAGTGCAAGCAGGGCTGTTAGAAATAATTCTTGATGATTATAAAACAAAAGATATTGAGCTTTATGGTGTGTTTCCACCTGGGGCGGCAGGCTCCAAAAAGCTCAGGTTGTTTATTGATTATTTAAAAGCATATTTTGTTAAACAGCATACTGCACTGGGCATGCTAAAAAGCACGTGAAACCGCACTTAATTACAAAGTACGATTAAATAATGCAACTGCTTGTTGGTACATAGTAATTGCAAGCGCGGCATCGTAACGCTCGCCCTCATCACGCATAAACGCATGCTGTGCGTTTACTTCTTGCCAGTGATAGTTAATACCCGTGGCTACACATTGCTGGTAAATTTTACTTCGGCCTTGTTGCGGTACATGTGGGTCTTGCTTACCCCAAATAAAGTGTATTTCACCTTGGATATCAGCCATGCGTTCAAACGAATTGTTACCTGCATTAGCAGTTAAGGTATCACTATGAATATCGGTGGCGTATAAACAAAATGCGGCTTTTATGTGTGGGTTTAATGCGGCTCTGTAAGCTAAATGCCCACCAATGCACACACCCATGGCGCCTACTGTGCCAGTGCAGTAATCTTGGCTTTGTACAAAGTCGATGAGTGCTTGTGTGTCGCTGTCGTGGTGCTCAAGTGGCTTTTGCCATTTATCGGCATTGCCTTTATCTTTACCCGCGTCATCGTACGCAAGTACAGTACCAATCGGGTTTAGCTCATGAAATACCTCAGGCACTAACACAACAAAACCATGGCTTGCTAAAATAGCAGCGCTGCGCGCAATAGGCGCGGTTTGCTGAAAAATCTCCGAGTAAAAAATAATACTTGGGTATTGGCCAGCTGCTTGTGGGCGGTAAACGGTAGTACGCATTAAGCCTGTTGGGGTGGCTAGGTCGGTATTATGGTGTTGGATTATCATAAAAGCGCTCAGTTAAATAATTAATAAGGTTATGGTAACTGAGCGCAAAAAAATAAACGACCACTGATACTGGTTTTTTAAATGCTTGCAGGCATTTTATTGCAACTTGCGTAGTAGCTTACGGTCGCAGGCCAATCCGAAAATATACCCATAACCCCAACATCCTGCGCGAGTACATCAACCACCGTCATCATGTCGCCATCGTTATCGATAACATCGGCGATTGATTGATAGTAGTAGCCACCGCCCTCGTTAAGAGGCCCCGAGCGCTCAAGGCTCCATGCTATCAGTTCAAGCCCTGCAGCTTTTGCATCAATGGCGTATTGTGAGGGGACAATATTACTTTCGTTGTCTATGGTGAGCATCATCCAAATAGGGGGCGCTAATATTTTAACGCCATCGGCTACTAACTCTTCCATACTTGGTTGCCACGTTGCAGGGTTACTTGGATCAAAGCCCGCTTCGCTGTCACGGCCATCTAAATATACGCTTTGATTTGCAAAGTCGGGGTTGTTATTTATCCAATATTTCACATCATCAAGATTAAACGATTGCGGGTACACATCACTGCTTGGTACGTCCAATTGCGTGTACTCATCAAGCATTTTTTGCGCGTATTGCTGTTGTGTCATTCCCTCAAAAGGCATGCTAACTTGCGGCGATTTTAGCTCTGGGGTCATTTTTACACCCAAGCTTTTAAATAACTCAATACTTTGTTTATGGGTTACTAATGTTCCACCTGTGGCGTATAAATCGGTGCGCCAGCTGGGCGTGCCCTGCATATATTCACCAACAGTAGTGGCTTGGGTGTTGGCGCCATCCATTTTACCTTCAAGCGTTAAAAATTCGCTCAGGCTGATATCGCTTGTGCAGCATTTAGCGGTGGCAGGCGTGCCACTGGCCGCGTTAGCTGGAGTAAAAGGCACACTGCACTTAGCGGCAAGTTCAGGAATGGCTAATATATTGGTGGTGGTGTGCAAATCGCACTGAGAGTGGCGACACACGAGCTCTTTGTCGCTGGTAAAGGTTACATCGCACTCAACAATACCTGCGCCCATACGCGCCGCAGCTATATAAGACTCCTTTGTATGCTCAGGGTATTGCATTGGCGCACCACGATGACCAATAGAAAAATCTGTACGGTAAAATGGCCCATCTGTACACGATTCTAATTTTGTTTTTAAATCGCTTTGTGCCATATCTTTAATTAGGTAGTCGGCACGAGTACCTAATTGAATATCAGGCGCCTCGCCTTTTGCAACTTCAACAATTACAGGCGTCGGTACTTCAACAACCTCAACGGTGGTATTGGTAACGACTACGTCTTTTTCTACAACTTCGACATCGTCGTCGCAGCCGCTCAGTAGTGCAAGTATTACTGAGCTTGTTATTAGGGTGAGATGTTTCATGTTTGTTCCTTAACGTTATTTTATTCAACCCTAATCGCATTCAATGACAAATTAGCTACAAGGATGTGACGTTCTGTTTATTTGTCCCTATTTGATTAATTACCAGTGCCGCTAACATAATTGCACCCCCCATACTTAAGCGCATAATGTCGGCATTTTTATTCCATATAAGCACGTTAACAATAATACCGGCAGGAATAAGCACGTTGTTCATAACGGCTAATGCTCCCACATTTACTTTTGTTGCCCCTTTGTTCCATAAAAAGTAACCAAGGCCTGAGGCTACAATACCTAAATATATTAAAATACCCCACTGGGTAGGTGTACTCGGTAATTTGCTTGTATTGCCAAATAAAGCGTAGCAAGCACTCGCCACCACTAAGGCGCCAATAAAAAACCAACCAAATACGGTTTTGTCATCCAACTGATTAGTGGCCATTAAACGTTTATAAGTTACTTGTCCGGTGGCAAAACTAATATTGGCACCCTGAACCAGTAATAAACCGATGATGAAATGACTATTGAGGCTTTCCCAGCGAATAGCTACCGCGCCCAGTACGGCAATAAGCGCAACCGCAAAAAAGCGAGGGTTAAAATGCTTATTAAGTGCATCGTTTAAAAGCGTTATATAAAGCGGCGTCATAACGGTAAAGAGCAACACTTCGGGTACGCTTAAAAATAAAAAGGAGTGATAGTAAAAGCTGTACATAACACCTAGTTGCACAGCGCCTATCAGCATCAGCTTAAGTGCGAGTGGTTTTGAGGTAAGTTTAGGTTTTAAAAAGGGTAAAAAAACCAACGTGGCTAATGCAACTCGTATTAATACGCTAAACCACGCATCAACTTGGCCTGCTAGGTACACACCAATTAAACTAAATGAAAAAGCCCAAAGTAGGGTAACTGCAAATAAATAGCCCATAATTGTCGTTTTTTATAATTTATAGTGTGGCTAGTTTATCTGTTATAAACAATAAAAGCCCGCAAGCGGGCTTTTATAAGGTTAAAATTAATAAACGAGGTTATTAATCAACTAAACCACGGCGCTTAAGAAGTGCGTCTGTTGTTGGTTTTTGGCCTCTAAACTCAATGTAGCTTTGCATTAAGTCTCGGCTGTTACCTTTTGATAGGATTTCTTCACGGAACTTGTCACCGTTTTCACGGGTTAGGCCACCGTTATTTTCCATATGTGCAAACGCATCGGCTGCAAATACTTCAGTCCATAGGTAGGCGTAGTAACCTGCTGAGTAACCACCGGCAAAAGTATGGCTAAAGTAGTTTGATTTATAACGCGGTGGCACTGGGTAGTAATCAATACCGTGTGCTTTTAGCGCATCGCTTTCAAACTTTTGAACATCACTGATTTTTTTATCAGAACCAAATGAGTGCCATTCCATATCAAGTAAAGCAGCTGCTAAGTATTCAGTAGTACCAAAGCCTTGGTTGAATTTTTGCGATGCTAGTACTTTATCAAGTAATGCTTGTGGAATTGGCTCACCCGTTTTGTAATGCTTAGCGTAGTTAGCAAGTACGGTAGGTTCAATCATCCAGTCTTCGTGTGCCTGTGAAGGAAATTCAACAAAGTCACGTGCTGTAGCAGTACCCGCTAGGCTTGGGTATTTAACATTTGAGAATAAACCGTGCGCAGCATGACCAAATTCATGGAACATAGTCGATACTTCGTCGAAGGTCATTAGCGTTGGCTCACCTTCAGCTGGTTTTGGAATGTTTTGTGCGTTGTAAATAACCGGTTTAGTGCCTTTTAAGCCGCTTTGGCTTACATATGCACTCATCCATGCACCGCCACGCTTACCTTCGCGTGCGTATGGGTCCATGTAAAATAAACCAATAGCGCTGCCATCTGCGTTAAATACTTCGTACGCTGTTACATCTTCGTGGTAAACAGGTAAGTCTTTACGCTCTTTAAAGGTGATACCGTAAAGCTTGTTCATTGCGAAGAATAACCCATCATGGATCACAGAGTTCATTTCAAAGTAAGGCTTAACTAGCGCAGGATCTAGGTTGTACTTTTCAGCACGTACTTTTTCTGCGTAAAACGCCCAATCCCATGGCTTAAGCTCAAAGCTTTCGCCAGAATCGTTAATTACTTTTTGGATAGCGGCCGCTTCTGCTTTGGCTTTTTCAACAGCTTTTGGTGCAAGGTCATCTAAAATGCCGTACACGTTGTCGGTTGTTTGTGCCATACGCGAAGTCATTACATACGATGCCCAATCTTTAAAGCCTAACAGCTCTGCTTTTTGTGCACGCAGGTTAGTTTCTTCAATAATGATAGGGCCGTTAGTTTTAGCAGCACGGTTTGTAGAGGCTTTAAAAATTTGCTCGCGTAGCTCACGGTTTTCAAGGCTTGATAAGATAGGCTGCTGAGTGGTATTAACCAGGGTGATCATGTAGCCGTCTTTGCCTGCTTTTTTAGCTGCGGCTGCAAGGCCTGCAATTTCACCTTCAGATAGGCCAGCAAGTTTAGATTTGTCTGTAACAACAATAACGTCTTCTTTAAACGATTTTAAAATGTTTTGAGAGAACGCAGTAGATAGCTCTGCAAGCTGAGCGTTTATTTCACGCATTTTTGCTTTTTCAGCATCGCTTAACTTAGCACCGGCTTTTACAAATTGCTTGTAGTAGAAATCAACTAAGCGTTGATCTTCAGCGTTAAGCGCATCTTTATTGTCGTAAATAGTTTGTACACGCTTAAATAACGGACCATTTAGGTAAATGTCATCAGAGTGAGCAGATAATACCGGCGCCATTTTTTTGCTTATACGTTGGTATTCGTCATCTGAAATTAAACCCGATAGGTTGTAAAAAGCAGCAGATACGCGGTTTAACAACTCACCAGATTTTTCCATCTCAACAAGTGTGTTTTCAAATGTTGCTGGTTCTGGGTTGTTTGCAATAGCTTGAACTTGCGCAGTGTGCTGAGCAATACCTGCATCAAAGCCTGCTTCGTAGTCTTTTGTACCAAACTTATCAAACTCTGGTGCCATGTATTGTAATGGGCTTGGTTTGAATAATACATTGTTTGCGTTCATATCTTGCACTTGTGCTGCGCTCTCTTTAGCTGTGTTCTGAGTTTCGTTAGATGAACAAGCAGATAGGATTAGGGCACTAGCAATAGTAGTGGCGATCAGTGTTTTACGCATAATAACTCCATAAAAAGATGAGCCGAAATAGGCTTTTCGAGTCGAAAACCCAGTTAACTTATCAAATTTTGGCGTTTATACAATAAAGTTTATCGGTATTAAGCGGGATTTAAACGCAAATTAGCTACTAAAAATGCGATTTGGAGGTAAAAGTAGCCTTAAAAATAAACGTAAGGCTACTTAAATATTGTATTGTGTGTGTTTTTTAAAGGCTAGTTATAGCCAAGAACAAAGCGTTTTTCAGAACCAAAGCTATTAGATTGCTGGCCAAATTCTTTATTAATAGTAGCAAGTGTTTGTTCTTGCTCAGCAAGAAGGCACAAAATTTTATTGCGGTAATCTAGGCTGCTTTCAAACAAATTTAAATCTACCTGCGGCTGCAAAGTAGCGAGTCTTTGATTTAGAGTAAGTTGTGACATATGTAATCTCCAGTGCTTGTACACTATTTATATAGCACTCGGTGCAATAAAGAGTTAATAAATTGTTTAAACAAAAACGTTAAACCTATTAACTTAGCGTTTTAACACTATTATGCCGTGCTAAGCTTAGCGAAGACTGAACCACACTCATTTTTACTGAACAAATAACAAACAATAAATAATACTTTGGAAAATACATGACGCTCGAACACATTCAACATTATCTCAGCTTGGTTATTTTTACCTATAACGACGTACACATCACCGTGGCTAAGGTTATACAAGTTCCTTTAATTTTATTTGCTATGTGGTTTGTAGTAACGCGCATTGGCAAACTTATTAAAAAAACACTGTTGGCAAAAAAAATCAGCCAAGACGCGGTTCATCTGTTTACGCGCATTTATTTTATTTTGAGTATCGCAATATTAATTTTCACCTCGTTAGAGGTTTTAAGTATTCCGCTTACGGCCTTTGCATTTGTATCAGGAGCAATAGCCATTGGAGTCGGGTTTGGTGCGCAAAACATTATTAATAACTTTATTAGTGGCTGGATTTTAATGTGGGAGCGGCCAATTCGTATTGGGGACTTTTTAGAAGTAGGTAATGCAAAGGGCGTAGTAGAAACTATTAATACGCGCTCTACCCGCATTCGCCGTAACGATGGTGTGCATATGTTAATCCCTAATTCGCAACTATTAGAAAACACAGTGACTAACTGGACCTTAATAGACGGTAATGCCCGCTCCTCGGTTAGCGTAGGTGTTGCTTATGGCAGCGATGTATTGTTAGTTAAAACGTTAATTCAACAAGTGCTTGATGATCATGATGCGATACTAACAAATCCAAAAGCCTCTGTTTTATTTGACGACTTTGCTGATAGCTCACTGGTGTTTAATGCAATTTTTTGGGTTTGTGCAGAATCAGAAACCATGCTCAGAAAAGTACGTAGTGATATCCGTTTTAGTATCTATGCTGTTTTTGAAAAACATGATGTGGTGATTGCGTTTCCACAGCGCGATATTCACATTGATGGAGAAATTGCGTTAAAGCGTACTCAATGAATTTAGCCTTTAAAAATTTAGCAAGCATTAACGGGTTTTAACTGCGCGTTTCTAGTTTGGGTTTATTTGTAAAAATACGCAGTTTGCTACTTTAAAGCGGCTTTTGAAGGAAAGGACATATGTCCGTATTATTAGTCTTTTGCATCTAAAAGCGGGTAAAAAAGCTATAAAATGAGGTTAAATGTTGCAAAAAAGTTTACTTTTTTGTACATATTTATGCAGTAAATTTGTAATACGATGGTATAATCTTCATCGTTCGTTCAGCCTCATTACTCCGTTTTTGTACTCTCGGTGATGAGGTCCGCGCGCCATAAAGCTAGACGCGAAAAATTGTACGAGCCCGCAATGAATACATTGCGCAACACAAAAAACCGTTGAACAAGAGTGCATACAAAAGGTTTATACCCGACATGAAAGCAATCAAAAAAACTGCAATAGCGACCATAATTAATGCTGCTTTATTATCTGCAGCTGGTACCTCTGTTTCTACTCTTGCTGCTGAAGAAGAAACTGCAAAAAAAAATAACCAATTAGAAGTTATTCAAGTTACTGCTCGTAAACGTGTAGAAAATGCACAAGAAGTGCCTGTTGCTGTATCTGCATTACAAGGTGATAACCTTGATGCTTATAGTTCTGCTGGTATGGATATTCGCTTTATGAGTGCGAAAATCCCAAGTCTTTCAATCGAATCATCGTTTGGACGTTCTTTCCCTCGTTTTTATGTTCGTGGTCTGGGTAATACCGATTTCGATCTTAATGCTTCACAACCTGTTTCATTAGTTGTTGATGAAGTGGTTCAAGAAAATGCCATTTTAAAAGGCTTTCCAGTATTTGATGTTGAGCGTGTAGAAGTACTACGTGGTCCACAAGGTACTTTGTTTGGCCGTAATACGCCGGCTGGCCTAGTTAAATTTGATACTGTTAAACCAAGCCAAGAATTTGAAGGTTACGGTGCTGTTTCTTACGGTAGCCGTGGCGCTGTAGATACAGAAGGCGCTGTAGGTGGTGCATTAACTGACCGTTTATCTGCACGTGTTTCTTTGCTATGGCAAGATAAAGATGATTACATCGACAACCAAGCGCCTGGCTTTGAAGCGAAAGACGAGCAGGGCGGCTACACAGAAAAAGCAGCGCGTATTCAGTTTTTATACGAAGGCGATGACTTTACTGCTCTTCTAAACTACCACACGCGTGACTTAGACGGCTCACCAATTGCGTTTCGTGCAAACGTTATTGAATCAGGCTCAAACGATTTAGTAGACAACTACGAGCATGATGTTGTTTATCAAGATGCCGCTGTACGCAATACCCAGCAAGTTGAATCTGAAGGCGCAAGCTTAAAGCTTGAGTGGGATATTAGCGATGAATACACGCTAACCTCTATTTCAGGTTGGGAAAGTGCAGAAATATACTCACGTGCAGATATTGACGGCGGTTACGGTGCTTCTTATATCCCTGATTACATGGGTCCAGGTTTTATTCCGTTTTCTTCAGAAAGTGCGGATGGTATTCCAGAGCAAGATCAGTTAACGCAAGAGCTTCGCCTTGCTAGTAACTTCAGCGGTGACTTAAACTACCAAGTTGGTCTTTTTTACTTTGATGAAGAGCTTACAATCGAAAACTTTAGTTACGATACGTTCTCTTCACCTGCTGGCGCTTTAAACGGTTATGTTCAGCAACAACAAGACACAACAGCATGGGCTATTTTCGGCTCTGTAGATTACATCTTCTCAGATAAGTTAAAAGTAACAGCGGGTCTTCGTTACTCTGATGACGAAAAAGATTTTGTTGCAGACCGTACAATTAGCCCAATTGGCGGTGGTGCTTTATACGTAGAGCGTAGTGTAAGTGACAGCCATGTAAGCTGGGATTTATCTGCAAACTACAAAGTTAATGACGATGTAAACTGGTACAGCCGTGTAGCAAACACGTTCCGCGCACCTAGCTTACAAGGTCGTATTTTATTTGGTGATGACGTAACAACGGCTGAGTCAGAAACCGTTACTTCATTCGAAACCGGTATTAAATCAGACGTTCTTGATGGCCAAGGCCGTGTAAATGCAACGGTATTTTACTACACAATGGACGACCAACAGCTTACTGCTGTAGGTGGTGGTGCTAACTTTAACCGCCTAGTTAACGCTGATAAAACAACAGGCTACGGTTTTGAGCTAGATACAGAATGGGTATTAAGCGATGAGTTTAATGCAACATTTAACTTAAGCTACAACAAGACTGAAATTAAAGATGATGAGTTAGCTGTAGCGGTATGTGCTCAATGTATCGTGAATGACCCTATTAACGATGCAGGTTTAGCCGTACTAGATGGCAACAGCTTACCGCATGCTCCTGAGTGGATCTCTAACTTTACCCTTCGTTATACGAAAGAACTTGAAGATGGTAATTTCTTCGCATTAGGTGATATTTCTTACCGTAGCGAAATTAACATGTTCCTATACGATTCAGTAGAATTTGAAGGTAAAGCATTAACTGAAGTAGGTTTACGTGCAGGCTACGAGTGGGCTGAAGGTGACTACGAGTACCAAGTATCTGCATTTGTTCGTAACTTATTTGATGAGCAACAAGCAATTGGTGCGGTAGACTTCAATAACAATACGGGTATTGTTAATGAAGAGCGCTACATTGGTGCAGAATTTAAAGTTAACTTCTTCTAAAGATAACCTTAAATTTTATTAATTTTTAAAAGCCTGCCTTGTGCAGGCTTTTATGTTTTTATAAAGCTGGTAAAGTAGCGTTAATTAACTTTGATGAGATAGAAAAATGGCTGGATTTTGGAACTACCGTGTAATTTTTTGTGAAGCAACGAAAGACGAAGCAGCGCAATATCAAATACACGAAGTAGAATATAACTTAAATGGCAAAGTAACTAATTGGTCAGAAACAGGCGCAGCACCTTTTGGTACAACGCTAGATGAGTTAGCAGCTGATGCCGATCGTTTAAAAACGGCGCTAGAAAAACCAGTACTTAAGGTTGTGCGCAAAGCCCGAGGCTACGAGCTGGTTGATGTTGAAACCGGTGAGGAAGCATTTGCTGAGCCACCTGCTGGCTTAACAGCATAATATTATAAAGGCGCCTAGGCGCCTTTTTTAACGTCAAAATTTAAGGAATAAGGATGAGCTTAAACGCAGTATTGTTTGATATGGATGGCACGCTAGTTGACTCTGAAAGCATGCACTTTGAGTGCTGGAGCCAGCTGCTTGCAGCCTACAATGTAAGTTATAACGAAGTGGAGTTTTGTCAGCGCTTTTCAGGGCGCCCAACGTTAGAAGCAGCAATTGATATTAAAAATGAGCATAATTTAGACGTCAGCGCACAGTTTTTAGCAGATGAAAAATATCGGTTATTTGGTGAATACGTAAAAACTAATTTACCGCCTGTTATGCCTTTTACTGAGCAAACCTTACACGCTGTTAAAAACAGTGGGCTAAAAATGGCGTTAGTAACCGGTAGTGCTCGCAGCGAAGCCATGCCTATTTTAAAAGGGCTAGGTTTTTATGAGTTATTTGATACTGTAGTGACAAAAGACGATGTAACAAATCCAAAGCCAGCAGGCGATCCTTATCTTTTAGCGCTTGAGCACATACATGTAGCCCCAGAGCATGCAATTGCTGTAGAGGACACCTTTACGGGCGTTTGTGCTGCAACCAATGCAAAGGTTAGAGTCGTTGCGATTGCAAATCATCATACAATTGACCATGACTTTAGTAAGGCGACGTACAAAATGGCTGACCTAGGTGAGTTTTGGCAGTGGGTCGAATCTCAACTATAGTTAAAGCCTTATTTTATTTGCAGGGATGCAGTAATGGCTCAGCTAAAGTACTTACTTTTCATTGTCAGCTTAATTGGCTCATCGCTTGTTTTTGCGGCGCAGCCTCAGGTGTTATTGGCAAAAGTATATGGTGAATCTAAACATGGCAATATTAGTGAATACCTCGTTAGTGAAAAATTTGATGGTGTAAGAGCAATATGGACGGGCGATAAATTTATTACCCGTAAAGGAAATGCGATTAACGCCCCGAGTTGGTTTACGGCGCCATTACCAAATGTTTGGTTAGATGGGGAGCTGTGGATAGCGCGCACTCAATTTTCTTTGGTCAGTGGGATTGTAAGAACTAAACGCCCCAGTAATTCAGATTGGCACGCTATACGCTATCAAATATTTGATATGCCAGACTCAACCCTTCCTTTTAGTACGCGTTATAAAAACTACCAAGCCTTGGTAAAACAAATCAATAAACAGCATATAACTGCAGTTAAGCAACACCGCTTTACTAGCACAGCCCAATTAACAGCGTACTTTGAAGATTTAACTAAGCAAGGGGCTGAAGGGGTGATGCTGCATTTAGCCAATGCTAAACATAAAAGCGGGCGCAGTAATACATTATTAAAGTTAAAGCCCTACCTTGATGCTGAAGCGGTTGTTATTGCACATTTACCGGGTAAAGGAAAATACACCGGTATGTTAGGTGCATTAAAAGTAAAAACACCTCATGGGCAAATATTTAAAATAGGCACGGGCTTTAGTAACGAACAGCGCCAAACACCTCCGGCTATAGGTAGCACGGTAACGTATCGGTACCATGGGTTAACAAAGCATGGCTTACCACGATTTGCGAGCTTTTTAAGGGTGAGGGAGGGTCATTAGCGTTTATAATTTTGGCAAAGTATGCTAAATTGCGCGGCCTTTTTCTAATGTATGGTGAAGTATGTTTGTAGGTTTTGATTACGGTAGTTCTAATTGTGCCATGGGTGTTATGGAGCAAGAGGAAGTACAGTTAGTGCCACTTGAGCAAGGAAAACATTATTTACCTTCTACTCTTTATACACACCACAGCGCATTAGTTGTCGACTTTGTGGCAAAGCATGTAAAAGGCACAGCCCACGAGCATGACTTTTTAACGCAGCGCCAAGCTTTATTAAATACACTCCCGCGTATTAAGTCAGATCTTGATTTACAACCTACAGATGAAACGCTTTTTATTGGCCGTGAAGCCATTAGTGAATATGTGCAGTTTCCTGAAGAAGGCTACTTTGTAAAATCTCCTAAATCGTTTTTTGGTGCCACAGGCTTAAAGCAAGGGCAAATTAATTTTTTTGAAGATATTGCTACGGCAATGATTTTAAAAATAAAGCAACGCGCAGAGCTTTCACTTAAAACCCCACTTACGCAAACGGTTATTGGTCGTCCAGTTAACTTTCAGGCTGTTGGCGGTGAGCAGTCAAATCAGCAAGCTGTAGGTATTTTAGAGCGCGCAGCTAAGCGTGCGGGTTTTAAAGACGTGGAGTTTCTATACGAACCGCTTGCAGCAGGGGTTGATTACGAAAGTAGTTTAGTGGAAGACCAAAAAGTGCTGGTTATTGATATTGGCGGTGGTACCAGCGATTGCTCGTTTGTACAAATGGGGCCAAGCTTTAGAGGTAACAGTGAGCGCGATAGTGACTTTTTAGCCCACAGCGGTAAGCGAGTTGGCGGGAATGACTTAGATATAGCGCTTAGTTTTCATGGTTTAATGCCATTGCTTGGTTTAGGCAGTACCTTTAAATCGGGCCTACCTTTACCAAACCAACCTTTTTGGCAAGCCTGTAAAATTAATGATGTAAATTTACAAAGTCAGTTTTATAGTGAAAGCCACTACCGAGAACTCACTGCCCAATTACGCGATGTCAGTACACCTGCGCTTTTCAAACGCTTAATTCATTTACAGCAAAATAAACAGGGCCATCAGTTGGTACAGCAAGGTGAGGCGGCTAAAATAGCGCTTTCATCGGCAGATGCTTTTGATTGCGATCTTCGCTTTTTAGATAATGACCTTAGTAAAAATCTATCGGTTAGCGATTTGGCGGTTGCAGTAGAAAGTAGTATTAGCCAAATAGTAACGTTAGCAAAACAAGCAATTACAGATGCAGGAACCACCCCAGATGTTATTTATTTAACAGGGGGAAGTGCACAGTCACCACTTATTAAAGCGGCGTTAAGTGAGCATTTAGGTGATATTAAAATGCTGAATGGCGATCACTTTGGTAGTGTAACGGCTGGCCTAACAAAATGGGCCAGCATGCTTTATAAGTAGCTTAAAAGGCTTTAAAGACTGATTTGTCGGGTTGCGAGGTATTTTTCGTAATCTGGCAAAGTACGCTCAAGCTCAGTGTCCATTAAGGGCGAGCTTAATAACATGTCGGCGCTGACTTCATTACAGGCCACAGGAATATTCCAAACAGCTGCTAAACGCAGTAATGCTTTAACATCAGGGTCGTGTGGTTGCGATGCCAACGGATCCCAAAAAAACACCAATACATGAATTTCGTGCTCGGCAATTTTAGCTCCTAGCTGTTGATCGCCCCCCATAGGACCACTTAATAGCTGAATAACCTCTAACCCGGTGGTTTTTTCGATTAAATGGCCTGTGGTGCCAGTACCGTATAAGGTGTGTCTGCTTAAGGCTTCTTTGTGTTTTTCGCACCATAATTTCAGCGCGGCTTTTTTACCATCATGCGCAACTAAGGCAATATTTTTATTAGCGGGTAGCGATTGTTTTTTTTGTTCCATGCTGCATCTTATTTTGTTGAGTAACCAAGGCTTTGGTTAAGTAATACCAATTTAGTGTAATTAGTATAATAAATTAATGGCCAGTGCAATAAATACCATGCCGGTCACTCGGTCTATCCAAAGTTGGCTATGTGGGTATTTTTTGAAAAATTGCGCTATTTTGTCGCCAAAGTAAATATACGTACAGTCAATTGGGAAAGCAAAAATAGGGTAGAGCAGGCCAAAAAATGCTAATTGAAACGTTGCCGATGATAAGCTTGGGTCTACAAACTGCGGGATAAAAGCAATAAAAAATAACGCTACTTTAGGGTTTAATACCTCGGTCATCATGGCTTGAAACATGACATTTGGCTTTTTACTGGTGCTTACATGGGGCTTATCATCACTAGCGCAATCGGCGGTATTTGGCTGCGAAAAAGTGCTTTTAATCATCACAAACCCTAAATAGCATAAATAAGCCGCGCCTAAGTACTGTACTGCACTATAAGCGGTGGGCGAGGCTTTTAACACTGCGCTTAATCCAATAACAGCAAAAAATGTGTGTATTACTCCACCTAAAGCAAAGCCAAATGCGCTTTGCATACCTGCCGCTCTGCCATTGGAAAATGTTTGCGCCATTAAAAATGCGTTTGATGGCCCAGGGGCCACCGCCATTAAAAAGCTCGCCAGTAAAAATGATGCTAAAAAATCAGGGTTGATCATGTATTAACCGGGTGCAATGTATGGGCTTTTTTACTCATTAAAATTAACCAAAGTGGCGCCAGTAACAATAAATGAAAAGCAATTAGCCAAGGTGTGCTAAGGCCTAAATATTGCGTTAAAAACACAAGCACACTAGCGCCACTCATTTGCATAGCACCAATTAAGGCAGAGGCTGTACCGGCTTGTTTTGGAAAGCGCGATAACGCCATACCAGCCGCAGAGCCTAAGCTTAGGGCAAAACCAAGTGCAGCAATTAAAATAGGTAGCATAAGCGCAATGGCCGATTCTATATGGCTAAGTGCAATCATTAATATGCCAGAGGCCACCAATACTGTAACTCCAACGCGCAGGGCTTTTTGGCTATTACGTTTAATATAAATGGGGGTAATAAAGCTGGCTACAATACTTAATACGGCATTGAGCGTAAACCAAAAAGTAAAGTCGGCAACGGTGCCCCCTAAGTGCGTAATGATCCACCCAGGTGCCAAGGTGACATACACAAGAATCGCCGACATGGCGACCATACACAGTAAGCTATTAAATAAAAATATCGGTGTTTTTAATATTGGCACAAAGCGGCGTAAGTCCAATATATGCCCTTGGTAGTGGCTATCAGCAGGGCGGGTTTCTCTAAATAAGGTGAGCGTAATGACCAGGCCCGCTAATGCAAACAAGGTTAAAAACATAAAGTTCATGCGCCAGCCAAATTGCACGGTAAGCCAGGCACCTAAAATAGGCGCAAGCGCAGGAATAAAACACACAATTCCATTTAAATAGGTAATCATTTGCCCGCTGCGTTCGCTGCCGTATTTATCACGTACAATAGCAAAAGCAACCACAAACGTAGCACATGCACCTAACCCTTGCAGAGCGCGTGCAAACATTAATACAGCAAAAGAGGGCGCCATATAGGCAAGTAAGGCTGAGCCTGCATATAAGCTAACACCTACAACCGCTACCGGCTTTCGGCCAAACTTATCAGCAAGCGGCCCTGCAATTAATTGCCCTAAACCCACAGTCAGCATAAAAATAGCCACCGTTTGCTGAACCTGTTGTTCGGTTACGTTAAATTGCGTGGCAATAGTTGGAAAAGCGGGAAGATAAATATCAATTGCCATAGGGCAAAATATTACGAGTAACGCTAAGATGAGTAATAAAATTAAGTTAGGTTTAGCGGGCTGTGTTTGCATTAGGTCTCCTTTTGCTGGCTATTTTAGGTGCCCGCATATAAAAAAGAAAGGGCTTATGAGTGAGCCACGCTTTATTGTGATAAATATTTCATGACATTAGGATTAACAGCGCGGTGAATTGCGCTTTTTTTAACTGGTCTGATGTGTTAATTTGAATTTATAAACACAAAATGGGAAATAACAATGAGTAATAAATCAGCCCTTTTAAAAACTTGGCTTAAATTTAAACGCTTACCTTTTGGCAATTGGTTGTTTAGCAAAGCGGTATGCATAAAAGCCCCGTATTTTGGCTCAATGAAACCTTACGTACTCGATTTAAGAGAAGGACACTGTAGCGCTGTCGTAAAAAACCGCCGTAGTGTGCATAACCATATTGGAACTATTCATGCTATTGCACAATGTAACTTAGCTGAGCTGTGTGCTGGTGTAATGGTAGATGCCACCGTGCCTTATAAAACGCATCGCTGGATCCCAAAAGGAATGACGGTACACTATTTAGCAAAGGTTGATACCGATGTAACTGCTATTGCAGAAATCGACTTGCCTCGCCAATGGGTAGATAAAGAAGATTTAGTAGTGCCAGTTAAGCTTTACAATACCCGCAATGAACTGGTGTTCACTGCAGATATTACGATGTACATAACCGAGAAAAAGTAATGAGCGCTTAATTAGATTTGGCTTTATCAGCGGCTTGCTTATTAACAAACGACAAGTCGCTATCAGCATCATCAAGCAAAGTTTTTACTTCTTTAGCCGGCTTTAAATCTTCGCTAATAAGTTCCGGTTCTTCTTTTTCAAAGCGCTGTTTTAAGCTGCCTTCAATAATGGCTCCCGCATCAATACTTAGTGTGTCGTGAAAAACATCGCCATGTACGTGAGCGCTGCTTTGAATATTCACTTCACTTGCGTTTAGTGAGCCAATAATTTTGCCTTTTACAATGACACTTTTAGCTTCAACCACACCTTCAACAATGCCGGTAGAGCCAATTACCAAGTGCTCTGCCTTTATATCGCCATCAATTCGGCCATCTAGCTGCACTTCGCCCTGGCTTGTAAGTGTGCCAGTTAAGCGCACATCTTCAGAAATAATAGAAGGGGTATGATTTACTCTTTTTAACGTAGTTTGATTACTTGGTTGCTTTTTTTTACCGAACACGAGAAAGCGCCTTTGTTATTTTTAGAGGATTGACATGTTTGCCATCGAGTAACACTTCATAGTGTAAGTGGGTGCTGGTACTTCTGCCAGTACTGCCCATTAATCCAATTACCTCATTTTTAGCAATTGTTTGGCCTTTTTTCACTTTAATTTTATTTAAGTGGCCAAAACGGGTGACCAAGCCATTTTTGTGCTCTAGCTCGATAAAGTTACCATAGCCGCCATTTTTACCAGCGCGCAATACACGTGCATCAGCAGGGGCAAAAATTTCGGTTTTATGCCAGCCGGCTAAATCAACACCTTTGTGAAAAGCGCGGCGGTTGTTCATCGGATCTTTACGTAACCCAAAGTTGCTCGAAATATAGTATTTAGCCGCAGGCAAGGGCAGTGAGTTAGGCAGCTCTGTTAAAAAGTTTTCAAGGTTGTTAAGTAATAATAGCTTATCAACAATGGCTAAAAACTGCCCTGGTATTTTAGTTTCGTCAAATACATCTAACGGGCCACCTTGCGCACTGGTTTGTGCGCCCAGTGCTAAATGTTGTTCAAGGGCTGATTCTAAGCCTGCGCCTTTTAACATCGCTAAAATTGCATCATGGCGTTTATTAATTTGCGCATCAATAAGCGCAAAATTATGCTCGTAGTATTTATTTAAGCGCTCATAACGTGCGGCAAAAGTGATTGGCGTTAGAAGGCTGGCGTGTTTGTTTTTCGGCTCTTCATCTACAAGTGGTTCATGAAACTCGCCTTTGTCTTGATTAACAGGCGATTCAAGTTGTTCTTCTAGTTTTATTGTCTCTTTACTAATAGATGCGGGGAGGGATTCAATCATACCTTGCAAAAGTGCCTGCTTTTGCTCTAGTACAGCAAGTTGTTCTAATTGCTTAGCGTGCAGTGCTTTTTGTTCTTGGACCTGCTTTTGCCACACTTGTTGTTTATCAATTTGGCTTTGTTCTATGTCGGTAATTTTATTTGTTTGGCTATAAACACGAAAACTAGAAATACCGACCCAAGTAATAGTGCCTAAAATAAGCAGTACTGTAAAAAGCTGAAACCAAGGCGCCAAAACAACATGCTTAACTTCGCCATTTTGACGAATAAGCAACTGACGGGCTGGGAAAAATTTTTGGTAAAAAGACTTAATAAATACTGACATGGCACATAAACACTCGCTATTAACCGGATTAATGTATCAATTTCAGTCTAAAAAGCCAGAAAAAATTTGTAACTGTTCAAAAATTAATAAAAAAGGGCTGCTATTTAGTAGCAGCCCTTTATTTAAAATAGTCACAAATTAGCTAGCTTGTTGTTCGTCGTTATCTTTTATTGATGCTACGTTGTCGGCTTTTTTAGCTTTAGCTGTACTTTTTGTTGTGGGCTCTTTTGCGCCTTTTAACACCGCCATAAAGTCATCTTTACTCTTTGCAATTTCAAGCGCAAGCGATTCAACCTGTTGCTCGCTCAGTGGCACATCTACTTTTTCCAGCATTACTTCAAGCGATTCTGCTATATCGAGCATTTTGTCATAGGCATCCGCTTCTTTTTTAGTAGTAAACGTCATTCGCTCAACTCCGTTTCGTTCTACAACATATTTAACAACAACAGCCATGATCTCTCCTGCTTGATTGCGTGGTAATGTGGTTACTGACCTGTAGGTCACTGTTTTTATATACAGTAAATGTTTGTGTGTAAAATTGCAAGCATTCGGTGCATTTTTAGCTTGTCATCAATTTGACAAAAAAGCGTAACTTTACTTTAGTTAAGCAATCACTTGTTGTACCAGCTGCATTTTAGGTTTTCGGATTTAGGTGATTATGCACTGGAAATAATATAAGTGATGCGCGTTGCTCCTTATTTAACATTATTTCCACAAATAAAAATTAAGCACATGTTTAGAGCCAAATTAGCCGTTTAGCTATAACGCTTTGGTATAAACAAAAATAAGGAATAACAAATGAAAAATCTATTAACGATACTTATTATTAGCTTTTTAAGCTTTAGCGCGTTTACCCACGCTAACCCTGTTGAAGATAAGCCTATGGTTGAAATGCCGCAAGCGCCGGTTATTAATATTAATAGTGCCGATTCAGAAATGCTGGCCAAGTTACCTGGTATTGGTAAGAAAAAAGCGCAGGCTATTGTTGATTACAGGGTTGAAAATGGCGAATTTGACCAGCTGAGCGATTTAGCTAACGTAAAAGGAATAGGTAAAAAGCTTGTAGCTAAACTAGAAGGAAAAGTGTCTTTATAATAGGCAGGGCGCTAAGCGCCCTGTGAATACTGCTCAAGTGCTTTGGCTAAATATTTTTTAGCAAAGTTTATTTCAAGCGGGGTTGTTAAAAGCGGGTAACACAGGCCACCTAAAATTAAAAAGGGAATGAGTTCCCACCCTTTAAAAACAGTAAATAATAAAAACAATGGGCTGAGCAATATCAGCTTTACTATTCTTAATAACACTTTATCGGTAGCAGGTAGCATACTTAGTGCAATAGCAACAACGGCTTGTCGCTGCCTCACTTTAAGGTGCTTTAGTTCAGGCAGCTGACTGGTAAAAAACGTAAACATATTAAATAGTCTTTTTAGTAAGTAAGCGAGTGGTAACAATTACAAAAAGCGTGATAGTAAATAACGCAAATAGTATTTCCATCCATGCTGGCATACTTAATCCCGCAAATTGCCAATCGATATTACCGCAATCCCCTGTGGCTTGAAAAAAGCTTGGGATCCATTCATGCAATGGCATAAATGAAGGAAAGTTTGGCTCAAACTCACAGCTAAACGCAAAGGGATCGGTGGTTGTTTGCATTTCAATGTGCTCACGTGCAATAAAGTAACCCCACACACTTGATACACCCCACACTAAATAAGCGATAGCGCGTACTAATTTACTTTGTGGTTTAGTTGCGCCAATAATGCCTGCCCCTAATAAGCCTAATACCGCAGTTCGCTGGTAAATACACATAATGCATGGAGCAAGGCCCATCTGGTATTGAAAAAACAGTGCGGTGACTTCTAATAAAAATACAATGCCTGTAAATAGTAGCCATGGAGTACGTTGAGTAGGGAGTTGTGCTAGCCAGTTCATAAAAAATCCGCATTGAAATAAGACGTTGAATTATGTACTAGGATAAAGTAACGAGCAACAAAAAGGGTAAAAAAGCTACCGAAGTGGCTTTTTTTAAGATGAAATTAATAAGCGGTTATGGCCAATCCTATTTAGGGAAAGGTTAAGCTTTTTTGCTAAGTAAACATGTAATATAAGATTGGTTCGCTAAAAAGGCTTGTTTAAACGTTACAGTTAACAGGCTGCTGTATGCGACTTTTAAATGTACTTGCTGCCGCACACGGGAATTATTGTAGTAATGTAATGGTGAAGCAAAAACAGCAATGGTATTAATGTACCTACTATGAATAGGGTTAATTTATTTAGCGAATTAGGCCTAATTTAAGCATGTTGAATTTTATTATTTACTATTGCGAAATTTTCAGCGGTTGGTTGGCACTTATATCAACGAGTTTACTTGTTAGTTATATTTCATCTGGTACAATCTGTCAGTTATTCGTATAAAACGATGAGTTGTGATTAATTCGAGTGGGAATTGAATGAGAATTTTTAAAGCTAAAAGCCCAGCAGGATTTGCTGAAGAGTATATAGTTGAATCTATCTGGAACGGCGATTTCCCTCCAGGTTCAATTCTACCTGCAGAGCGTGAGCTTTCTGAGTTAATTGGTGTAACCAGAACAACCTTACGTGAAGTACTGCAACGTTTAGCACGCGATGGCTGGCTAACTATTCAGCACGGCAAGCCAACCAGAGTGAATAACTTTTGGGAAACATCGGGTTTAAACATACTCGAAACGCTGGCGCGCTTAGATGAAGACAAAATGCCAGAGCTGACCGATCAGTTATTATCTGCACGTACTAATATTAGTGCTATTTATACCCGTGCAGCGATAAAGCTTAACCCTGAGCGTGTTATTGAAATTTTATCAAAAAGCGATGAACTTGAAGACACTGCGCAAGCTTTTGCAGATTACGATTACAAAGTACACCACGAATTAGCTGTCGCTGGTAATAACCGCATATACGTACTTATACTTAACGGTTTTAGAGGGTTTTACTTTAAAATTGGTTGTCATTATTTCTCAGACGCAGGCACTCGCCAGTTAGCACGTCAATTTTATAAAGACCTAACAGTATTGGCTGAAAACCGTGAGCATGATGGCGCGATTTCAATGATGCGTAAGTTTGGCCATCAAACCGGTGAAATCTGGCAAAATATTAAAGGCGATATGCCTTCCGATATCATGGATTAACCCATTTTTAAAACCTGCAAATGCAGGTTTTTTTATAGGCGTAATAAAGTTTTAATATCTGTTCGGTATTTTCGATTGTGCACATCGCTAAATACGATTGTTCTTTTTTCCTTATTAAATTTAAAATGCCATGTAATTATGTGTTGGCGCTATTGTTTTTTTATTTTTAGCGCCCATATAAGTATCAGCATTGCGTATGCAATCGACAACAAACTCAAAATATTTGGAGAATAAAATGGGTGTATTAGTAGGCCGCCAGGCACCAGACTTTACCGCTGCAGCTGTACTAGGTAATGGTGAAATTGTAGATAGCTATAACCTTCATGAAACAATTAAAGGTAAAAAAGCAGTAATCTTCTTTTACCCACTAGATTTCACGTTTGTATGTCCTTCAGAACTTATCGCATTTGATAAGCGTTACGAAGAATTCCAAAAGCGTGGCGTAGAAGTAATTGGTGTTTCTATCGATTCACAATTCTCACACAACGCATGGCGTAACACTGCTGTAGCAGACGGCGGTATTGGTAAAGTTCAATACGCACTAGTTGCAGACGTTAAGCACGAAATTTGTAAAGCATACGATGTTGAGCACCCTGAAGCAGGCGTTGCATTTCGTGGCTCTTTCCTAATCGATGAAGAAGGTAACGTACGTCACCAAGTAGTGAACGACTTACCACTTGGTCGTAACATCGACGAAATGATCCGCATGGTTGACGCGCTAGCATTTCACAGCGAAAACGGCGAAGTATGTCCTGCTGGTTGGGAAGAAGGTAAAAAAGGTATGGACGCAAGCCCTGAAGGTGTTGCTAAGTTCCTATCTGAAAACGAAGGCGAGCTATAATTTAGCCCCTACGTTTTAATAAAAAACCGCCATATGGCGGTTTTTTTGTTTTTAATATAGCCCATTTAATAATGGGCTATATTAAATTAAAACGAGAAGGTTACTTTAGTGTAGAAGTAACGACCACGTGGGTTATGTACGCCCGATGCATACCCGTAAAGGTCGGCATCGCCATCACCAATGGCAAATGGTGGCTCTTCGTCAAATACGTTATTTACACCAAGCGACACTTTAGTTGCATCACTTACACGGTAAGAAGTTTGTAAATCTACCAGTGCTTGCGAGTCAACCATACGCGATGTATTGCTATCAAAGTCTAAATTACCGTCAAAGTCTATATCTGGGGTATCTTCAAACTCGCCTACGTAGCTAATATTTACGTTGGTATTAAATTGGCCAATTTCCCAGTTAGTAGAGAAAATCCAGCGGTGCTCTGGGTAATTGTATTCACCCGTGTAATCGCGGCCGTCTTTTTCAAACTTGTTTTGGTACGCCCATTCTAAGTTAAATTTAAGTAAGCCTAAATCATCCAGCGAATGGTTGTAATTTGCTGATAAATCAACACCTGACACTTCTTGCGAAGAGACGTTTTCAAAGGTGCTGTATATTTTTTGAATGGTGCCTAAGCTATTACCACCACTAGGTGCTAAGCGTACACACACCGTGCTATCTTGGTTATTACACTCAGAGTTATAAATTGGGCCAAATTCTTGTTCATCAATTTTATTATCTTGGGTAATACTCCACACATCTACGCTTAAACCAAACTCAGCAGAAGGTGCCCAAATAAAGCCAACGTTCCATGATTCTGACTCTTCGGCTTCTAAATCAGGGTTACCAGCAAATTCAATGTTGTAATCTAGCGCGTCACAATCAAGGCCAGTTGCTTCACAGCGATAAGTATCTACAAAAAACTGACTTTCTTGTGATGGACCTAAACCTACTTGTGCAAGCGATGGCGCTCTAAACCCTTGTGCCCACGAACCACGAATGGTTATTTCTTCGGTAGGTGCCCAGCGTAAAGCGACTTTAGGGTTTGTTGTATTACCAAAATCGCTGTAATCATCGTAACGGCCAGCGAGTTGTAGCTCTAGGTTTTCAGCAAGTGGGATTGAAAATTCCACATAGGCTGCGTATTGGTCGCGCTCTGCTGCAGCAGACACAGACTCAGTACCAAAAATTAAACCGCGCTGAAATTGGTCATCCGGTGTATCGGTTACATCTTCTTCACGGTATTCAATACCCGCGGCCATCATAACCACATCATCACCAAAGCTAAATGCTTCACCAGAGATGTTAGCGTCGAATGAGGTCATATGAGACTCACCGCGGCGTACTAAGCTTGTGGTAATTCTGTCAATAACTTCTGGGCTGTTATACGTGCCACCAAATGGGTTATAGTTACCGGCATCAATCTCTTGTTGTAAAAAGTCGGTGCGAACCCAACCTTGCGAACGATCGCCTGTTTGAAGTGATTTACTACGGCCTTTTTGAACCGCAGCTTCCCAGCTCCATTCCTTAATTTCGCCTCTTAGGCCAGCTACAAAGCGAAGTGTGTCTGATTCAATATCCCATTGGCGAGCGCCCGCATCAACCGTACGGTAACGGCCAATTTGAATATCTTCACCAAACGGGTTGTTAGGGTGGCTAGCAGGTACTGTTAAACCTGCATCTTCATCAAGTGGAGTAGGGGCACCGGCTGCAACTGAGGTATTATGCTGCACTGCCATTTCTAAAAAGCCGGTAATACCATTATCAAAATTGTATTCAAATTGAGAAATAGCTCCTACGCGCTCAGACTCAGGGGCGATGTAGCCAAATGGGCCGTAATCAAATAAACAACTGCCGCTTGATGTGGCGTTTTCTGCAGGGCAATCTGGGTCAATTGTTTTTACACCATCAACATAAAAGTAGCCTGGAAAGCCACGAGAAGAGCGAAAGTCTTCGCCGCCATAAGGCGATTGATTAGCGGTGCCTAAGCTGCCCATTTCATCTGACGAAAGCGAGGTGTTTTTAAAGTAATCAATAATAATTGAGGCACTGCTTTTTTCGCTAGTTGTACCCCATACTAAACTTGCTGTTGTTTCTTCGTAATTTGGGCCATCGGTACCACCGTAGCCTAAGTTTAGTTCAACGCCATCTATGTCTTTTTTTAAAATAACGTTGACTACGCCCGCTACTGCATCAGAGCCATAAATTGCTGATGCGCCATCTTTTAAAATATCAATGCGCTCAATCGCCGATACCGGAATACTATTAATATCGACAAATGAGTTTGTAATACCTTCGGCAAAGGCACTAATAGCCACACGGCGGCCGTTGATTAGCACCAATGTAGCATCAGCACCTAAACCACGTAGGCTGACCGCGGCAGATCCATTTGCAGTTGAATCTTGGTTGTTGCCGCGTGTTGAGAAAGTACCGCTGCCTGCCACAGGCATTCTTTCGAGGAGTTGTTGAAGGTTATCGTAACCCATGTTTTCGATATCTGCTCTGCCAATAGATTGTACTGGCGAAGGCCCTTCGATATCGGTGCGTTTTATGCGCGAACCTGTTACTTCAATGCGTTCTACTTTTTTTGCTTCTTCAGCAGCATAAGCTGTTGTTGTAAATCCTGCTGAAAGTGCGATTGTAGCACCTGCAATTATGCTAGGTGTAAATGCAATTGATTGCTTCATCCTTAAGTCCTTGTTGATATGTTATAAATTTAGTTGCTTAACAAGCGTTGACATTAATATCATGTAACTTAAGTGTTATCAATCTACACCCTTTGCGATTTTAGTATGAGTTTTTGTAGAGTGTTGAAGGAAAAATATTCAATAATAGAAACAACGAAAAAGGATAGACAAGGCTAAATTACTCGCTTTGTACCATAAAATTTGCGCACTAAAATGGACAGGCATCTAAAGAAATTAAAAAAATAAATAAAGTGTAATAATTTATTTATATCACGCACAGGGATGAATTAAATAAAGCTGAGGGGAATTTGATCAGGTTGTTTTAAATTTAACCGGTGAGAAATTAAAAAAAACGCCTAAATAAATTAGGCGTTGTGTTTATACTTTATGTTTCATGAGGCGTTCTTTCTCACGCGACCAATCTTTATTTTTGCCGTCTTCACGTTTGTCATGCATTTTTTTACCTTTTGCTAAGTGAAATTCAAGTTTCACCCAACATTTTTTCCAATACATGGCAGTGGCAACAAGTGAGTAGCCATCTCGTTCAGTGGCACCGACTAATCTATCAAGCTCTTTGCGGCTTAATAACAGTTTACGGTATCGCATTGGATCGCAAATAACATGAGTCGAGGCGCTATTTAAAGGCTGAATTTGACTGCCTAATAAAAAAGCTTCGCCATTTTTAAGATGAATATAAGTTTCTGAGATGTTTACCTTACCAGCTCGGATACTTTTTACTTCCCAGCCCTGTAGTTCAACACCTGCTTCAAACTTGTCGTGTAAAAAATACTCATGACGCGCTTTTTTGTTAAGCGCGATGGTATTACTGTTCGATTTTGATGATTTGTTCTTAGCCATAGTGCCCTATAATATACGTATTAAGAGATGTTTTACATCGATTTTTTATATGTGCCTTTAAAATAATCTGGTGAACTTAAGACCATGAAAATTTGGGGAAACGCGCAAAGCTTGCTAAAATTCGCCCACACAGTTGGGAGTGAGTATGCCACAAATAGAAAAAAGTGCGCTGGTTATGTACAGCACTAAAGAGATGTTTGACCTAGTTAATGATGTAGAAGCTTATCCGCAGTTTTTACCTAATTGCTCAGACTCTAAAATCGTTTCGCAGCACAATAATAACATGACCGCGAGTTTAGAAATATCCAAGGCGGGTATAAAAAAGTGGTTTACCACTGAAAACACCTTTATTGACGAGCAAACCGTGCAATTAAGGCTGGTTGATGGCCCATTTAAAACTCTTAAAGGGCGTTGGCATTTTCAAGCGTTAGATAAAAAAGCCTGTAAAGTTGAGCTTAAGCTTGAATTTGAATTCTCTAGCAAGCTTATAGAATTGGCGTTTGGTAAAATATTTAATGATGTAGCTAAAAATATGGTTAGCGCATTCACGCAACGTGCAAAAGATGTATACGGAGCAAGATAATGATTAGCGTTGAGATAGTTTTTGCATTACCGACTAAAGCAACCACATTAACAGTGGAAGTAGCGCAAGGAACCACAGCCGAACAAGCTGTTATTCAATCGGGGATCATTGAAAAGTGCCCTGAAATAGACCCAACTGCGCTTACTTTAGGTGTATGGAATAGAACAGTAAAAGCGCATTACGAATTAAAAGATGGCGACAGAATAGAAATTTATCGTCCACTAATTGCAGACCCTAAAGATGCTCGAAGAAAGCGTGCTGAAAAAGCAAAGGAGGAAGGTCGAGCAAATAAAGTTACCGGTGGGCGTCCTTTATAAAGGTCATTAATGTAGTAAATAAAAAAGGTGAGCCATGCTCACCTTTTTTAATAACTAAAGCGTTTACTGCTCTAGCGGAGTATCAAAGTTTTCTGGCTGATCATAATCACCCGAAACAGCAACTAGTTGATCATTTTCAAATTTAACCAGCAACTCTTTATGCTGCTCATTATCGCGGCCTTTGTTAAAGCTGTACACATAACGCCAGGTACTATTATCAAACGCATCTTCTGCTATTGGACGACCTAGTACATAAATAACTTGCTCTCGTGTCATGTTTACACGAAGCTTATCTACATCTGATTGCTCTAAAAAGTTACCCTGTGGGATATTGATTCTATATACCCAGCTAGAACAACCTGCTAAAGAGCTGAATGTGAGAGCAACGATAAGCCAAAGAGAAAAAGTTTTTAACGACTGCATTGTTAGTTGTGATCCTTATTTTTTATAATCTGCATGATACCGATTAGTCACTGAAGGTAAAACCCTTTTAAGAAATTGTTTTTAGTTACGAGGGTTAGGGCAACGTTTTGACCACAAACACACAAAAAAGTTTAAGTATAAATATAAGCAAAGCACACAAAGTACCCTCAACGTGGTATTTGTATATAGTGCAAACGCGTTTAGGTCACTGGTATACAGGTATAACAACCAATGTTGATAAGCGCTTAGCCACGCATCAAGCGGGTAAAGGCGCAAAAAACTTAAAAGGCAAAGGCCCTTTAGTTTTAATTCATCAACAAAAGGTGGGCTCAAAAAGCGAAGCCAGTAAGTTAGAGTGGCAAATTAAAAAATTAAGTAGGGCCCAAAAAGAGCACTATGTACAACAGCTAATGACTAAGTGAAGCTGTGGCATTTTTTAATGCTTTTAATTTATTACGATAGCGGGCTTTGTCATAGTTAAACTCGGCGTTTATACCCGCTAAACGCATATAATGTGTTGCCTGCTTTATATTGCCGGTAAAATAATATGCTCGCGCAAGGCCAAAGTGGCTTTCGTGTAACTTAGCGTCAATTTTATAAGCGCTTTTAAAATGCTTAATCGCTTGAGAGTAATTTTTAAGTACCAGTTCACTATTACCCAATGATATATGGTAATACGGGTTAGCTTGGCGCTTTTTATTGAGCTGTTTTAGCATTTGCTGACCTTGTTTAGCGCGGTTACTTAAGGTGTACAGCACAGCGAGATTACCTATGGCAGTATGGTTATTTTTATCAAGCAATAAAGCATAGTTATATGCCTGTTCAGCTTCTTTTAAATAATTAAGCTGCCTAAATACAATACCTAAATTCCCCCAGCCACCACTGTATAATGGGGCGGCTTCAACGGCGGCACTAAAGTAGCTATAAGCTAAATTATAATTTTTATTTACTAAAGCTTGAGCGCCTTTATTGTTATAAAACATAGCCGTAACAAACTCTTTGCTTATTGGGCTGGTTTTAAAGCGTTGTTTTCTTATATTCGGGTCGAAGTCTATGGTTAACTGTTTATCACGTTGATAAACCATTGTGGCTGGTATTGTTTGCATAAGCGCATTGTCAATTGATAAATTAATATGCCCTGTCAGTAAATTAACCCCTTTATTCATTGCCCAATATTCAGGAATATGAACCTTTTGAAAGCGCGCTTTTATACCTAAATAATCGGCTAAGCTATACGCTAATATCGATAACGACAGGCAATTAGCATTTAAATTAGCGTAGGTTTGCGATGCACTCAATGTGGCGCCACTTTGATAGGTTAATGAGTTATCGCCGTTTTTTAATAAAAAACTTAAAATACTGTTCGCTAAGTAATGCGCGCTTCGCTTAGTGGTTAAGTGGGCATCAAGTTGGGAAGTGATTGTTTTGTCGAGCTTAAATATGTCTTGCTCGGTTTCGACGTTAATACGGTTAAATGTTGGATGGTTTGCTAGGGCAAGCGGCGGCGGTTCACGCACCGTGGTGTTACATGCGCTTAAATATAAGCAACTACTTAGTAATAATGCGTTAAAACAAGATATGTTCATAAACCACCTCCAACATATTACATCTATAAGTGTAGATGCAATATGCGCAGGTGGTTTATTAAAGTGTTACAAAACGTGTTTAGTGGTGTTTTTCAAAGGTGGCTACGAGTGCATCAAGGGCTTGAGCGCTATTTGCTAAATCGCGAATTGCTTGCTCGGTGTTTATTTGCTCATTCATAGCACGGTCACTAATTTCACTTATTTGCTCAATATTACGTCCTACATCAGCAACCACGTTACTCTGCTGCTCAGTTGCGGTGGCAATTAAAGTAGCCATGTCGTTTATTTGATTTGCTGTTTCGCTTATCGCATCAAGCAATTCAACAGAGCTTTGCATTGCGCCTACGCTTTGTTGGGCTTTTTGCTTAGATTGACTAATATCGTTTACTACATCTTCAGAAATAGTGGTTAGCTCTTCAATCATTGACTGAATTTCGGTGGTTGATTGCGAGGTACGATTAGCAAGCGCGCGTACTTCATCGGCCACCACTGCAAAGCCTCTACCATGCTCACCAGCCCGAGCCGATTCGATGGCTGCGTTTAAGGCTAGTAAATTAGTTTGCTCTGAAATGCCGCGAATAGAGTCAACAATACTCGCTATATCAATTGTTTTTTTAGAAAGCAGTGTTACTTGCTCGGTAATGCCGTCAATGTCAGTGGCAAGCGCTGAAATTGTAGCTTGGCTTTGCAGTACTTGCTGATGGCTTTGGCTGGTGTTTTCTTGACTGCTTTGCGTTAACTTAGCTGCATTAGCCGCACTTTGTGCTATTTCTTGTACAGTTGCGCCCATTTCGTTAATGGCTGCAGCAACCGAAATGGTTTGCTCTTTTTGATTATCAATAGACTGCGAGTTGTTTTTTGCTTGTTCAAATACATGATTAGAACTTTGGCGTATTTCTGTACTTTCGTTGGCGACTTGCTTTATGGCAGTTTCAATTTTATGAATAAACTGGTTAAAGCCATGGCTTAAATTGTTTAGCTCTGGCTGATTAGACTCTGGCAAACGGTACGCTAAATTAGCATCGCCTGATCCTAAACGTGAGAACAGTTCGGCCATATCCGAAAGCGGTGACGCTAAAGAGCGTGCTAACAAGTAACTTAGCATGCTAGCAACGAGGGCTATCACTAGTGTAAAGGTAAATATTTGCCACTCCAATGTACCTACAGTCGCAAATACCTCACTTTTAGGTACTTGGGCTAATACGTATAAGTCGGTATTGGCTATTGGCATGGCTGCTAAAAATGTGGCTTCGTTATTAAGTGATAATTCTGTAATTGCAAAACCAGAAGGGTTATACAAAGTACTATGAACATTACTGCCATAAAGTGTGTCTATGTTTACTTTAGCCACTTTATTTGCATCTTTATGTAACTGAATTAAGCCGCTTTTATCTGCAATAAATACAAAGCCAGTTTGCTCAATTTTAAATTGTTGTAATAGCTTTTGCATGTCGGTGATGCTTTTTGCAAGCCCCGCTAATCCAAGCCCATTTGTTTGTTGATGATTTACAAACATTTTTACATCAGTCGGAGATTCTTGATAAATACTGATTGAGTACGGATTATTTGAGTTGGTAAAGCCAAAAAACCACCCATCAGCCGCGTCGTTTTTAAGCACGCGTAAAAATCCGTGTTGGTTCCAATATTGTGCTGTATCACGGTTAGCCCACGACGCAGTTGCTAAATCAAACTGCTTTGCTACGCGGTTTAATTCTTTAAGCAGTAGTGTGTCGTCTTGGTTATTTGAGCGCGCCCACTCTAAGATAAATTCATTTGATGATAGTTGCTGTGCAGCACCTAGTAGTTCGTTTATTTCGCCACCAATTTGATTACTAATACTGTGTAATTTGCTGGGTAGCTCAGATTCAATCATACGTCGTTCTATAATATCTTCAGAGCTATATAAAGACGTTAAACCAATTAATGCAGCGACACAGATTGCAATGGTACTGCCTAAAATGGTGATTTTTTGAGTGATAGTTAGGTTTTTTATCGTCATATTATTTAACTTTACAACTAGGTAGATAGCCATGTTAGCACATTATTAATTAAGCGCTAATTATTGCAATATATCTAAAAGGGTATACTCGCTTTTTATTATTACTAGCACGAAAAAGCCCACAGCGTATGCATGTGGGCTTGGTTTCTAACAAGCGAAACTAGTTATACAATTTTCTTCATAGCTGACATGTAGCCGCGTAGTCTAGCGCCAACAATTTCAACAGGGTGCTCACGTAGTGCAGTGTTAATTTGAATCAGTGTTTGGTTATCTACTTGGTTACTTTGCTCATTTAAGCCTTTACCAATAACATCGGTGTCGATGTTTTTCATAAAATCGGCCAATAATGGTAAACACGCATGGTTGTATAAGTAACAGCCGTATTCTGCAGTATCAGAAATAGTACGGTTCATTTCGAATAATTTTTTACGTGCTATTGTGTTGGCAATTAACGGTGTTTCGTGTAAAGACTCATAATAAGCCGACTCGTCAATAATGCCTGCTGCAGTCATGGTTTCAAATGCAAGCTCAACGCCCGCTTTAACCATAGCAACCATTAAAATACCGTTATCGAAAAACTCTTGCTCAGAGATTTCTACATCACCAGCAGGGGTTTTTTCAAAGTTAGTTTCGGCAGTTTCTGCACGCCATTTTAGTAAGTTTGCATCGTCGTTTGCCCAATCTTCCATCATTACGCGTGAGAAAGTACCGTCGATAATGTCATCTTGGTGCTTGTTATAAAGCGGGCGCATAATAACTTTAAGTTCTTCGCTTAGTTCAAACGCTTTTACTTTTGCAGGGTTTGATAAACGGTCAAGCATGTTAGTAACGCCGCCGTATTTAAGGGCTTCGGTAATTACTTCCCAGCCGTATTGAATTAGTTTTGATGCGTAACCCGCATCAATGCCTTTTTCAATCATTTTATCAAAACATAAAATTGAACCGGTTTGTAACATGCCACAAAGAATTGTTTGCTCGCCCATTAAGTCTGATTTAACTTCAGCGATAAACGATGACTTAAGTACACCGGCACGATGACCACCGGTACCCGCAGCGTAGGCTTTAGCTTGTGCTAAGCCGTGACCTTGTGGGTCGTTTTCTGGGTGAACAGCAATAAGAGTAGGTACACCAAAGCCGCGTTTGTATTCTTCGCGAACTTCCGAGCCAGGACACTTAGGAGCAACCATGATTACCGTAATGTCTTCACGAATTTGCATGCCTTCTTCAACAATATTAAAACCGTGCGAGTAAGCAAGTGTAGAGCCTTGTTTCATCAAAGGCATAATGGCAGTTACAACGGCCGTATGTTGCTTATCGGGTGTTAGGTTTAATACTACGTCAGCGCTCGGAATTAGCTCTTCGTAGGTGCCTACAGTAAAACCGTTTTCAGATGCATTTAAGTATGACTGACGACGCTCATCAATTGCTGATTGACGTAACGTGTACGATACATCTAGGCCTGAGTCACGTAAGTTTAAACCTTGGTTAAGACCTTGTGCGCCACAGCCAACAATAACCAGCTTTTTACCTTTAAGTGCATCAACACCATCGGTAAATTCACTTGGGTCCATAAATTCACATTGCGCTAATTGAGCTAACTGCTCGCGTAAAGGTAAGGTATTAAAATAATTCGCCATGTTAGTGTCCTATAATTCGTGTTTGTTAGATGCAAAGCGTATTTGCTTTGCTTAAACACACCATAAAAAAAAACTTTGCTTGCGTAAAATGATATATTTGCACTAAAGTATTTCAAAAAATGAAACGTAGAGGCGTGTAATGGATCATAAGCATTTAAATTACTTTTTAGCGTTAGCTAAAACGCTCCATTTTGCCCGTGCGAGCGAGCTGTGCCATATAAGTGCACCTACATTAAGTCGCAATATTAAGCAGCTTGAAGATGAGGTCGGCGTTGCTTTATTTATACGTGATAACCGAAGTGTAAAATTAACTAAAGAAGGGGAGTCGTTTATTGATTACGCCACCTCTACACTGGCTAATTGGCAGCGCTTTAAAACGAATGTGAAAGACCCAACCCAGCATATTTACGGTAATGTGAGTATTTATTGCTCAGTCACCGCCTCGTATAGTTTTTTGCATCAAATATTAGAACAGCTCCGCGCGCAGCATCAGCATATAGAAATAACGCTAAATACCGGCGATCCGGCGTTGGCAATAAACCGAGTACTGGATGCCCATGAATCAATGGCTATTGCTGCACGGCCAAGTAAACTGCCTGCCCAAATTGCTTTTGTTAATATAGGCCACTCTCCACTGGTTCTTATTGGCCCTAAAATTCAATGCCCGATCAGCGAAAAAATAGCGAAAAACGCCCCAAATATCGATTGGTCAGAACTGGAGTTTATTGTACCTGAGCAAGGTTTTTCTAGGCAGCGGTTAGAGCAGTGGTGGCGGAAAAATAATGTGCATGGAAAAATTTATGCACAAGTAGCAGGGCACGAAGCAATGGTGTCTATGGTGAGCCTAGGATTAGGTGTCGCCATGGTTCCCAAAATAGTGCTAGATAATAGTCCGCTACAAGACAAGGTACACGTACTGCCCAGTGAAAATTACCAGCCAGAAGGGTTTGATATTGGTTTGGCGGTGCTAAAAAAAGAGCTTAACGACCCTGCAATCAGTGCATTATGGAATATTGCACAAACTTTAGGCGCAAATGTTATTTAAGCTTTTAACGATTAATATAATTCAGTAAATAGTATGATTAACAGTTGCGTATGAGTTTACTATTACTTAACATGAAAGCTTAATAATAAAAAATAATGACGCACGAGAGTTTATAATAATTATGGATCATGCTGTATCGCTCGCTCATTCTGCTCAATGTTTAAAAAAAGCAATTCCTCTGATGGTAAAGTACCGAATGCCGGTAACGCCTATCAATTACGCTATTTGGTATTGCTATGTGCAAGGCAGTAAGCCAGCATTAAATGCTGAGCTTGATCACGTCATTGCTGAGCAACAAACATGTACTCAAAATAAAGCAAAAGAAATTTTTGATAAGCATTTAAGCGAAGATGACTTAGTGTTTTTTCAAGAAATGGCAGATCGCTTCCATGGCACTATGGAGCAAGTACAGCATGATATAAGCGTTACCCTCGATCATTCTAAAAGCTTTACCACGTCGTTGGTAGATTCTCAAAATGAGTTAGCAAGTTTAGCTAATGTAAATTCGTTTAACGAAATACTCGGTTGTGTTGAACGCTTAACTGACGAGTCGGTGGCTATGCAAGACTATGCGCGAGAATTTCAAACTAAGCTTGCGGTAGCCTATAACGAAATTAAAGATTTAAAAGAAGCACTTAACCTTTCTCAAGAAGCAGCCGATACAGACCCCCTGACAGGCTTTTTTAATAGAAGAAAGTTTGATGATGATATTCAGCAGTTTTGTCAAACCTATTCAGAGCAAGCTGACGAGAGCGTATTGGCGGTACTAATCATGTTTGATATTGATCACTTTAAACGTTTTAACGACGATTTTGGTCATCAAAAAGGCGATGAAGTACTTAAATTAGTAGCCAAAAAAGTTTCGCAAAATATTTCCGATAGCCTGAATGTTTACCGCTATGGTGGTGAGGAGTTTTGTATTACCGGGTATTTTGACAGCATCAACGAGATTATGGTGTTTGCTGATAAAATTCGTTTAGATATTGCCTCATTAACTATCCGTAAAAAAGACGATGTAAATTCTAAACGTGCAATTTCTGCAAGTTTTGGGCTCGCTATGTTACGTCCATTCACGAAAGGTTCGGTACTTATTGAGCGCGCCGACCGTGCTTTATATATAGCTAAAACACATGGTCGCAACCGTATTGAAATAGCCCCTGATATTTAAATGTGATACGCATGTATAAAAATTGTGAACGATTGTAACCAAGTGGCGCACATTTGTGCTTACCTTGCTAGTATGGGTGACTTACTTATTTACTCATTTAGATTAGGTTAATGCGGCTCAATACTTTTATTTACATTTTTTGCTTTGTGGTGTGTCTTGCTTGCGTGCCTAGCACAGCTTCGCAGGCCTACAACGAACAAGAGTATGCGCAGCAACATATTACTGTTAAGAAGTGGCATGTAAATCTAAGTGTCGGCGCGGGTGTTATTACCAACCCTCTGCATGGCGGAAAAAACGTCCCGCTCCCTGTGATCCCGCGAATTGCTTTTTATGGTGAGCGTTGGTTTTTCGATAATGGTCGCCTTGGCTACACACTTAAAGAAAATCAAAAGCATCATTTTAATATCGTTTCAGAACTTAACGCAGAGTCACGCTTTTTTATTGATTGGCATCCTAATAACCTCTTTGTTTTACCAGCAACCGCAGGTGCTTCTGCATTGGCGCAAAATAATCCCCAGCCTAAAAAAATAAATATCGATAATATTGATAATCGCCATTTAGCTCTAGATGCTGGGGGCAGCTATCATTATGTGCAGCAAAATCATGTGCTATCGATACAGTTATTACACGATATAAGTAATGTTTATAACGGTACTCGAGGCGCTATACAATGGCAGTACCACAGTGAAGTAGGGCGTTTAAAGTTAAAACCAACGCTTGGGGTTATCTATAAATCAGCTGAATTAAACAGCTACTATTATGGTTTAAAAGCACACGAAACCTCATTAGGTAAAATTGACGTTGGTAGTAGCTGGCAACCTTATGCTAAAATCGACGCCAGTTGGCCATTGAGTGAGGCTAACAGTCTTCGTTTTCATGTAGCATATTACGACTATTCAGCTATGGATGGCAGTCCGCTTTTTGAACGTAACTATTCAATGACTGCTTTTATAGGATTCGATCATACTTTTTAATATGAAGTATTTAATGTTGATTGTGCTTACAGTTTTTCTGTTTAGCCCTCCCGTTGTAGCGCAAAATGCGTCTTTAAAGGTCTCTCCCAAAGTGTGTGTTGTTTCTGAGCAGCAAGCGTTTTGCGATCTCGATTTAAAGTTTAATTGGCAGCAACCATCGCCAAGCGATGCATGCCTGTACCAACAAAACAAACTGATTAAATGCTGGCAACAGCAGGCTGTTGGTGAGTTTGAGTATAAAGCGCGTGTTCAGGTAGAGACCATATACTCCTTAATCAATCCTCATACCGGTGTGTTAATTGCTAAAACACACGTTGAAGTGCAAAGTGCTGATGCTAAAAAAAGTAGGCGCAGGCTTCGCTCTCCATGGAGCTATTTTTAATTTAGGAGCAACTCATGCCAAAAATTTTACTTGTTGAAGATGACCTAGGTTTACAACAACTAACAAAAGATTATCTTGAACATAATGGCTTAGAAGTAGACGTATTAAGCCGTGGTGATGAAGTATTTAGTTATCTTGAGAATAACGCTGCTGATTTAATGATTTTAGATATTATGTTGCCAGGTAAAGATGGCTTTAGCGTATGTCGACAAGTACGTGATAAGTTTTCGTTGCCAATTTTAATGCTTACTGCAAAAGGTGAAGACTTTGATCAGGTGATTGGCTTAGAGCTTGGCGCAGATGACTATGTGGTAAAACCTGCAGAACCGCGTGTTTTACTGGCGCGTGTAAATGCATTACTGCGTCGCGGGCAACCCGTGGTTAAGGCCGCAGAAGAGATTCAGTTTGGTGATTTAGTCATTGATAAAACCAGCCGAATTGTTAAATTAAACGAAAACGAAATAGTACTTACATCCCATGAGTTTGAGCTATTATGGCTACTTGCCTCAAATGCAGGCGAAGTACTAAGCCGTGAACATGTTCATCAACATATGATTGGCCGTCAATACGACGGGCTTGACCGTACCGTTGATGTACGCGTGTCACGAATTCGCAAAAAGCTAGGTGATAACAGCGATAAACCTTACCGTATAAAAACCGTGTGGGGGCAAGGTTACTTGTTTGTATCAGACGCCTGGGAAAAATAATATATGAAGGTAAATAAGGAATAATGGGCAAACTATTTATAAGTTTATATGTTTATATCATTGTTTCTTTATTTATTGTTAGTGGTGTTATAGAACAAGTTTGGCCTTACGAAGAGACGCAGCAGCAAGTGCTGTTAGATGATGAGTTTGGCCAAGCACTTTGGTTATTATCGCAAACCGATGATGGTCTAGATAAGCTAAAACACAGCTTTGAAAGCCAAGTTATTGCCCGCAAAGATCTTATTTTACCCCTTAAGCAGCAAGCCTCATTAGATAAAAATCATTACCTGTACCTGTATGATAAAAAGCAGCGTATAGTGTGGTATGTTGAGCTTGGTGATAACAAGCTACTTCAAATTGGCCCTGTAGGCGTTATAAAAGCACCTGAAAGCTCTGTTATCCCATATTTAATGTTACTGGCTATTGTAGGGTTACCTGTGGGGCTGTGGAGCTTTTTACTATGGCGTGATTTTTCTAAATTAAGCCATGCGTGCGAAGCGGTAGATGGCTCGCAAGACTTTAACTTAAGCAGTCCTTCTAAATCGTTTTTTTTACCCGTTACTGATACTCTAAAAGTAATGCAGCAGCGCATAGAGCATCTTCTTAGTGCGCAACAAGAACTTACCTCCTCTGTATCTCATGAATTTAGAACGCCCCTTGCACGATTAAAATTTGGTATAGCCATGTTAGAAGAAACACTGCAATCGGAAAAAGGGCAACATTACCTAACTAATATGCAGGCAGATATAAGCGAACTTGAAGCGCTTGTGTGTGAAATGCTTGAATATGCTCGGCTTGATTCGCAGCAACCAAGCTTAGCGAGAAGCGACGTTGATTTGGCTGCCTTAACACAATCGGTCATTAATAAGCTAAATTTTGCAAGCGGCATAGAGTTTAATGCGGTGTTACCACAGGCTTTAGTGTACAAGTGTGATGCGCACTTTATTGCGCGTTTAATGCAAAACCTAGTGGGCAATGCGTTAAAGTACGCTGTTAGTCGTGTTGATGTCACACTCAAAGCGCAGGGTGATGCAATTTACTTTATTGTGGAAGATGACGGAGAAGGTATTTTAAAAAGCGACAGAGAAAGCGTATTTAAACCTTTTACTCGTTTAGATAAAAGCCGTGATAAAAGCACAGGGGGCTTTGGTTTAGGCTTAGCAATAGTGGCAAAAATTGTATCGTGGCATAAAGGGCACTATTCAATCATTGACTCATCGCTTGGTGGCGCTAAGTTTATAGTTACCTTACCTAATACCTATCCAAAATAATATTAAATCATTTTGTGGGGCCAAATGTGTCGCTAGCTACGTTAAAAAATTCCCATTTACGACTGCATAAATGCAGAAGGTAGAGCAATGCAGGAGCAATTGCCGAGAACAACTAAATAGCTATCAACACGTTTTTCCACCCTCAAAATAGATCACTTAATTATGCGGATTGGTATAAAAGCAATTCACCTAAAAACGCCAGGCATAAAAAAAAGCGCCTAAGGCGCTTTTTGTGGTTAAAAACCAAAATCAACAAGTAGCAAAATAGTAGACCCGGCTACGTGGAAAAAGTTCTCAATTATTTTTCATTTTTTTTAAGTAGGGGCATCAGCATTTGCTCAAGCCCGTTTAATTTAACCTCGTACATCATTGCAAGCTGCGCTCCGAGTTTACTTTCTGGAAACCCTTGCTGTTTAAACCACACTAGGTAGGGCTCTGGCAAAAGCAATAAGGGTCTGCCTGCGTATTTTCCAAAGGGCATAATTGTATTAATGGCGAGCTTGAGTTCGGCTGTATCCATAATAAGTCAGTAATTGATAAAACGTATAATAGTAATACTACTGCTTATTAATAATAAACGCATTAAATAGTGGCTGGGTAAGCGGGCAAGTAAACAGAAATAAAATAGGCTGTGACGGGCAAGAAACAGCCTATTGAACGAGGGAGTAGGCCCTCTGATTGAATAAATTTGTGTTGATAAATAAATGCTTACCTTGCATTAATTAGCTGGAGTCTAATTATGCGACATAGGTGCGAAGGCGTTTATTTAAACAACACCGGTAGTTTATCTGTTTTTTTTACAGATAGAGAGAAGTAATGTAAAGGAATGTAAATAAAATGAGTTTTTAAACTAAAACTAATAAAAAAGCCTTATAAAAAATAAGGCGTTTTCATTTGGTTGTTTTTATTGTTTAGTATAAAAGTACTATTTTTCGAATAGCTCTTGCTTTACGTGCTCGGCAAAACCACTTCCTGCTTCTAAATAAAAGTTATAGGTCGAGTTTACGCCCATTTGTTCAAGCTCTTTTTGTTGATCAGGGTAATTGGCGATAGCTGTTACTTGGCCGTTATAGCCTGAGGCTTGTAACTGCTCTAATGCAAAAATATTTTGCATATGCTTTGGCATAGCTAACATGACCATTTCAACATGAGAGTGGTTAACGCGCTGCCAAAAGTCAGGGTCGGTGGCATCGGCAAGGAGTACCTTTCTATTGCGTTTAATATGTTTTTCTACCACCTCTGGTTTTATATCAATGCCCGCCACTACATTAGGGTGAGTCGCATTTATTGTTTCGTAGGCACCTGTACCTATGCGTCCCATACCAAATATAACGATTTTAGTGTCGTTTAGATTAACGGGTAGCTCTTCAGCTAAGCGGGTTTTGCTTTCGAATTTTAATAACCAGCGCTCAATTTTTACGTATAACTCGTTTGAGCGTTTATTAAGAGGCGATGCAATAACAAAGGTAATAGACACCGCAATAGCCATTACCGCCAGCCACTCTGAGGTGATCATGCCTGTAGAGGCTGCCACAGCACACACAATAAGGCCAAACTCACTAAAATTAGCAAGGCTAAATGCAGTGAGTAACGAGGTGCGCGCTCTGAGCTTAAAGGTATTCGTAAACACATAATAAAGTAAGGTTTTAACTGGCAGCACAAATATAAGGATTAACGCTACAATTAATGAATTAGCTGTAAGCTCTGCGTTTAAACCAATACTTAAGAAAAAACCGACCAGCAAAATATCTTTTAAATTAAGCAGCGACTTTGAAAGCTCTCCCGCCTTTTTATGTGGCGCAAACATCATCCCCATAATGAGCGCGCCTAAATCGCCCTTTAAACCTGCAAAATCAAAAGCGTTATAACCTGCAACCAACGCAAAGAAAAAGCCAAATAACGGCAATAGCTCACCATGTTTAGAGCGGTTAAGCACTGCATACATAAGCGGGCGCACTAAAGGTAGTGCAATAATTAAAGCAAGAGCCCACATATTAGGTACTTTGCCGGTGCTAATGGCTAAAAATATAACCGCAAAAATATCCTGCATAACTAAAATGCCAATGGCTATTTTTCCGTGTAGGCTTGCCATTTCACCGCGCTCTTCAAGTACTTTTACCGCAAATACAGTGCTTGAAAAGCTTAGCGCAAACCCAACTAATAAGGCACTTTGCCAGCTTAAATCAACAAACATAGGCACAGCAAAAATACCTAGCAGTAACATAAAGCCACTAAATAATGCACTGCTAAAAATAATGTGTAGGGTAGCGGGTGCCCATACTTGGGGCTTGATTAAGCTGTTTACTTTAAGTTTTAAGCCAATACTAAATAAAAGAAGTGTTACACCCAGTGCCGCAATGGTATCGAGTAGTTCGGTGCTTTTATAGCCAGATAAATTTAATGCAAAACCGGCAAGTAAAAAGCCAATAAGGGGAGGAAGTTTTAATTGATAAACACCAAAGCCACAAACAAACGCGGCGGCAAAATAGATTAGTTCCATAATTCTTAATATCACTTCATTTGGGATTGCAGTGTAGCGAAAATTTTATACCATTGAAAATAAAAATAGCCCTAAAAATGAGCGCGTTTAATCAATTACTTGCCCAGCTGCGTATAAAAAATGCACATTAAACACGTATTTAATCGTAAATAGCATGTAAATAACATTTTTTCACTGACATTGGCTTTTAAATATGGTTAAGATGCTTTAACGAAGGAGTTTAAGCTTGAGCAACAAACTGAGCCGCTCAGCTTAAGGAGATAGATATGTTTAAAAAGATTTTAGCGTCGGTAGGTATTGGCGCTGCAAAAGTAGATACAATTTTAGAAACTGAGCATCTTCAGCCAGGGCAACTTTTTAACGCTAATATCGTTATAACTGCAGGCGATGTGGCTCAAGAAATTGCTGGCCTTGATTTGTTTTTAATGACTCGCGTTAAAGTTGATGGCGAAGAAGGTGAGTACTTTACTAATCACGTAATTGATCAGTGGCGTATAACCGACATAGGCACTGTTGAGCCAGGTGAAGTTAAAAGCATTCCATTTGAAGCGCGCCTTCATCCAGAAACGCCAATTACTGAAATTAACGCCGGCTACAACCAATCACATGTATGGATTGAAACAGGCCTTGATATTGATTTAGCACTAGACCCAACAGATAAAGACCACTTGCATATTTACCCTAACGAAGCTGTTAAAACCTGTATGCAAGCAATGGATAAATTAGGGTTTAGTTTATTAAAAGCAGATGTTGAAAAAGGGCATTTACGTGCGCCTACTTTTCAGTCGGTATCGGGGTGTTATCAAGAGTTAGAATACAAGCCTAATAGCCGCAGCTTATTTGGTATTCAAGAAATTGAATTATCGTTTGTACCAGAAGCACATAAAACGCATGTTTTAATTGAGCTGGATAGAGCATTTAGAGGCGATGGTTATGTTGATTTAACCATAGAGCACGACCATGTGAATTTATCGCAGTTATGTGACCAATTAGAGCGTTTGTTTGCCTAAGTGATGCGTAGTTTAACTAAACCCAGCTTAGGCTGGGTTTTTTATTTTAGGATTTTATATGTCGTTTAAATGTGCGCATTTTGATGCGCTTGATACGCGTACTTTATTTACGATAATGCGCGGTCGTGTTGATGTATTTGTAGTAGAGCAAACATGCCCTTACCCTGAGCTTGATGAGGTAGACATTAACCCTAGTACTCAGCATTTATATGCAATTGCAGATAATAGTTTATTAGCTTATGCCCGCTGCTATGAAAAAAACGAGCAGTACAGTGCAATAGGCCGTGTACTGGTTTGCAAAAGTGAGCGAGGTAAAGGGCGGGCAACTGAGCTTGTAAATGCGGCCATAGCATGTTGTAAAAAGCAGTGGCCACAGCGTCATATTTATATAGGCGCACAAACCTATTTATTAGCATTTTATCGCTCTTTTGGCTTTACAGAAGTAGGGGAGCAATATCTAGAAGATGGCATCCCTCATCAAGATATGGTGTTAAATACACTAAGCTAATTTATTACGAGTAAATTTAAGCTATTAAAAAGCCCACTTAACGCGTGGGCTTCACTTCATTTAGAACTTAACCTGAACTCGGGTTAGTTAAAAATAACGTTTTAACTTAACACCGAATGTAAAAACACAGCACCAATAGCTATAGGGCACACAAACTTAGTGTATACAGGCCATACTTTCCAAAATAGTGTGTTATGAACCTCAGGGTTACCTTGCTGTATTGCTTTTAGTAGTGAGCCACGGTACCAAATCCAGCCAACAAAAATACAACACATCAAGCCAAGTAAAGGCTGAGCAACTTTAGTTGTTAGGGTGATCACTAAACCAAATAAGCTTCCTAAGTTACATACTATGGTAATGCTCACTGCGCTTATTAGCGCGCCAATTAGCCATGTAGCCTGCAGGCGGCTCATTGCAAAGCGCTCCACAGTATACGATACCGGCGCCTCTAACATTGAAATAGAGGAGGTAAGTGCGGCTATACTCATTAGGGCAAAAAATGCAAAGCCTATAAATAAACCCACAGAGCCCATACCATCAAACAATGCTGGTAGCACTTGAAACACCAGTGTGTCTTCAGAGAGAAGTTTGCCTGTAGATGAAAAAATTTCTACGCCTTGAGCTTGTGCGACATACATGGCAGGTATAATTAAAAGGCCCGCTACAAACGCGATAAACACATCTATTAAGGTTACATATGCGCCTAGCGTGACTAGGTTTTCTTTTTTACTTATGTAAGAGCCATAAATAATCATCACACTGGTGCCTAATGACAAAGAGAAAAACGCTTGGCCGAGTGCACTTACGAGTAAATTTGCATCAAATATAGATGAAAAATCAGGCAATAAATAGGCTTTAAGCCCTTGCATAGCACCTTCTTGGGTCATAACGTAGGCAATTAAGGCAAATAAAATACCTAAAAGCGCAGGCATCAGACGCTTAGACCATTTTTCTATGCCGTTTTCTACGCCACGGCTAATAATAGCCACGGTGAGTATAATAAATATCACTGTAAAAATGATGTTTCGCGAAAGTGACTGCTCACTTAACCACGTTGAAGCTTGGTTTGCACCAGCTAATGTAGTGAGAGGTTCAATTGTCGCGCTGAGCATCCAGCCTGCCACAATGGCATAAAAACTTAAAATAAAGCCCGCACATAAAATCCCGCCAAAACCCACGATAAAAGCAAAGCGCTTTTGCCACGCGTGTGATGTTATTTTTGTTAAAGAAGACACCGCATTAGCTTGTCCGTGGCGGCCAATTATAAGCTCAGCCATAAGTGCGGGGTATGCTAAAAAGAACGCGAGTACCAAATAAGCGACTAAAAAAGCGGCACCACCATTGCTTGCTGTTTGGGTAGGAAAACCCCAAATATTACCTAAACCTACTGCAGAGCCTGCGGCGGCCATTATAAATCCAAAGCGAGAGCTAAACTCACCTCTAACTGCGCTCATATTGTTGTACTTCTCTATTTTTTGACGGCGCTGACAATCTACTGGAATTGCAAATAAATAAAAAGTACTTATTTGCCCAATTGTGACAATAATTATCGTCTGGTGTGTCTATCACGCGATGCATTTAATTAATGTTATCAACAGGTTTAGAATAAGGAGTTGATTTTGTGTAATAAATTTTAGGGCCTGTTTACCTTTCGAGGTTAAATTTGCAGCAGTCTGTTTGGTGTTTAGGCAAGGCAGAGCCTATGTAGTGTGGTTGTTCCCCATAAATAGGCATAACGACGTATAAATGCCAAACAGGCGCTGCCCTAAGGGTTCTGCCTAGGGGCTATTTACTCTTTGTTACTCGGTTTTTACGTAGCCCACTAGGTTACAAACCTCGCGCCGCGATTAAACAGCCCCTAGATAGAACAAATTATAACCCTAAAAGGCCAACAGGCCCTAATTACAGTTGTGTAAATAATATTTTACGAATCGTGATGCTGGCCAATTTTAAGGGTAAAACACGCCCCTTGAAGCCGCGCACTTTTACTAACGCTTACACTGCCGTGATGCCAATCTGCCACTTTTGCAACAATGGCTAAGCCTAAGCCATAGCTTTTATCAGCACGGTTACGGTGGCTTTCTTCTCTAAAAAACGGGCTAAAAACGTTATTAAAGTTCTCTGGTGCGATGCCTGGGCCATCATCTTCAACTGTAATATATAAATAATGTTCATCGCGCTTTGCACTGACATAAATAGTGTCTTTTGCAAAGTCGCAGGCATTGCCAATTAAATTACTAATAGCCCGAGCAAGCCAATGTAAGTCAGCAAAAACCATATCGTCACTACTGTTTAGTTGTATTTTAAGTTGGCTGGTTTCAATTTTAGGCGAAAGCTGTGTAAGTAAATCTTCAAGATAGTGCGATAAATTAGTTTGCGAGTAGGTGAGCTGGTTGGCATTTTGCTCAAGGGTTGCAAAGGCTAAATAGCTTTTAAGCATCGATTCCATATGATCGAGATCGTTTTCCATACGCACAAGGTATTGCTTAACTTTAGGCATATCTGCGCTGTCGAGCGCAGCATCTAAGCCAAAGCGTAAACATGCGATAGGGGTTCTAATATCGTGCGATAAGCTCGATGCCATTAACTTGTTTTCCGCCACGAGCTTTTCTATTTGGCTAGCCATGCGGTTAAATGTAAGCTCAACATCTCTTATGTAGGTAAAGTGAGAGACCTTTATTCTCGCTTGTACATCACCTGCGGCAAACTTTTTAGCCGCATCGTTTAATACTGTTAAGCGTTTAGCTAGTGGGGCAATAATAAAGCCCATAAAAATGCAGAGCCCAGCATAAAACAACAAAGTTAAAATAATATCGTTGCGCTGATCTGTTTCAAAGCCTTTGTCTAGGCGCATGGAAAGATGATAAGGCGACAATACTTCGCTACTGTAGAGCATATAAAAACCTTGCTGGTCTTCCAAAATAAGGCCGCTTTGGGTATGCATTTGCAGTATTAAAGACGGCGGCAGGGCAAGGGATTCATTATTTTTGTAATCAAGCTTTACATTAAAGTCGTTTGCCAATTGCTTTACATAAGCTGCGCGCTCTGAGGTCGCTACACTACTCAAATGTTTACTAAAGCCGTTGATCATTTGACTTTGTAGGCTAAATTCATCATGCGGTGTTTGAGTTTGTTGGCTAAATGCATCGATTAGCCAGCCCAATACAACAATAGAAAGCAGCGCACTACCGAGTAGTGAAATGTAAAATTTTTTCATTTAAACCGCCACGGTTACTATTCCCACGCAGTGGCAACAAGTAAATAACCACGCCCCCAAATTGTTTTAATTTTTTCTGGGTTTTGCGGGTCATCATGAAACTTTTTGCGCAGCGCAGATATTAGTACATCAACACTTCTATCAAGCCCATCGTATTCACGGCCTTTGGTTGCTTTAAACACAGCATCACGCGAGACTACTTGGCCTGCATTACTGGCTAAATAGTGCAGTAGGAGGTACTCAGCACTAGAAATAGCCATATCTTGATTATTAAGCGTTACACTGCGTGATTGAGTATCAATACTGAGTGCGCCTACAGTAATCACACTCTCGTTAGTGGTTACTTTAGTCGGTTCGCTGGTAAGGCGCAGTGCTGCTTTTATACGGGCCAGTAATGCGCGAGGGCGCACTGGTTTCATGATGTAATCACTCGCACCTACTTCTAAACCAATTACTTCATCCATTTCATCATCGCGGGCGGTTAGCATAATAATGGGCGCGGTGTAAAAGCTACGTAGCTCTCTGCACACACTTATACCGTCTTGGCCTGGCAGCATAATGTCGAGCAGCACAATGTTAGGGTTTAAGTTTTTTACCTGGCTTATTACTTCATCGCCGCGGTGACAAACATGGGTGGTATAGCCTTGCTCGGTTAAGTACTCTGCAACCCATTGGGCTAAAGAGGTGTCATCTTCAACTAATAAAATAGTGCCGTAATTATCCATAAAGCTTCCTTAGTGTTAGAGGGTTGCCGTGTGTGGATTGAAACTCGCCCTTAAATAACCCTAAGGGCTGCATAGGTTTGGGATTTATGCTGCGTTAGTGCCTATTTAGCTGAACAACCACATTTTATAAGCGCTGACTTACTTAATTACCAAACACATTGCTGTAAAATCAATCACGAAAGGTCACACCTCTAATTAGAACAAGCGCCAGCGGCGTTTTTTTTGTCTATTTTGATAAACCCACTGCAGTTTAACCTCTGTTGTGGCAATAACTTGGGCTGTATTACTATCAAACAATTCAAAAGAAATACTTTGCTGGGAGTCGAAGGTATATTCAAATACGCCTTGTTGCTGCTTTAACCAGCATTGCATTATATATTTTGATGTTGCGTCTCTTAGGCAGTAATTACCAATAGTTGGTTGCTGCCAGCTAAGCGTTACATCAGCGTAGCAATTGCGGCCTTCGCGCAGTGCAACACAGGTGTCGGGCAGCGCAATTAATGGGGCTGTTTTATCTGTGGTTTTAGCAGATGAAATAGCAGGGAAGATCAATAATAAACAGATCCATCTAAAATACATAACGTAGGCCTACCTTGGCTTTATGTTGATACCCTTGAGAAATAATGGGGCTGTCGTCTATTTCTTTTGAAAACCACGTTGTTAACCAGCCAGACAAAAACACCCAATCTTGAGAAATAGGGTACTCAGCATGAAACTCAAACATAATACTGGTACTGCCATTAGGGGTGTAAATAGGGCGGTTAGCGGTGGCTTCGTCTGCATCTATACCAAAGTAATAGTTAGTAAAACTGCCCGAATAAGCGCTAATACCCACCCCAGATCTAAACTCCCAATTACGCCATGGCAAAATATGGCTAAAAAAGGTGTTAAACACCCAGCCATTATGTGTACCTGTAATATCATGTAAAAACTCAAACGAAATTTGCGAGTTTTCAAAGCGGCGCGTTAATCTTAGCCCAGCATCAAAATCGTAATTACGCGATTTTATACCCGCAAGCTCTTCTATTACACCGTGGTTGTAAAAACCTAAACCTTTGTCATCAAAGCCAGCCTGAGTATTGGTGCCTAATATATCCAAGCCCCAATCAAATTTATCTATAAGGCTGTAACCCACAACTAAGCCGCCGCTTAACTGGTTATGATCAAAGTCGAGATAAAAGTTTTCGTAGGAAATAGCCAGGCTTAAATCGAGTTCAATGCCATCGTCATAGGAATCAAGGCCAATTAGGTAAGAGTCTTCTACATAATAACCAGCCCCAGCGCTCCAATCCCACGCAAAACCTTGGGTGGGCTCTAGCGTGTTATCAGCATAGTATCGATTGCTTGCTTGGCTTTGAAAGCTCAAAAAAATGGCGCAAAGCAATACGCTATTAATAAAAGTATGCTGTAAGAAAGCGTTTTTCATCCCTGGGGACCTAATTATTATTTGTTATTAAGCGTATTATATTGGTAAGTGAATCCTTGAATCTGTAAAAAAATGTAGTTTTTTACGTTATTGCACTTTTATTTTATCAATTAAAATACTGCTTAAGTAATATTGCATCATAGGCGTTAAGGCACTCACCTCTGTACGCGTACATGGGCCTTGTAGTTTAGTTAAGCTGCTTAATTTAGTAATGGTTTTAAAGGGCGGTACAGTTACTTCCTTACCTGCGCGCGCTATACGGGCTTGCTCGGTATTTTGTTGATGTACAAATGTTGCCACTTCTAACTCATTAGTAATTTTTTGCTCTTGGGCAAAGCTAAACAATAAAGGCTCACGGTGGAAGCTTGCGCTGTCTATTGATGATTTTGCAAACCATACCACATCGCCAGAGGCGCGGTGCGTAATGCGCATGCTCACTTGCGCTAGTATGGTGGCGCATTGTTGGGTAGGGTATTGCTGCGCTACTTTGGCAAATAAAGGGTACGGGTTTTCAGGTTGAGTTAACGCATATTTTGTATCGTCAGTAAATGCTAAATCTAACTGATGAATAGCTAACGTGTAGTCACTGTTTTTGCTATCAGTCACTTCTAAGCCTTTATCGTTCAAGGCTTGGGTTATTTGCTTTAATAGCGTGTCTGTTACGCTTGCTTTATCGGTTGTAATACGCACTGTTTGGCCGCGTGTTACTTTGTGCGCCGGTAACTGTACAGACTTAACTTTTGGCGATGCGTGCTCTGTTTTGTACTCAAGCTGGTAAGTTTCGCTCTTTAATGTTGGCTTTAACGGTAAAGCCAAAGGCTCGGCCGGCTGTTTGGTAATTGCACAACCTGCTGATAATAATATAAAAAGTGATACAACTATAAAACGCATAAATACTTAACATCCACTTAAAAAGCCAATAATCGCAACATTGTACGTTAGTCCTATCAAAACTTCATGATATTATGCACATAGATGTAGTTAAAAAAAGAATAAATTTGTAACGAATGAAGTATCTCACTAATTTTATGTATGTTTGGGTCGCTATTTGTCTATCTTTACCGCTTCAGGCAATAGCTAAAGCAGACTCAAGCTGGGATGGATTCGTAAAACAGTATGGACGCTACGCAGAAAAAAAACTCAACAGTAAAGGTATTCCTGGCGCTGCGCTTTCGATAGTGAGTATTGGTAACGCTGATTATATCCACACCATGGGCCGCACTAAGGCAAGAAGTGGCACACAGGTTAACCGCCACACCCGCTTTAGGTTGGCTTCTGTGTCAAAAACATTTGCAGGGTCGTTAACTGCAAAGCTTGCAAGTGAAGGGTTAATAGATTTATTTAAACCGGTAAGTGAGTATATACCTGCCTTTAAAGGCACGGTTTATAAAGATAATTTAAAAGTGTTTCACTTATTAAGCCACTCCAGCGGTTTGGTTCCTAATGCGTATGATAATTTAATCGAATCAAGAATGAATTACCCCGATATTGTCGAAAAGCTATTAACAGTAAAGCCCATTTGCGAACCAGGCCAATGCTATGGCTATCAAAATGTGATGTTTAGTTTAATTGATGATGTAATTTACAGCAGTACCAATAAAAAATATGACCAGTGGCTGCAAGAGGGGATTTTTACACCATTAAAAATGAGCGATACCAGCTTAGGCTACGATGCAATGGTGCAGGATAAAAATTATGCGATGCCGCACGTTAGAGGCAAAAAACGTTGGTACACAGCCAAGCTGAAAAAAAACTATTATAAAGTCGGCCCAGCTGCGGGCGTAAATGCAAGTGCCACCGATATGGCAAAATGGTTAAATGCGCAATTAGGGCAAAACCTAGAAGTACTCTCTTTAGATGCACTTGCTACACAAACACGTCCTTATACACTTACAAAAAAAGAGCGTTATAGACGAGTATGGAAAAAGGAATTAGAACAAGCTTATTATGGATTAGGCTGGCGTGTTTATAACTATAACGATGAAACGCTTTATTATCATAGTGGCTGGGTGCAAGGCTATCGCAGTGATTTGGTGGTTTTACCGCATTTAAATGTGGGTTTTAGCTTGATTGTTAACGCGGAAACAGGCGTGATAAATGAATTAACTACTGAATTTTTAGACCGTTTATTAAAATACAAACGCACTAAATAAAACAGGCCTAAAATTGCTTAAAAAGCGCCGTGCTTTAAATTTATTGTTTAAAGGTAAAAAGCATAAATAAGCGCATATAATAAAAAAACCAGCTTAATGCTGGTTTTTTTATAAAAAGACTCACTGCACAATTAACTTATGCGCGTGGTAATTGAATCTTTTTTTCTGCACTTTGACGATACAATACAACAGTGTGACCTATTGTTTGTAGCTTAGTAGCGCCGGTTTCACGAACGATTGCATCAAAAATAAGTGCTTTTGTTTCACGATCGTCAGTAGGTACTTTTACTTTAATCAATTCGTGAATTTCTAATGCACTTTGAATTTCGACTACTACGCCCTCGGTTAAACCGTTAGAACCTAGTAAAACTACAGGCTTAAGGCTATGCGCCTGACCTTTTAAAAACTGCTTTTGTTTGTTTGATAATGTCATGTTTATACAAATTTTGCTGAATATGGCTTGAATTAAGGGTATTCTAACGCCATCTAAAGAATATTACTAATTAGTTGCGTGTTAATTTATGACAAATAAAAAACATTCAGCCAGTTCAAAGCGATGGCTGAAAGAACATTTTGATGATCAATATGTTCAGCAAGCGCAAAAAAAAGGCTGGCGTTCTCGAGCTGTTTTCAAATTAGATGAGATCCAAAATAAAGATAAACTGCTTCGCCCTGGTATGACCGTTGTTGATTTAGGTGCTGCACCTGGCAGCTGGTCACAATACTTAGCCGAGAAAGTATCTGATAAAGGTCAGGTTGTTGCGTGTGACATATTACCTATGGACTCACTTGCGGGGGTTGACTTTTTACAAGGCGATTTTCGTGAAGAAGCCGTACTTGATGCATTGTTAAAACGCATTGATGGTAAAAATGTTGATGTGGTACTCTCTGACATGGCACCAAATATGAGCGGTAATAACTCGGTAGATCAAGCGGGTAGCATGTATTTGGTAGAATTAGCACTTGATATGTGTCATCAAGTATTAAAGAAAAATGGTGCATTTGTTGTTAAAGTGTTTCAAGGTGAAGGCTTTGATCAATACTTGCAAGACGTTCGTAATAGTTTTAAAGCAGTGAAAATACGCAAACCTGATGCCTCACGTGCCCGTTCTCGGGAAGTATATATAGTAGCGACCGGCTACAAACTGTAGTACAGTTGCTTGGCGTTTAGTTGAATTTAAATTAATTGGATACAAGAGGTTAACCCCTTGAGCGATATGGCGAAAAATCTAATACTCTGGCTGGTTATTGCAGTTGTGCTAATGTCAGTATTTCAGAGCTTTAATGGCGGCGATCAAGTTGATCGTCAAACAAGTTACACTCAATTTGTAAAAGACGTGCGTAGCGGCTCTTTACAAGAAGTTATTATTGACCGTGGAACAGGTAATATTACAGGTACTAAAAGCAGTGGTGAGCGTTTTCAAACCACAATGCCAATGTACGATGAAGACTTAATTAATGATTTACTTAAAAATGATGTAAATGTGAAAGGCGTTCAGCCTGAAGAACAATCGTTTTTAGCAAGTATTTTTATCTCTTGGTTCCCAATGTTGCTGCTTATAGGGGTATGGATATTCTTCATGCGTCAAATGCAAGGCGGTGGCGGTAAAGGCGCAATGTCGTTTGGTAAAAGCAAAGCGCGCCTGATGAGCGAAGACCAAGTTAAAACAACTTTTGCTGATGTAGCAGGTTGTGATGAAGCAAAAGACGACGTAACAGAGTTAGTAGACTTTTTACGTGACCCTTCTAAGTTCCAAAAACTTGGTGGTAGTATTCCTAAGGGCGTACTAATGGTAGGTCCTCCTGGTACGGGTAAAACATTACTTGCAAAAGCCGTAGCCGGTGAAGCAAAAGTACCGTTTTTCACCATTTCAGGTTCTGACTTTGTTGAAATGTTTGTTGGTGTGGGCGCATCGCGTGTACGTGACATGTTTGAGCAAGCTAAAAAGGCTGCACCATGTATTATCTTTATAGATGAGATTGATGCTGTAGGTCGTAAGCGTGGCGCTGGCATGGGCGGTGGACACGACGAACGTGAACAAACACTAAACCAAATGCTAGTAGAAATGGATGGTTTTGAAGGTAACGAAGGTATTATCGTTATAGCGGCAACTAACCGCCCTGACGTACTAGACCCTGCATTACTTCGTCCTGGTCGTTTTGACCGTCAAGTAGTGGTTGGTTTGCCTGATATTCGTGGCCGTGAGCAAATTCTTAAAGTACATATGCGTAAAGTGCCATTAGGCGATAACGTAGAAGCGGCAGTTATTGCACGTGGTACGCCTGGTTTCTCTGGTGCTGATTTAGCAAACCTTGTAAACGAAGCTGCACTTTATGCCGCACGTGGTAATAAACGTGTTGTAAGTATGGCTGAATTTGATGCTGCTAAAGATAAAATCATGATGGGTGCAGAGCGCAAGACCATGGTGATGAGTGAGCAAGAGAAAGAAATGACGGCTTACCATGAAGCGGGCCATGCTATTGTTGGCCGTATGGTGCCAGAGCACGACCCAGTTTATAAAGTGTCGATTATTCCACGTGGCCGTGCCCTTGGTGTAACTATGTACCTGCCTGAACAGGACCGTGTTAGCCATTCTAAAGAGCTTTTAGAGTCAATGATTTCAAGCCTTTACGGTGGCCGAATTGCTGAAGCACTTATTTATGGCAAAGACAAAGTAACAACGGGTGCGAGTAACGACATTGAGCGTGCAACAGATATTGCACGTAAAATGGTAACGCAGTGGGGCTTGAGTGAAAAACTAGGTCCGTTACTTTACGCTGAGGATCAAAACGAGATGTACATGGGTGGCGGCGGTGGTCGCGCAATGAGCATGTCTGATGAAACAGCTAAAGTAATTGATGCCGAAGTACGCTTATTCTCAGACCGTAATTATCAAAGAGCAGAAGATATATTAAAAGAAAATATTGATATTCTTCATGCGATGAAAGATGCATTAATGAAATATGAAACAATTGATGCTAAACAAATTGATGATTTAATGGCGCGTCAGCCTGTGCGTGAACCACGTGATGCACACGACCGTTTAGACGATAAGCCAACTAAAACAGTCGCACCTCAAGAAAAGCCGGTTGATGAAAGCCAAAAACCGGATGATTCATCAAAAAAAGATGAAACAAACCTTGATGATAAAGCTGAATAATCGTTAAAATAATACTTTAAAAGCCCCGTACTTCGGGGCTTTTTTGTATCAAATAACTAAAAGGTTGGCGATGACTAACATAATAAACCTTCCCCGTGGGCGTAAACTTAATTTGGAAAAACCATGTGTGATGGGTATTTTAAATGTGACCCCTGATTCATTTTCTGATGGTGGAAAGTTTTTAGATACAGCGCACGCGGTGCAACAGGCAATGCAGTTGCTAGACGAGGGTGCAACTATCATTGATATTGGCGGGGAGTCTACACGTCCAGGCGCGCCAGATGTTGATTTAGACGATGAACTTAATCGTGTGATACCTGCAATAAAAGCAATTAGAGCTAAAAGTGACTGCGTTATATCGGTAGATACCAGTAAAGCGCAGGTCATGGAGCAGGCGATTTTAGCAGGTGCTGATATAGTTAACGACGTACGTGCATTACAAGAGCCCCACGCACTTATCACACTTGCTAAGTATCGCGACGTAGCAATTTGTTTAATGCATATGCAAGGGCAGCCACGGACAATGCAAAGTGAACCCACTTATACTGACTTGCTAGCGCAAATTAACCTCTTTTTTGAGCAGCGCATAAGCGCATGCGAAACAGCGGGTATTAAGGTGGAGCAACTTATCCTCGACCCAGGTTTTGGCTTTGGCAAAACCCTAGAGCATAATTTTGAAATACTTGCTAAATTTAATGCATTTAATAAATTTGAACTACCGCTTTTAGCAGGTCTTTCACGCAAGTCGATGATAGGTAATTTGCTAAACAGAAAAACAGATGAGCGATTAGCGGGCAGCTTGGCCGGTGCGCTAATTGCCGCGCAAAATGGCGCAAAAATTATTCGTGTACACGATGTAAAAGAAACAGCAGATGTGCTTGGTGTACTCCAAGCTTGCGAAAAAGGAGCTTTATAATGAGCGAAAGAAAATATTTTGGTACCGATGGGGTACGTGGTTTAGTGGGCACAGCTCCAATTAACCCTGAGTTTGCAATGAAATTAGGCTGGGCCGCAGGTCGAGTTTTGTCTCTAAGTGGAACAAAAAAAGTAATTATAGGTAAAGATACCCGTATTTCAGGTTACATGCTAGAAACCGCGCTTGAAGCTGGTTTAATTGCCGCAGGAATAGATGTCGTACTGCTTGGGCCAATGCCAACGCCCGCTGTTGCATATTTAGCGCAAACGTTCAGAGCCGAAGCAGGTATTGTAATTAGTGCATCGCATAACCCATATTACGATAACGGGATTAAGTTTTTTAATGGCCAAGGCTTAAAATTGGATGACGACGTTGAGCTACAAATTGAAGCGATGCTTGATGAACCAATGACCTGTGTTGCCTCAGATAAACTTGGTAAAGCCTCGCGCTTAGTAAGTGCTGATGGGCGCTATATTGAATTTTGTAAAAGCCAATTTCCACAAGGCTTATCACTTGAAGGTTTAAAAGTTGTACTAGATTGTGCCAATGGCGCAACCTACCATATTGCTCCGTCGGTAATGCGTGAGCTAGGCGCTGAAGTGATTACTCATGCATGTGAGCCTAATGGGGTGAATATAAACCATGAATGTGGTGCTACACACGTTGATACGTTAAAGCGCAAAGTGCTAGAGCACAAAGCTGATGTGGGTATTGCTTACGATGGTGATGGTGATCGCGTAATGATGGTTGATCACAACGGTCGCGTATTTGATGGTGATGACTTAGTTTACATTATTGCCTGTCAAGCGGCTGAAGATCATATGCTAGGTGGTGGTGTTGTTGGCACGGTTATGTCGAACATGGGGCTTGAAAATGCATTAAAAGCAAAAGGAATTGAATTTGCGCGCAGTAAAGTTGGCGACCGTTATGTAATGGAAATGCTGCAGCAAAAAGGGTGGAGAATTGGCGGTGAAAGCTCAGGCCATGTATTAAACCTCGATTTAATCACCACGGGTGATGGTATCATTTCAAGCCTTCAGGTATTGGCTGCAATGGTGGCTCAAAATCGCACATTACAAGATTTAGGGGCTGGTTTTACAAAGTACCCAATGAAAATGATCAATGTACGTTACACACCTGGCACAGACCCTACACAAGCACCAGAAGTACAAGATGCGGTTGCGCAAGTAGAGCAAGCTTTAGGCGAAAAAGGCCGTGTTTTACTTCGTAAATCAGGCACTGAACCGGTAGTACGTGTTATGGTTGAAGCCGAACAAGAAAAAATAGTCATAGACAGCGCGCAAAAAATTGCAGCAGTTGTCGAATCTATGAGCAAATAAACTGATTGAGAACAATAACCTCTTGTAACTTAGGGCGAGAAAAGTTAATATCTCGCCCGCTTTCTAATCTGGAGTGGAAAATGGCAATACGTAAGGCAATGGTCGCAGGCAACTGGAAAATGAATGGCTCTTTAGAGCTTGTCACTCAACTGTCTGATGCCATTAACAGTGTTAAATCAAATGAGATAGACATTGTTTTATTTCCTCCATTTCCATTAGTATCAGCACTGGTTGACAGTGGTGTTACCACGGGTACTCAAACGCTAAGTGAAAATACCCCAGGCGCCTTTACCGGTGAAGTGGATGCTCAGCTTATTAAAGATTTAGGTGCTAAGTATGTACTCGTAGGTCATTCAGAGCGACGCAGTATTTACAAAGAAAGCAATGCAACCGTAGCCGCAAAATTTGCCCGTGCACAGCAAGTGGGACTAACACCTATCTTGTGTATTGGCGAAAGCGAGAGCGAACAAGAAAACGGTCAAACCGAACACGTGGTTGCTGCACAAATTGATGCAGTAATTGAGAAATTAGGTGTAGCAGCACTGAAAGATTCTGTGATAGCATACGAGCCCGTTTGGGCCATAGGCACAGGTAAGACTGCATCGCCAGAACAGGCACAAGCTGTTCATAAATTTATCCGTGACAAAATTGCATCATTAGATAGCGATTTAGCACAAGGGCTTACCATCTTGTATGGTGGTAGCGTTAACGAAAAAAATAGCGAATTATTATTTGCACAACCAGATATAGACGGCGGCCTTATTGGCGGTGCTAGTCTAAAAGCAGATTCGTTCACTGCAATCTGTAACAGTGCAAAAGGGACCGTATAAGATGTACGAAATTTTATTAGTAGTTTATTTAGTTGTTGCTTTAGCTTTAGTTGGTATGGTTTTAATCCAGCAAGGTAAAGGCGCAGACATGGGTTCTTCATTTGGCGCCGGTGCTTCGGGCACAGTTTTTGGCTCATCAGGTGCAGGTAACTTCATGACCAAAACAACAACAAGCTTAGCAACAGTGTTTTTTGTTTTAAGTATTGTGTTAGGTAACTTAACTGCCGGTCAAATTAAAAAGACCGATGAGTGGGAAAACCTTGAAGCAGCACCTGCAGTAGAAACTGTAGCGCCAGCAGAAGAAGACGTACCTGTTACTCAACAGCAGAGCTCTGACGTACCAAACTAATTTAGCGTAAAGCTAACGTTAAACGACTTATACTCCTCAAGTAAGTCAATAAGTTTAACACCTAAGCGAAAGCTTAAAAATGCGGATGTGGTGGAATTGGTAGACACGCTACCTTGAGGGGGTAGTGCTTTCGGGCGTGGGGGTTCAAGTCCCCCCATCCGCACCAAATTATAAAACCAGTAGCAGCAATGTTACTGGTTTTTTTATGGGAAATTTTCAACCTGCTCGCTTATTAATCGCTTATTCCTTTTAAGGTTTATTAACTTACAATGCTTTGTAGGCACATAATTTAAAAAGCATAATTTACTGTAGTATTGTTTAATGAACTAGCCTGCGTACATTGCTTCTCATTGGCTCCCTCATCAGATAATAAAGCGCTGCTATCACTATATTTATAAGTAACTTACACCTAATCAAAAGTAACGCCATAGCTATCTTTATCACGCACAATTATTTCCGCTGATCATTTCCTGAAGATTGGCAGATAACTATTAATGCAAATATACCCACATTTTTAAATGAGATATCGTCATCAGACCCGTATAAAGTTTGATCCCTGTCTAGACTTTTGCCACCCACTATAGATGCAAAGCCATTTATACAAACTTCAGCACTCGTGTAACTAGGTGCAAGTACGGCATATCTTGCTACTGCTACAGATAGTTTTTTAATATATATTTCTTACTTGTCATTTAGCTGTTGATTTCATGGGGATTATAGAAGTGATTTTAGTTTTTATCTAATAATTTTAGCTAGTTAGTAAAAAAGAATTAAGCATTTTGTTTATATTGAAGTTTACAATTGTTGGTTATCGGCTTTTGGCAATCAAAGTTGTTGATTTTATTGAAGTTAAAAATTACTTAAATTTATCAAAGTTGTTTATCTAATTATTTATAAAGTTGTAACTGTTGTTTAATTGGTTGTTTATCCTTTATTCAACTTATGTTTTGCTTGTTTATAAACATTAAACATAGCGCTAAAGCGGACTTTAAGAGAGTGATAATAATAAAGAGGCTACCTTTATCGATTACGAATCACTTAAATGTTTATACCAAACGGTATGCTTAGCTACAGTGTATTTAGTCTTACCCTCTGTTTTGTAATCAAATAACAACTTTCTAAACCTGAATTTTAGCTTAACATTACCACTGTATTAGCAAGGTAGTTCAAAGGAAGTGACAGTGATGAAGAGGCTTGCATGGTTAGTATTATGTTGCTTTGCATCCAATGCATACAGTAACGATGAAGTAAGTATTACATTGTTGGGGCATATTTCTCCGGTGTGTGAATTTACCTCACAAAATAATAACCTAGAGTTTTCTTCTAGTGGCGTTGCTAATACAACATTAGAGATTAACTGTAATTCGCCAATAAGAATATCAATGCAGTCTCTTAATGGTGGTTTAAGTCATGAGCAAAGCAGTAGAGTAAGTTCATATAATATTAACTGGTCATTGGAAGGTGCCAACAAAAGTGTGTCTGTATCGGCACAGGCAACCAAATCGACATATAGTTTTAATATTAATGATATTTTATTTGATAGCATTGCTGAGATTCAGTTAACTCTAGATGACCCCTTGATATATGCAGGAAGCTACCAGGATGTGATCCGCATAGAAATGACACCATCAGTAGTATCGGGTGGCGTGCTTTAAACGCACATTTATTTAACAAAACAAACTATATGTCACATGGATAAGGAATATAACAATGAAAAAACTAATCGTAATTTCAGCAATCGCAGCAATCTCATCTGGTTCAGCACTAGCAGATAACTTAAACGTAGGCGGTGCAGTCGCATCCGTATGTGAAGTAAGTAATATTGCAACAAATCACTACTTTCCAACTCTTGCAATGGGGGATACAACAAGCGTTAACTTTGATTTGAAATGTAATGATGTGGATGGTGCAACACTTACTTTAACCACTTCTGAGGGTCATCTTCAAAACGCTGATCATGAAGACAGAGGGATAGGGTACACCGCTCGCTTAACAGCAGGCGCATATGACTTTACTTTGACAGCTGATAATGGCATCAATGATCAAAGCGTTTCTCAAAGTAATGGCGGCAACAATACATTAGCAACGTCGGGCGTTGCAGGAATGATTGACTTAGAAGTAATTGAGACACCGGTATACGCAGGTACTTATGCTGATACTCTAATGCTAACTGTTACAGCAAACTAAAGTTAAATAAATTAAATAAAAAGGCAGTGACTATGCACTGCCTTTATTTAGGAGGGAATTCTATGCATGTTTTATTTATCTTTATATTTTGTTTGCTTTCTTTTTCAGTCAGTGCCTTTCAGGTGATACCCATGGTAGCCGATCTCAGCTCGCAGGGGAGTCAGTCACAGCAAACACTTCGAATTACAAACCCATCTGATAAACCATTAACTATTGATGTTTCAGCATTTAATATGAATATAAGTGATACTGGTGTTGAGTCTTTAGAGATAAATGAAGAAGATTTCTTGATTATTCCTATGACAACAATTATCCCACCAGGAAATAGCCAGTCGGTTATTGTTAGATATATTGGCGAACCTATTATTGAACACTCCAAATCTTATCGAATTACAGTAGAGCAAGTGTCGGTTGATTTGAACGATAATGCGCAGTCTGGGGTTGGTATGTCACTCAGTTTTCGAACGCTATTTAATGTTGTGCCAGATAACGCTGAAGCAAAACTAATAATCAAAGACAAAAAGCAGTTAGCAGAAAATCAATGGGGTGTGTTGCTAGAAAACCATGGAAATAAATATGTACGCCTTTCTAAAGCTCAGTGGAATATTAAATCTAAGGGTAAAGTGTTAATTTTAGAAGGAATGGATCTAAGTAGAGCCCTATCAGGTAAGATTTTACTTCCAAATTCAAAAAGCAATATTTCAATTTCAATACCAAAAGAGTTTCAAGCTGCTGATAGTGAGTTAGAGGTTATATTCTAATGTTTTGTGTTCAGTGGTTCTCCCGATGTTTAATGATACTAATATGTAGTATTTCTATTTCGGTAGAGGCTCTGGAAGTAACACCTATGGTGATCACATTATCACCGGATAAACCCTCAAAAATACCTTCTAGTTTTATTTACAATCAATTACCTAGAGAGATTGCATTTGATATTGAAGTGTTTGAAATTAATTTTTCTGAATCTAGCCCATCGTTAAAAAAGTTGGAAGATTCTCCATTATGGGTCTTTCCTCCCTCTTTATTTTTACAAGAGGGGCAAGGTCAGAAAATTCAATTTAGGTGGGTTGCTGAGAGTTTTCCGAAATATGATAAAAGTTATCAAGTAAGTTTAGTTGAGCAGCCTTTGGCTTCTAATATTGGTAGTGATACCTCGCAACTTAAAATATTAATGAATGTAAATTTAGTTGTTCATGTAGACAGAGATATATATTCACCTAGCTTAAAAATACTGACTTCTAAAATAGAAAGTGGGGAGATTTTAGCCCAAATCAAAAATGAAGGAGAAGGGGCTGCGCGGCTCAGTGACTATAAAATTAAAGTAACTACAAATAAATCCGTTGTAACTACTTTTGAAAAACAAGCTTTATTGGAGAAGGGGTACGATGTTTTTTTTGCGCCTTATGCCACACAGACCATAAAAGTTAAGCTACCTGAAAATATTGAGAGCCGTGAGGTAGGGCATTTAAGTTTAGATCTGGTGCAATGAAAACTTCAGCAGTGTTCCTCTTCGCTATATTTTTTTTACCACTTAGCGTGTTAGCACAAATAAACCCTTCTAGCAGGACAATTGAACTTAATGTGTCAGTTCAATTAAATAATAGTCCAATAGGTCAAGTCTCACTTAAAGTCGATAAAGATGATGCACTTTTTTTACAGTGGAACGAGTTAGAGCCACACCTTAGCGAAATTTTACTTGAAGAAAAAGAGAGAGAACTATTTAAGGTATTAAAAGACAATACTTTAGCGGTAACTTCATTAAGGGAACTGGGTTTTAGCGTTGAGTTTGATATGAGCGATTTTAGTTTGGACGTTGTTGTTCCCGTAGAGTTAACTCGCCCACAAAAATTAAGTGCACAAAAACGAAGGAAAAAGTTAAAGGCTATCGAGCCAGCTAACACTAGTGGTTTTATTAACGCTTATGCAAGCTACGTACATCAAGATGATAAGGAACAGCAGCAAGTTCAAGAGCAATATGCATTACGCTCAGAAATTGTAGCTAGTTGGCAAGGGTGGGTGTTAGAAAATGAATTTGAATATAATAAAATATCGCAGCCTGCTTCATCAAACTTTAAGCGGCAAGGAACTAGGCTTATTCATGATCTACCTAGCTTAGGCATGCGCCTTTCTCTAGGGGATAACTTTAGTTCAGGCGGTTATTTCCAAAACTCCTCTCGCTTGTTAGGTTTTTCAATAGCACATGACTTTTCTCTATTATCAGACAGGCCCATAAGGCCAACCGCTTCACGTAGCTTTATTCTTCAAAGCCCTTCAAGTGTAGAGGTATATGTCGATGAACGAATTATTCAGCGCCTTAATTTGGTTGCGGGTATTTATTCTTTAGATGACATACCTTTGAGCGAAGGCAGCAATAATATCTCTCTAAAAATTACTGATATAGCTGGCGTTGTGCGCTATGTAAACTTTGATGTTGCAACTGGCTTAGATCTATTTGCACAAGGGCAGCTTGAATATGAAATTCACTTAGGCGTTCCTGCTGAGGCTGGCGATAAACTCGAGTATGAACCAGATTCTCCCTTCCTCAGTGCCTATCTGGATTATGGCCTGACCCCAAGTTGGACTGCAGGGGTTACAGCGCAGGGAGATAAATACGCGCAACAAATTGGCTTTAAACAAATCTATGCAGCTCAAATAGGCCAACTGGCATTTGAGGGCGCATTTAGCTTCGCGGAACGCCAAGGATACGCTTACCGTACTGTTTATAGTAGCTATAATATGAGCAACTTAGGAAGTGAGCTAACGCTCGGTTATGAATACAGTTCAAAAGACTTTACAGCTTTAGGTTTTAGGTCTCAAGATACGTTTAATAACCGCTATAGAGAACACTATGCACAGGCGAGTTATAGTTATTATGTTAACGATAGAACGTTAGCCTCTTTTTTTACAAATATTTCCCGAGATCATCAAAGTGTTCAATTTGATAAATCGCTGGGAGTCAATTTCTCAGGCGACTTGGTAAATAGTCAGTGGAGATATACTGCAGGGGCGCAATGGGATGAGTTAAAAGGTGAGCGAGAGTGGGGTATAAATTTATCATTTACCTATAAATTTAATAATCAGCATAGAGTTAAACTATCCCACCAGTCTAGACGTGATAAAACGAGACTAGAATTTACTCAAGACAATAATCAGCGTTTTGTCGGTGCTTTGAACTTTCGAGCTGGCTTAGAGAGCAACGAATTAAATAAAACTATCTTTGATTTAAACATGCAATATAACGCAAACCGTTTTGCTGCTAACCTTGAACATGCAAGTTTTTATAAAGATTTAAATGCTCGCTCTGCTTATCATCAAAGTCGTGTAAGCCTCTCATCTAGTATAGCTTTTGCAGATGATGCATGGGCATTTGGAAAGCCTATATACGATAGCTTTGCTTTGGTTAACGCCCACAAAAGTTTAGAAAATAAAGTGATTACATTAGGCCGAGTTGAAAATGACTATAGAGCTGATAATAGAGATTTCAAAACTATATTACTTAATGATTTGAGCTCTTATGACAATATCAACATTCCTGTTGATATTGATGATCTAGCCCCTGGCTATGATATAGGCTCTGGCATGCTTAGCTTTTACCCTAAATACAAAACTGGACATAAAGCAATAATTGGGACTGCAGCAAATATTTCTGTTATTGCAACTCTTCGGAGTAAGGACGAGATCCCCTTAGCCTTAATGGTGGGAAAGGCTATTTGTCAAGATAAAGCATCGGCCAAAGAGTATACATTCTTCACAAATAAGCGGGGCCGCTTTGCAATAACTGGCCTTGCTCCTTGTCAGTATAAAGTGACCTTACAAAATAAAGATAGTACTACATTTTTAATAGAGGTTCATGATGCAGAGCAACTTCAACGAAAAGGGGTTATTTATGTTCATTAAAATTGTGTATTTAGCAATAAGTATATTTTTACTAACTATGGCAAGTAGAGTTCATGCTCAGTGTGATGCAAGTATTGGTGAAATTGAATATTTGTTCGATGACCTGTCATTTTATCACGTAAAATCACAAGTCGATGCTGAGAAGACAATTCGAGTAGACACAATAAATACGTCGGATTGTACTTTGTATTTTAGTCTTTCTTCGCAAAACCAAGGATACCTTAAAAGTAACTCTCAATTTATTGACTATCAAATTCGTCTAGAAAATCAGTTGTTAAGTAGGAGCATTAATCAGGTTAAGCTTAACAATAGCAAAGTAGATATCAGGCTAGTGATCCCCGCAGGGACGCCAGTAAAAGCAGGGTATTACACTGATAGGCTTGAGTTGAGGCTCTATGATGAAAATAAGCAAACCGTAGATGAAATAGAAATCGAGATTGAAACTAATATTCAACCCCGAACTAGTTTATCTTTATTAGGTTATAACACTTTTTCTAATACTGTTTATTTGGGAGAATTGAAGCCAGCAGAAAAATACACCATGTTACCTAGCTTACAAATAGTGACTAATACGGATGTTCAACTTAATGTAACCTCAGAGAATAAAAGTCGTTTATTACACTCTATTTTTAGTAATAAATATGGTATTAGCTATACATTGCAGTTAGGCTCAGAAGAAATTAACTTAGTAAAAGCTTCAAGTCTAAACTTTTCGTATTCTGGCCAGACTGAGTTTTACATTCCGCTTAGCATTCAATTGGAGGACTTCACACGTCAAGCCGCTGGAGAGTATTCAGATGTTATTCGTTTTCAAATAAGCCCACTCAATTATTGACTTTACTTAAGTTTTTTTGGCACCACAGCAATGCTTGTTGTTTGTTTTTTACAGATATTTTTTGATAAATTTTATGTAAATGCACTCTGACAGTGGCTTCACTTATAAATAAGCTATCTGCAATAGCGGTGGAGTGTAGACCGGAGAAAAGCAAGTTTAATACTTTAATTTCTTTACAAGTAAGGTTACTTGATTGCAGGGTGGTTTGCTGTTCACTGGCTAACATTTGTCTCATCCAGCTGTCTGTCACATCACGGGGAAACCAGAGCTTACCTTGTTCAATAGCTTCAAGGCCTTGTTGAAAAAGTGAGTCATCTGAACTTTCGTAAAAAAGTCCCTTTAAATTAGGCCATTCTTTTAAAGCTAATACGTCACTATTTTTTGGAACATCAAAAATAACTAAGCTTTTATAACCGTTATCTTGCATAAACTTATTGATAAGTTCATAAGTTGTGATTACATTAAGTGCTTGGTAATTAACCAATAAAATGTTGTAGTTAGCTGCTACACAGAAAAGTGAAGTATAGTCTGGACTATTAAAGCACTTTACATAGCGTATTGGAGTATTTTTAATATCCATAATTTCTGTCCCTAGATGCAATAGTAATACTATATTGCTATTTTTGGTTAATATCAATCATAGAGCGTAGTTTGATAAGCGATACGAAGCTGTGATTAATGTGCTTTATGGAATAATGGTTCTCTTATATGTAAACATAAAAGGTGCACGAAATTAGAATGTGTATAACGTGATTACTTTTTAGCAAAAGGCCCATTTTTTTGTGTAGGTTATCCAACAATAATCAAAGATTATAATTAATTTGTACCTGTATGTTTATTAAATGAAAATTTTTATACGTTTCTTCACAAATATGTAATATAATACCCTTCCAGAGGAAAGATGCTATTAGGCGTCTTTTTTTATGCCCAAAACTTATTGCCCAAGCCAATAAGTTCGCATAACTAAATTATACGGTATCCTTTGGAGAATATTTTGAAACTACGCAAACTCTCACAGTTAAGCCTCGCAGTTGTCGCTGCACTAACTACCTCAGTAAATGCTGAAGAAGCTAAAACAACAGCAAAACAAGACGCGTTTGAAAAAATCGAAGTTACAGCTCGTAAACGTACAGAGAGCTTGTTTGAATCTCCAACCGCTATCACATCAATTGGTGCTAACCTAATTGATAAAGCCAATATGAGTAACCTAGAAGATATTGGTAAATACGTTCCAAACTTAAATATCACTCGCTACGGTGTAGGTAATGCGGCGCATGCCTCTGTATTTATTCGTGGTATTGGTCTACAAGATCACATAATTACAACCGATCCGGGTGTAGGTGTTTATTTAGATGGTGTTTACTTAGGCCGTCAAATGGGGTCAAACTTATCGTTACCAAATGTAGAGCGTGTTGAAGTTCTACGTGGACCACAAGGTACATTATATGGTCGTAATACCTTAGGTGGCGCAGTAAATGTAATTACTAAGCAACCAGGTGATGAAGGGATTGTTTCAACTACAGCTAAAATTGGTAGCCGCGGACGTATTGCTGGCGATGTATACTTTAATAACTCGCTAACAGATGAAGTAAGTATGTCTGCAAGTGCATCATACAAAACGCGCGATGGTGTGGGTGAAGCTGTCAATTTAGCTAACCCAGAAAAAGAAATTGGTGAAGAAGAAGAGTTTAGCGGTCGCGTAGCCCTTAAATGGCAAGCCAATAGCGATTTAGCGTTTACTTTTTCACTTGACGGTGTTGATAATGAGTCGGGTCAATCGCCTTACACTATTGAGTTAACTGAGCCGCTTGATGCAAATGATGTATTTAATGGTGACTTTCCTTTATTAACACAGGATATGATCCCATCTGACCCCGATGATTTAGGCACTACCGTTGCTGGTATTGAATCTACGTCTTACTCAGGGTGGGGTACGTCATTTACTGCTGATTGGGCAATTGATGATACGTACACGGCTAAATTTATTTCAAGTTACCGTACTTCTGAATACGAAGGTGGACTTGATGATGATGCCTCACCACTTAATTTATCTGAGTTCCCAGAAGAGGGTGGTGCAGACCAATACTCGTTTGAAATTCAACTAAATGCGACTTATGACAATATGGACTTTGTATCAGGTCTTTACTTCTTTAATGAAGATGGCTTTACACGTTCAGGTCCATTTGTATTTAGCCCATTCAATACTCCTAATGGCTTATTAAACGATGGTGTTACACCTTCATTTGGTGGCTATGGCGATTTTGAAATTAACCAAGAAACAAACTCATACGCTGTATATTTTAATACAAGTTACGATTTAACAGATGATTTAAGTATTGGCGGTGGCCTTCGATACTCAAAAGATGAGAAAGATGCCGATGCGATTTTCCCAACATTTGCTGAACGTAAATACGTAAGTGCAGAGTTTGACGCTGTAACATGGGATGTAAACGCATCATATCAAATCAGCAATAACATGAATGTTTATGGTCAAATTCAAAAAGGTTACCAAACAGGCGGTTTCCCTCCACGTCCATTTGGCGGCCCCGATCAGTTTGTATCGTTTGATGAAACTAAAGCAATTAACTACGAAATGGGCGTAAAAGGCCAAGTACATGAAAATGTATCTATGATGTTAGCTGTATTTGTAACAGATTACACTGACCTTGCTTTACCATTTTCTGACCCTACTGCAGGCGGTGGTTTTGTAACGATTGTTGAGAATGCAGGTGAATCTAAAGCGCAAGGTATTGAGCTTGAAACTACCGTTGCCATTACAGACGATTTCACAATTCGCAGCTCTGTAGGTTACTTAGATTCTGAAATTACAGAAGTAGATGCAGGCGTACAAGGTATTGGTAAAGGTGATTCACCAGCATTAACACCACGTTGGACTGTAATGATTGCCCCTTCTTACTTTATGGATTTAGACAGCGGTGCAACCGTTGCATTTAACGCTAACTACTCTTTCAGAAGCGAAATGCAAGGCCAGTCGGTTTACAATGAAAGCGAGACTATTGATTCGCGTGAGTTAGTTGGTTTTAATATTTCTTACACTAATCCTTATGGCGATATGGAAGTAACCTTATACGGTGAAAACGTATTAAACGAGGTTTACGATGTAGGTCGTTTACAACAGTCAGGTTTTGTTGGTGTAATGCGCAGTAATGACCGTAGCGAGTTTGGTTTAAAGTTCAAAAAAGACTTTGAACTTTAATAACCCGCAATGAGTTAATTAAAAGGTAAGCTTAGGCTTACCTTTTTTTCACCTGTAAAAAGAAAAACTTAGATCAACAGTGAATCTCTTTAGAACAAGCGCTATACAAGCATGTAGTGCAATTGCTATTGTTATATTCCGTGTGATGCGAAGGCTAATCGCTAAGTATTAAAAAGCGCCACAGGCATCAACTAGCCTTATTTTTAGGCAATAAAAAAGCCCTCAGAGAGGGCTTTTAAACAATCAACATAGGTTTAAATAAAAACCTCTGCCATTCTTATTTGTTAGATTCATTGTATTCACGCGTTAGTCTTGCGTGCTCACTTAAATCTGTCAGGCCAAGCTTTTCGTAGCTTTTTTCCATCATCTCAAGTGCAGGCTCTAAATAGCTGCTTTGCGAGTAATGCTCAACAACGTACTTACCACGATTAGCGGCCGCTAGGTAAGCTTCACGTTCGTAGTAGTAATTAGCCACTTTTAGCTCGTAACGCGCCATACGGTTTAAAAGCCACACTAAACGGCGTTTAGCCTCTGGTGCGTAATCACTTTTTGGAAAGCGTTTTACAAGCGTTGATAAATCGGTAAATGCAACACGTGTACGGTTTGCATCGCGGTCAGCTCTGTCTATACCAAAATACTCTTGGAAGGCATTTTTATCTGCTTTAATGTTAACCAAGCCACGCATGTAGTACATGTAATCTAAATCTTTGTGGTTTGGGTTTAAACGAATAAAGCGGTCAATGGTCGCTAAGGCTTGCTCTGTATTACCTGATTGGTAATGGGCATACACTAAATCCATTTGTACTTGCTTTGAGAAAGGGCCAAATGGGTAGCGTGAATCAATAGCGGTTAACAGCTCAATTGCTCGGGCGTATAAACCAGAGTCGAGCGTTTGTTTTGCATCTTCATACAAAGCGTGTGCAGATTTGTTAGGAACGCGTTGGATATCTTCTTGGTCAGGCGCAGAAGAACAGGCCCCTAAAGTAAGTACAGAAGCTGAAAAAACAATGGCGAATGCACGTTTCCCTATTTTATTTATCATTTTATTTGTTACCTTCGATGTCTTCGGCTAGGCCACGGCGGTAAAACCGAGTAAACTATGCGTATTATATTATGCTTTTATTAAAAGCGATTCTAACCCAGTCAGGCACAGCTTGCACTGGTAAATTGGGTAAAGTTACTAATGTCAGAACAAATTTCACTTCAAGCCGAGGTTCCTACCGAGTTAGGTGGTAAACGTCTAGACCAAGTATTAGCGCAATTGTTCCCTGATTATTCACGTTCACGTATAAAAACATGGATATTGGATGATAAAATCACCGTTGACGGTGAAATCTATAACACACCTCGAGAAAAACTACTCGGTGGTGAAGTTGTAAATGTTGAAACCAGCATTGAAGCACCACGCGAATACGAAGCACAAGATATCAAATTAAACATTGTTTATGAAGATGATGATATTTTGGTTATCAACAAACCTATGGGCCTAGTCGTTCACCCAGGTGCAGGTAACCCAGATGGCACAGTGCTAAATGCATTGCTGCATCATTTTCCGGATATTATTAACGTACCGCGTGCTGGTATTGTGCACCGTCTAGATAAAGACACCACAGGCTTAATGGTGGTGGCTAAAACTATTCAGGCGCAAACACACTTAGTTAAAGCACTGCAAAAGCGCGAAAACTTCACACGTGAATACGAAGCTTTATGTAATGGTACCATGACCGCAGGTGGCATGGTTGAAAAGCCGATTGGCCGTCATCCAACGCAGCGTACACACATGGCAGTTCACGAAATGGGTAAGCCTGCTATTACACATTACCGTGTTGCTGAAAAATTCCGTGCTCATACACGTTTACGCCTTCGCCTAGAAACCGGACGTACACACCAAATTCGTGTTCATATGGCGTATATAAACCACCCGTTAATTGGCGATAGAGCCTACGGCGGCCGTCCGCGCCCACCTAAAGGTGCTACGCCAGAGCTGTTTGAAATGTTACGTACATTTAATCGCCAAGCCTTACACGCAGTAAAATTGAGTATTGCGCACCCTATTACGGGCGAGATGATGACCTGGCAAGCGCCTATTCCAGATGACATGGTGGCAATGACTCAGGTGCTTAGAGAAGATACCAAAGCTAACCCTAACATAGAGTATTAATGGCTTTTTTGTCAGCACCTTGGCCTAATTTAACCTCGGTAGGTACGCTCAGTACCACCCGAGAAGGCGGCGTGTCAAAGCCGCCTTTTAATAGCTTAAATTTAGGCCTACATGTTGATGATGATCCAGAGCATGTGCTAAAAAACCGTGCTTTGGTTGAGCAATCCCTGCCAAACCCGCCACTGTGGCTTAATCAAGTGCATAGTGGCGATGTGCTCTGCGTTGATGCAGATTTTAATTTTCAAACATTACACAGTGCTGATGCGTTGTATACAAAAGTTAAAAATCAGCCTCTTGCTATTATGAGTGCAGATTGCCTGCCTATTCTGTTTGCAAGTCATGATGGCCATGAAGTTGCAGCAGTGCATGGTGGTTGGCGCGGCCTTGAAAAAGGGATCATAAAAAATACGCTTGCCTGTTTTAGCGCGCCTAGTAAGCAAATATATGCGTGGCTTGGGCCTGCTATTGGTGCTGAGCAATTTGAAGTTGGTGCCGAGGTTGCTACGCGATTTATTGCAAAATCCTCGTTGTTTAAAGAGGCGTTTAAATTACAAAGCAATAATAAATACTTGTGCGATATTTACCTAATCGCTCGCATTGAGCTTGAGCAATTAGGCGTTATTAATATTAGCGGAGGCGATTATTGTACTGTTTCTCAGCCATCATTGTTTTTCTCTTATCGGCGAGAAGGTAAAACAGGACGTATGGCAAGTTTGATCTGGCGCAAATAAAACACTATTTCCCCACAATATTCTTCTTAACACCTTGAACAATTCTATTAACATACCCATTTATTAAGCAATTAGTTTATTAAATAGGTAAACCCTCATGCGTTTAGATAGATTCACAAGTAAATTTCAATCTGCGCTTTCAGATGCTCAGTCGCTAGCATTAGGGCGCGATCATCAATTTATTGAACCCGTACATTTAATGTATGCGCTTTTACAGCAAAATGGCTCTAGCGTACGCGCCTTGCTTGCCCAAGCAGGCGTGAGTGCGGATGAGCTCAACACCAAGCTTTCTCAAGAAATAGAAAAACTGTTTAAAGTCGAAGGAGTAGGGGGCGACGTACAGCTTTCTAATAATATGGCTTCGCTTATTAACTTATGTGATAAGTACGCGCAAAAGCGTAAAGATAAGTATATTTCGAGCGAATTATTTGTATTAGCTGCCTGTGACGACAAAGGCCCTTTAGGTGATATTTTTAGAGCGCTTAATATCACTGCAACTAAAATAGAAAGTGCCATAAAAGCAATTCGCGGTGGCCAAAAGGTCGATGACCCTAACGCCGAAGAAACCCGACAAGCACTTGAAAAATACACCATTGATTTAACCGAGCGCGCAGAGCAAGGTAAGCTCGACCCCGTTATTGGGCGAGATGACGAAATCCGTCGCACGATTCAAGTTTTGCAGCGCCGTACTAAAAATAACCCCGTGCTTATTGGTGAGCCAGGGGTAGGTAAAACGGCCATTGCAGAGGGGTTAGCGCAGCGCATTATAAATGGCGAAGTGCCAGAGGGCCTAAAAAGCAAGCGTGTTTTATCGCTAGATTTAGGCGCGCTGGTGGCGGGTGCTAAATACCGTGGTGAATTTGAAGAGCGTTTAAAATCGGTGCTCAACGAGCTGGCTAAAGAAGAAGGCCAAGTGATTTTATTTATTGATGAAATTCACACTATGGTGGGCGCAGGTAAAACCGACGGCGCTATGGATGCTGGCAATATGTTAAAGCCAGCGCTTGCTAGAGGGGAGCTACACTGTGTGGGCGCCACTACGCTTGATGAATACCGCCAATACATAGAAAAAGATGCCGCACTTGAGCGTCGTTTTCAAAAAGTATTGGTTGAAGAGCCCTCAGTTGAAGACACCATTGCCATTTTACGCGGCTTAAAAGAGCGCTACGAGTTACATCACTCGGTGGATATTACTGACCCGGCAATTGTCGCCGCTGCGCATTTATCGCACCGTTATATTAGTGACCGACAATTACCAGATAAAGCCATTGATTTAATTGACGAGGCTGGCTCGTCAATTCGTTTGCAAATAGATTCTAAGCCTGAGTCTTTAGATAAGCTTGAGCGCCGTATTATTCAATTAAAACTTGAAGATAACGCTTTAGCTAAAGAAAAAGACGATGCAAGCCAAAAGCGGCGCAGCGAAATGCAGCAACTCATCACCGACTTAGAAGCGCAATATCGAGAGCTTGATGAAGTATGGAATGCAGAAAAAGCCTCGTTACAAGGCACGCAAGTAATTAAGGCTGAGCTTGAACAAGCGCGCCTTGATTTAGAGGTTGCCCGCCGAGCAAGCGATTTACAGCGTATGTCGGAGCTGCAATACGGAAGAATTCCAGAGCTTGAGCGAAAACTTGATTTAGCCTCGCAAGCTGAAATGCAAGAAATGAGCTTACTAAAAAACCAAGTAGGCGAGGACGAAATTGCAGAAATACTTTCTCGTTGGACCGGGATCCCTGTATCGCGAATGCTGCAAGGTGAGCGAGAAAAACTGTTAAAAATGGAAGAGCAACTTCACAGTAAAGTGATAGGGCAGGACGAAGCAGTTGTTGCGGTCGCGAATGCGATACGACGCTCTCGTGCGGGGCTTGCCGATCCTAATCGACCAATAGGGTCATTTTTATTTTTAGGACCAACTGGGGTGGGTAAAACAGAGCTTACTAAAGCGCTTGCAGGTTTTATGTTTGATACAGAAGATGCCATGGTGCGTATCGACATGTCAGAGTTTATGGAAAAACACGCTGTAGCACGTTTAGTGGGTGCGCCTCCCGGTTATGTTGGTTACGAAGAAGGCGGTTATTTAACCGAAGCCGTTCGCCGTAAGCCTTATTCTGTAATTTTGCTTGATGAGATAGAAAAAGCGCATCCCGATGTATTTAATATTTTATTGCAGGTACTCGATGATGGCCGCCTTACTGATGGGCAAGGGCGCACGGTTGATTTTAAAAATACGGTTATTATTATGACCTCAAATTTAGGCTCAGATATTATTCAAGAGCAAGCGGGCACGAACGACTACGCAACGCTTAAGAGCAAAGTTATGAATGTGCTCGTTAATGAATTTAGGCCAGAATTTATAAACCGTATTGATGAAACTGTCGTATTTCATCCACTTGCCAATGAGCATATTAAAGAAATTGCCGATATTCAGCTTGTTAAATTGCGCGAGCGTTTAACAGAAATGGGCTACTTATTAGAGATCAGTGATGCGGCGCTTGAAAAAATAGCCTCTAGCGGGTTCGACCCTGTTTACGGTGCTCGGCCATTAAAACGAGCTATTCAGCAAACAATCGAAAACCCACTGGCTCAGCAGCTATTAGGGGGAGAGTACAACCCTGGCGATATTGTCGTGATAGATGCAAACGAGCAGGGCCTGATTTTTTCAAAACGCTAATCTAGACGCACAATAAGCCGCCAAGCAGGCGGCTTATTGCATTGCTTTATACTTTAAATGTATAAAGTAGGTTGTTTACTTTTTGAGAGCCGGCAACTAATTCTGCGGCATCTTTAGCAACGTCAAAACTTAAAGCTAAGTTTTCGTTACTCACCTCTTTTATATTATCTACATTATTAGCAATATCATGGCTCACCATCTGCTGCTCCTCTGCAGCCGTCGATATACTATTTGTTAGCAAAGCTATTTCACTAATTTGATTGAATATACTATCGAGCTCTTGGTGTGTTTGCTCGGTTGTTTGTACGCAGCCCTCAGCTTGTAGTTTTGTACTTTGCATTACCTTTGACCAATTAACCAATGTATCTTGTATATCTTTAATCGAGCTGTGAATTTGCCCCGTAGCACTTTGCGTACGAGAAGAAAGGGCACGTACTTCATCAGCAACTACGGCAAAACCACGGCCATGCTCGGCTGCTCTTGCGGCTTCTATTGCAGCATTAAGCGCTAGTAAATTAGTTTGCTCAGCAATACCTTCTATCTCATTCATTACTTGGCCTATTTTATCTGCTTCCTGCGCGAGGTTATTAGCCGTATTGGCAGCATGATCTACGTGGGTTGCCAGCTCCGATACCATTTTTTTGTTATCAGCAATATGTTGTTTTATATCCGCGCAGCTGTGCTGAGTCGAATTAACTTTGTCGGCGGTAGTTGTTGTACTATTCGAAATCTCACCAATAGTGGCGGTCATTTGCGCCATAGCAGTGGCGATTTGTGTAAGCTGTGTGCTTTGCGCCTCAATGCCTTTTTCGGTGAGCGTCGATTTATCATCTAGGTTTTCAGCAATGTTATTAAAGGCATAGGTAGCATCTTTTACGCGCCCCAATACAGTTCTGAGCTTAGCAAGTAACATTTGCTCTTTATAGTCACTCACACTTAGCGGCGAGTTATCGCAAAAAACATAGCGCGAGATAGAGTCAGAATGCTGTTTATAGGTGTTTAATTTAGCAGGGGTTGCCACTAGCTCTTGATAATTTAAGGCCAAAATAAACACGCAAATTAATACGTTGATAACCGCTGCCATGGTTGAAAAGGCAAACCCACTCATTATTAGCCAGCTAAATACAACGGCTAACGTAAGCATTTGGCGCAAGTGTGTGCGCTCTTTAAAATTAAAAGCGGCTTTACCGCTATTTAATTTTTCGTATAGTTTATGGGCTGTTAAAACATGTTTTTTATCTGGTTTTGTACGTACAGATTGATAGCCAACTAACTGATCACCTTCAAAGATAGGGGTTACAAATGCATCAACCCAGTAATAGCGCCCATCTTTACATCTATTTTTTACTATGGCGCGCCATGAGTGGCCGCTTTTTAGCGTACTCCACATTTCTTTAAATGCTGCTTTGGGCATATCTGGGTGACGCACAATATTATGATTTTTACCAACGAGCTCCTGGGCATTAAAGCCTGCTACATCGCTAAATGCCTTATTTGCATACGTAATGACTCCTCGTAAATCGGTCGTGGATACCAATTGCTGAGCATCACTAAAGTGAACCTCTTCATTTATTAAGCTTTGATTATGACGCATGTTAGTTTTAACCATCCTTTTTAATTAACTTGTCATTGTATTGGGTAAACAAAAGGAGGTGAAGTAAAGGCGCTGCGCTAAATAAAATTGTCATCAAAATTGCGACTTTTTATGATCTATATCAAATACTGCGTTTAAAATGTTAAAGCTTATGAAGTGAAATCTATTAATTCAGGGTCTTTATGTTTGGGGCGTGAGGGTTTTTGGTGGCTGAATTTACAGCAGTGTGTTTGGTTTTTAGGCAAGGGGTAAGAGCAGGACGCGAAAGCTTTGTTCGGTTTTTACTTATTCTTACATGGATGTAAGTCATTAGAATAACGCAATCGAGCCCATTAGGTTACAAATATCGCGCCGCAATTGAATCGCCCTTAGTTTGGACAAATTTCAATTCACAAAGGCCAACACGCCCTAGCAAAGCGATTGTATATTAGCGTGAGCAGTGGCAAGATTAGCTTGCTGGTTGATGCTTATTGTATCAAGCGCATGCTCAACAGGGTAAATAGCTAAAAATTTTGAAAAATTATATTGTTCTTAACAATTTAATCTTGAGTATGGGCAATTAGCCCCCATAACCCTATGATTAAGCCACGTGGCCGAGGAAGCATTTTTTGACTATACATGATTTATCTAGCGCGCTAAACGCGTTATCAGCAACACCGCATCAGCACGCAATTAAAGGGATCAAACGGGGTATTGAGCGAGAGTCGTTGCGTATTAAAGGTAATGGCGCCATTTCCACTTTAGGACATCCTAAAGGCGTAGGTAGTGCATTAACAAACGGACATATTACTACCGACTTTTCAGAGTCATTACTTGAATTTATTACCCCTGTTAGTGAATCAGCAACAGAAACCTTAGCGCAATTAAAAGACCTGCAAAAGTTTACACTTGAGCACATGGGTGATGAGCTTTTATGGCCCATCAGTATGCCATGCTTTATTGAAGATCAAGATGACATCGTACTGGCTCAATTTGGTAACTCAAATACTGCGCGTATGAAAACCCTATACCGTGAAGGATTAAAAAACCGTTACGGTAGTATGATGCAAGCGATTGCGGGTGTTCATTTTAATATTTCTTTTCCAGAAACACTTTGGCAATCTTTACACACCTTAAAGCAAAGTGAGCAAAGCCTAGAAGCATTTATTTCGGATGGTTATTTAGCGCTTATTCGTAATTTTAAACGCGAGCTTTGGTTAATTAGTTACTTGTTTGGTGCCTCACCTGCATTATGTAATTCTTTTTTACAAGGTCGCAAAACTGACCTACCGTTTAAAAAGCTAGGTAAAGGCACACTTTATTTAGAAGTAGGCACCGCGCTACGCTTGGGTGATTTAGGTTACACCAACAGTGCGCAATCTTCATTACGCGTAATGTATAACTCGCTTGATGAGTACGTTGCTGGGCTTAAAAAAGCAATCAACACGCCTTCTGACTTATACGGCGATATTGATGACTACACCACAGCAACACCTAAGCAGCTTAATAAAAATATTCTGCAAATCGAAAACGAATTTTATTCGCCGATCCGCCCTAAACGTAATGCTAAAAGTGGTGAAAAACCAACGGATGCATTATTAAGAGCAGGCATTGAGTATGTTGAAATTAGAGCGCTGGATGTAAACCCGTTTAGTGAAACGGGCATTGATATAGAGCAAATTCATTTTTTAGATGTGTTTTTAACGTATTGTTTGTTGAAAGACTCTCCAGAAATGCAGTGGAAAGAGCAAGCCCGCAGCACCGAGAATTTAGACACAGTGGTTAATCAGGGGCGTCAGTTAGGTGTTATGCTTAACGACAACAACCAACAGCGTACGTTACAAAGTTGGGGGGGAGAAATTTTTGACCAACTAAGTGAAGTCGCTGAGCATATGGATAAGGCGTATGGGGTGACCTATTACAGCGAAACCATCGCACAAATGGCTACTTGGGTTGATAACCCTGCGCTGACTTTTTCAGGGCGTTATGTGCGCGAGCTAGAAAGTGCGGGTATAGATAACGGTTTATTTGCTATTCAATTGGCTAATAAATATAAGCAAAGCCATGCGCAAGCCAACTACAATGTGTTTTCTAAAGAATGGCTAGAGCAACAAGTTGTTCTCTCGGATAAAGCGCGAGAAGAAATAGAGCGCGCCGACAAGCTAAGCTTTACTGACTTTTTAGATGAATATTTTAATGCCAAAGCACCCGCTTAAGTTTTTTTAAGCAAAAAAAACGCAGCCCAAGGTGGCTGCGTAAATATTCTTCAGGGATGAAACAATGCTATACTGCTGCATTCATATACTCAGACCCACGCTTTTTTAAAAAGTTCAGTGAGATAGATCTTATAAAAATGAAAAAAAATGCAATTATTTTATCTTTTGCCCTCTCTTTAGCTGGGTGTGCCACTGCGCCGCCAAAGCAACCTAATGATCTTTGTAAAATTTTTGAAGAAAAGTCAGATTGGTACTTTGATGCAAAAGATGCACAAGAAAAATGGGGCTCACCTAAACATGTTCTTATGAGCATGATGTACCAAGAAAGTTCGTTTCGTCATGATGCCGCACCACCCATGGAGTATTTTTTATGGATAATTCCTACTGGGCGTGCCAGTGATGCTTACGGGTACTCACAAGCAAAAACTCCAACTTGGTCTGACTATATTCGTGAAACGGGTAACAGTGGGGCTGACAGAGATGATTTTGACGATGCAATCGACTTTATGGCATGGTTTGTTTATAAAACACATAAAGTAAATGGTATCTCTAAATGGGATGCTTATGCCCAATACTTAAATTATCACGAAGGGTGGGGCGGTTATAAACGCGGTACCTATAAAAAGAAAAAGTGGCTAATGAGTGTGGCTAATAAAGTAAAACACCGTGCAAGCCGTTATGGTGCGCAGCTTAAACGTTGTGAAGAGGAGCTTGATAAAGGCTGGTTTGAGCGACTGCTTTTTGGCTAACAACATATCTTAAAAGCAAAAAAAGGAGCCAAGGCTCCTTTTTTAATGCATTATTTACACTTACAACTTACGTTGATTTGGCTTAATTTTTACCTGTTTTATCATATTCTCTTTTACCTCTAACACCTCAACAGGGTAGCCGGCTATTTTAAGGCTTAAATTAGCATCTGGAATATCTTCTAGGTATTCCACAATTAAACCGCTGAGTGTCTTAGGGCCATCAAGAGGAAACTCCCAGCCCATCTCTTTGTTTAAGTCGCGCACGTTAGCGCCGCCATCAACAAGGTAAGAGCCATCGCTTTGTGTGGTCACTTCTTCACTTGGCGTACGTGTTTGCGTGGTAGTAAAATCGCCAACCACTTCTTCAAGAATATCCTCAAGGGTTACGAGACCTTGTATGTCGCCATATTCATCAACCACTATACCAATACGTTCTTTTGATTGTTGGAACTTTAATAGCTGGGTATTTAGGGATGTCCCCTCAGGAATAAAGTAAATCTCACGTACAGCACGCAATAATGACGGTTTATCAAATTGCTCTTTGGTTAAAAGACGAAGAGCGTCACGCGAATGGATAAAACCTACCGCGTCATCAATATTGTCGCGATAAAGTAATACACGGGTGTGCTGAGCATGAGTTAATTGGCGGCTAATGAGCTTCCAATCGTCGTTAATATCAATCGCCACTATTTCGTTACGAGGGATCATAATATCTTCAACGGTCACTTGCTCTAAGTCTAAAATAGAGGTCAGCATGCTTTGGTGACGAGCTGGCAGTAATGCGCCTGACTCATTTACCACTGTTTTAAGCTCTTCTTTACTCATGCTGTGCTCATCTATTTGTGCTGAGCTGATACCAAATAGACGTAAAATACCGTTGGTCATCCAGTTAACAACAACCACGAATGGGAATAGTATTTTGAGTAACCCTTTGAGAATAATAGAGCTTGGAAAGGCTACTTTTTCAGGGTACAACGCAGCAAGCGTTTTTGGGGTTACTTCTGCAAATATTAGTACCACTAGCGTTAACACACCGGTTGCAATACCAATACCTAAATCACCGTATAAACGAATACCAATGATAGTGGCTACCTGGGCGGCAGCGATATTTACAAGGTTGTTACCAATTAATATTAGGCCAATGAGTCTATCAGGACGGCTAAGTAATTTACTGACTCGTTTAGCTGCGCGATGTTCCTCTTTTGCAAGGTGGCGCAAGCGTATACGATTAATTGACATGATCCCGGTTTCTGAACCCGAGAAATAAGCAGAAAAAAGCACCAATAAACCTAAAATGATAAACAAGGTACTTGTCGATATGTCGTCCAACGATGGATCCTTTTTTTATAAACCAATGCGTATTAAGCTAGAGTGAGCTGACAGAGTCAAGTTAAAACTTATTTAACACCACTTCTTGTATAAAACGGCTGCCAAAATAAGCAAGTGTGAGGATAAATGCAGCGACCATGATGGTAATAACCACAGGTTTACCACGCCAGCCTTTTTTCATGTGCCCAAGCGCAACAGTGACAAAAATAACCCATGCGACAAGCGATAAAATGGTTTTATGGATAAATTCTTTTGCAAACATCCCATCTAAAAACACAAACCCTGTTAATAAGGCAAAGGTAAGTAACACCGTACCTAAGTTTAATAGTTGATAGAGCTGACGTTCTACCACCATTAATGGTGGTAAATGGCTATGCACAATTGCTAAATCTTTACGTTTTAAGCGTTTATCAATAAAGTAAAACTGCACGCCGTATAAAGTGGCAATAATTAACACGCAATATGCTAACAGTGATAGCGATATATGTGTGATAAGGCCTATTTCAATATTAAAGCTTTGTAATAAAATATGGTGCGGTATAAACAAACTCGCAATGGTGAGTAGGGCTGCAAAGCCATAGACGACCGGTAACAGCAATGTAGCAGGGAACTTTAACGACACCGCAGTAACCGACACCACAATAACCCAGCAGGTCAGCAGTGCAACATTAACAATACTTAAATCTTGCCCGTCGGAGCGAAACACCGAATTAACCAACAGCAGCATGTGCGCTAGTATAGCCACGGTACTTAAAATAACCGTTACCTTTTGGCTAGGACCTTGTTGATGAAACAGGCGTGTTAACACGTGAGACGTTGCTAACACATAAAATAAACTGGCAATAATAGTTAAACTAATAATCAGCATTGTGCTTGGGCCACTTATAATTAGAGTCAAATAATTCTTGTTGTTATAAGCACATTGTATTTTATAGCAAAGCAATTGCATAGACCTAAAAAAAGAAACTCAATAAGCTGTGCTTCAATACTGTATTGTGCGCCATCATTTACGGTATACTGTTTTTAATTGAAATTTAATACTATTGCTCCCATCTAATAAGTAAAATGCAAATAAGCGTGAGCTTATTGGGTCAATATAAACGTCTTATCGGAACCGTTACATGTTTGAGAACCTCCAAGAACGATTAGGTAAAACCTTAAAAAATATTAGTGGCCGCGGCCGTTTAACAGAAGACAACATTAAAGACACGCTACGTGAAGTACGTATGGCGTTTTTAGAAGCTGACGTTGCGCTGCCTGTTGTTCGCGAGTTTGTAAAGCAAGTTAAAGAACGTGCCGTAGGTGTTGAAGTAACTAAAAGCTTAAGCCCTGGCCAAGTATTTATAAAAATAGTGCGCGAAGAGCTTGAAAAAGCGATGGGTGAAGCCAACGAAGAGCTTAGCCTAAATGCACAGCCGCCAGCCGTTGTTATGATGGCTGGTTTACAAGGTGCGGGTAAAACAACCAGTGTTGGTAAGCTTGCTAAGTTTTTAAAAGAGCGTAAGAAAAAGTCAGTGCTAGTTGTTAGTGCCGATGTATACCGTCCGGCTGCTATTAAACAGCTTGAAACACTTGCCAGCGAAGTTGACGTGGATTTTTTCCCAAGTGATATTTCGCAAAAGCCAGTAGATATCGCCACCGCTGCTATTTCTCATGCTAAAAAGAAATTTATAGACGTAGTTTTAGTCGATACCGCCGGCCGTTTGCACGTGGATAACGAAATGATGGGCGAAATTAAAGACCTTCATAAAGCAATCAACCCAATCGAAACATTATTTGTGGTTGATGCAATGACGGGTCAAGATGCGGCGAATACCGCTAAAGCATTTGATGAAGCGCTACCTCTAACCGGTGTTATTTTAACTAAAACAGATGGTGATGCACGCGGTGGTGCTGCTTTATCTATTCGTCATATTACCGGCAAGCCAATTAAATTTATGGGTGTGGGTGAGCGTACAGATGCACTAGAGCCGTTCCATCCCGATCGTATCGCATCGCGTATATTAGGCATGGGGGATGTACTTTCATTAATCGAAGAAGTCGAAATGAAAGTCGATAAGGAAAAAGCAGCTAAGGTCGCTGAAAAAGTATTTAAAGGCAACGGCTTTACCCTTGATGATTTTGCAGAGCAATTAAAGCAAATGAAAAATATGGGTGGCATGATGTCGATGCTAGATAAGCTGCCTGGTATGCAAAACTTACCCGATGCTGTAAAAGGCCAAATGGGTGACAAAACCTTCATTCAAATGGAAGCAATCATCAGCTCTATGACCAAACAAGAGCGTGCGCGTCCTGAGATTATTAAAGGCTCTCGTAAAAAACGTATAGCCGCAGGCTCTGGTACACAGGTACAAGAGATAAATAAACTGCTAAAACAGTTTACGCAAATGCAAAAAATGATGAAAAAAATGAAAGGTAAAGGCGGCATGCAAAAAATGATGCGCGGCATGAAAGGCATGTTACCACCTGGAATGATGGGTGGCGGTGGCCCTAAATTTTAATGTAGCGCTTAAATAGCCGCTATATAATGTATAACAAAAGGGCTAATTGGCCCTTTTTTGTTGAATAAATTATGCGCGTGGTGCATGATAATCTATTAATTGTGGCTCAGATCACAGTTTAACCTACTAAAGTGGCTTTTTGCTTCACTTCTTACTTGCATTGTTGCTAAAAACTCGTACAATTCCCCAGCTCCCCATACTGGGGAGTAAATCTTATTAATGAAAACAGTCAATCTATTTAGAGGACGGTATGGTAACTATTCGTTTGCAACGTGGTGGCGCTAAAAAACGCCCTTTCTATCAAATTGTGGTTGCGGATAGCCGTTTCTCGCGTGACGGTCGCTTCATCGAGAAAATTGGTTTCTTTAACCCAATTGCTTCAGGTCAAGAAGAAAAACTTCGTTTAGATTTACCTCGTGTTGATCACTGGGTAGGTCAGGGCGCAGGTCTTTCTGATCGTGTAGCTAAGTTAGTTAAAGACGCTCGTAAAGCGGCTTAATAGGCGTAAGTGTAACCATGAGTCAAGAGAACACCTCATCAATTATTGTCGTAGGAAAGCTCGGTGCCCCATATGGTATAAAGGGCTGGCTTAAGGTACATTCATTTACTGATGATCCCCAAGGGATCTTCGATTTCAGCCCGTGGTTGATAGGGCAACAAGGTAAATGGCAGACCTTAGAAGTGGTCGACTGGCGTCGCCACAACAAAGGCTTTATCGCTAAAATTGCGCAAGTAAACGACAGAGACGAAGCAATGGCTTATACCCATGCAGAAATATCTGTTGATTCAGCGCAATTACCAGAACTCCCGCAAGGCGAGTTTTATTGGCGAGATCTCATTGGCATGTCGGTTGTAACTGATAAAGGTTACAATTTAGGCACTGTTGATGACCTGATGGAGACAGGATCGAATGACGTACTGGTTGTTAAGGCAAACAGTAAAGATGCATTTGGTCAAGCTGAGCGTTTGATTCCTTTTTTAACTGATTCAGTAATTAAAGAAGTTAAATACGAAGCGAGAGAAATTACCGTAGACTGGGATCCTGGGTTTTAATGACTCAAACTAGTTCATTATGGGTAGGGGTGATAAGCCTTTTCCCAGACATGTTTGATGCTATTACACACCAAGGTGTCACTGGTCGCGCAGTGAAAAATGGCTTAATTGACTTTAACTGCTGGAATCCACGTGACTATGCTTTAGATAAGCACAGAACCGTAGATGACCGTCCTTACGGGGGCGGCCCAGGTATGTTAATGATGGTTGAACCATTAAAACAAGCCATTCTTGACGCTAAAAAAGCGGCAGGTGATGGCGCAAAAGTAATTTATATGTCCCCGCAAGGGCGCAAATTAGATCAGCAAGGGGCTAGCGAACTCGCAAACTCTGAAAAGCTGATTTTGATTGCCGGTCGCTATGAAGGTATAGACGAGAGAATAATAGAGTCATACGTTGACGAAGAATGGTCAATTGGTGATTTTATTTTGAGTGGTGGTGAATTACCTGCCATGACATTAATTGATGCAGTAGCGAGATTAGTGCCAGGCGTGTTAGGTCATAACCAGTCAGCAGAGCAAGACTCATTTTCGGATGGCTTGCTAGATTGTCCTCACTATACACGGCCAGAAACATTGGACGACAAACAGGTGCCTGCTGTACTACTCAGTGGAAACCACCAAGAGATTGCAAAATGGCGGCTTAAGCAGTCATTAGGCAGAACTTGGCTACGACGTCCTGACTTGTTGCATAACCTAGCTCTGACTGAGGAGCAAGCGGTATTACTCGCACAATTTCAGCAAGAGTACCAAAAAGCTTGTGGCTAGAAGACAGTTACACCTAGGAAAGTGAGAAACATAATGGCAAAAGTAAACCAAAATATTATTAAAGCGCTTGAAGAAGAGCAGCTTAAAACAGACGTACCAGCATTCGGCGCTGGTGATACAGTAGTTGTACAGGTACGTGTAAAAGAAGGTAACAAAGAGCGTCTACAGGCCTTTGAAGGTGTTGTAATCGCTAAGCGTAATCGTGGTCTTCACTCAGCATTCACAGTTCGTAAAATTTCGAGCGGTGAAGGTGTTGAGCGTGTATTCCAAACGCACAGCCCTCTTATTGATAGCGTAACAGTTAAGCGTCGCGGTGCGGTTCGTCGTGCTAAGCTTTACTACCTACGTGAGCGTTCTGGTAAATCTGCACGTATTAGAGAAAAACTTAACTAATACGCGCTGTTTATCAACGCAAAGAAAACGGGTTGCAGCCTCACGGTTGCAACCCGTTTTGGTTTTTAAGCATTAAATAACATACTACCTCTTCACAAAAGCATCCCTCAGTATTACGTAATCTTCACTCGCGTTGCTACATTAGCCTTTTAACCCATACTTGATCCTGTTAGTATTTAACGTATTGATTAGTTTACTTAAATGTAAATATATATTTACGAAATGAGTTGTTTATAGGTGGAATGAGAAACGTGGCTGAATTAAGTGATTTATCACAATTACGAGATGGCATAGATGAGTGCGATGCGCAATTAGTTGCTTTACTTGCAAAGCGAAATGCAATAACCCAAAAAATTGGTGCTATTAAGCAGCAAAATGGCGCCCCCCTGCATGCCCCTGAAAGAGAAGCTGCTTTGCTCGCTGCTCGTCGTGATGAAGCGATTAAACAAGGAGTCAGCCCTGAACTTGTTGAAGACATATTAAGGCGCATGATGCGCGAAGCCTATCAAAACCAACAAGCTAAACTTGCCTGTGCAGCTCCTGATTTATCACCTATTGTAATTGTAGGTGGGCAAGGGGCAATGGGCCAGTTATTTGCTCAGCAGTTTATTCGTTCAGGTTATGAAGTTAAGATTTTAGATAAAGATCAGCAAAACGATGCTAAAGCCATTTTAGCTGGCGCAAAATTAGTGATGATCAGCGTGCCTATCAATGCACTTGTGGCCGTTGTTGCTAAGCTACCTAAACTTGATGATGACTGTTTGCTTGTTGACATTACCTCAGTTAAGCAATCACCCATTAAGGCATTAAAGGCGGCGCACTCTGGGCCCGTTGTTGGCCTGCACCCTATGTTTGGCCCTGATATTTCTCACTGGGTTAAACAAACTGTTGTTGTGTGTGAAGGCCGAGCGCATGATGCTGCAAAAGGCTTACTGCAGCAGTTGCAAGTATGGGGTTGCCAACTTGTTGAGCTAGATGCTAAAAAGCATGATGAAGCTATGCAAATAATACAAGTAATGCGCCACTTAACGACCTTTGTTTATGGGCAGTTTTTAGCAAAGCAAAGCCATACGCTTGAGGAACTAAGAAGCTGCTCGTCTCCTATTTATCAGTTAGAGTTGATGATGGTAGGGCGCTTATTTGCGCAATCTCCTGAGCTATACTCAGATATAATGTTGGCCCAGTTTGATAATGTTGAGAGTTTATTAGCGCAGTATCAAGAGACCTTTGCACAAACTCTTGAAAAGCTAAAAGCGGGAGATAAAGGCGCACTCATCGATGCATTTGCTGATGCTAAAGCGTATTTTTCAGACTCTACCGCGCACTTTTTAACGCAAAGCCGTAGCCTGCTAAATAAAGCAAATGACGCCAAGGTATTAGATTAAAAGGGTTAAAAATGTGTAGTTACTTAAGCTATACGTTGAAAGCATTTTAAATGAGCGATTAAAAAAGGGCCTACTTAGGCCCTTTTTAGTATTTGCGTGTTAGGTTAGGTATTTACACTCACAGCTTGTAAAGACTCACTTTGATAACAGCCTAAAACGCGCACATATTGAGTATGCTCTTTTAGCTCCTCTAAGGCATGTTGTACTTGGCTATCGGCAAGGTTTGCCTCTAAGTCTACATAAAACACTTCTTCCCACGGGTTACCCGGTACAGGACGAGACTCTAGTTTAACTAAGTTTATTTGATGTTGCTTAAACACCATTAACGCATCAGCCAATGAACCTGCTTGTTGTTTAGTAGCCATTATAAGGCTGGTTTTAGTCGGTATTTGTTTAGATACTTGCAGAGGTTTGCGCGCCACAACGATAAAGCGGCTGTGGTTTTCACTTTGATTCGCAAGGTTTGATTTAATCACTTCAAGGCCAACGTTTTTACCTGCCTGCGCTGAGCCAATAGCCGCACTATTTGGCGTATTTAAAGCTGACTGTAGAGCACTTGAGGTTGAATCACAGGTTTCATGTTGTAAATCACCGAGGCCTTGTAAAAAGCGACTACATTGAGCAAATGGCTGAGGATGAGCATAAATTTTGGTTAATTGGCTTAATTCAGTATCTGGGGTAGCAAGTAAGCAGTGCTCTACACTGTGTGTAACTTCACCTACAATTGATACTTGAGCATGTTGTAATAAATCAAATACTTCGTTAATACTGCCCGAGCTCGTGTTTTCTATAGGCAGCAAACCAAAATCTGCTTGGCCATTTTCTACTTTGCCCGTAATTTCATCAAACGAGGTACAGCCAATTTCGACTAACTTGCCAGGGCGGCGGCTAAAGTATTTATGACATGCTAGTTGACTGTACGTGCCTTGCCCGCCTAAGTAAGTAACGCGATGTGTTTCGCTTAATGCATCGGGGTTTAAGTTTTTTTGCAGCATGGCTTGCTGATGCAGCACAGAGTCTTCCAAAATGGTTTGAAAAACGTTATTTACATAATACGCATCTAGACCAAGCGACTTGCCATAACCAATCAGCTTTTCGAGTAAGGCTAGTTCGCGCGCTTCATCACGAATCGGTTTGTTATTCGCAATTTTATACTCAACAACACCGTGGCTAATACGGCGGCGCTTAGCTAATAACACCAATAGATCAGAGTCTATTTCGTTAATATCGTGTCTGAGCGCGTTTAAAACATCGTTGGTCATTTTGGTTTCCTCATTCCAAAAATAAGTTGCTTAGTGCAACTAAAACAAAAAAGCCTCCCAAGTGGGAGGCTTTGCTATTCGATTGATTTTATCTCACAAACAGTTCAGCCTCTTTTATATAAAGAAGCTAAAAAAAGAAAAAAAAGTGCAAGATAAGATAATTTTCATGCTGTTAATGTATGAGGTGTTACTAGCAAAGTCAACAAGCAAGCCAGTTTAAATAGACATAATGAATAATTATCAGCTCCTAGCTAACATTTAGATAAAATTTACAAATAGTTTATAAATATGAATAGGGATCTGGTATATTTCAGGTATTAGCTAAAAATAACAACAACTAAAATAGTAAGGTTGGCCTGTGGTGTATAGACGCCCTCCATCGCGTTTTGGACTAAATTCTTTAAGTGTAAAGCTGTCGTTGCTTATATCTGCAATTTGTTTAATTGCCGGTGTGTGTGCTGCCGCGCTGATGCTTAAATCTGAAGAAAAACAATTAGTTTTCGAAGAGCATGAAGTACTTAAAAGCTCCACCGAATTACTTATCAGGCAATTTGACGCACTAATCAAAACAAAATCAGCCGTTGCCAAACAGGCTAATAATGTTGTGTCGGAGCAGCTATTTAGTGATAGTTCAGCAATCAATTTATCTAACAAAACCCAGTTACAATTTAATAGCGACGGCACTATACGCAGTGCATCGAGCGACGGCCTTTCAGCCGCATTTCTTCCTCAGCAGCATTATTCTCCTTTTTATAAGCGTTTATTTAATAACTCAGAGTCGTTATGGAAAGTCATTTCACCAACCTTAATTCACGACTTTTTTAATTTTTATATGATCACCAAAGACGATTTCATCCGTGTCTCGCCTCCCAATTGGGCGTTAAACGCACCGGCTGAACTCAGAGGCTCTAATGGTGCAACATTTAAGTATGTACAAAGTGATTTAAACCCCAGCAGAGAACCTGTGTGGTCTAAGGTTTATTACGATAAAGTATGGCATAAATGGGTTATTAGTTTGCTTGTCCCCTTGTATGTTGATAATGAATTTTTAGGGGTGACCGGCAGCGATATAGATTTAAACACGTTGATTTCATTTTTACCTGTGGGCGATAAAGAAAAACATTTACTGGTATTTGATAAAAAAGGCCAACTGCTTGCGCACCCGAGTCTTAACCCAGCGCTACAAGCAAGTTATGGCAGCAAAGATAAAACAATAACAACAAACGAATTTGTTAATCCGCAATTGCAAGCCATTATAAATGAAGCAATTACCATGAAATTACCAGAGTATGCTAATTCGTTTGTACAAAACGATGAAGCACACATTATTAATATTCGTAAAATTGATAAATTAGACTGGTATATTGGGGTTTATAAAAAACGCTCATCAACGCTCTCTGCTCTGCAAGATTTAAAACTGAAGTTTTTTGGCTTGTTTGTGCTTTATGCGGTCTTGGTTGCCTTATTGTTACACCAAGCGCTGTATCAGCTAGTGCTTCGCAGAATTCACACATTAGTACATGCAGTTACTGGCTTTGGTAAAGGGCAATTACTAACCGAATTCCCGCCAGAGAACAAAGACGAAATAGGCACGCTAAACGGCTCATTTAGAGATATGACCGTAGAAATTCGTAAGCTTATAGATGGGTTAAACCAGCGAATTACAGAAAAAGAAATTGCCGAGAAAGCCGCTAATAGGCTCTCTAAAGCCGTTGCCTTCTCAGGAACCGGTGTGGTGATCACCGATGAAAACTTTGTTATAGAATACGTTAACCCCAAAATGCTTGAGATGACAGGCTACCCAGAGAGCCACTTTAACCGCGCGCCGCTGTTGAATATTATCGCATCTGAGATGGCCATTTTGGTTGAAGATATCAATATCGACCTTCGCAGTAGAAACTACTGGCGTGGTGATACCTTGATTCAGGGCAATGATAAACAGCCTATTTGGGTATCGTTAAGTGTTTCTCCTATTCGCGAAGATGGCGGTGAGATCACCAGTTATGTAGCCTCCGCACAAGATATTTCGTTTGTTAAAGAAAGCCAGCGCAAAATGGAGCAGCTTGCGTACTTTGACACGTTAACGGGCTTAGCAAACCGAACATTTTTTAGAATGCAGCTGCGTAAATCAATGGCTTTGGCTGAGCGCGGCCATTATGCGTTTGCACTTTTTTACTTTGATTTAGATGAATTTAAGCGCATTAACGATACGTTAGGCCACGATGCAGGCGATCAGTTACTAATTGAAGTTGCTAACCGCCTTAAAGCACGCTTACGCGCCGAAGATACAATTGCCCGCCTAGGGGGCGACGAATTTGCTGTATTACTCAGTGGTATTGAAAGCCAAGAGCATGCCAGTGATGTCGCAAATACTATTCAAAAAACACTTAATGTGCCTATAAAGCTTGGCAATAACGAAGTAATAGTCAGCGCTAGTATTGGTATTACAATGGCCCCTTACGATAGCCTAGAAGAAGATCAGCTTTTAAAACATGCTGATTTAGCAATGTATGAGGCAAAAGCCAAAGGGCGTAATACTTACCACTTTTATAGCCAAGAGCTTAACGCGGCTGCCAATGAAAGGCTGTTCATTGAAAACGAATTACGCCATGCGATTAAAGAAAAACAGTTTGAGGTTTATTATCAGCCGCAAATAAACTCTTTAACTCAGCACGTTGTAGGCTATGAAGCGCTACTACGCTGGTTCCACCCAGTAGAAGGGCTTATATCGCCGACCAAGTTTATTCCTATTGCTGAGGCAACAGGGCTCATTGTGGAACTCGGTGAGTGGGTATTACAGCAATCGTGCGAGTTTGCCGTGCGTTTAGCGCAAGCTGGACGAGATAACAACGTATCTATTAATTTATCGGCACGTCAGTTTAAAGACGCTAATTTAGTGCCCATGCTCAGCAGTATTATAAAACAAACAGGGGTAAGTGCTAAGCGGTTACACTTGGAGCTTACCGAAAGTATGCTAATGGGCAATGTTGAAGCTGCCATTACGCAGTTACACGAACTAAAAGCACTGGGTATTTCAATATCGATTGATGATTTTGGTACTGGTTATTCGTCGCTAAGTTACTTAAAACGATTCCCGGTCGACATATTAAAAATTGACCGCTCGTTTGTAAAAGATATCCCTGCAGATTCTAATGACATGGAAATTACCGCCGCTATTATAGCCATGGCGCAAAAGCTTAAATTAGACGTAGTTGCAGAAGGGGTTGAAACGATTGAACAAGTAGAGTTTTTGCAAAATAATAATTGTTATATTGTGCAAGGGTTTTATTACAGCAAACCGATTGCTGAGAGCGAACTGCCAGCGTTATACAAAAAACTAAACGATACGCCTAACATTGCTAGTAGCAAATAAAAGATTGCGGGTTTAGCCACCCGCAATTTTTACTTTAAATTTAAGGGTTTCTAAAATCCCTTTTAATTTTTCGCGATCATCGCCTTGAACTTCAATAATGCCTTCTTTTACCGCGCCACCTTGGCCCATTTTACTTTTTATGGTTTTAGCTAGCTTTTTTAGATCGTGCGCTTTTGGATCTATACCCACAACCAACATCACCCCTTTACCTTTTCGGCCCTTAGTTTGGCGCTCTATGCGGATAAAGCCATCTTTAAATAGTTTTGCAGTGGGTTCTTGCTCAACCTTTGGCTGGCTAATTCGGCCCATATCGGTTGAATATACTAAGCGGTTATCACTCATAATTTACCTAAATAAACGTTTTTATTGATGTATGAAATAATAACAAATTTGCTGGCGAGTGTTTTTATTTTTGCTAAATACTTTTAACAGGTTATATTTAGGTCAAAGGAAATATTATTGGAGTTTATAATGAGTTTAACAAAGAGTTTATCGGTTGATGAAAGTACTTTAACGATACAAATTAAAGGCAAATTTGACTTTAATTTAGTGCAATCATTTCGCCAAGCCTATGCCCAAATTGAGCCTAAAACAAATAAAGTGATTATCGATTTAAGAGAGACCGACTACATGGATAGCTCTGCTCTTGGTATGTTGCTTAACATGAAAAAAACCATTGAAAGCCAGGTACAAACAATAGAGATCAGTAATTGTCAGCCTCAGCTTAAAAAAATACTGCAAATATCACGTTTTGATAAGAAGTTTGATATTAACTAATGACCCACGTACTTATTGTTGACGATCAGGCGCTTAATCGCATCCTGCTCGAAAAAATGCTGCTCGAAGAAAACTATAAAATATCAATTGCGTTTAACGGCCTAGAAGCACTTGAGGTGTTAGAAAAAGAAGCGATTGATATTGTTCTACTCGATGTACTTATGCCGGTAATGGATGGCTTTGAAGCTGCAAAGCTGATAAAGCAGCGATACAACGACGTTTATCTTCCCATTATTTTTATTACTTCGCTTGAAGATCAAAGCAGCTTTGAGCGTTGTTTAGAAGTAGGCGGGGATGACTTTATTCAAAAGCCGTTTGAAAAAGTAATTTTAAACGCAAAAATTAAAGCGCACAGTCGTACGCGCGAATTAAGTAAAAAAGCCCATCAACAAAACTCCTTACTTGAGTATCATCGCAATCAAATAGAGCGCGAGCACGAAATAATTGAGCACATTTTTAATAACTCGCTCGAAAACCAAGATAAGTTTAAAGACCATTTAGACTTTAGCCTTTCTCCTGCTTCTATGTTTAACGGTGACATGTTTTTAGTCGCGCAAAGCCCAATAGGCAATCTATATTGCATGTTGGGTGATTTTACCGGGCATGGGTTAGCGGCCGCGATTGGAGCATTACCTGCCTCACGGGTGTTTTACACTATGGTGCAAAAAGGCATGGCTGTTAACGATATCGCCTCTGAGATCAATATATTACTGCATAACTTACTGCCAGAGCACATGTTTTGCGCGGCGACTATTATTGAGCTCAGTGCCTCGGGCAAAAGTATTTCAGCCTGGCTTGGTGGCTTACCAGATGCGTACTTAATAAATACTGATGGTGAAGTAAAGCAAACGCTTGAGTCGCAACACATGGCACTGGGGATTTTAGACAGCGATGAATTTGAATATGAGCTAATTAATTTAGAAGTTGATAAAAACACCCGCTTGGTGCTTTCAACCGATGGCATAATAGAAACTAACAACGACGCCGATATTTTTTATGGTGAGCAGCGCTTTTTAGCAGCACTTAAAAGCAAGCCGATGATCAGCAGTCAGCGTGTTATAGATAATGTAAATACCTTTGCCAATGGCAGTGAGCAATTAGACGACTTAAGCTTAGTGCTGCTTAATTGTTTGCCGCTAACCCCAGAGCCTGAGGCCAAAGAGGCGTATTCTAATTTGGCATTTAACTTTTCACTTAGCTTGAACGCGCAGCAAATTAAATGCACAGACCCTGTGTATGATGTTGTTAATGTATTAAGCAGTGTTGAGGGGCTTAGGTCGCATCGCTCAAATATATTTTTATTGCTTTCTGAGGCGTATAACAATGCACTTGATCATGGTGTGTTAGGCCTTGATTCAGACATAAAAAAACAAGACGATGGCTTTTTTAAATACTATGAATTAAGAGAGCAAGCACTGAGTAAAATGAAAGAGGCGATGATTATTATTGATATGCGTTATTGCCCAGATACCTTGTGCTTGTACTTTATTATTTGTGACTCGGGTAGGGGGTTCTCAAGTGACTCCTCTACACGTACCGAACTCAACGCAGAGTTTGGCCGTGGCTTATCGTTACTCGAAGAAGTGGCAGAAAAAGTCACGTATAACGCAAGTGGTAACCAAGTCGAAATGTGTTACAAGTTGCTATAGCTCAGAAAAAATTTCCATGTTATTATCTAGAAAATTTTAGATGTATGGATGGCCAAATGATTTCTTCTTACCTTGATATTGCGCAATTAAATATAGACCCACAATTAATTGCCAAAGAGCTAGAGCAGCTAGAACAGTATATTGCTGCAAGCGCGCTGCCGTCTGTACGTTGGGAATATCAAATTCCTGAACTCGGTGAAGGCGGTGCGTGTAGTTTGTTTGGTTATTTACAAGATGAGCCATTTAAACTTACTGATCACGTGAGCGCGACTTCTCAAAACGAGCAAAAACTAGCAAACCTACAAAATATAGTTAATTACATAGAGCAGCAAACACAGGTCGATTGGTATGGTATTTATCAAGCGGTTGACACTGAGCAAGGTCCGCAATTATTAAAGCTGGCGTATCAAGGTGCGCCAAGCCGTCCACTGTTTCCTCTTACTGAAGCATTTGCAGCAGGCAGCAATAATGTACAAGTTGCATTGTCTAAGCGCGGGCGTGTAATTAACAACGTAGAAAACTATTTAGCACAAGGTGGCGAGTACTATACGTGCGACCCTAAAGTGAAAGCTGAAACCTGTTTACCCTTATTTAATGAGCAACATGAATGCGTCGGTATTATAGATGCAGAGGCATTTAGTAACGACTTTTTTGATAGCCGTACACTGGCTGTATTAGTTGCGTGCTGCATTAAAATTCCTCACTTTCTAGTGTAAATATCACTAGCCAAGAAGGTAAGCTTTTATGTTAAGCTTACTACAACAGCCAACCCCTAATTAATGATAAGAGATAGCTAATGTTCTCAGAATTAAAACCATTACCAACAGATCCTATTCTTGGCCTTATGGCAGCCTATAAACAAGATACAAACCCTAACAAGATTGATTTAGGTGTAGGTGTCTATAAAGATGAGCAAGGCAACACACCGGTATTAAAAGCGGTAAAAAAAGCTGAAGCATTTCGTTTAGAAAACGAAACAAGCAAATCTTACATTGGTTTAGCGGGTAACTTAGACTACTGTCAAAAAATGGAAAACCTATTACTAGGTGAGCATCAAGCACTTTTAGCAAACCGCGTACGTACTGCACAAGCACCAGGTGGTACAGGTGCACTTCGCGTTGCCGCTGAATTTGTTAAGCGTTGCAATAAAGACGCAACAGTGTGGGTAACTACGCCAACATGGGCAAACCACATTAGCTTGTTTGAAGCTGCGGGCTTAAACGTTAAAGAATACCCGTACTACGATTACGAAAACAAAGATTTATTGTTCGACGACATGATAAACACCCTTAAGCAAGTACCAAAAGGGGATATTGTGCTACTTCATGCTTGTTGTCATAACCCAAGTGGTATGGACTTAAACGAGACACAGTGGAACACAGTTGCTCAGCTTGCAAAAGAAGTTGGCTTTACACCACTTATTGATATTGCTTACCAAGGCTTTGGCTCATCACTTGAAGAAGATGCACGTGGACTGCGCATTTTAGCTGATGCAGTAGAAGAGCTAATTATTTGTTCATCATGTTCTAAAAACTTTGGTTTATACCGTGAGCGTATTGGTGCGTGTTCAATTATTGCAAAAGACACTGCAACCGCAGATATTTCAAATTCAGTGCTATTAAGCGTTGTTCGCAGTATTTACTCAATGCCTCCAGCGCACGGTGCTGACATTGTAAACACTATTTTAAGCAGCACAGAGCTTACACAAATGTGGCACAGTGAGCTTGATGAAATGCGTAATCGTATTAATGGTTTACGTAGCTTAATTAAAGAAAGCTTAGCAGCAAAAGAGATAGAGCAAGACTTTTCGTTTATTGAACGTCAACACGGTATGTTTTCTTTCTTAGGCATTAATAAAGAGCAAATTGCGCGCCTACAAAAAGAATACGGTATTTACATTGTTGGTTCTAGCCGCGTAAATGTAGCGGGTATTAGTGATACTAACATTGAGTATTTCGCAAACGCCGTTGCTGACGTTTGTAAATAACGCTTTTACTTAGCAGTAATAAAAAACCGCCCAGCCTAAACTTTAGGCTGGGCGGTTTTTTTAGCTGTTATTTATACCAATTAGCTAATACCAATCCGCAATAATACTTAATTATTTTGCGGGGCTAAACGTGTCGCTACCTGCGTTAAAAAGCTCTCATTTAGAACACCTAAATAGCGATTTTTTTGCAGAGCTATCAACACGTTTATCTACTCTCAAAGTAGATCACTTAATTAAGCGAATTGGTATAACTATAATTACAGCACTATTCGCTATCGATTAAGTCTTCTACGCCTACAATCAGCCACGGTGCATCTGAGGTGGTAGCACGCTCAAGGTGCCAAATCTCTAAAATAGGCTCTTCTTTTTTATCGTCTAAGTCGCGGTATTTGCCTTTAAATTGCACACTTACTTGCCACGAATTTGCTGTTGTTTCAGCGCGTACAAGCTCGGCATCAATAAACATCACCTCAGTCGCTACCCGTTCAATCGCTTCGCGCTCAGTTTTAAACTCTTGAGCTAACGATGGGCTTAAATACTCAGCCATCGTGGCGTAATCGGCATTATTCCACGCAGTTTGCATAGTGTGATAGTGGCTACGTGCGCCTTGTAAAAAGCCATTTACGTCAAAATTAGGGGGTAAATTGAAAGGTACTTGCTCAGTGTGTGCGCTTTGCTGGGTAAAACCACTGCTGGTAGGTTGCTCTGTGGCTGCTTGCTTAAAAGCAGTGTGCCCCGTAGCGTGAATACCGGCTAATTGCGGGGAGTGGCGAGCGCGCATAAACCCCGTAATAAGTTTAAACAAAATAAAGGCAACGCCTGCTAATAAAATAATTTCTAATAGCTGCATGCCCTCAAAATTATCTCCTAGCATAGCGGCAATTAAACCGCCGGCTAACAATCCGCCTAATACGCCGGCCATAATGCCTTTTTTACTGCTTTTTGTCTTGGCTGCAGGTGCTGTGGTATCGGCTTTTTGCTTTTGTGTGGTTTGTTGTGTTGCTGGGGTTGTACCGCGTTTACTACTACCAAACTTTTTGCGTGCGTGTGCATCAAAACTTGCTGTACACAGTAGTGCAAGTAATGAAAATATAACGATGATGTTCTTCATGTAATTCCCTAAGTTAAACTGAGCGGTGAGTATAATTAACTTTTCAGTAAAAATTAATAATTACATTTAAAATCAATTGTTTTGGATGAAAAATGAGCGCAGAATAGGCACAAAAAAACCGCTCAGTGTTACTCAGCGGTTTTTAGTCGTTAAGCGCTAGTTACAGCCAGCGAATAGCATTGGTAACCCGTTCGTTGTAAACGTTAATTGGCGCGCCGGTATTAGCCACTAAAATAGTATCGGCTTTGTCGCCTCGATTAATATGACCTGCAAAGCGCGCATCATGAAAATCATCTTCGCCAAACCCAAACGACTTATTCTCAGAAGGAACAATAAAGACCGTCATGGGGCCAAAGTCCGACTCAAAAATTAAGTGCAGACCTTTTTCGCCTTTAAAGTCGCAAAACATCGCATAAGTAATTTTACCTGGCAGCTCTTCTATATGAGCGCCTAGCAGTGCAAGCTTATCGTTAACGCTTTGTAGGCTAATAGCATTGGTTTTTTCAAGGGCGGTAATTTCATGGTAAACATGGGTTAAAGCATGTTCGCCTGCTTCATGGGCAATGTGTTGCTCTGTGCTAAAAAAGAATGCGCCAATAGCTACAAAAAAAGACGCGGCTAGGGCTAAGTGAACACGGTCAAACTTAAAACGTGAGCGTGCATCTACAACGTTATCCCCAGTTGCTTGCTCTTCTTGCATTGCTTTTTCTTTTAACGAGGTGTTTAAAAGAATACGCTCAGCAAGATTGTCAGGCACAGGCACATCTAACGCATCTTGAATTTGTTTATCAAAGTCTTTCATATCGCTTATAAAGTTTTGTCGCTCAGAGCTCTCTTTAGCAAACTCTAAAAGCTCCTTATCTAAATCGTTTGGCTGCGCAATAGTGCGTCGACGAAACTCAAGTTCATCCATTATTTTGATGCCCCTTTAAGTTGTTCATCATCACGGCTTAAAGCCTCTTTAAGTTGGTTTCTGGCACGGTACAAACGAGTCATAACCGTGTTTTTATTTAAATCGAGAATCTCTGCTATTTCTTCACCAGAGCACCCCATAACAACTTGCAGAAGTAAGGGTTCTCTGTATTCATCAGATAGCAGCGCAATTTGGCGTTGGATAACCGTTTGCTCCATTTCATCATCTAACGAATGGCTGGTTTCATCGACAAGTGTATCGTTTTCTACATCGCTGTAGTCAAACTGCTTGCGCTCAAAGCGACGTGCATTTTCTCTGCGCAAAATAGTCAGCAGCCACGGCTTGGCGGCTTTTTGATCCAATAATGAGTCAAGCGAGCGCCAAGCACGTAAAAACGTTTCTTGTACTAGGTCATCTGCAATATGTGGGTCACGGCATAACCAATAAGCAAAGCGATAAAGCTCCTTATTATATACATGGACCAAGGCTTCATAGCGCTTTTGTTTCTCTGCCATATCAACTAAGACCTGATTATTTGATTTTTTCTTTCCAAGCATAAGTACTTTTTTAATTAAAATTTATTATTTAATGCATGAAAAGACCTAAATTTATCAAACTAGTTAATAAAGGTCTTTTAATACAGCTTGTTGCGACTTTGTACGTTGAACTTGGTGCTGCTCAATTATGTTAATAATAGCATTAAGATCGACATCCGCACTGCTATTTGCATAAAGAGCTGACTGTAAACGGTTAACCTGAGTCGCCAGTTCATCATTATTGATGTTGTGTATTAACGTATCTATCGCAGTCACTTTTTTGCCCGTTAGCTTAATCGCTACCGCATTTAGTTCGCTATAAAATGCATTGAGATTATTTGATTTAGCTGTATTTTTAAGCGCGTTTAATGAAAGTGGCTGGGCTTTATTTACAGATACACTGTTATTTTTTAGCTCATTATTAGTAGAACGGCTTAACCAATAAAAAATTGCAGTGATTATCCAAAAAATATACCCAAGCACGGCAACAATAATTAACCAAAGCGGAATAACACTTTGCGGCGCGGCTATTGCTGTATTGGGCTGCTGTGTATTACTTACTTTATTAGCAGGCAAAGTTGGCTCACCTGTATTAAGGTTGTCGTTTGCAATAGCACCTGGGTGTATAGCATTGGCGCTTGGTGTTACCGTTATAGTGCGCTCAGGCAATGTAGCGTAGCTAATGCGGTTCATTTTGGTGTTATACCAAGGCAGTGTTATTTCTGGGAGGGTATAAGTGCCTGCTTTTTGTGGTAATAACGCAAATGACGCTGTTTGCTGAGATACAACCCGTCCGTTTCTTACGGCATTGTTTGTTTCTACATCATCGGGGTAACTGCGAATTCCCGCAATGCTTTTCATATCAATTTCGGGCAGTTGCTCTTTAGTAACCCCTAATGCGGTTAAGGTAATAGTGCGTGTAATAGGCGTGCCAACTTCTACTGTATTTTCATCAGGCTGCCACTGCTCATCAATATTAACTAACTCACTGGGTAGCCATGCGCCTTTATAGTTTGCCGGGATAGGTTTTATCTCAAGTTGCTGATCATCCCCTAAAGCCGACACCTCTAATTGGCGGTAATTTTGCTGTACACGGCCTTGAAACGTAGGGCCAACAATGGTGTATACACCACTTTTTTGCGGTTGTAGTAAGTATTCTCGGGTGATCACTAAATAACGTTTACCATCTACAAGCTCATAGCTTTCGGTTTGTTTACCTAATTGAGTAAGCTGTGCATCTTGCATACTGGGCGTACTTAGGCTGCCATCAAGCAGCTCTTTTGCTAGGTAGAGTTTAATCGTATATACGCCAGCTTCTTGAACAAACAACGAGTCACTTGAGAGCGATGTTTTTAAAAAAATATCGTTATTTTTATCAGCATCGGCAGCGCGTTTTGCCACTTTTAATTTTATTGGCTGAGAGCTTAAACCGGCCACGTTAAATGCCGGAATGGTGTATTCACCTTCATTACGGGTCATTAACTTAACAGACCAGGTTGTTTGCTTATTAATGCTGCCATTTATAATGTTGGTACGCGTGCTTAAACTTGTTGGCCCAACTACAAAGTCTTTAAGTAACACCGAGGTGTCGGGTTGCTCGCTTTTTATTGTGTCGTCAACTGAAATGTTAAGCATAAAAAATTCGCCAGCAAGGACTGGGTTTTTATCTACACTTGCCTCTAATTTGGTGGCGGCCCATGATGGCATCGCACTTAATAGCAATAAACAGCAAAATAATCGCATTACCATGATTTTTCTACTCCTGTAGGGCGACGTTGATATTGTCTTTTTTGGGCTTCTAATTGCATTTTATTCCGTAATAAAATTGCCGGATCGTCCGGTACTTTTCTTAATAACTGGTTAAGCTGCTGGGCTTTTTCTTTCTCTTCGTTGGTGAGCTCACGGGTTTGTGCTTGCGCGGCTTGTTGTTGAGCATTTTGCTTTTGCTCATCGGTTAACGTTTGCTGCTGCGCTGTTTGCGGCTGAGTATTTTCAGCCTGTTCTTCGTTTGTTTGCTCAGGCTGTTTTTGCTCTTGATTAGCTTGTGGCTGAGTTTGTAGTTCTGGCTCATTTTGTTTATCTGATTGTGAACCCGACTCAGCACTTTGTTGGTCTTGCTCAGTGTCAGACTCATCACCTGGCTCACCTTGCTGCTCTTGTGATTGCTCGCCTTGATTTTGCTCTGATTGAGAATCGCTATTTTCACCTTGTTGGTTTTGATCTGATTGCTGATTGTTTTGTTGCTCACTTTGATCAGATTGTTGCTGGTTATCTTGCGAATCACCCTCTTGCTGTTGCTGCTGTTGTTGCTCGAGCAACTGCTCAACCAAAGCTTGGTTATCAGCGGCTTCGCTAAAGTTAGGTTGTAGCGTTTGTGCTTGTTTGTAAGCATCTATGGCTTGTTCTAGCTGTCCTGATTTGGCAAGCGCGTTGGCATAGTTATAAAAACCAGTGGCTGATTTATCTTTACTAAAGGCTTCTAGTGCGGCATCAAAATTACCTTGTTGGTACAATGCAGACCCTTTTAAGCTGCTTGAGTCGGCATTGACGGCCCGTTCAAAATCTTTATTTTTATAAGCATCAAGCGCTTGCTGATCAGTGTTTTTTAAAAAAGAGGGGAGCTCTAATGCACTTGCCTGTTGGGTTGGCAAAACGCTGAGTACTAAAAAGGCACCTATAAATGCTGCACTTCTAAATAAATAAAGGCCTAAGGGCAGTAAAATAAGTAACCCATATATACCTGCGTCTATGCGCCACAGGGCATGGCTTTGTTTTTCATCTTTTAATAACTCACTGTTGGCACTTGGTGCAAAAGTGGCTATGTCACTGCTGCTTGGTTGGTAAAGGGCAAACTTTCCACCACTGCGGGTCGCTAGGCTTTTTAAGCGGCTTATGTTAATGGTGGGGATGACTATTTGACCGTAGCTGTCTTTTAAAAAACCGCCTTCAGGTAATTTAATAGGAGCGCCTTGCTCTGTGCCTACGCCATAAATATTTAGCCGATAAGAAGAATTACTGGTAAAGCTAGTAATATCGCTTTGCTCTTCTTGGTCTATGCCATCGGTGACTAATATTATATCGCCATCAATATAGCCTGCTTGCGTTAAAAGCTCGTTTGCCATATCAAGGCCAGCTAAAACATTAGAGCCTTTGTCGGGCATAATGTCTGGGCTTAAACTCGGAATTAAATTAGTAAGCGTAGTGGCATCGTTTGTAAGTGGCGAAATAGTAAATGCACTACCGGCATAGGCAACTAAAGCGGTGTCGCCTTCTTTAAATAGCTCAATCATATCGAGTGCTTTAAAGCGTGATTGCATTAAACGATTTGGTGCTATATCGGTACTGTACATTGAGTACGACATATCCATTACAATCACACGAGCACTTTTACTTTGAAATACAGGGACCTGTTTTTCTTCAAAACTAGGGCCTGCACTAAAAATAATAGCTAAACAGCAAAATACAGCGACCAGCCAAAGTGGCTGGCTGGCTTTAGTGTTTGACTCGTTCATAATAAACGGCGCCAAATGAGGGGCAATTAGGTTATCTGCGCTTTGTTTTTTATGCTTAATAAAGGCTATAAAAAACAACGCAAGTGCAGGTATTAAAAGCCACAAAACAGCGGGACGAATAAATGTAAAGTCCATTAGTTAGGCTCCTTTAATGCACGTAAGGTGCTTAACATTACTTTTAAACTAATGAGTAAAATAGCAATAAGTAGTGGGTAGTAAAACAATGAGCTTTGCGGGCGAAATGTTTGCTCATCTGCGCTAATTGGCTCTAACTTATCCAGCTCTGCGTAAATTTGCTGAAGGCCAGCAACATCTTTGGCTCTAAAATATAACCCACCGGTTTGTTCGGCAATGTCTTTTAACAAGCTTTCATCTAAGCTGCCCCCACTCATACCGCCCATATTAAATAGGCTAAATCCTCGGGGGTTATCTGAGCCAACACCTATGGTATATACTTTTATGCCTTCTTCGCGGGCAAGGAGTAGGGCATCTTCAGGTTTTAAATTACCAGCGGTGTTTTGACCATCGGTTAATAGCACCACAATACGGTTACTTTTATCTTTGTTGGCAAAACGCTTTACTGATAAACCTAGCGCATCGCCAATAGCAGTGGCACGTCCAACTAAGCCTATTTGAGACTCACTGAGCATTTTACTTACGGTTTTAACATCGCGAGTCAGTGGCGTTTGTAAAAATGCGGTGTCACCAAATAATATTAGGCCTAACCTGTCGCCTTGGCGCTGTTCTATAAAGTCACTCAATACCGCTTTTACCATAGTGAGGCGATCAACATATTGGCCGTTGTAAGCCATGTCTTGTTCGGTCATTGAGCCAGATAAATCGACCGCAAGCATTATATCGCGCCCTTCATTAGGTAATGAAATGGGGTCGTCTAACCATGTCGGGTTGGCTGCAGCAGTGACCAGTAATAGCCAAAGTAGCCATTCAAAAATAGTTAGTTTACGTGCGCTTTTTTCAAGGCTTTGGCTGGCTAAGTTATGTTTGGCAAAGCTTGGAATACGTAACCGGGTATGTGCGTTACTGGCAGCAGGTTTTAATAATAAAAGTAATAAGGGCAGCGGTAGTAATAAAAACAACCATGGCCAGCTAAATTCAAACATGTACTGGCTCCTTTAGTTTAAATTGCTTTATGCCTTGGCGTAATTTTTCGTTAAGCGCGTCATTGGTTTGCTGCGCATTATACAGGCTTAAAAGCTCATGCTCGGTAAAGCTTAAACCGGTTAAGGTATTAAGTGTGTTACACCAGTTAGCAGTTGATTGCGTTGCTAGGCGTTTATCGTAATACTCTATTACTAAGCGCTTTAAAATAATATGAAGTGTTTGCGCGCTTTGCTCGTTGTGGCTTAAATCGATTGCGTAGCGCTTAGGCTTTTTAAATTTATAATTTTTGTAAAACCAAAAAGCAGCTGCACAGATTGCTATAAACAACAGGGTAATAATAACCCACCAAGCAGGGGCGAGTGGCCACCAACTAACTTGGCTTGGCGCTATTATATCGTGCAGGCCATCGAGTGGATTGGTTTGCATGGTTATTTTCTCACTAATTGCAGCTCAAGCGGGCTCGCTGCATTGAATGATATTAAGTTAAGACCCGATTTAGTTAAGCGATTTAGACGTGTGCTAAATGCTTGCTCGGCGTTTTTTGCAAAGCGTTCTCTAAAGCTTTTATCCATAAGCGGTAGCGCAAAATCTTGGCCGTTGGCATTAACAGTGACAGCGTTTTTAAACGCGGGGAGCGTATGTTCAAACGGATCACTTATATGACAGCCTATCAGCTCACAGTGGCGGCTTAGTATTTCTAATTGTTTAAAGCTTGCATCATCTAAGGCATTAAAGTCAGAGACTAAATACACTAAGCTGCCAGGTTTAGCTAGGTGGTTAAGTCGTTTTAAATTATCGCTAAAGTTGTTGGTTGCTTGTTTATCTATATTGTTAAGTGCTTGCTGGTGGCTGTCGCATAGATTATGACACAGCTTTAATACCGCTTTTTCGCGGGCGCTGGGCTTTAGTTCTAAATGCGAGTGTTCATTAAACACAATACCGCCAATTCTATCTCCGCGTTGACACGCCGACCACGCAACTAGCGCGCTAATGTGCGCAGCCTGTACCGACTTAAGCAGCAGCTTTGAGCCAAATAGCATAGAGTTTGAAAAATCAGTAAATACAAAAACTGGGCGCTCTTTTTCTTCTTGAAAAAGCTTTGTATGGGTTTCGCCGGTACGCGCTGTTACTCGCCAGTCAATAGAGCGAATGTCATCACCTTGCTGGTAATGACGCACTTCGGCAAACTCCATGCCTCGGCCTTTATGGGGCGCAAGGTATTGCCCAGTTAAACTGTTTTTAATTTTAACTTTTGGTGCCAGCTCTAATAACTGTGCTTTAGCTTTGTAATACAGCAGTTCTTTTAGCGCTAAATTTACACCGTGGCTGTGGCTTTCTTTTAGCCACGCCTTTGAGTCTAATTGTGTTTGCATAACTTAGGGTACGGCTACAAGTTCAACAATGCGGCTTATAACCTGATCTTTAGTAATGCCATCAGCCTGTGCTTCGTAGCTTAAAATAATACGATGGCGCAGTACATTATGTACAACGGCTTGAATGTCATCAGGTGCTACAAAATCGCGGCCATGTAACCAAGCGTGGGCACGGGCACATTTATCAAGTGCAATGGTGGCACGCGGGCTTGCGCCAAACTCAATCCAACGGCCAAGTTGCTCATCAAATTTAGCCCCTTCTCGAGTGGCAATAATAAGCTGTACTAAATATTGCTCAAGCGGCTCGGCTAAATACAAACCTAAAATAGCTTGGCGAGCGGCAAATAAGTCGCTTTGGGTAATTTGTTGCATTACCGCTTGGTGTTCATTAAGTGCTTCACCACGGGTTAACCGGAGTATGTCTAGCTCGTGCTCTGCACCTGGGTAATCAATGCTTAGATGTAATAAAAAGCGGTCTAATTGTGCCTCTGGCAGCGGATAAGTCCCTTCTTGCTCCAGCGGGTTTTGGGTAGCCATTACCATAAACAAATCGCTTAGCGGGTAGGTGTTTTTGCCTACCGTTACTTGGCGCTCTGCCATGGCTTCTAGTAGTGCTGATTGTACTTTTGCTGGGGCACGGTTTATTTCATCGGCTAAAATAAGGTTATGAAATAAAGGGCCTTTCTCAAACACAAATTCACTGGTTTGTTGGCGGTAAATATCGGTGCCGGTTACATCGGCAGGTAATAAGTCGGGCGTAAACTGTACGCGCTGGAACGAGCCTTCAATACCTTTAGCAAGGGCGTTAACAGCACGGGTTTTTGCAAGCCCTGGCGGGCCTTCTACTAATAAATGGCCATCAGCTAAAATGGCAATAAGGAGTGCTTGAGTAAGCTCTGGCTGGCCAATAATTTGTGTATCTAAGTACGTTTTTAATTGTTTGAATGCGTTAGCTGCCATAATAAATAGACTTCCTCGTCAGCTGGGTTTGTACCTAATTTATTTTAGGTGATTAATACTGACCTAGTTATAAGGTTTATAAGTGAGTAACTCAAGAGTTAGACTGTATTTTTAAAAATAGTTCGTTATTTTTTAACGGTTTTTAGCGTACCACAAAACTTTGTAAAAACGCGTAAAAAAGCCTATTGTGGTAGTCAATATTAAGCACTATGTATATATCTACCTTTAGTGCTTTTGTATAAATTTGTGTTTATCTATTGGCTTTAGCACACGGGTTGTTTAGAATCGAGGAAAACAAACAGGTCAGACCTGTCAGCGGGAGAGCATAAATGTCTGAGCAAAACATACTAAAAACACCAAAAGGCGACCGTATTGCCATCGTTAGCGGCTTACGTACTCCTTTTGCAAAACAAGCAACAGCGTTTCACCATGTACCAGCCCTTGATATGGGTAAGTTGGTGGTTAACGAAATGCTTGAACGATTAAATTTCGACAAGTCAGAAATCGATCAACTTGTATTTGGTCAAGTAGTACAAATGCCAGAAGCGCCAAATATTGCACGTGAAATTGTTTTAGGTACGGGTATGCCAGTAGGCGTAGACGCGTATTCAGTATCGCGTGCGTGTGCTACCAGCTTTCAGGCCATTGCTAATGTAGCTGAATCTATTATGGCAGGCTCTGTAAATGTAGGTATTGCCGGTGGCGCCGACTCATCTTCAGTATTACCTATTGGCGTAAGTAAAAAATTGGCAGGTAGCTTAGTTGATTTAAACAAAGCACGTACCTTAGGCCAGCGTTTACAAATATTCTCAAAACTGCGTTTAAAAGATTTATTACCAGTACCGCCTGCGGTTGCTGAGTACTCAACAGGCCTTTCAATGGGGCAAACTGCTGAGCAAATGGCTAAAACACATAATATAAGCCGTGAAGATCAAGATGCACTAGCGCATCGCTCGCATTCACTTGCAACCCAAGCATGGGCCGACGGCAAGTTAAAAGATGAAGTAATGACGGCACATTTACCGCCATATAAAAGCTTTATTGAAGAAGATAATAACATTCGTAAAAATTCTACAGTTGAAGGCTACGCTAAGCTTAAACCAGTATTTGACCGCCAACATGGCTCGGTTACCGCTGCAAATGCAACACCATTAACCGATGGTGCAGCCGCCGTACTGATGATGAGCGAAAGCAAAGCAAAAGCACTAGGCTACGAAATTTTAGGTTATGTACGTAGCTTTGCGTTTTCGGCAATTGGTGTAGAAAAAGACATGCTAATGGGCCCAGCGCATTCAACGCCTATCGCACTTGATAGAGCAGGTATTACACTTGCTGATTTAGATTTAATTGAAATGCACGAAGCCTTTGCATCGCAAACACTCGCCAATATGAAAATGTTTGCATCAGATAAGTTTGCGCAAGAGCAACTTGGTCGTAGCAAAGCAATTGGCGAAATTAACATGGATAAGTTTAACGTTAACGGCGGCTCACTGGCATATGGTCACCCATTTGCAGCAACCGGTGCTCGCTTAATTACGCAAAGCTTACACGAGCTTAAACGTCGTGGTGGCGGTTTAGCATTAACAACAGCGTGTGCTGCTGGTGGTTTAGGTGCAGCCTTTGTATTGGAGAGCGCGTAATGACAGATTCAGTATTTAATTTAACGGTAGATGAAAACAAAATTGCCGTAGTAACCATTGATGTGCCGGGTGAGAAAATGAATACCCTGCGCGACTCATTCGCAGATGACTTAAAAGCTTTACTTGAACAAGCGAAACAAGAGTCAGTAAAGGGGATGGTATTTATTAGTGGTAAAAGCGATAACTTTATCGCGGGCGCTGATGTAAAAATGCTTGATAGCGTGCAAAAGCGTGAAGATGCGTTAGCAATTAGTGAACTTTGTCATCAAGCCTTTTTTGATATGACAAAACTACCTTATACAACAGTAAGTGCAATACATGGTGCTGCGCTTGGTGGTGGTTTAGAGTTTGCTTTAGCGTGTGATTACCGCGTAGGCACAGATAGCGATATGACTAAAGTAGGCCTGCCAGAAGTACAACTTGGTTTATTACCAGGTGGCGGCGGTACGCAGCGTTTAACTAAAATTGTAGGCATTCAAAAAGCACTTGAATGGATGCTAACAGGCAAGCAGATTCGCCCTAAGCAAGCTAAAAAAGCAGGCGTATTAGATGATGTAGTACCACAAAGCGTATTACTAAAAGTCGCTAAAGAATTTGCCGCTAAGAAAAAGCCAGCAGATAAAGAACCAAAGCTTGATAAAGTAAGTAAATTATTAGAGTCAAACCCGTTTGGCCGTAACTTTATCTTTAAAAAAGCCAAAGAAAACGTCCTTAAAAAAACCGGCGGACATTACCCTGCGCCGCTTGCAATTATTAAGGCTGTGCGTGCAAGTGTAGAGCTTGATAAATTAAAAGCATACAAAACAGAAGCTGAAAGCTTTGCAACACTTGTAATGAGTGATGAATCTAAAGCGCTTCGCGGTATTTTCTTTGCAACCACTGAAATGAAAAAAGAGTGGCGCAACGACGATGCGCCAGCAATCAGTAAAACAGCTGTTTTAGGTGGCGGCCTAATGGGTGCCGGTATTGCGCATGTAAGCGCAGTAAAAGCCAAAGTACCTGTACGTATTAAAGATGTAGCAGAGCAGGGCATTAGTAATGCTATGAACTACACCTACAAAATTTTAGATAAGCGCCTTAAACGCCGCATTATGTCTAAAGCTGATATGCAGTTAACAATGAACCGTATTACCGGTACTACCGACTACAGTGGCTTTAAACACATTGATTTAGTAGTAGAAGCTGTTTTTGAAGATTTAGCCTTAAAGCAAGGTATGGTTGCCGATATAGAGCAGCAATGCCAAAGCAATACTATTTTTGCAAGTAACACGTCATCACTGCCTATTTCACAAATTGCAGCACAGGCACAGCGCCCTGAAAACGTGATAGGCCTGCATTACTTCTCGCCAGTTGAAAAAATGCCACTCGTGGAGATTATTCCGCACGAAGGGACTTCACAAGAGACTATAGCGCGCGTAGTTAACTTTGCACGTAAGCAAGGTAAAACGCCCATTGTGGTAAAAGACATGGCAGGTTTTTACGTAAACCGTATTTTAGCGCCTTATGTAAATGAAGCAGCTAATTTAATGCTTGCCGGTGAGCCAATTGAAAAAATTGATGCTGCCCTTGTAGAGTTTGGTTTCCCAGTTGGGCCGCTTGCTTTACTTGATGAAGTAGGGATTGATATAGGCTCTAAAATAGCCCCAATTCTTGAAAAAGAATTAGGCGAGCGATTTAAAGCGCCTGATGCATTTTCTCGTATGATTGATTCAAAACGCCTAGGCCGCAAAACGGGTCGTGGCTTTTATGAGTACGATAAAAAGAGCAAAAAAGTTGACGAGTCAGTGTACGAGCTATTAGGTGTAACCCCTGCACCGCGTTTAAATAAAAGCGAAATTGCTAAGCGTTGTGTATCACAAATGCTTAACGAAGCCGTGCGTTGTTTAGACGATGGCATTATTGCCAGCCCACGTGATGGCGACATTGGCGCTATATTTGGTATTGGCTTCCCACCATTTTTAGGTGGACCGTTTAGCTATATGGATAAATTGGGTGCCAGCAAGGTTAGCTCTGAAATGTCTACATTAGCTAATAGCAATGCAAATTTTGCCCCATGCGACACGTTAGTAAGTATGGCTGAATCAGGCGCTAAGTTTTATCAAACGCAGCCTGTTGCAGATGAGCCAAGCCCAGCACCTGTTGCTGAACAAGCTATAGAAGCAGAACCTGCTGATGAGCAACCTCAAGAAGAGAGCGTTGACTCACCAAAACAAGACTCGTAAAACAGCTTGATTAAAAAAACCGCATTATATGCGGTTTTTTTATATCTGCTATTTGTAAATATAGAATACTAGGGCGCAATAATACCAACCCGCAATAATACTTAATCATTCTGCGGGGCTAAACGTGTCGCTACCTGTGTTAAAAACGTGCATTTATAAAACCTAAATTGCCAGTTTTTATTTAGTTATCGACAGGTTTTTACCCTCAAATAAGACTTATAATTAAGTGGCTTGCTATAAAGTATGTTAGCTTAATTTGCAGCTAAGTAGATAAGAGGTAAACCATCATGCAGTTGTTTACAGCACGATTGGCAATGCGCCCACTTCAAAGCAGTGATTGGCCATTATTTTTGCAGTTACATCAAAATCCTACCGTGATCCGTTATTGCTACGATATGCCCAGCGAAGCGTTTGTACGCAGCCGGTTTGAACAACGTTTAAAAAGTTGGGATAGCACTTCTACTCATCCACTTTGCCTTGTGGTATTTGATAAGCATTCAAATGAGCCCATGGGTGTAACGGGGTTTACATACGAACTTGAGCAAGCTGAGCTAGGCTATTTGTTTTTACCCGCGTATTTTAATCAAGGCTTTGCCAGTGAGTCATTGCGTGCCGTGATTGAGTGGGCATGGCAACAATGCGGTATTACACAGTTTAAAGCCGTGGTTACAAAGGGGAATATAGGGTCTGAAAAGGTATTACAAAAGTGTGGATTAACGTTAACTGGCATTAATACGCAAGCGCACACTATTAATAATACACGTTATGATGATTTGATATACACATTAAAATTGTAGCAAATAGGGCTAGCAAGCTAGCCCGTGATGGTGGTTTCTATAGATGTGCTTCAATTGCTTTACGGTCTTTTTCTGGCATATTCTCAACAACTAATTTGAACGAATTATCGATCATTCTTTCAATTTCGCCTTGTGGAATAGAGCCATCTAATATCACCGTATTCCAAAGCCGCTTGTTCATATGATAGCCAGGGATCACCGCAGGAAAAATATCACGCAATTTAAGTGCTTCATCGGGATCGCACTTTAAATTAAGCCACCAAATAGGATCTCCATCATCATTAACGTCTCCATCATTACCTAAGGCAAGGGTGGCAAACATTTTATGATTTACTTTATAAACATCAACCTCTTGAGCAAATGGTTTTGTCACTTGCACCAAGGGCTTCTTTACTAAATACTCATGTACTGTGTTTTGGTCCATGATCCAATCCTTGAAGTCATACTCGGTAGAGATACCATAGCAGTTTTTTTCGCTTTTGATTATAGGTATTTAGTTTTAAATTAAAAATTTGCAAGTCTATATCAAATGCAGCCCCAAATTAACGTATTTTTAGTTGAACAATACCCAGTTCGTGGTATGTTTCTGGCAATCAAAAAAATAATAGGAAAACCCCCATGCCAAAGGCGAGTGAAGTTAAAAAAGGAACCGCGATTGAGTTTAATAATCGCGTGTTGGTAGTTAAAGATATTGTACGTTCAGTTCCACAAGGCCGTGCAGGCGGTAGTTTGTACCGTATGCGTTTATACGATGTAGTAACAGGTGCAAAAGTAGACGAAACCTTCAAAGACAGCGACATGCTAACCCTAGCAGATTTAACTCGCCGCGAAGCAATGCTTTCGTACATTGATGGCGATGAATACGTGTTTATGGATAATGAAGACTACACGCCGTATAACTTAAACAAAGAGGCGATAGCAGAAGAAATTCAATTCGTTAACGAAGAAACGCAAGGCGTACACGTTATTGTGATTGATGGCTCGCCTGTAGGTTTAGATTTGCCATCAAGCGTAGAGCTGGTTGTTGAAGAAACAGACCCTTCAATCAAAGGCGCTTCTGCCAGTGCACGCTCTAAGCCTGCACGCCTGAGCACGGGTTTAACCATTTCGGTGCCTGAGCATATATCTACGGGCGACCGTATCCGTATTAATACGGTTGAGCACAAATTTATGGGCCGCGCTGAAAAGTAACCCAAGCTATACAATAAAGCTGGAAAGCTGGCGCTATGCCGGCTTTTTTTATGCCTAAATTTTTAAACTAGGGAATAGTAATTTGCATCAATACTTAATTTATATGCGCTGATAGCTAAAATGGCGACTCATTGGCTTATCAAGCTTGCTGCTTTAAAAGTGTGTTATTTGCCGTTAAAATGCGCAGCGTTGTTTTGAGCTCAGTTGGGGTGATGTTTGCTTTTCGTTTTTATTAACGCTCTATGTGCTTTGGCCATTTATGTTCAAGCGCTTAAAAAAGGTATGCCAATTAAACGGTGGATTTTATTAGGGGCGCTAATAGGCCCTGGCGCATGCTGCTTATTTGGTTTGCATTACAGGCGTGCTTTTATACGCAACGTAGGCGCCGGTGCGTGTATATGGCGCCCGTAACATTACCTTATTTGCGCTAAATGTTTATTAGCACTAATAAGGCTTGGCGTAGAGTTGCTTTGTTGCTGTTTTAAAAAGGCCGTAAATTCATCTTTTGAAAGCGGTTTTGAATAGAAGTAGCCCTGTACGGTTTCACAATTTAGCGTTTTGAGTATGTCAATTTGGCTTGCTTGCTCCACACCTTCAGCAACCACATGTAAATCGAGGTTTTGCGCAATCGTCACGATAGAGTCAACCATGTTGCGGCCACGTTCGGTTTTCATGTCATCAATAAATGCTTTATCTACTTTTAAGGTATTCAGCGGAAATTGTTTTAAGTACGCTAAAGATGAATAACCTGTACCAAAATCGTCCATGGCTAAATGAATACCACGCGCACTTAGCGAGCGCATAATTGCAATGGCTTCTTGTGGGTCGTCCATTACCGTGCCCTCGGTAATTTCCAGCTCTAAAAAGTAAGAAGGTAGCTCGTTTTTTTGCAATATCACGTCAATACGGGTCGTTAAATCTGGCAAGCTAAACTGCTTAGCCGATAAGTTAACTGCAACGCGGCCGCTAAATAGCCCATCGTCTAGCCATTGTTTTACATCGCGACACGCTTTGTTTAAAACCACTTCACCAATTTCTATTATTTGCCCGGTTTCCTCAGCAATAGGAATAAATACACCGGGGCTAATAACGCCTTTTTTAGGGGTTATAAAGCGCACTAATGCTTCCATTCCGGTAAGTTTACCTGTGCGAATATTCATTTTTGGTTGGTAATACACTTCAAAATGGTTTTCTTTTAGACCAAAGCGCATTAGGTTTTCTATTTGTAAACGTTTAACCGCTTGGCGGTTCATGGTGTCGTTAAAAAACAGGTAACTATTGCCTTTCTTTTTAGCATGATACATGGCGGTATCAGCGTTTTTTAACAGCAGCTCTGGGGTACTGCCATCTTCAGGGAATAACACTATGCCTACGCTTGAGGTAATAGCGAGCTCGTGGCCTGCCATTTTAAATGGGGTCGCAATTGCAGCTAAAAATTGCTTTGCCATGCGAGTAATAACATGAATATCATTAGTATCTGCCATAACTAAGGCAAATTCATCACCCCCTAAGCGGTAAAAAACATCATTCTCACGGGTTAATTTATTTAATCGCATAGCCAGTTTTGCTAACAGGCTGTCGCCTAGCTGGTGGCCTAATGAATCATTAATCTTTTTAAAATTATCTAAATCAAATACCAAAAGGGCATGGTGGGTATTTTGTTTTACTAGCTTTTGTAGGTCGGTAAAAAATAAATTTCTGTTAGGTAAACTGGTCGTACGGTCTCTATTTGATAAATTATGCAGTTGCGATTGTGCATTTTTACGTTCGGTTAAATCTGAATAAACCACTACATAGTTTGTTATTTGGTGTTGTTCGTTTTTTATCTCATCAATAGAAATCTCTATGGGCAGTAACACTCGCTCACTATTGCGCAGTTTTACCTCTTGTTGAATTCGCTCACGCTCTCGTACTATATTTTTAATGTTTTCTGTGTAGCTTTTATCGTAACCAGGTAAGTTAAAAGGCTTTTTGAGATATTGCTCTCTAACGCCACCAAAAAGCGTTAAAAAGCTGGGGTTAATATCAACTAAGTTAAAGTTTTTATCATATATAGCAAGTGCATCAGTGAGTGATTCTACACACTTAGCAAATAAATTGAGACGCTCTTGTGTTGATTTTAACACTGAAATATCGCGCACTGTGCCGGTCATTCTCAGTGGCGCTAAGTTGGCATCTTTTTCTATTATTTTTCCGCGGTCTAATACCCAGTGCCAGTGGCCAAAGGTGTCTTTAATACGGTAAGTGGCTTCAAAAAAAGCAGACTTTTGAGCAAAGTGTTTTTTTAATAAATGCTCTACTGAGGCAATATCGTGTGGGTGGATCAAGCTTTTATTTGGCGGAAAACCCATTAACGTTGTTGAATCCATCATGTATTTATCGTTAATACGAATAACTTCGCCAGTTTTTATATTCCAATCCCAAAGCGTATCGCCACTGCCTTCAACCGTGCTTTTTAAGCGCTTTTCCGAGAGGCTGTGCTGTAATCGAGAGCGCTTTAATTTATAAATTACAAATAATAGGTATGGCAAAGCCAACGCAAGTAGGGCACTGGCAATAATTAAAACGGTGTTGGTATTTATATTAAAGGCGTGTTCAAAGGCAACCGCTGCGGGTGCTAGGCTTAGCAGCAACCAGTAAAAACCACATTTTATTGTTGTTATTTTTATCATTTGTTTTATTACTACTAATTAACAAATGATAATTTAAATCATGCCACTTGCAGAGTCAAAGAGATTGCGAGCAAAGCGGCATTTTTTGCGATTTATTTACTTTTGCGCTACTTAATAACTCATACCTTGGCCTATCTTTAGAAAAAGTAGCTATGGCATAGCTTTTCATTTCTTCTAGGCTGAGGGCGTGCAGTGCCTCTAGGAGGCGTTTTTGCATATGAAAGTCATGATCTTTATTGCCTATTGCAAGCCAAAAGCGCTGTGAACGTAACCGTAAGTTTTTATCTTTTTCAGCAATATGAGTTGTCAAACCTTGTTTATGTTGCTGCCATGTTGTTTCATCTAGGGAGTCTAGGTTAGCAATAAACTGGCTTACAAAATGATTATGCCTGTGCAGTAGAGTCTGAGCTTCAAATTTTGGTGATTGAATATAAAAAGCAATACCGGCGCGGGTGTTAAATGGTGCATAGCCAGAGCCAACTAAGTAACCTAGCTGTTGTGTGGTTCTCAGCTCGTTAAAATAGTCTTGGTTAATTATATGGTTAAGTGCCATTAATTTAACTTTTTCATCCACTTCTGCAGTTTGTGCTTGGTAGTAAATGACCATGGCGTTATCACTGCATGGCAGTTCAAGTTCGCAGCGAGTCACTTGGTCTATCTCGTGCAGCGGGCGTGTTAAATCCTCAATAGCCGTGGCGTTTTTTAAATGCTCTGCCACTTTTTTATGAAATACCTTCGCGTCTGTTTGTTGCCAATTACCGTGTAAAAACGACTCAACATGTAAGGCTTTAAAAAAATCGGCTCTAAATTCGTTAAATTGCTGAAAACATGTATTTTTAAGTGCAGTGGCTAACTCATCGGGTTGTGGGTTCCATGGCATTATTTTGGCACCTAACACGCTAAATAATTCACTCACCGGTTTATTTTGGTTGCTGTTGCGCCAGTGCCTTACCAGTTGCTTTTTGTATTCGGCAAAGCGGCGTGCGCAAATATCAACATTAAACAGCGCATCAAGTAATTGCTCCACCAACTCTAGCTGACTAGTCGATAGCCCAGCAGTGTGCAACGTAAGCCCGCCTTGATGAGAGGTTAAATGATAACTTAAACCTGCCAATTCTGCGGGGTAAAATTGCTCGCCAACACTGTCCATAAATAAGTCACTAAAAAGGCGCGTTAATGCCATGTGCTTTACATCTTTTACTGCAAAGTGCGAGTCCATTGCTAAATAAAAATGACCTTTGGCCACTCTAAAGGTGTTGTCTTGTTTAAACCAAAAGTCAAACCCAGGCTCTTTAACTAACAGTAAAGGCTTGGTTTGAGGTTTTTCGACTTCGTATAGCACCACTTCTTTTGTTAAATAGGGGTTTGCTGTGGGCAGCAGCATAGTGCTCAGCGGTTTATTTATATGCGCAAGCGACTCCAGCCAATGCGGCGAAATTGGCTCAACTTTGTAAGGGGTGTTGTACCACGCGGTGGTGTGCTCTGCCTCTACGCCTGGATGAATAAGTACTAAGCGCATATTATGCGGGGTAAGCCATTGCATCGCCATTTCGTGAGTGGCTTTATTAAAGCCCTCCATTAAGTAATCGCCTTGCACATAGTTAGCTTCGTCGTAGTGTTGCATATTAATGCTTAGGTTACTTACCCAATCTATTAAGCGCGATTTTTCTTGGTTATCAAACGCAATTTGTAACAGGTTTTTTTTATCTTGATACAGGCGCGGTAGTTTGTCGGTGTTATCGTTGATTAGGCAAATATACTCAAACACAATTTCTATTATGTCTTCAAAGTATTCAATGCCTTCATCGGTAAGCGCCATGCTAATGTTAAAATCTTTAAAGTTACTGCCATTTATACCGCCGCCGGCAGAAAGTGCGTTAATCCACCCTTGCTCTTTTAAAATTGAGTACAACGAGCCTGCGCCTTCGTAGCCGAGTAAATGGGCTATAAAGCTGACGGTTTTGTGGCGATAAAAGTCATCGATATTTGGCATAGCAAAACTAATAATGAGTTTTTGCATGTGCTTGTGTGGTTCAATGTGCAGTACTTTGCCAATATCTTGCGCGCGATATAATGGCTCCTCAATAGGGGCTTTAAGCGCATCTTTATGGCCATTAATGCCACTAAAATAGCGATGTGTCCACTGCGCGAGTGTATCAAGCGGTTCGTTGGCACAAATTACCAGTGTCATCCACTGCGCTTGATAGTGCTTATTAAAAAAATCTCTTAACTCGTCACTTATGCAGCGCTCTCTATCGGCGAGGGTATGTAAATTACCCACCGAAAATTTAGCAAAGGGGTGGGCTGGGTTTACGGTTTCTTTATGAGCCTGATAAATACGACGCCCATCATCTTTTATTTTTAATTTAAACTCAGCCTCTATGGCATTACGTTCTTTTTCGGTTTCCGCTGGGTTTAATAATGGGGCAATAAAAAAACGGCTAAATTGCGCAAGGGCTTTTTCAATGGCTTGATTATTAATATCAAAGTAATAGCACGTGTGCTCAGTGCCGGTCCAGGCGTTGGTGTTTCCGCCCGATTGAGACACAAAATTATTAAAGCTTCCAGAATCAGGGTATTGGTCGGTACCTAAAAAAAGCATATGCTCTAAAAAGTGTGCAAGGCCTTGCCTGTCAAGGGGGTCATCAAAATGGCCAGCGTTAACCGCCATAGAAGCAGCGGCTTTAGTTGAATCTTTATCTTGCACTAATAATACTTTTAGCCCATTGTCGAGTGTAATGGCGCGGTATGCTCTGTTATCATTGCGGCTGATATTCAAATGATGCTCCTGAAACTAGACGTTTACTTGTTAACAACAGATGATAGCTTCAGGACAGCGAAAAAATAGCGAAAAGATTTACCTGAATATCATGAGAGAATTATTCTTTGGAATAATAGTTAATATAGCGGACAAATGGGCAAACTGGCTACTGTTTTATATTCATTAATCGGTTGATTTTTTATGAAAACAATCTTAATTATGCGCCACGGCGAAGCGACACCGATGCAAGCTAACGACGCAGCAAGAAACCTAACACCGAAAGGCCATGCAGAAGCAGAAAAAATGGGCTTATGGCTACACAAACACTTTTCTGTTGATGCGTTATTGGTAAGTCCTTACTCGCGCGCGCAGCAAACGGCTAAAGAAGTTGAAAAAAACAATGTATTTAAATTTAGTGAAACCTGTAGCGACATAATCCCCGAGGGAAAGCCACAAATAGCAGCTGATTATTTAGAAACACTTATTGCCATGCATCCTCAGTGTAATACCTGGTTAGTGGTCGCCCATATGCCTATTGTGAGCTATATAGTTGATCAGCTCAGCCCGGGTAATATGCCTATTTTTAACACCGCAGCAGTTGCTGTAATTCAGTATGACGAAACATCACAGCGCAGTGAATATGTAAATATTAACGCGCCTGCCAACATATAGAGAAAAGAGATAACAATGAGTATAGAACGCCTTGAAACGGGTGCGCGCATGAGCCGTATAGTTAAACATAATGGAACCGTTTATTTATGCGGACAAGTATGCAGCGATGCAGAGCAAAACATTACAGAGCAAACGCAAACTATGCTCGACAAAGTAGAGGCCTTACTTGAGCAGGCGGGGAGTTCTAAAAAGCATATGCTAAGCGCAACTATTTACGTTAAGAGCATGGAATATTTTTCCGATATGAATGCTGTATGGGATGCGTGGGTGCCAGAAGGTTATGCGCCAGCACGCGCCTGTGTTGAAGCTAAAATGGCGCGCGATGCGCTATTGGTCGAAATTTCGGTAGTGGCCGCACTTAAATAAGCGATTTTATAAAAGCACAGCAAGCCAAAACGAAAAGCTTACAACACTAAGCACCGTTGAAAGCACCACTGCACCGGCGAGCGTAACTTGATGCGTATTTAATTGGCTTGCAATTAAATACGCATTAACGCCAACAGGCGAGGCGCTCAGCAATACCAGTACGTTACGAATTTGCGTATCTAGTACAAACACCCACGTAGCTGCTACACACACAGCAGCAGGTAAAATCAGTATTTTTAACAGTGAAGAAATAAGGGCCGGCTGCCAATTTGCTGCCACCTTATAAAACACCAAATTAGCGCCTAACACAAATAAAGCACATGCAATAGCAGGGCTGGCGAGTAGCTCTAAGGCATTGGCTAAATTCGCAAATAATGTAATTCCCGACACATTTAAAAGTAATCCACAGCCAATACTTAACACTATAGGGTTAAGGACCATGTTTTTAGCAAATTTTGCCCACGAGAAGTCAGCTGTGTTTCCTTTCGCGCCTATTAAATAAGTTAACGCAAAAAGCAGCGTGCTATGAAATGTGATGATCATAAAGGCGATGGCAATCATGTCTTTGCCAAGTGAAGCAATAACAATGGGTATACCCACTAACACCATATTTGAATAACTACCGGCAAGACCAAACACACTATGCTGTTGATAATTTCCAGCATTGGCTTGTTTAGTTAAATAGTACCTATCAATAAGTATGCCCAAAGCAAATACCGCTAATACAGGAATATAAAAGCTTAAAAATGCTTCGAGGCTAATACTTTGATGCAAATTTATTTGCGACATATTGAGCATTAAAAAGGCGGGTAAGCTCACATAAAAAGTAAATTTGCTTAAGCCGGCAATATGCTGCTGATTAAAAAACTTAAAATAACAACAGGTGTAGCCCAGTGCGACAATAAAAATTAAGGGAAAAATAATCGAAAAAATTTGCACGTATTCTTCCTTTAATTAACGTCTAAACTCATCGCTTTGTGGTAAATCAATTAAAATCAGCACGGCACCGCGCCCGCCGTATTCTAGCGGTGCTTGATGCATGGCAATTACATCGGGGTGCTGTACCAAATACTGCGGTACTTTGTGTTTTAAAACACGCTCGCCAATGCCATGCACTATGCACGCGCAGTAATAATGCTGTTTTTTGCACTCGTGAATAAGCCCCGCGAGTTCATCTTTTGCACGTTCTTTATTAAGCCCGTGCAGGTCGAGTGTTAAATCGGGCGCAAAGTCGCCGCGTCGTAACTGTTTTGCTAAAAAAGAGTCGTGGCCATTTTGCACGTAATTAATGGTGCTATTTGTGTCTATATCGGGAATATATTCGTCAGAGAAGAAAAATTCAGACTCAACCTGCTTTTTTTGCTGGGCAAATTGCTTCGCTTGTGACACCTTAGGTTTTGTATCAAACCTATGGGTATCTTGTTTAAACACCTTAGCGCCTGTAATTGTTTGGCGAAAAAGGTCAATGTCGTCATTGCTTAGGGACGATTGTGATGAGATGTCTTTTTTCATAAATTTTACCTAAACAAAAAAACGTAAAAACGCAGCGCAAAAGGCGGTACAATATAAAGGTGAGGGGCAATTGTAATTTGCTCAGCACAGTTAGGCAATGCAATCGTCGCAAAGACTCAAAACAGTCAGTTAGCTAAAACAGGTAAAAAATATGAGTGATTTACAAATAGAAGAAGCAACACTTGATGAAGCTGTTGCAGAACTGTCAACGTTACATGACTGGTTACGCTGGACTACAAGCCAATTTGCAAGTAGTGGAATATTTTTTGGACATGGCACAGATAACGCGTGGGATGAAGCTGTTAGCTTATTACTTCCTGCACTAAGTTTACCTATTGATGCCCCCAAAGAGTTAATGCATGCGCGGTTAACAAGCACAGAAAAAAACCGCCTAGCAGGGTTAATCGCAGAGCGTATAAACGACTGCACGCCGGTTCCTTATTTAACAAACATTGCTTGGTTTGCGGGCATGCCATTTTATGTTGATGAGCGTGTGCTTATTCCGCGCTCGCCGTTTGCAGAACTTATTGCTAATAAGTTTTCACCGTGGCTTGAGCAGCCGCAAAGCGTTAACCGTATTTTAGATTTATGCACAGGCTCTGCTTGTATTGCTATTGCGCTTGCGCAGGCGTTTGAAACGGCGCAAGTAGATGCGGTTGATATTTCGTATGAAGCGCTTGAAGTAGCAGATATAAACATAAACGACTATATGCTAAGTGACCGCGTACTGCCTATTCAGTCAGATGTATTTAGTGGTGTACCAGGGCAAAAGTATGACCTAATAGTAGCCAATCCTCCGTATGTTGATGCTGAGGACATGGCTGATTTACCACGAGAATTTCATCATGAGCCTGAGCTTGGTTTAGCATCAGGGCATGATGGCTTAGACGTTACACGTACTATTTTAGAGCATGCTAGCAATCATCTAACTGATAACGGTTTGTTATTTGTAGAAGTTGGTAACTCTATGGTACATATGGATGCTTTGTATCCGGGCGCACCATTTGAGTGGGTTGAGTTTGAGCAAGGCGGCTTAGGTGTATTTGTAATAAGCAAAGCGCAGCTTGATACGTATTTTGCAAAATAAATTTTAGGCCGAGCGTATGCTCGGCAACTTTTGTAGTCATTAGGAATGAGGAAAGTTAATGGCAGGTAATAGCATAGGGCAGTTGTTTAAAGTGTCCACCTTTGGTGAGAGCCACGGCGTTGCCCTAGGCGGTGTTGTAGATGGTACTCCCGCAGGCCTTGAGATCACAGAGGCTGACTTACAAATTGATTTAGACCGTCGTAAACCTGGGCAAAGCCGCTATACAACGCAGCGCCGAGAAGACGATCAGATAAAAATTCTTTCAGGCGTTTTTGAAGGTAAAACCACAGGCACAAGCATTGGTTTACTTATCGAAAATACCGATCAGCGCTCAAAAGACTACGGTAAAATTAAAGATGTGTTTCGCCCAGGTCATGGCGATTACACTTACTGGCACAAATACGGCCTGCGCGATTATCGCGGCGGTGGTCGCTCTTCTGCGCGTGAAACCGCAATTCGTGTAGCGGCAGGCGCAATTGCTAAAAAATACTTAAAGCAGTTTCATGGTATTGAAGTAAAAGCATGTTTAAGCCAACTTGGGCCAATAAAAGCCGAAAGTTACGACTGGGATGAAGTTGAAAACAACTTATTCTTTTTCCCTGATGCAAGTAAGCTAGAAGCGCTTGATGAGTATATGCGAGACCTTAAAAAGCAAGGTGACTCGGTGGGCGCTAAAGTAAAAGTAGTGGCTAGCAACGTACCGGTAGGATTAGGCGAGCCTGTATTTGATAGGCTAGATGCTGAGATTGCGCATTCACTAATGAGCATTAACGCCGTTAAAGGTGTAGAAATTGGCGATGGCTTTGATGTGGTTGAGCAAAAAGGCTCCGAGCATCGTGATGAGTTAACCCCAGAAGGCTTTACCTCAAACCACGCGGGTGGCGTACTTGCTGGTATTTCTACAGGGCAAGATATTATTGCCTCTATTGCGCTTAAGCCTACATCAAGTATCACTATTCCAGGTAAAAGCATTAATACTGAAAACGAAGCAGTGGAGATGATCACCAAAGGTCGTCACGATCCGTGCGTTGGTATTCGTGCAATCCCTATTGCTGAGGCAATGATGGCCATTACCTTAATGGACCATTTACTGCGCCAGCGCGGGCAAAACCCACATGTTAACCACGAACATGGACCAATTAACGGCTCTGTTTAACCGTTAATATTTTAAAAAAGCGCGGGGTACCGCGTTTTTTTGTGCCTGTAATTTGCTTTTAAGCCTTTCAGGGGTTGTTCAAGTTTGCGCTATATACTGTTTTAAGGAGGAGAGTAATTATGAGCGATAATAAGCATGATAACACACACCTTGAAACTCAAGCTGCTATAGCAAGGCTAGAACGCTTTAGTAAGCTTACAGACAGCAGCATTGGCATTCCTTTTACTAAATTTAATATTGGCTTAGAGGCTGTGATTGGTTTAATACCCGTTATAGGTGATGCCGCAGGGCTTATTTTATCAAGCTATGTACTGGTAGAGGCGCAGCGATTAGGCGTAAGTAAACGCATAAAAACGAAGATGATCATTAATATGCTGATTGATTTTGTAGGCGGCTTAGTTCCATTTTTTGGCGATATATTTGATGCTTTTTTTAAAGCCAACACCCGCAATACCCGTTTATTAAAAAAACATTTAAATGCGCAGTTAGCTAATTGATAGTAATATTGTTTTTTTAGAGGCTTTAAATTTAGCATTAAGAATAAAAAACAAAGTGTTGTTGGTTGTTTAATCACCTAGTAAGGTAGGGAAGCCTATTCACTTTGGTATATACAAAATGCAATTATTTATCGGTAATAAAAACTATTCTAGCTGGTCATTACGCGCATGGTATTTAATGAGTAAATTTGATGTCCCGTTTGACGAAACCCAGCTTGTGCTCGACACCAGTAACTTTTACAACGAACTAAAACAACACTTCCACGTTCAAAAAGTGCCGGCGTTAATTGATGGTGATTTGCAAGTGTGGGACTCGCTCGCAATTTGTGAATATATTAACGATGCCCATTTATCGGGAGCAGGGTGGCCTAAATATATTACTCAGCGAGCTACAGCGCGCGCATTAAGCGCTGAAATGCATGCCGGCTTTATGGCACTGAGAAACGAAATGCCGATGAATATAAGAGCCACACGTAAAGTAACGCTTTCAAGTGCTGCACTAAAAGATATTCAACGTATTGATGAGATATTTTCCCAGCAGCAAGATATGTTTCCTAATGAATGGTTTTTTGGCGATTTTAGTATTGCCGATGCGATGTACGCCCCCATTGTACTTCGTTTAAAAACGTATCAGATTACCTTATCCCCAGCGGCGCAGCAGTATTGTGATTTTGTGATGCGTTGCCCTGTTTTGCAAAAGTGGATAACCCAAGCACTTACAGAAACCGACATAGTGCAGTGCGATGAGGCGGGAGTAGAGGTATAACTCGCTCATCACTTTTACTTTAAAGATAAAAGCCCGTACAATTCGTCTCGTTTTTAGTGCGCTAATTTTGCGCTGTAACCGAGACGAATTAATCAGTTTTTATGCATCATATAGCCGATCTTATATCTATTTTCGATAGTGTTTTTTATCAAAGCCATAACACTCGCTTAGTAAAAGGCGATGATGAGCCTGTTTATCTACCTGCCAATAATACCCATGGTTTTAATCAAATTGTATTTGCACACGGCTTTTACGCCAGTGCCCTACATGAAATAGCGCATTGGTTAGTGGCTGGCAATAAACGCAGAGAGCTTGAAGATTATGGGTATTGGTACTGCCCAGATGGGCGAGATAAACACCAGCAAGCTGAATTTGAAAACGTAGAAATAAAACCACAAGCCATAGAGTGGCTGCTCAGCACCGCTGCTGGCTTTGATTTTAATGTGTCGGTAGATAACTTGAACGGCGAGCAAACTTGCCGGTTTGATTTTCAGGCGCGAGTACACCAGCAAGTATTAATGTTATTAGAGCAGGGGGTTAACGCACGTACCCATGCATTATTAAAAGCGTTAAGTGATTTTTATAAAACACCGTGGCCGTTAACCGCTCAGCAATTTAATTGGCACCACCCTCAGGAGTTACAAAATGCAGTTTAAGTTAGGCTTAATTATTAACCCTGTTGCAGGACTTGGTGGCAGCGTTGCTTTAAAAGGCAGTGATGGCGAAAACACTGCTGCAAAGGCAATTGAGCTGGGTGCGCAAGCCAAAGCTAACAGCCGCACACAGGCAGCCCTAGAAGTACTTGTACCCTATAAAGAGCAGTTAACAATTTATACTGTAAATGGCGAGATGGGCGAAAAAGCAGCACGCGCACTAGGCTTCAATGTTGAAGTAATTTATACCGCCAATACCGTAACAAGCGCCGATGATACAGAGGCTAGCGCTAAACTACTTAAAAATTTAGGCGTAGATTTAGTCCTGTTTGCTGGTGGCGATGGTACTGCGCGCAATATTTGTCATGCCATAGAAGATACCGTACCAGTGCTGGGTATACCTGCTGGCTGTAAAATCCACTCTGGCGTATATGCAATTACACCTAAAGCAGCAGGGCGCGTAGTAGAAATGCTAGTAAAAGGCGAGCTAGTTACACTTGCAGATGCCGATGTAATGGATATTGACGAAGAGGCGTTTAGGCTAGGCACCGTAAAAGCTAAGCGCTACGGAGAAATGCAAATACCAAGCGAAGTACGTTATGTACAAGCGGTTAAAAATGGTGGTAAAGAAACAGACGAATTAGTACTTGCCGACATTGCAGCGCATGTAGTGAGCGAAATGGATGAAGACACCTATTACATTATGGGTAGTGGCTCAACTGTTGAAGCAATAATGCAAGAAATGGGGCTGGATAATACTTTATTAGGCGTAGATTTAATTAAAGATCAAACCCTAGTTGCGCAAGACTTAACTGCTAAACAGCTACTTGAGTACACGCATGGGCAAGCTACTCAATTAGTTATTACATTAATAGGCGGGCAAGGCCATATTTTTGGTCGAGGGAATCAGCAGCTAAGCCCTGAGCTTATTCGCACCATTGGCAAAGAAAACATTATTGTGGTGGCAACTAAAACCAAATTACACGCGTTGAACGGGCGTCCACTTATTTGTGACACCGGCGACAGCGCTTTAGATGATGAATTAACAGGTTACATTAAAGTAACCACCGGCTATAACGACCATATTATGTATGCTGTCGGTTATGAAAACCAGGAGAAGTAACACAATGAGTTTAGTGAATTATATTGATGCTGCGCAGCAATACTTTGATGATTTAGTGATTAAAGCAACAGATGATGAGCTGTTCGCTGGTGGTTACTTGCGCGGACATTACGACCTTGCAGTAGGCTATGCAGAAGTAGAAGAGCTGACAATCTCTATTGATGAGCTCAACGAAACCGTGGAACAAAGCTTAGTAAAAGCATACCGCAATGGCGAGCTAAACGAAGAAGATAAAACCTTGGTTGTTAGGCTTTGGGAAGAAGTGAAAGCCCTCGCTTAACCAATGTTTAGTTCACAATTATAAAAACGCGGCGACGATAACGAAGCCGCGTTTTTTTATGCTCTATTTGTGCCCATAATAGATTTATTAGTTAATTTACTGTTACACATTAATAGTATATTGTTACTTAAACCTATTTTGGGAGCTTTAAATGAACAATAATAATCAAGCTGCGGTACCTACTGGGTTAATCGCGCGTTTTTTAAACTTTGTGGAGCGAGTTGGTAACAAACTTCCCGATCCGGCGATTATTTTCTTATTCGCTATGTTACTTATTTGGTTGTGCTCGTGGTTACTGTCGGGGGTGAGCTTTGACGCGTTAGACCCACGGACAGGCCAAGCCATAGTTGTAAATAACCTATTAGAGGGCGACTCACTCGCCTCATTTTTATCTTCTATGGTAAAAACCTTTACAGGCTTTGCACCGCTAGGGGTGGTACTGGTTGCCATGTTAGGTGTGGGAGTGGCTGAGCACTCAGGTTATATCAATACAGGCCTTAAGCTAATGCTTAAAGTTACCCCAAGGCAACTGCTAACCCCTTCAGTCATTTTGGTAGCTATTGTAAGCCATACAGCAACCGATGCTGGCTACGTATTAGTGATCCCATTAGCGGGTGTTATTTTCTTTGCCGCAGGGCGACACCCATTAGCGGGTATTGCAGCCGCATTTGCTGGTGTGAGTGGTGGATTTGGCGCTAACTTTATTCCATCAGGAATAGACCCATTACTGCAAAGCTTTACCCAAAGTGCAGCGCAAATTATTAACCCCGATATGTCGATTAACCCCCTTAATAACTGGGCGTTCACTTCTGCCTCGAGTTTATTTATTGTGTTATTAGGCTGGTATATCACTGATAAAATAATAGAGCCTCGGTTAAAAAACACAGCACTTAATGAAGACACCCAAAACTTACCCGCGTTTGATGAAGCTAAAAGTGATGAAAAACGCGCTTTTTTTATAGCCAGTAGCGTAATGATTGCAGGACTTGCTTTACTTGCATTTGTATCCGCTCCTGCCGATTCAGCAATGCGCAATGCTGATGGCTCACTAACTAATTTTAGATCGCCCCTGATGCAATCTATCGTGCCTTTAATCTTTTTATTATTTTGGATACCCGGTGCCGTGTATGGTTTTACCGTTGGTACCTTTAAAACCTCAAAAGATATGATAGATGCGATGAGTACCGCGATGAGTGGCATGGCCTATTACATTGTAATGGCGTTCTTTTGTGCGTTGTTTATTGCTGCGTTTTCTAAGTCTAACTTAGGGGCATTAATGGCCATTGAAGGGGCGCAGCTTTTAAAAGCAATGGAGTTGCCCAGTGCGGTAACAGTTGTGGGTATTATATTTTTAACCGGCTTTGTAAACTTGTTCGTTGGCTCAAGCTCAGCAAAATGGGCATTACTGGGGCCTATTTTTGTACCAATGTTAATGCAGCTAGGTATATCACCCGATTTAACCCAAGCGGCTTACAGAATCGGAGACTCTAGCTCAAACATAATTACGCCACTTATGCCGTATTTCCCATTGGTTGTGGTGTACTGCCAAAAGTACGTAAAAGATACCGGTATAGGCACGCTCATCGCGCTTATGATCCCTTACTCAATCGCGTTTATGATTGGCTGGAGTATTTTCTTGCTAGGGTATTGGGCACTCGGTATTCCGTTAGGGTTAGATGCGAGCTACGTTTATCCGGCGTTACCTTAACTTAAACCTTAATTTATGAACCTCACTCACTGGAGTGAGGTTTTTTATATAAAAATGCAGCAATGTAAAAAGTACTGTTAATTACCTTTCTAATTCTCTCACTGTATAGCCAAATAAACTCGCCTCACCAACAATATACACATAATCGTTTTTGTTATTCACTATTGTAGATTTATCGTCGTACCATCTAAAATCGTGCGTTTTGTTAGTTGTAGGGTCTTTAAAGTATAAACGAGTACAACTATCTTCATAATCAGACCCACATTCTTGTACATCAGTGAGGATATATTCCTTATACCAATAATCGCCTTGCGTGTAGTAAGCCCATAATTTAATAGGATCAGAGATAAAAATATAGAGTATTCCATAGATTAATAAAGGGGATAATGGGTACATGAAAATGGATGCTAATTTCATTTTAGTATCTGAGAAATTGTATTTGAGTGATTCTCTATATTTACTGCAGCGTCTATATTTATTGAATATAAGTATATTTAAATAGATAAATAGTGCACAACAGATAATAGGGAGGGTTATAAAGAAAACAACGTCGTATAGTTCATTTGAGATGAATGGTGGGTCTGTAAAGTCCATTAAAATAGGTATAGTGATGCATAATAAAATGGGGAGTACTATTGCTACAAAGAGCAAGTTGTCGTAAATCTTTTTCAATTTTAATTCGTCCATGAATTATAGCATTTGCTTAGTTTACAGGATTTTTGTTATTACTGAAGCAGTGGCTTTAAAACAAAAAAACCTTGGCACTTTCGTGGCAAGGTTTTTTATAACGTAAGCTATAAAGCTTAGTTAGATGTGAAGCTCACAGGGCGACGTTCTTTACGAGGACCGCCACGCTTATCACCGCGTTGGTTGTCTTTGTTAAAGCTACGCTTTTTATCACCACTTGGGCGCTCAGCGCGTTCACCACGTGGCTCAGCTGGGCCTTGATCTTGTGTTAGTGTCATACCCATTGGGCGTTTACAAATAAACACTTTTTGGAAGTGATCAAGTACATCTTTAGGCATGTTTTGCGGTAATTGTACCGTACTGTGACTGTCGTGTAGACGAATGTCACCAATAAACTTGCTTGAGATATCAGCTTCGTTAGCAATCGCGCCAACAATGTTTTTAACCTGTACACCGTGCTCACGACCCACTTCGATACGGTAAGTATCCATAGGGCCTGCATCGCGGCTGTTACGCTCGCGAGGTTTACGCTCAGGGCGGTCACCACGTTCGTTACGACGACGGTCATTACGATCGCCACGCTCGTTACGTGTATTACGCTCGTTGCGAGGTTGAATCTTAACTTCTTCAACTTTAATTGGCGACTGTTGCTGTGCTAAACACAGTAATGCACCCGCTAGGTCTTCTAAAGATAAGTCTAGTTTTTGTGCCATGCTAGCAGCAACTTCATTGAAGAACGTAATGTCTTTGTTTTCAAGAGCAAGCGTAAGCTTTTCTTTTAACGCATTAATACGTTTTTCTTCAACTACTTTAGCTGTAGGTAGCTCAACTTGTGCAATTTCAGACTTAGTATGGCGAATAATATTTTTAAGCAAGTAACGTTCGTTATGCTTAACAAATAAAATTGCTTTACCAGTACGACCAGCACGACCTGTACGGCCGATACGGTGAACGTAGGCTTCTGAGTCTTGTGGGATATCGTAGTTGATAACTAAGCTTAAACGGTCTACATCAAGACCACGTGCTGCTACGTCTGTTGCAATAACAACGTTTAGCATACCGCTTTTTAAGCGATCTACCGTGCGTTCACGTGCTTGCTGGTTCATGTCACCATTAAGAGGCGCAGCAGAGAAACCTTCGCGCTCTAGTAACTCAGCAAGTTGCACAGTGTCGTTACGTGTACGTACGAAAACAATAGCACCTTCGTATTGCTCTGCTTCTAAGAAACGAACAATGGCTTTGTTTTTATGTACGTGTGCATTCCAAAACACTTGCTCAACAGATGATACAGTTGAGTTACGCGCAGATATATGAACCTGTTCAGGGTTATTCATATATTTGCTGCTGATGTTTTGAATTTGCTTAGGCATGGTCGCAGAGAAAAGACATGTTTGCTTTTCGCGCGGTGTTTTTTCCATGATGTTTTCAACATCATCGATAAAGCCCATACGTAACATTTCATCGGCTTCATCAAGTACAAGTGCTTGTAAAGCATCAAACTTGATAGTGCCACGGTTTATGTGATCGATTAATCGACCCGGAGTAGCAACAATAATTTGTGCGCCACGACGAAGTGCGCTTAATTGAATGCTGTAGCTTTGGCCACCGTACAGTGCTAATACTTCAACACCACGAGTACCTTTTGCATATTGTTCAAATGCCTCAGCAACTTGGATCGCAAGCTCACGTGTTGGTGTGAGTACAAGGATCTGTGGCTGTTTCACAGACGGGTCAATATTGTTTAGTAACGGCAGTGCAAATGCTGCAGTTTTACCTGTACCCGTTTGTGCTAGTCCCAGTACGTCCTTTCTTTCTAGCAATAACGGTATACATTGAGCTTGGATTTCAGATGGTGTCTTGTAACCCAACTCTTCAACTGCCTTTAAAATTGCAGGAGAAAGATTTAGAGATTCAAACGTGACTGGTTCTGACATTAATACGCCTCAACGAATTTAAAGAGGCGCGCATTGTATAGGAAATACGAGGCAATTGCTTGTATAAATTACAACTAATTTGTATGTGCTTGATGTTGGTCGAAATTTAACCAGTTTAAATTTTTGATTTTTTAAACTGGTTAACAAGCTATATACAAAGCGTTATTTATATAGGCCTAGATTTTCTTTTGCGTAAGCTTCAAATTCAGTAAAACCACCAATGTGAGTTTGATCTACAAAAATTTGCGGCACAGTTGGGCATGGTTTTCCTGCAGACTTTTCTAAATCCGCTTTGCTAATGCCTTCTTTGATAATATCGATGTAACGAAACTTAAAATCATCACGCTCATTTGATAGTTGCTCGGCAACGTCTTTAGCACGTACACAAAATGGGCAGCCTTCGCGGCCAAAAATTACTGTAAGCATAATACTCTCCTCAATTTAGTTGGGTTCATATTAAACGATTAATTAATAATTTAAAGCGCAAAAAATCGATTGGTTAATTCTGTTTTACTGTTAACTCGCTTAATTACTCATTTGCCATGCATTTTGAATTGCAATTTGCAAAAGCGCATTTATGTAAAGGATGTGTAATTTTTAAATTTAATGAATTCATCGTATTAGTAAAGGCGCTGCAAGTGGCATGTAAATTGATATTTAACTACAGAGCCATTCTTATTAGGAACGATGATGAGTAATAACAGCCATGTTTTAGAAATTATTCAAGGGGTAATTGCACGCTTTTGCAAAGCAGATAACACAAATGTGGCAATTACACTCATCAACAAATTACAGTGTAATTATATTTGTTTACAGGTGTCTCCTGAGCAAATGATTATCCAGTGTGAAGCGTTTATTTTACCTTCGCTAAAAGCCGCTAAAAGCCATTTTGTGCTAACAGTAGAGGCCAATTTACAGGGTATTAATTTAAATTACTGGGTAGATTCGAATCCTGAAATGCACACCATTGATATACACGGTTTACTTGCAACCCGTGAGCCAATTTCATCGGTAGATACAAACAATGAGCTTATTAGCGCAGCCAATAGTAAAGACGACTTAGAGCAAAGCATTCATTACCTAGTTAATTTAAGTGCGCAAAACTATGGTTTAAAACTCGCCGACAGCAACCACACCAACGCTTTAAAAATTGAAGATGCGCGTCACCTATCTGCAGAGCAACTTGCGATTGATTTTTTAAATAATGGGGCTTCTCAGAGTATAAAAATTTGTGCATTTGATGCGCTCAGTGAGCTGCAAAGCCATCACGCTATTTCTCAACCTGTATTGGCGTGGCCGTTTTTTGATACTGACTTAGTAAATGCGGTTAATAATTTAAATACCCACAGCAAATTATCTGTATTGGTTGCTGATGACAGCTTGCCAAGCCAAGTTGCGACCAAAGTCATGCTTGAAATGCTTGGTTGCGCAGTAACCTGTGCAGAAAATGGCTCAAGTGCCTTACTTATTGCCCAGCAAGAACCTTTCGATTTACTGCTGTTAGATGAGCGTATGCCAGGTATGTTTGGCAGTGATGTGGCTCAGCAGCTCATTAAACAAAACACCCCAAACGATAACACGCCAAAAGTTATTTTAACGGGCATTACTGAGGAGCAACAAATTGCTCAGTTGTTCGAAAAAGGGGTGACGCACTATCTTCAAAAACCGGTAACAAAAGCTGTATTAGAAGAGTTTATTAAGCCTTGGCAAGCTGCCTAAAGGCCCGTTTAGGAGAACGTTATGAACGATTTATCAAAAACAGCTTTACTGCTCATTGGTTTTCAAAATGATTACTTTTCGCCTGATGGCATTTTATACCAAGTGGTTGAAGAGTCATCAAGAGTAACCGGCGTGGTAAATAACACGTTAGCGCTGCTCGACAAATACATAGATAAATTTGCATTAGTGCTCAGTACGCCTATTCACTTTACACAAGATTATAGCGAGCTTAAAAACCCAATTGGTATATTAAAAGTGATTGCCGAAGTAGGGGCTTTTAAAGCCGACTCTTATGGTGCTCAAGGCATTAAAGAGTTTGATAAATATGGCAAACGTATTATGCAAATACCCGGTAAACGCGGGTTAAATGCGTTTACTCATACAGAGCTTGCAAATGTGCTTAATAAAAATGGCATCACTAACATTGTTTTAGCAGGCACGGTGACCTCTATTTGCATTGACTCTACGGCGCGCTCTGCGGTAGAGCTTGGCTTTAATGTGACGGTACTTAATGACTGTACATCAAGCAGAACGCCGTTTGAGCAATCATTTTACTGTGAAGAGGTTTTTCCGCTTTATGCCAAGGTGTGCAGCCATACAGAATTAGTAAATGAATGAGGCGCATATGGAAGAAAAAGACGAGCTACAAGTACAAGTTCATTACGCGCTAATAGAGCAGCTTTCTGCAAATACCCGCAGGCAAACTAAGTTACTTGCCTTACTTGATGAATGTGTATTTGAATGTGATAAACATTTAGTGTTTAGCTACGTGAACGAAGCATGGCTTAATAAGTTGGGTTTTACGCCGGCCATGCTCATAGGTAAAAAAATCACATCGCTGTTAGAGACCAAAGACTCGTTAAAGCTGTCAGCGTATATTGAGTCTATTTTTGAAGGCGTTTTTAGTGCCAGTATAGAGCTGCAAGTAAAAAATAATGACGGCCTTACTAACTGGTTTGAAATGCGCTTGGCCTGCGACGATAGCGGCGGGTTTATTGGCTCGTTACACGACATTCAACGACATAAAGACTACCAATACTTACTCACCCAGCAACAAGAGTACGCTAAGCGACTTTCTTTAGTGGCAAGCCACACCAATAATTTAGTTATAATTACCGACCGATTTGGCAAAATAGAATGGGTTAATAAAAGCTTTGAAACGCTTACTAGTTATAAATGTGAAGAAGTCATCGGGCTTAGCCCTGGCAAACTGTTGCAAGGGCCTAAAACAAGCCTAGAGTCGCGCCAGTTAATGGCTAAAGCGATTAAAAATGCCGAGCCTTTTCAAATAGAAACCGTTAATTATGATAAAAATAAAAACGAATACTGGGTTGCTATTGATGCCACCCCTGTAAAAGATGATGACGGTAATGTTAAGCATTTTATAGCCATAGAAACCAACATTACCCAGCGTGTAAAAGCTGAACAAGCCATGGCAGAAATAGAATATAACTACCACTCTGTGGTCGATAACATCCCTGATATTGTATTGAGGTTAGATGCGCAGGGCGGGTTATTGTTTATGAACAAAGCATGGCAAGATTTTTTCCAAACAGACATAAATAAACACCTTGGTTTACCCGTTGCTAATTTTGTAATGAGCGAGGATGTGGAAAAGCTAAACACAGCTCTTACAGGTTACAGTAGTGGCAATCGAGAAGTTAAGCGTTTAGATATTAGGTTAACCAACGCGCTTAATGAGCCAAATTGGGTTGAAATGACCCTCACACCCATTACCTCATTTAGTGGCACACACTTAACGTCTATAGCGGCAACCGTGGTTGATATTCAAGAACGTGTGATAGCTGAACAAATACTCTTAGATGCTAAGCACCAGGCTGAATCGTTGGCTGAGTCTAAAAGTCGCTTTATGGCCAATATAAGCCATGAAATACGCACACCTTTAAATGCAGTGATTGGCTGTGCAGATATCTTACACGACACTGGGCTTACAACAGATCAAAAACGTTACACCCAAATGATTAAAACAAGTTCAGATGCATTATTGAGTATCTTAGATGACGTGCTGACCTACTCACGCTTTGAAGCGCAAGCAATCTCAATAGATAATCAGCCATTTAGCCTCGATATTTGCTTAGAAGAGGCTATTGATATTGTAAGTGAAAGCGCCGTGCAAAAAGGCCTCGAACTTATTTTTGATCTGCACCCTGATGTTCCTGCGCAGGTGGTGGGCGATCATGGTCGTATAAGGCAAATTGCAATAAATTTACTCTCAAATGCCATTAAGTTTACTCAAAAAGGTTCACTTATAGTGACAGCACAGTGTGTTGAGTTTGAAAATAATAAATTTACGTTGCAGCTTAGCTTTAAAGATACAGGAATAGGGATTGCGCAAAACAAGCTCGAGAGTATGTTTAAGCCGTTTATACAATCGGATAACTCTATCACTCGGGAATATGGCGGCAGTGGCTTAGGTTTAGCCATATGTAAGCAAATATGTGATGCAGCAGGGGGCAGCATTACTGTTAACTCGCAGTTTGGTAAAGGGAGTGAATTTATTGTGAATTACCCTTTATTAATAGATACAAGCGAGCAGGTGCAAAGAGAAGGCTTTTCAGCCAGAACTAAAAAGCCCTATGTGTGTGTGATTAGTAAAAACTTGCAATTAAACACGGCGATAGAGCATATGCTTACTCGCCATTCGATAGATTTTTCACGCCTTGAAAACATCGAAAAGCTAGACAGTATCGATACGCCCGACGCTATTGTTACCACTAACAAAGCCGATTTAGACGCAGCGCAACAATTTTTAAAAAGTTACAAAAGCCTAAATAAACCGTGTTTATTACTCATAGACCTACTGGGTAAAAACCAAAAAACAGAGGCGCCGAGCTCTGGTATGTTGATGTTTAATGGGCCTTTTAAGCCCTCGCATTTACCCAGAGCGATTGCTGCGCTTGAGGAAGAGCTTTTTCATCTTGATATTATTTTTACTAATAAAAAAGAAACCACACTAAACACAGCCACTATTAATGCTCAGCCATTTAAAGGTACGCACGTACTCGTGGTTGAAGACAATAAAAATAACCAAATTGTGATTCAGCAATTTTTAGAGCAGCAAGGGTGCTTAGTTAAAATAGCCAGTAATGGGCAAGAGGCGATTGAAAAAGTTAAAACGCAAACAATAGATTTAATATTTATGGATATTCAAATGCCAATTTTAGATGGTATTTCTGCCACTAAAAAAATCAGAGAGTTAGCTATTGTCACCCCTATTATAGCGTTAACAGCGAATGCGATTCATGGAGATAAAGAGCGTTTTATTAAAGCAGGAATGAATGACTATTTAGCTAAACCAATTATTAGCGAAAAACTCAATTTGCTCTTAAATCAATACTTACCAAAACTTAATGACGCTAAACACTCTAAGTTAGAGCGCATTAACGAAATTTGGTCGTTATTAAAGTAACAAGCAATGCAACCGTGCTTTTAGGTTAATAGTTATAGATGGCCTTAAGGTATTTTGATTAAAGTTTTTAGTTGTTAAGTAAACAAACATAAATAGTGGGTTTAGCAAAAATTTAACCTCAAAAGGTTAAAATTGACTGTTTTCTCAAAAAAAGCGATGGCATTGAGTAATGCGTAGTCAATTACTTTTACTGCCTAAAAAGCCTTAATGTATTAAGCAAAACTGTAAATAATGCTGAAATACTAATCCTTTTTAATTGATTGGGTTGTGTAGGTTGGTTCTAAATAATTATTTTTAAATTGGTTTGCATTTTGCAAATCAAAATGAAATAGAAATCTCATAATGCAAATATCCGCTTAGCTATTTTTTATTATCCCTATCAAAGTAATTCATTTACCCATTGATTTATAAAGACTTAAATTTTTTATCATCATTAAATTTATTATGGCATGGCTTTCGCAATATAAACACCAAGTAGAGCGAAGTTATCATTGATATAAATTTGCTAAGTAGTTAAATAAATTTTAAGGGTGTCCATTATGCAAACTAATACTAAAGTTAAACAGCAACCAAAAAAAATGTCTTTTGTTCTTACTCCAGAGTTAATGGTGCTGTCTATTATTATTGTTGCAGCTGTTATTGTTGGTGCAACAGCACTGCGAGGCACCGTTACTATTGAACCTGTTAATAAAGGTAATACCGAGATGTTCACCAATAAATTTAGTAATAGTGATTTAGATAATGCCACTATTGAAAGCAACACATTAAACTACGCTCAAAACATAGATGAGCAACCTGCCCAATCAGGCACACAAGGTTTAAACAACTAAACAATACTTCTCCTTTAGTATTTATTTCGGCTGACTCTAAGCAATTAGGTCAGCCTTTTTATTTTTAAAGCCACTTTATACCCAAACCATCGCTTACTCCTGCTCCCACTTTAAATCAGCTTGCGTGTCAGTGTGATTTGCAAAATGCAAATATACCCATCAATAATTTTTGACTAACAGCCCGCCTTTAACTAATTGAATTTTATGTATTTATTTTTTATTTTGACGGGTCGTTTTGGTCTGCAATTTGCAATTTATGTAACAAGCTTACGGTGAGCCCTTATTTGTGGAGAAATTTATGAATGCTTTTAAAAGTTTAGAGCCTATCAATACGGTCAACATTGCACGCTGGCATGAACTTGAGCAAATTATGGCTCATGCAATGAAAAACCATTGTTTTAATATGGTGTACCAGCCGCTTGTATCTTTAACAAGTGGGCAATTAGTTGGCTTTGAATCATTAGTACGCTGCGAATCTTCACGCTATGGTGTTGTTGGCCCAGATGAATTTATTCCGCATGTAGAACAGTCAGGTATGATTTTAGATTTAGGTGATTGGATTTTTAAGCAAACCCTAAGCGATTTAAGCCAAATGAGAAAAATAGGTATGAATGATATAACTATTTCATTGAATATTTCGCCGGTACAAATTATTGAAGGGGATGTGTTTTCTAAAGTAATGAGCTTACTTGATAAGTATCAAATAGACCCCGCAGCCATAAAAGTAGAATTAACAGAAACAGCATTAATAAAAAGTCCGCAGCGTATTGCTAAAACATTTGAGCATTTTCATAAAGAAGGGGTAAAAATTTGGCTAGACGATTTTGGAACGGGCTATGCCTCTTTAGGCCTTTTAAGGCAGTTTAATATTGATGGGCTAAAAATAGATCGCAGCTTTATAAGTGGCATTACAACGAACAATGAAGACTTTACTCTGTGTAGTGCAATTATTGCTATGGCGCAAAGACTCGGGTTAGAAACCATTGCTGAGGGGATTGAACAGCGCGAGCAATTACAAATATTAGAGCAGCTAGGGTGTGATGTAGCACAAGGTTACTTACTCGGAAGACCAAGTAGTTTAGCTAATAATACGGCGACATGGGTAAAAATGTACACTTAACTTAATGTTTAGATTTGCAAAATGCGAAAAACGACTTACTCTAAAAGTATAAAAGCTTTGTATCACAATAATAAATAAAGGCCTAATATGCCAATACCTGAAGAATATATTGATAACACCATCACTCAAGCTCATGTGCTAGCGCAATTAGAGCAAGATGTTGGCTCACTCACTTTAGTAAGGCTGGTAAACTTATTTATTAATGAATTAGAAGAAATGCGAGTTCGTCTTAAAAATGCAATTGATGAGCAAGATGAAGATAATATTAAAGATATAATGCACGTACTTAAAAATTCTGCGGCGCTATATGGCGCATTAACTTTGGCAGCCCTTGCCAGTCAATTACATGATTACCCCCCCGTTACCATTGATGAAAATATTCACGCTGCTCAGATCGTTCAACATAATCTAGAAAAAACCCACGCTGCATACCAAGTTATTGCTAATAATATTACTTAAAAGGCTCTGCCATGAACGATTCTCAAAAAAAATCACTGGTTTATATAGTAGAAGACAGCATTGCAAGCGGGGCTCTTTATGCGAGTCAATTAGAGCAAGCAGGGCACGAATGTAAACACTTTACCGATGGCTACTCTGCCTTGGTAGGTATAAAAGAGATGATGCCTGATGTCATTGTCCAAGATGTTTGTTTACCCGACATTAGTGGCTTAGAAGTGCTGCAGTTTGTTAAAAAGCAAGAAAAGCCCGCTAACGTAGTCATGATCACCTCAAATAGCTCTATTGATGTTGCAGTAGAGGCAATGCGTTTAGGTGGTTTTGATTTTTTAGAAAAACCGTTTTCAGGCCAGCGCTTAGTGAGCGCCGTAGATAGCGCGCTTTCGCAAAAAGCACCTCCTGCAGTTAAAATTCAAGAACAAAAAGCGCAAAACACTTCTGGGTTTATTGGTGAATCGTTAGCAATGCAAACGGTGTTTAGGCTTTTAGATAGTGCAGCGCGAAGCAAAGCATGTGTTTTTATTACAGGTGAGAGTGGCACAGGTAAAGAGGTGTGCGCGCAAACTTTGCACGACACTAGCCCACGAAGTGAAGGGCCATTTATTGCAATTAACTGTGCTGCTATTCCAGGAGAGTTATTTGAGTCAGAGTTTTTTGGCCATGTAAAAGGGGCCTTTAGCGGAGCGCTAAGTGACAGAAAAGGGGCTGTAGAAGTTGCAAACGGTGGTACTTTATTTTTAGATGAGCTGTGTGAAATGGAGCTCAACCTACAGGCTAAGTTATTGCGTTTTTTACAAACGGGTGCGTTTAATCGGGTAGGTAGTAGCGAGATTTTACACAGTAATGTAAGGCTAGTGTGTGCAACAAATAGAAGCCCTGTAGTCGAAGTTGCCGAAGGGCGTTTTAGAGAAGATTTATACTATAGGCTTAATGTTATTCCTGTAAAGTTACCTCCGCTACGCGAGCGAGCTGGCGATATAATGTTGCTTGCAAAGCATATTTTAAAGCAAAAAAGTGAAAGTAACGCTAAGTTATTCCATCGCTTTTCAAAAGAAGTTGAAAACCTTTTTTGTAACTACGATTGGCCAGGTAATATCCGTGAGCTGCAAAATGTTATCGAAAATATCGTTGTTATCAACGAGGGTGACGTAGTTGAGTTAGATATGTTGCCAAGCTCATTTGGTGTTAATTCTGCTATTCCAATCAAAAATACCAGCTCGTCTCAATCTGCGGAGCAAATACAAACTAACTCGCTTATGGGCGTACACGACATAGAGCCCCTTTGGCAGGTTGAAAAAAGGGCAATAGAGTCGGCAATAGCCGTATGCGATGATAACATTCCACTTGCTGCGGCCTATTTAGGCGTAAGCGCCTCGACTATTTACAGAAAAATAAAAGGTTGGAGTTAGCTTTACGTTTCTTGCTCACATCTTCTTGGTGTTTATACTGTGCTAATGCTACTTAAAAAGAGCAAGGTGCCTGTTTTATCTAATATTTTATTATTCTGCTTACAGCTTATAATTCTCCTAATCACATTAAAGAAGGCTACTTAATAAAAGCGAGTCGCCTGTCATTTCGTTCTCAGTTACATTTTCATGGTTGAAATAAACAAAGATACCCTAAGCTCTATTACTACACCCTAAGTTTAATAGTAAAAGGAGATCACAATGAGTAACGTTAATTTACAGCCAGCGAGTGTAATGCAGCCTTTAGTGGTAAGCGATTTAGATAACAATGACGTGAATTTAGTTGACCGCGTAAGCGACAAACCTTGGAAAATGATAGTGGTGTACAGAGGCCAGCATTGCCCTAAATGTACCGAGCAACTCAACGAGCTTGCAACAATGCATGACGATTTTGCCAGCGCAGGTGTAGAAGTTGTAGCAGTAAGTGGCGATAGCGAAGAGCAGCTTAAAAAGCATCTTGAAAAAATAGACGTAAATTTCCCTCTTTATTACAATTTAACCATTGAGCAAATGACTGATTTAGGCTTATACATTAGTGAACCGCGCAGTGATGCTGAAACAGATCACCCATTTTCTGAGCCTTGTATTATTGTTTTAAACGAAGACAACCAAGTACAGATGCTTGATAAATCAAATAGTCCATTTGTTCGCCCAAGCCTTAAGCAGGTGCTAGGCGGTATTAAATTTTCACGCGAAAACGACTACCCAATTCGCGGTACTTTTATTAAGTAAAGTGTATTGAGTAATTTGATGAATATACGAAGAGGGCACTTTTTTGTGCCCTTTTTTATTTTTTTTCACTTTTTTTAATTTAATTACTTGAAAACTATTTTACTGCCCATAAATAGTTTAGTGAGGACGCCTGATGGGTCCCAAAAAAGACAGAAGTTATTGAAATTTATATTATTAATTTAATTGTGTTGTACTTGTTCAAAGGAAAAGTAACAACATTATATCGCTTAAATATGAGGATATTATTATGCGTACAGTAGACTTATCACCACTTTATCGTTCATTCATCGGCTTTGATCATTTAGCATCTTTAATGGATGCGGCAGCTCGCACAGACAAGCAGCCTAGCTTTCCTCCTTATAATATCGAAGCACTAGATAAAGACAAATACAGAATCACTATGGCCGTTGCTGGTTTTAGTGAAAATGAACTGACCATTGAGTCAGAGAACAACACTTTAAAAGTTGCAGGCACTAAACCAAACAAAGATGAAAATGAAGAGCGCAAGTTTATTCATCAAGGTATTGCGGAACGTAACTTTGAGCGTAAGTTTCAACTAGGGGATCATGTAAAAGTACTCGGTGCCGATTTGGCCAACGGTCTGCTTAGCATTGACCTGGAGCGCGAAATCCCAGAAGCACTTAAACCTCGTAAAATTGAAATTGGCGGTGGAAACCTAATCGAAGGTAAATAATCGCTAATAAACATTTTCCCTGATTGTAGCCGCCTCAACTGAGGCGGCTTTTTCGTTTTTATAACTCGTTTATATGCGTTAAATAATAATTTGCTTGGGCTAAGGTCTGCTGTTGAAGTTGGGGCGTTTGTGTATCCCAGTTTCTATAAACCATGCCAATGCGTGGGTTTTTTTCAAGTAATGCGCGGTGTTTATCCATAAATTGCCAATATAAGCTGTTGTAAGGACACGCCTTCTCACCTACTTTTTGCTTAACATCATAATGACAGTTTTTGCAGTAATCGCTCATTTTATTGATGTAATTACCACTGGCTGCATAAGGTTTAGTGGCAATAATGGCATCATCTGCAAATTGGCTCATGCCACGGGTGTTAGGCATTTCAACCCATTCAATGGCATCAATATAAACCCCTAAATACCACTGGTCGACTTTATTAGGGTCGATGCCTGTTAATAAGCAAAAATTACCAATGATCATTAATCTTTGAATATGATGAGCGTATGCGGTGTCTAAGCTCTGCGTTAATGCATGGCTTAAACAGTTCATTTTTACATTACCCTGCCAAAAGTACCCTGGTAACGACTGGTTGGCCTGTAATTGGTTTTTTTGTGCATAGTCGGGCATGTTTGTCCAATATATACAGCGAACATATTCACGCCAACCTAGGATTTGCCTAACAAAGCCCTCTACTTGAGAAATCGAAATTGTGTCAGGGTGAGCATTAAATTCGTCAATTACACGCCTAATAACGTACAGCGGGTGGATTAACTTGGCGTTTAAAGCAAATGATAAACGGCTATGGTACAAGCTGGCGTTATTTGTAACTTGGTCGGTCATTGCATCTTGAAACTGGCCGAAATTTTTTAGCAGGTGGGTACAAAAATACTCTAAACACGTTTTGGCTTGTTTGCGAGTGAGCGGCCATGGCAGCTGCTGAGGATTTATTTCACCAAAGTAATTTACGTTATGTTTTTTAAGTCTGCTAATGATAGAGCTTACATCGTTATTAAATAATTTTGGCGGGGGGATAGCGTTTAAATCTGCTTTTTTAAATTTGTTCCTGTTATTACTATCAAAGTTCCATTGACCTCCTTGCGGGCTACTCCCATCCATAAGAATAGCGTATTGCTTGCGCATAGCACGATAAAAGTGCTCCATAGTCACATGTTTGTTTTTTTCAAACCGCTCGTTAATACGCTCAAATGGCAGCATAAAATGCTCGGTGTCATAGGCTTTAACAAGAAGATCAGACTCTTTTTTAAATTTACTTAACTGTGCTTTAAGGCGAAATTCATCAGGGTATTGATAATGTATTTCACTGCAATGATACAGTTTAGCTATGCGCGTGAGTAAATCAGGCAAGGTTTTGTCTTGGTGGGTATCATCAAGGGTAAGGTGAAGTGTGCTGTAATCCGCGCTTTGTAAAGCTGTAGCAAAACGCTCCATCGCATAAAAAAAAGCACATAACTTTTGCACATGGTGCTTAACGTAATTGGTTTCTTGTTTTAACTCGGCAATTAAATAAAGCGTATCAGGCTCTTTTTCTTTAAACCACGAATGCGAAGCATTGAGTTGATCACCTAAAATTAGGCGCAACACTTTATAATGAGCCATAAACCACCTAAATTTAGTTGTACGTAAAAAGCGACAACGTGGATCTAGGTAGTTTGCTCATACGTGCATAAAAGCTAAAGCTTGTATTACTTAAAGCTTACTTGTGCGAAGTTGAGTGATTTTTTGCTCAAGCGAAATAACATTTGTTTTGTTAAACAAAGTTGTATTAGCAAAACTTTCAAAATAACGAAGCGCTTTTTGCCAAGCAAACTGTGTTTGTGCGGTGAATAAACGCCCTAAGTGCTCGTTTAAGGTATCGTAAAAGGCATCGCACAGTAACGATATTTCTTTTGGTGTAACGCCCATCTTTTTTAAGTATTGCAAGTGAAAGGTTAAAAATGGGGCAACAGAAGATGGGTTATCTAAATGCCTAACTATACGTTCTAAAACACAATATAAAATATAACTTTTTTCGTTAAAATAAGCGGCACTTGGGTACTGCATTGTTATATTTGACTCTTCAAGCTTTGCATGAAAGCGCGCGGTAAACGCATGAAAGTTTGGCTTAACTATATGCAAACTTTTAATTAACTGTGGCTGATAAGTATTCATTAGCAATCTCATTAAATTTTGTAATTTTTATTTTTATCCACATCGGTGAGCTTTTAGTATAGTGCGTTGCTCAAATATCGCACGTAATCTAAACGTAAAAAGCACAAAATTGTATCAGTTTTATGAATTTTAGATATTTTATTTATGAATATATGGCTTTTTACGTACATATTAGTGACGTTACGATTACCATTTTAACGTCTGCATAATCATAGTACATACTGGTGAAGCTTAAAATGGGGGGTCACTGATTTTATCAAACTTATTAGTTATTATGGTTGCTAATTACCCCGTATATCCTTATAATAGCCGCCATTGTTTAGCGGTTGATTAACCACTAACAGCGATATTGAATTTTAGGTTTAATATCTATTGGCGCGGGATGGAGCAGCCTGGTAGCTCGTCGGGCTCATAACCCGAAGTTCAAATCCGGCTCCCGCAACCAATTTTTATAGTAGGTATATCCTTACTAATTCTATATCGCGCATTCTAAGTAATGCGCGTTTTGCGTTTAAGCTAATGTAGTTTAATTTGGTCAGTGTAATGACCCGCAGCCAAGCTTGGCCTGAGGCCACACAGTTTTATGCTTTATTGGTGTGACGCCCCGCTTGGTTCGGGGCGTTGTTGTATCTGCACCATTGATTTATGGCTTTGTCATTAAATCAAAACTTAAACTCAGTATTTTAGGGCTATAAGCCCTTTTTTTGTTTGTATGGAGGATTTTCGTGACAAAACTTGAGCAAGATTTATTAACCATGCTTACGCCTGCAGTAGAAATGTTAGGCTTTGAATTACATGGTCTTGAGTTTGTACAAGCAGGCCGCCATTCTACCTTAAGGGTTTATATTGACCATGAGGATGGAATATCTGTTGATAATTGTGCGGATGCGAGTCGCCAAATTAGTGCGATTTTAGACGTCGAAGACCCAATTACAAACGAATATGATTTGGAAGTATCGTCTCCTGGTGTTGATCGTCCATTATTCAAACAAGATCACTACGAGAAGGCGCAAGGAGAGGAAGTACGCGTGCGTACTAAGCTTCCACAAGACGGTCGCCGTAATTTTAAAGGCGACTTAGTAGCAGTTAGCAGTGATATGATCACACTTAAAAGCGATGGCGAAGAGCACTTAATCATGCTTAGCAATATCGAACGTGCGAACATCATCGCAAAGTTTTAATTCGAGTGCGAAGGAATAGGGCAAGCGAGGCATTACCCATGGCAAAAGAGATATTATTGGTTGCTGAAGCCGTTTCCAATGAGAAAGCGGTTCCAAAAGAAAAGATTTTTGAAGCGTTAGAGTTCGCTCTAGCAACAGCGACAAAGAAAAAACACGATGGCGAAATTGAAGTACGTGTATCAATCGACCGTAAAACCGGTGATTACGACACGTTCCGTCGTTGGCAGATTGCAGAAGTTCAAGAAGATGGTTCTTTAGAAAACCCTTACAGCGAAATTACATTAGAAGCAGCTCAAGTTGAAGAACCTGACTTGCAACTGGGTGATTATGTTGAAGAACAGATTGAATCTATCAAATTCGACCGCATAACTACACAAATGGCAAAGCAAGTTATCGTACAAAAAGTACGTGAAGCTGAGCGCGCTTTAGTTGTAGAAGCTTATAAAGATCAAGAAGGCGAGCTAGTAACAGGTGTCGTTAAAAAAGCAACACGTGATGCAATCGTACTTGATTTAGGTAACAACGCAGAAGCGGTTATTTACCGTGACGATATGCTGCCACGTGAAAACTTCCGTCCAGGAGATCGTATCCGTGGTCTTCTTTACGAAGTTAAACCTGAAGCTCGCGGCGCACAGTTATTTGTAACGCGTTCAAAACCAGAAATGCTGATGGAATTATTCCGCATTGAGGTGCCAGAGATTGGCGAAGAAATGATTGAGCTTCGTGCTGCAGCACGCGATCCGGGTTCACGCGCTAAAATCGCCGTTAAATCTAACGACAAGCGTATTGACCCAGTAGGTGCGTGTGTTGGTATGCGTGGTGCACGTGTTCAAGCTGTATCATCAGAACTTGGTGGCGAGCGTGTTGATATCGTACTTTACGATGACAACCCAGCGCAGTTTGTTATTAACGCAATGGCACCGGCTGAAGTAGCTTCAATCGTAATGGATGAAGACACTCATTCAATGGATATCGCTGTAGAAGCTGATAACCTAGCACAAGCAATTGGTCGCAATGGTCAAAATGTTCGTTTAGCAAGCCAATTAACTGGCTGGGAACTAAACGTAATGACTGTTGAAGACATGCGCGCTAAAAACGAAGCAGAGTCAGATAAGTTAATTAACTTATTTACTGAAAACTTAGATATTGATGATGAATTTGCATCATTACTTATCAACGAAGGTTTCTCAACACTTGAAGAAGTAGCGTATGTGCCGGCTTCTGAGTTTTTAGAAATCGACGGCCTAGATGAAGAAACGGTTGATTTACTGCGCTCACGTGCAAAAGATGCATTAACCACTAAAGCGCTTAAAACGGAAGAAAGCTTAGAAGGTGTAGAGCCTGCTGAAGACTTACTTGCGCTTGAAGGCTTAGAGCGTCATCTAGCATTTGTTATGGCAAGCAAGGGTGTAATTACACTTGAAGACTTAGCTGAGCAAGGTATTGATGAATTGGTAGATGTTACAGAGCTAACACCTGAAAAAGCAGGTGAGCTAATTATGGCTGCACGTAATATTTGTTGGTTCGCAGACGAGTAATTTATTAACGGAGGTATTACACACTATGGCAGAAGTAAATGTTGAAAAACTAGCCGGCGATATAGGTACAACTGTTGATAAATTGCTTCAGCAATTTTCACAAGCGGGTATCACTAAAAAAGCAGGTGATAATGTAACTGAAGCTGAAAAAGCACAGTTACTTGATCACTTAAGCAAATCGCACGGTGGTACTGGTTCAGATGGCCCAGCACGTATGACTTTACAACGTAAGAGCAAAAGCACGTTAAGTGTAACGGGCTCTACGGGTAAGGCAAAAGCTGTTCAAGTTGAAGTTCGCAAAACACGTACTTACGTGAAAAAGAGCGCAATGGAGCAAGAGCAAGAACAGCAACGTCTAGCCGCTGAAGAAAAAGCGCGTATCGAAGAGCAGCAAAAAGCTGCACAAGAAGCCGCTGAATTAAAAGCGAAACAAGAGGCAGAACGTAAAGCAAAAGAAGACGCTGATCGTAAAGCCAAAGAAGAAGCTAAACGCAAAGCAGATGCAGAGCGTAAAGCTAAACAACAGCAGATGACCCCAGAGCAAAGTGCTAAGTCTGAGAAAGATCGCATCGAAGCTGAGCGTCTGCAGAAAGAAGCAGAAGAGGCCGCATTGAAGAAAGCTGAAGAAGAAGCGAAACGTCAAGCAGAAGAGGCAAGAAAGCTAGCTGAAGAAAATGAAGCTCGCTGGAAAAAAGAAGAAGAAGAACGTAAGAAACGCGAAGAAACCGCGGATCACCATCTTACGACTTCTACTTATGCACGTGAGGCAGAAGATGTTGCCGATGCACGTGATGAGCAAGGTTCACGCCGCGCGAAGAAAAAGAAAAAAGCCCCAGCAAAAGATAAATTTGCAGGCGCTAAAGGCCGTAAAGGCAAGCTAAAAGCACCTACATCATTGCAACATGGTTTCCAAAAACCAACTGCCGATGTTAAAAATGAAGTGCGTATTAGCGAAACAATTACAGTAGCTGAGCTTGCATCGCGCATGGCTGTTAAAGGCGCTGAAGTTGTTAAAACAATGATGAAAATGGGTGACATGGTTACCATTAACCAAGTGATTGACCAAGAAACAGCACAACTTGTTGCTGAAGAAATGGGTCACAAAGTTATCATCGTTAAAGAAAACGAATTAGAGCAAACAGTACTAAATGACCGTCATGAAGATGGTAAGTCTGAGCCGCGTGCGCCAGTAGTAACTGTAATGGGTCACGTTGACCATGGTAAAACATCAACGCTTGATTACATTCGTTCAGCTAAAGTTGCATCAGGCGAAGCCGGTGGTATTACACAGCACATTGGTGCATACCACGTTGAAACTAACGGCAACATGATCACTTTCTTAGATACACCAGGTCACGCCGCGTTTACATCAATGCGTGCACGTGGTGCTAAAGCGACAGATATCGTAATCCTAGTGGTTGCAGCAGACGATGGTGTAATGCCACAAACTAAAGAAGCGGTACAGCATGCTCGCGCAGCTGGCGTTCCTTTAATCATTGCTGTAAACAAAATGGACAAAGAAGGCGCAGATCCAGATCGCGTTAAAAACGAGCTAGCTCAGTTAGACGTTATCCCTGAAGATTGGGGCGGCGATACGCAGTACGTTCATATCTCAGCTAAAACAGGCTTAGGTATTGATGACTTACTTGAAGCTGTTCTTATGCAATCTGAGCTTTTAGAGCTTCGTGCTCCATCAGAAGGCATGGCAGCAGGTGTTGTAATTGAATCTCGTCTTGATAAAGGACGTGGTCCGGTTGCTTCTATCTTAGTTCAATCAGGTACCCTTAACCAAGGTGATATCGTACTGTGTGGTCTTGAATACGGCCGTGTTCGTGCAATGAAAGACGAAAACGGTAAAGACATTAAATCAGCGGGTCCTTCTATTCCTGTTGAGATTTTAGGTCTATCTGGTATTCCGGCTGCAGGTGATGAAGCGACTGTTGTTAAAGATGAGCGTAAAGCGCGTGAAGTTGCTTTATACCGTCAAGGTAAATTCCGCGACGTTAAATTGGCTCGTCAGCAAAAAGCGAAGCTTGAAAACATGTTTACTAACATGGCTGAAGGCGATGTATCAGAAGTTAACGTGGTACTTAAAGCAGACGTTCAAGGTTCAATCGAAGCAATTTCAGACTCACTAACTAAGCTTTCTACTGATGAAGTAAAAGTGAAGATTGTTGGTTCTGGCGTAGGTGGTATCACCGAAACTGATGCAACACTTGCTGCTGCATCTAACGCAATCGTAGTTGGCTTCAACGTTCGTGCTGATGCATCTGCACGTAAAGTGATTGATACTGAAAACTTAGACCTTCGCTACTACAGCGTAATCTATGCGCTAATCGAAGAAGTTAAGCAAGCCATGTCTGGTATGCTTGCTCCTGAGTTTAAGCAAGAGATTATTGGTCTTGCTGAAGTACGTGACGTGTTTAAGTCTCCAAAAATTGGCGCAATTGCTGGTTGTATGGTTACTGAAGGTACTATTAAACGCAGCGCACCAATTCGTGTACTACGTGATAACGTGGTTATTTACGAAGGTGAGCTTGAGTCACTACGTCGCTTTAAAGATGACGTTCAAGATGTTCGTAACGGCATGGAATGTGGTATCGGCGTTAAGAACTACAACGATGTTCGCGTTGGTGACCAAATCGAAGTATTCGAAACAGTTGAAGTACAACGTACACTTTAATTGCTCGTAAACTAAGATTGTAAATGGGGGCTTTGCCCCCATTTCTGTATCCATTATTTAATTAACTTATTATTTTAATTCAGTAAGTTATGATTTTAGGAAAACAATCATGAGAGAATTTTCTCGCACTGATCGTGTTGCTCAGCAAATTCAAAAAGAAATTGCTGTAATTTTACAACGCGAAATTAAAGATCCGCGCTTAGGCATGGTGACAGTGTCTGCGGTAGAAGTATCGCGCGATTTATCTTACGCAAAAGTTTTTATTACGGTGTTTAATACCGAAGATGAAAACAAAGCAAAAGAAAGCGCAAAAATACTTAACGAAGCAACGGGCTATATCCGCTCGTTACTGGGTAAGCGTATTCGTGCTCGTATAATGCCTGAGCTTAAATTTGTAGTAGATAACTCACTAATGGAAGGGATGCGTATCTCTAACTTAGTGGACTCGGTTATTCGCGAAGATAACGCTAAACATGTTGATGATGAAACTGATAGCGAAGAAGGCACTAAAGACTAATGGCAAGACGCAGTAAAGGCCGTCCGATTGATGGTATTTTGTTGTTAAACAAACCTCAAGGCATTTCATCGAACAAAGCCCTACAGCAAGCTAAAGGTATTTATTTTGCCCAAAAAGCTGGCCATACCGGTGCGCTAGACCCACTGGCCACTGGCATGTTACCTATTTGCTTTGGTGAAGCGACCAAGTTTACCCAATTTTTGCTCGATACAGATAAAACCTATGTGGTAAGAGCAAAGCTAGGTGAGCGCACAACTACCTCTGATTCAGATGGCGAAGTGGTTGAAACCCGTGATGTAAACGTTACCACTGAACAGTTAGCTGCAGAAATTGAAAAGTTTTTAGGCGAGTCAGATCAGTATCCATCAATGTACTCAGCGCTTAAATATGAAGGTAAGCCTTTATATAAATACGCGCGTGAAGGCATTGAAGTACCGCGTAAATGCCGAAAAATAAACGTGTTTAGCTTAACGCTTGATGAGTTTGATGAAGCAAATAACGAAGTACAAATGACCGCCCATGTATCTAAAGGGACCTACATTCGTACTATTGTTGATGATTTAGGTGAAAACCTAGGCTGTGGCGCACATGTTATTATGCTGCATCGCTCAGCGGTTGGCCATTACCCTAAAGATAAAATGGTATCGCTTGAGCACCTTGAAACTTTGTTAGCTAAGGCTAAAGAAGAAGAGGTTGCCCCTTCTACATACCTTGATGAATTACTATTGCCAATGGATAGTGCATTGGTTGATTTACCCGTTGTAGAAATTAGCAAAGAGCAGGGTGTTTCGTTTAGCCATGGCCAAGCAGTCGTATTAGGCATTGATTTACCCGACGGGGCAATTAAAGTCCTGGCCGATGGTGTGTTTATTGGTACCGGTGAGCGCAACCCTGACGGGCATTTAAAATCAAAGCGTGGCTTGTCTAATCAGCAACCCGAGTAAACTTTAACTTGTAGTTATTCTCATAGTTGGTAGAATACGCCCGCTTAATCGTTTTGGCTGAATTAGTGATCGGCTAAAGCACCTATTAAATTTAACTTTTGGAGTTATTATGTCACTAAGCAATCAAGAAAAAATCGATATCATTGCTAAATTTGCACGTGCTGAAGGCGACACTGGTTCACCTGAAGTACAAGTAGCTTTACTTACTTTTGATATCAACAAGCTTCAAGGTCACTTTGCTGACCACAAGCATGACTTCCACTCACGTCGTGGTCTGCTTCGTAAAGTAAGTACTCGCCGTAAATTGCTTGATTACCTTAAAGGTAAAGATATCTCGCGTTATACTGCGTTAATCCAAGAGCTTGGCCTACGTCGCTAAGAACTTGATTACGAGAAAAGGAGCTTTATAGCTCCTTTTTTTGTGCCTAAATTTAACGCTTCACACTCCATCGTTAACTTAATCTCCCTGCAATATAAATAACATCAACCTTTGCTAGCACTTAACAATTAAGGGTAGGCAACGCTTGCAACAACTGCGTTAAAATTATCTTTAAGAACAATTTAATAGCGAATTATTCACCTAGCTATCTAAAGGTTTTTAATAGCTAAAAATTACACGCTTAATTAAACGCTTTGCGATAAAACAATTAAAAAATAATGTGGCAAAAGCGATTACGTTTTATCTTTGGGTAGGCTCGCAATTTTACGTCGCTTTGGTATATACTATGCGCGTAGATAAATAGGTTATCTGCAGTCATTAAAAATTTTGCCAATTGTAGTACTTAATTGATTTCCAACTGAATACAATTATGTACTGTAATTGGCCCTTTTAATGACACTTATTAATGAAATATAAAAACATTTAAGGAATATTTTAAGTGCAAGCAATTATTAAAGAATTTCAACTAGGTCAACACACAGTTACCCTAGAAACAGGTGCAATCGCACGTCAAGCTGACGGCGCAGTATTAGCAAGCATCGGCGACACGTCAGTATTAGTTACTGTCGTTGGTAAGCGTGAAGCTCAACCTGGTCAAGACTTTTTCCCACTAACAGTTAACTACCAAGAGCGTATGTACGCTGCGGGTCGTATCCCGGGTGGTTTCTTAAAGCGTGAAGGTCGTCCTAACGATGGCGAAACACTTATTGCACGTCTTATTGACCGTCCAATTCGTCCGCTTTTCCCAAATGGTTTCGTAAACGAAGTACAAGTTATTGCAACCGTTGTATCTGTAAACCCTGAAATCCAACCAGATATGGTTGCGATGATTGGTACATCAGCAGCACTTGCTATCTCTGGTATCCCATTTAGCGGCCCAATTGGTGCTTCTCGCGTTGGTTACATCAACGGTGAGTACGTACTTAACCCAACACTAAAAGAGCTTGAAGAAAGCCAACTTGATTTAGTAGTTGCAGGTACTGATAACGCAGTACTAATGGTTGAATCAGAAGCTGACGTACTAGCTGAAGACGTAATGCTAGGCGCGGTTGTATACGGCCATGAGCAATCTCAAGCTATTATCAACGCAATCAACGAATTTAAAGCAGAAGCGGGCAAGCCTACATGGGATTGGTCTGCACCTGAGAAAAACGTATCGCTTGAAGAAAAAGTAGCTGAACTTGCAGCTGATAAAGTAGGTGAAGCTTACCGTATTACCGATAAAGTAGCGCGTAAAGAAGCATTAACTGCAGCAAAAGACGCTGTAATTGAAGCGCTTACAAGCGAGCTTGCTGAAGATGAAACACTTGATAAGCAAGAAGTAGGTAAAGTATTTGGTTCTTTAGAGAAGAAAATTGTACGTGGCCGCATCACTGCTGGTGAAAAACGTATCGATGGTCGCGAACCAGACATGATCCGTGCATTAGACGTAATGACAGGCGTATTACCACGTACTCACGGCTCTGCAATCTTTACTCGTGGTGAAACTCAAGCATTAGTTACAGCTACACTTGGTACAGAACGTGATTCACAGTTAATCGATGATTTAACGGGCACACACAAAAACCACTTTATGCTTAACTACAACTTCCCTCCATTCTGTGTAGGTGAAACTGGTTTTGTAGGTTCTCCTAAGCGTCGTGAAATTGGTCACGGTAACCTAGCTAAGCGTGGTATTTCTGCTGTAATGCCTACACTTACTGAGTTCCCTTACTCAATTCGTGTTGTATCTGAAATCACTGAATCTAACGGTTCGTCTTCAATGGCATCTGTTTGTGGTACGTCACTAGCTCTTATGAACGCGGGTGTACCAATTAAAGCGTCTGTTGCGGGTATCGCGATGGGTCTTGTGAAAGAAGATGAGAAGTTTGTTGTTCTTTCAGATATCTTAGGTGATGAAGATCACTTAGGTGACATGGACTTTAAAGTAGCAGGTACTACTAACGGTATCACTGCACTACAAATGGATATCAAGATTGAAGGTATCACACAAGAAATCATGCAAATTGCGCTTAAACAAGCAAAAGCTGCACGTTTACACATTTTAGGTGTGATGGATGAAGCGATTTCTGCTCCTTCTGAAGAATTATCAATGTTTGCTCCTCGCATCTACACTATGCAAATTCCTGCTAAGAAGATTGCTGAAGTAATTGGTAAAGGTGGCGCTACAATCCGTCAACTTACTGAAGAGACAGGCACAACAATTGAAATTGAAGACGACGGTACAATTAAGATTGCTGCAACAGACGGTGAAAGCGCGCAAAACGCAATTACACGTATTGAGCAATTAACAGCAGAACTAGAAGTAGGTACTATCTACACTGGTAAAGTTGTACGTATTGTTGACTTTGGTGCGTTTGTAAACATTCTTCCTGGTAAAGATGGCCTAGTGCATATTTCTCAAATCAGCACAGAGCGTGTTAACAACGTAACTGACCACTTAAGTGAAGGTCAAGAAGTTAAAGTTAAAGTACTAGAAGTAGACCGCCAAGGCCGTGTACGTCTAAGCATTAAAGAAGCAATGGAATCAGCAGCACCTGCAGCTGATGAGTCAAAAGACGCATAATTGCTAAACTTTAACCCGTTAATATACGCGGGATAATAAAAAAGGGGCTGTTTAGCCCCTTTTTTTATGCTTTAATGAAACCTTATTAGACAAGGTCTGTCTTATTTTTATTGCGATATATCTTGGTATTAAGGATTTTAATGATACTCAAACATTTAGCTTTGGCATCTTTTGCTATTTTGTCTTTAAGCGCTTGCCAAACCACGACTGAATCAAAACCTACGCCGATTGTTAATGTGCCTTTTACTGCACCCCTTGCATCTGACTTTAGAAGTGAAATTGCGATTGCACGTTACTCTGAGCTATTAAATCGAGCCGATTTAAGTACCGAGCAACAAGCTAAGCTTTATTATGACCGTGGGGTATTATTTGATAGCTTAGGAATGACCACGTTATCGCGCATTGATTTTAACCGCGCTATAAAACTAAAGCCTGATTTAGCTGAGGTGTATAACTTTTTAGGTATTCAGCACACTTTAATGCAGCAATACGAAAAAGCGTATGAGTTTTTTGACTCAGCCCTTGAGCTTAATGAAGAGCATGAATACGCTTATTTAAACCGTGGCATTGCACTGTATTATGGTGAAAGAGCAAACCTAGCGCAAAGTGACTTTGATGAGTTTTTAGCGCGTTCACCAAACGATCCTTATCGTGTGTTATGGCTTTACCTTGCACAATCACAAGAGGATAAACAACAAGCATTAGCGGCTCTTAAAACAAATGCTGCAGCCCTTGATGAATCGCAATGGGCTTCTCAGTTAATTTCGCTTTATACCGGCGATATGAGTGAGCATACGTTTTTATCGGGTATTAGCGAGGGCGTTAAGTCAGAGCAAGAATACGCACAGCGCTTGTGCGAGGCGTACTTTTATTTAGCCAAAATGCATCAAGCAGCCGGTGAGCAGTTTTTAGCTGCTGATTACTTTAGGTTGGCATTATCCACTAATGTGCATGAGTTTATTGAATACAAATATGCACGTTTAGAGCTTGAGCTTATGGCTGGTGCAGACGCTAGTTAAATACCTGTGTTATCTAATTGGTTTGCTATTTAGCCTGCTTATTGCAGGCTCTTGCAACCAGTTAAGCAGCATTAGCTTTTGGCATGTACTTCACGCTCAGGCTAATCCGCTGCAAAGTTATTGGCAATTTCCCCGTTACTTTTCAAATAATATTGCACATCTTCCCGAGCTGACCTTAGGCTTTTTAGCGCGTAAAAATATCCCATCAGCTCAGTACAATTATTCTTTAAAGCTGATTAATGCAAGCAAAAACGAGCAAGCAAAGTTATTTTGGCTACAAAGTATAGAGCATGTTGGGCACAACAAGCGCCAACAACTCGCGCATGCTCTTTTAAAGCAAGGTCGCTGGAATGACCTTCAACTATTGTTAACCCAAAACTTACTGCCTAAAGGCGCGGCATTTAACCATTTAGCGCTGCACAAAGGGAGTGACTATGAGCAAGTTTCGCCTTCCTTTTTACATCAACTTGGTTTTGCAGCGTTAAATACACGCCCGCCGATTAACAATAGCTGTAGTTACAATGTGCTGCTATTGGGTGTAAATAGAGAAGCCTTGTTTAAGTTATCAAGTTTTGCCGCGCAGTATAATAAAAAACCTGAGCCGCAAAGCGGGGCGTATTGCTTAAGTAAACCGGTTTACGCTGGGGGCGCAATTGACTGCGCTACCACCTCGGGCATGGCTAATTGCCTATGGCAAAACGCGCACTTAAAAGCGCAGTCTACTAACGGCTATGACTACACTGTAATTATGGGTACGAGCGGCAGCGCCAATGTAACAGGTAAAAAAATGCAGCTAAGTACCCAAGCAAACTATAATGTATTTTTGCATGAGCTAATGCACTTTAGTGGTTTTGAAGATGAATATACGCTACCTATTTCTAAACAGCGTTGGTTGTGTAAACGCCAAGGATACGTGGCCCCAAATTTATATATTTCGCAAGGTGAGGCTGCGCCAAATGGATGGCACAAAAGCTTAAGTTGCCAGCAAGGCGGCGTGGCATATAAGCCAGCTAAGCAATGGTCAATTATGCAGTATCAACAACTCGGTTTATCAAAGCGGTACAGGGCTTTGTGGGTTGATCAAATCAATGCTGCTAAAACCGCTCAGCTTGATTAAATTTAAATCGATTAGGCTTGCTATCTATAGACAAAATGGCCGTTTATAAGTATAACTGTACGTATTAATGTCGTTTAAAAACAGACAGTAAAAGCATCTTTTCGTGATGTATAAAACGTAAGGATAAACTTATGATTATAAAAGGCCCTACATTATGACTTTGCTCTGGATACCTTTGTTATCCTTAATTGGCAGTGTTATTTCTTCATGCACCGGCAAACTATCCCGTACGCAAGCTGCAGCTGTCACTGTACTTGCCCCTTTAGCAGCATTAGGTATTACGCTATACCACACCCCCGCTATTTTAGCAGGTGAAACGATTCGTTATGCTGTAACGTGGATCCCCGCTGTTGGACTGGACTTATCATTTCGTCTTGATGGCTTGAGCTTACTGTTTATGTTTATGATTTTAGGCATAGGCATACTGGTAATTACCTACGCACGTTATTATCTGAGTAAAAACGACTCCTTAGCTAAGCTGTATAGTTACTTATTGTTGTTTATGACCGCAATGCTGGGCATTGTTATGTCTAACAATGTTATTCAGCTTTGGCTGTTTTGGGAACTGACCAGCATTAGCTCGTTTTTATTAATTAGCTATTGGTGGCATAAAACAGAAGCACGAAAGGGCGCTCGCATGGCGCTAGCTGTTACTGGTGCCGGTGGCTTAGCATTGCTGGCAGGTTTAATGTTAGTGGCCGATATAGTTGGCAGTTACGACCTAGATGTAATTTTAGCTAGCAAGGCAATTGTTCAATCACATGATTTATACGAAATAGCACTGGTATTAGTTTTGCTAGGTGCATTTACTAAATCGGCACAGTTTCCATTTCATTTTTGGCTACCTCACGCTATGGCAGCCCCAACCCCTGTTAGCGCGTATTTACACTCTGCGACTATGGTAAAAGCAGGTATATTTTTATTAGCGCGTTTTCACCCAGTACTTTCAGGCACAGACACTTGGTTTTTACTGGTTGGTTTAACCGGTTTAACAACGCTTTTATTTGGTGCTTATATCGCCTTATTTAAACACGATTTAAAAGGCCTGTTAGCGTACTCAACCATTAGCCATTTAGGATTAATTACCCTGTTATTGGGCCTAGATACTGAGCTCTCTACTGTGGCGGCAATATTCCATATTATTAATCATGCCACGTTTAAAGCTTCGCTATTTATGGCAGCAGGTATAATTGACCATGAAACCGGCACTCGTGATATGCGTAAGCTTAATGGTATGTGGCGGTATTTACCGTATACGGCCACACTTGCCATGGTTGCGGCTGCTTCAATGGCGGGTGTGCCATTGCTTAACGGCTTTTTATCTAAAGAAATGTTTTTTGCCGAAACCTTACATCAGCAAGTGCTTGGCTCTATGTCGTGGTTAATCCCGGTGTTAGCCACTATTGCAGGGGCGTTATCGGTGGCTTATTCGTCGCGTTTTATTCACGATGTATTTTTTAATGGCGAGCCAATTGATTTACCACGCCAGCCGCATGAGGCTCCGCGTTATATGCGACTCCCTATTGAAGTATTGGTTGTGCTGTGTGTGCTGGTTGGTTTGTTCCCGCATTTTTCAGTCGATGGCATTTTATCTGCTGCGTCTTTGGCTGTACTTGGTCAAAAGGTACCAGAGTACGAACTGGCTATATGGCATGGTTTTAACTTACCGCTATTAATGAGCGCCATGGCGGTAGTGGGTGGTTTGTTTATTTATATAAATCGTAAATACCTATTTCAATTTCAAGCATCATTACCGCCACTTAATGCTAAAAAAACCTTTGAGCTAATTGTGCTTAAAGTTATTAATTGGTGCCAAAGCAGGGTAAACACTATCGAAAACGGCTCATTACAACGCTACATTTTTGTAATGCTGGCGGTGGTATTGTTATGTGCCGGTTGGCCATTATTTGAAATGCAACAATTAGCGGGCAGTATGCCGCGTATTCCGGTTGATGTGCATAACGCAATAGGTGCAGGCCTACTGATTATAGGTGCTTTTGCTACCGTTATTTGGCATCGCTCACGCGTAGTTGCGTTACTAATGATTTCTATTGTAGGACTTATGGTGTCGGTGGCGTTTACGCGTTTTTCTGCGCCCGACTTAGCGCTTACGCAATTAACGGTAGAAGTAGCAACCGTTATTTTATTAATGTTGGCGTTGTTTTTCTTACCACAACATACGCCTAAAGAGTCTAGTTCGTTACGAGTACTCAGAGATTTAGGGATAGCCTCAACATTAGGTGTTGTGGTGGCAAGTATATGTTATGCATTACTTACACGCCCACTCGAATCGATATCAGATTTTTTCATAGCCAATGCCAAAACAGGAGGTGGCGGTACCAATGTAGTAAACGTTATTTTGGTTGATTTTAGGGGCTTTGACACCCTAGGCGAAATAACCGTATTGGGTATTGCAGCGTTAGGTATATTTAAAGTGCTTTCTCGTATTCCATTGTTCATGCCAGCAAGTGATGGTGAAGGGCGCCCATGGGCACGCGAGCGACACCCTATACTACTTGCCAGTATTTCGCATAGCTTATTACCGCTTGCACTATTAGTATCGGCTTATATTTTCTTACGTGGTCATAACTTACCTGGCGGCGGCTTTATTGCAGGGTTAGTAACATCAATTGCCTTTATATTGCAGTATATGGCTCATGGCTCAGCTTGGATAAGCGAGCGCTTTGCAGTCAACTACCGGAAAATTATTGCATCAGGTATCGGTATTGCCTTGTTTACTGGAGTCGGTAGCTGGTTCTTTGAACGGCCGTTTTTAACTACGTGGTTTGATTATTTCGATATCCCATTTATTGGCAAAACAGAACTTGCAAGCGCAATTGTGTTTGATTTAGGCGTTTATTTAACAGTGGTTGGAGCCACGTTAATGATATTAGCAAGCCTTGGCAACATGACAGCAGATACCCAGAAAAAAGAGGTAAATATTTAATGGAGCTATTGTACGCATCTTGCGTTGGTGTATTAGTTAGTTGTGGTGTGTTTTTACTGCTAAGAGCCCGTACGTTTCCGGTAGTGCTTGGCCTTACTATGATTTCCTATGCCGTTAACTTATTTTTGTTTTCTGCGGGTCGCTTAACCATAAATAAAGCGGTTGTGCTTGGTACAGGGGCTGAATATGCCGACCCTTTACCTCAAGCACTAGTGCTTACTGCAATAGTGATAGGATTTGCAATGACTGCGTTTGTGGTTATTTTGGCTATACGTGGTAGAGCCGATTTAGGGAGCGATCATGTTGATGGGCAAATCATCAAAAGCGCAGCCGATAGCAAGGAGCAAAAATGATTCAACATTTAACCTCTTTGCCTATTTTATTACCTATGTTGGCAGCGGTAATATTGCTTTTGCCACCCTGTGGTAAAAGTTTACGTATTCGCCGTATTGCCTCATCAATTATGGCGGTGATCACATTTGTTGTTAGTGCATTGCTGTTAATCCATATATGTAACAGTGGTATCAATGTATACGCTATTGGTAATTGGTCTGCTCCTTTTGGCATAGTGCTTGTTGCCGATATGCTTTCTACTTTATTGGTTGCACTTACATCCTTTTTAGGAATGGGAGTCATTTTATATGGCTGTGCCGGCGATGATGCAAAAGGAAACTTTTTTCATCCATTAGTTCATTTTTTAATATTAGGTGTTAATGGGGCATTTTTAACGGGTGACTTATTTAATGTATTTGTATTTTTTGAGGTGTTGTTGATTGCCTCATACTCACTACTTATGCATGCCGGAGATAAACAAAATACCCGTGCAGCGCTCCAATACGTCATATTAAATTTGGTTGGCTCGAGCGTATTTTTAATTGGTCTAGGTATTTTATACGGCGTACTGGGTACATTAAACATCGCTGATATGACGCAAAAAGTAGCCCTGTTGACTGGCGATGATGTCTATTTGGCGAAGGCCGGCGGCTTACTGCTGTTAGTTGTATTTGCTTTAAAAGCCGCATTGCTCCCTTTGCACTTGTGGCTACCAAATACTTATGCCAGTGCAAAGCCTGTGGTTGCCGCTTTATTTGCTATTATGACCAAGGTGGGTGTATACGCCATGCTACGCGTTTATACCGTTATTTTTGGTGAGCAAGCCGGTGAGCTTGAACATATGGCGCAATCGTGGTTATGGGGCTTAGCCATTGCTACTATAGTGGTTGGTGCAATTGGTGTAATGGCTGCGCAAGATTTACGTAAGTTAACGGCAAATTTAGTAGTTGTATCAGTAGGGACGTTAGTCGCTCTAATTGCACTGCAAAACGTAACTGCAACAGCTGCACTGCTTTATTATTTAGTACACTCCACATTAGTCAGCGCTGCACTATTTTTATTAGCTGATTTAATTGCCATACAAAGGGGCAAAGTAGGGGATAGACTGGTTGCCGGGAGAGCCGTAAACCAACCTTACTTATTGGGAGCATGCTTTGTAATTGCTGCATTAACCGTAGTAGGTATGCCGCCGCTATCTGGGTTTGTTGGAAAAGTTTGGATCCTCAAAACAACCTTAAATAGCGAGCAAGCCTTACTATTTTGGCCTGTCTATTTAATTGCTAGTTTTGTTTTATTAGTTGCACTTTCTCGTGCTGGTACAAGTATGTTTTGGGAAAGAAAAGGCAATAAAACAGAAAGCGCCGAGGGCGAAAATGCTCACCCATTACAGGTGATGATAATTGTAGGGCTCCTTGCGTGCTCACCTTTGTTAGTTGTTTTTGGCGGACCAATAAGTGAATACATGGTTAGTGCTGCTACGCAATTGCATGACATAAGTGGTGGCATTAATGCAGTTATGAAGGGAGGTGAGTAATGAGGTTACAAGCCCGTTATCGTTGGTTGCCAACGCCGTTTCGTAGTTTGTTTTTATTCTTAATTTGGTTGTTGCTTAATAATAGTGTATCCGCAGGGCATATAGTATTAGCTACGTTTTTTGCGATATTTATACCGCTATTAAGTGTTTCATTACGTGACCCGCAACCCTTAATACTAAAACCAGGTTTGGCACTAAAACAATTACTCATTGTACTTTACGATATAGTGGTTGCTAATTTACAGGTAGCCTTATTAATCGTTGGCCCAGCTAAAAAGTTACGTCCTGCTTTTGTTAAGGTGCCTATAGATTTAATACACGATATGCCCATTACGATTCTTGCCAGTTGTGTATCTCTTACACCTGGTACAGTAAGTGCCGAGGTATATCCTATTCCTGAGTCACTAGACGAAGGCGAAAAGCCTAAACAGCGCTATTTACTTATACATGTGCTTGATTTAAAAGATGAAGAGGCACTTATTAAACAAATTAAACAGCGCTACGAAGCTCCCCTAAAGGAGATATTTCAATGTTAGATACTGTATTACTTATTGTATTTGCCATGATAGGTTTATCGTTACTGTTAAACCTATGGCGATTAATTATTGGCCCCTCAGTGCCTGATAGAGTTTTAGCCCTAGATACTATGTACATTAATGTTATCGCGTTAATTATTTTATACAGTATTAGTATGGGCACTGGTTTGTACTTTGAAGCAGCGTTATTAATCGCGATGCTTGGCTTTATAAGTACTGTTGCAGTTTGTAAGTATTTACTACGCGGCGATTTAATTGAATAGGATATTATAATGATAAGCGAGTGGGTTGTATCAATATTACTACTTTTTGGTGGGCTATTTATTTTAATAGGGTCGCTGGGCTTAATTAAATTACCTGATTTTTACATGCGCTTACACGGCCCTACTAAAGCAACAACATTGGGTATGGCCAGCATATTAATTGCTGCAATGGTGTTTTTTGCAACGTCGGTGCACACCATAAGCGTAAAAGAGATTTTAATTACCGTGTTTTTATTAATTACTGCCCCTATTAGTGGGTATATGTTAATAAAATCAGCGATTCATCATAAGCTTAAAGCAAAAGAAGGCACAAAAGGGCTCGATAACGTAGAAGACGATTAGCCCCTGTGCACTGATAAAAAGGCCAAATAAACATGTTTTATTTGGCCTTTTTAGTATGGGTTTACACATTTACAAACTATTTTATACCCGTTCGCATAATTAAGTAATTTATTCTGAGGCTGGTAAAACGTGTTGATAATTTAGTAAAAAAAATTAGCTATTTAGTTGTTCTGAATGAGCATTTTTTAACGTAAGTAGCGACCCGTTTAGCCCCGCAAAATGAGTAAGTATTATTGCGGATTGGTATTAATCATGTGAGTATGGTCTTACTTTTTATATTTAAGGATATGACAATGGCTAAGGCACTATTACTTTCGTTACTTATATTTTCTGGCAGCGTATTGGCTGACGAAGCAACTAAGCAGCAAAAAATAGACGAGCTGATAAACGTGATGAACATGGATGCTATGGTTGACTCAATGTACGGGCAAGTTGAAGGCATGATGAAAAATATGTCTGCACAAATGGGTGTTAAGCCCTCTGAGCAAGCTATTTTTGATAAATACTACGCAGATATGACCAACGTACTTAAAACCGAAATGAGCTGGAAAAAAATGCAGCCGATGATGGTTAACGTTTACGACAAACATTTTAACGAGCAAGAAATTGCCGACATGCTGGCGTTTTATAAAACTGAAACAGGGCAAAAAATTCTCCAAAAAATGCCCGTGGTAATGCAAGAGTCTATGCAAATGTCGCAAGGCCTAGTGCAAGATGCAATGCCAAAAATTCAGCAAATAGCCGGTGAGCTAAGTGAAGAGCTAAAAGCCTCTCGCCAACAAGAAAATTAATCTCTCTGCCTCCTTTTAAGCGCGCTCATTAGCGCGCTTTTATTTTATCAGCTCCAGTAAATTTAAATTATGCTTTAATGCTCCCCTCTATTGACCTGTGTGTCACACATAGGTTTACAATTGAGCTCTAAAATCTAAGGGGGCTAAATTATGTATGTTAAGCAATTAGCGAAGTTAATGGGTGTAACGCCTGATACAGTTCGTCATTACACACGAATAGGCCTTTTATCGCCCATACGTAGCCAAAGTAATGGTTATCAACAATATACAAAAGCAGACCGCCAACGTTTACAGTTTATTATAAGCGCCCGAAAGCTCGGGTTTTCCCTAAAAGATATACAGCATATCATTGGCGAGTCAGAACAAGGGCATTGCCCATGCCCCCTTACACGGCAAATTATTGCAAAACGTTTAGAAGAAACCGAAGCCTTGTTTCAAGAAACCCTTAAATTACGAGTGCGTATGCAAGCGGCGTTAAAACAGTGGGAAACATCGGCAGACGGCGCTGTTGCAAGTGATGTGTGTAGCTTAATAGAGACGTTTGTTGACCCACTTGTTGAGCCAAATAAAAGCGGAGATGTGCAATGAGTAGCAGTAAAACAACAGAGCAAAACTTTATTATTGAAGGTGCTAATTGTGGCAGTTGTGTAGCCAAAATAGAAAAAGCCCTCAATAGTGTGCAAGGCGCAAACAATGTCGAAATGAACTTTGCAGATCGCACCGTACGAGTAGAGGGTAGCGCGCAGCAAAGCACATTAATTAGCGCCGTTGAAAATATAGGTTACGGCGCAAAACCTATGGATAACACATCAGAGCAAGATGCGCTTGATGAAAAAGCCAAGTCAGACGAGGCACATTACAAAAAGCTAATGCGCAACATGATGCTGGCTTTAGGTGTGGGCGTACCGCTTATGATTTATGGGCTTATTTTTGATATGAGCGTGACAACCACTAACCAGCGAATTGCATGGGGTGTGGTCGGTATTATCACGTTTGTCGTTATGGCTGTAGCAGGTAAGCAATTTTATAAAGGCGCTTGGCAGTCATTTAAAAATCATGGTGCTAACATGGATACGCTTATTGCTTTGGGAACGGGCACTGCGTGGTTATATTCAATGTTTGTTGTACTTGCGCCTAGCTTACTACCTGAGGTTGCAAGGCACGTTTATTTTGAAGCTTCTTCAATGATAATTGGGTTAATTAGTTTAGGCCTAGCTTTTGAAGTGAAAGCGCGTGGACGTACTTCGCAGGCTATTAAGCGTTTAATTGGCTTACAAGCAAAAACAGCCCGTGTAATACGCGATGGCGCAGAGCAAGATATAGACATTAGTGATGTGCAAAAGGGCGACCATGTAAGGGTACGCCCAGGCGAAAAGATCCCGGTAGATGGTGATGTGCTCGAAGGTAGCAGCAGATTAGATGAATCTATGCTCACGGGTGAGCCTATGCCAGTGAGTAAACAAGCTGGCGATAAAGTGGTTGCTGGCAGCATTAATAAAAGTGGTACATTATTATTTGAAGCCACACATATAGGCCAAGAAACAACCCTTGCCAATATCATTAATATGGTAAAACGCGCGCAAAACTCTAAGCCTTCAATAGGGCGATTAGCCGATGTTATATCGGGCATTTTTGTGCCCACAGTAATGATGATTGCGATATTAGCAGCCCTTGCATGGTTGAATTTTGGCCCAGCCCCTTCAATTGCTTATGCAGTGGTAGCGTTAACCACCGTGCTGATTATTGCATGCCCGTGTGCGCTGGGTTTAGCAACGCCTATGTCGGTAATGGTGGGAATAGGTAAAGCCGCCGAGTTTGGCATATTAATTCGCAATGGCGAGTCACTGCAAACGACCTCTAAAATTACTACCATGATTTTAGATAAAACCGGGACTATCACCCAAGGTGCACCACAGGTAACAGATGTTGTAACGTTTAATAACGCAGATGAAAATAACGTAATGCAATTAGTTGCAAGCCTAGAGAGTAGCTCTGAGCACCCACTTGCGGAGGCGATTACACAGTACGCTCAAAAACAAAATGTAACCTTGAGTAAAGTTACCGACTTTGATGCGATTACCGGTAAAGGTGTAAGTGGAACGGTGAATGAGCAAACACTGTTATTTGGCAATAAAGCGCTTATGGATAAATACGAGATTGCAGTTGATGACGCCACAGAGCAAGCACACACCTTTGCAAATGATGCAAAAACCCCGATGTACTTTGCCTGTAATAACCAACTTATGGCCTTAATTGCGGTGGCGGACCCGCTAAAAGAAGACTCAGTACAGGCAATCAAGCGCTTGCAAAATGAAGGTATTCATCTAGTAATGCTCACTGGCGATAATAAAGCGACCGCACACGCTGTGGCTAAAAAAGTCGGTATTGATGATTTTATCGCAGAAGTGTTGCCAGAGGATAAAGTAAACGAAGTCACTAAACGCCAGCAGCAAGGCGAGATTGTAGGCATGACGGGTGATGGGATCAATGATGCCCCCGCGCTTGCTAAAGCAGATGTCGGTTTTGCAATTGGCACAGGTACAGATGTAGCCATAGAAAGCGCCGATATTACCTTAATGCGTGGCTCACTGCATGGCCTTGCCGATGCTATTGCCATTAGCAGCGCAACAATTAAAAACATTAAACAAAACTTGTTTGGTGCCTTTATTTATAACGTTGCGGGCATCCCTATTGCAGCCGGTGTGTTGTATCCGTTTATTGGTGTACTACTAAACCCAGTAGTGGCGGGCGCAGCTATGGCGCTTTCATCACTGACAGTCGTCACCAATGCTAATCGCTTACGTTTTTATAAACCCAATAAGCGCTAAGGAGTCGATAATGTTAATGATAAATTTACTTGGTGCAGTATTAATAGTGGCCATTATTTATTGGTTTTGGCTTTATAAGCCAAAGCAAATACACAGTAATGATAATACGCAAACCATAGTGGTAGATAACGGCGTTTATCAACCAAGTCATATAAAGGTGGCGGCCAATAAAAAAGTAACACTTACATTTGATAGAAAAGACAGTGCACCGTGCGCCGAAACTATGGTGTTCCCGCAGCTTGATGTAAGTGAAAGCCTTGCAATGGGAGATAATAAAATCATTTTGCCTGCACTTAAAGCAGGAGAGTACGACTTTCATTGCCAAATGAAAATGTATAAAGGTAAGTTAATCGCTGAGTAACCAGTAAGTTGATGAAGTAACATTAATACGGCCTAACTTTATGTTGAGCTAAACAACGGGTTATGTCGTATTAGTGTTAATTAAGCACACTAGATTATTTAATGAATAACTTAAACCCTAAAAAATTACTAAACAGTAAGTGGACTGCCACTCCAGCTATCAATAAAGAAAAACACTTTATCATTGTAGAAGTAGAATACGATGAAGAGGGTAATGTAATTGAATGCATTACCGAGTCGGTATTTTCTAAAAATCAGTACTCAATACGCTGGCGAGATTTAAAAGACACACAAAAATGGCGTCAAGGCTGGAAGTAGTTAAATTGTTTTTATACTTTAAAAACGCCAATTTGTTATGCCCAACTAAATGCAATGCGCTCCCTTTTTAATCCCTGCCTTTTACTAAATTCGCCATTTGGCAACAAATGCCTGTTTTTTACAGGCTTGCCATGCTTTTAAAAAATAAACGCTAAATATTTTTTAAATATCAATATATTTCAATTGGTTATGTTTTAGGTTTTATGACGTTTAATTGTTTTAATTAAGCTGTTCAGCTTTAGTTTATTCTTAAACTTCCCCAGATTATGTTTTTAGTTAGCTTTTAGCTCATGTGTGGCTTTTTTATAAATCATAAGCTGTTGATTCTAATGGTTTATTTTAAGTGGCTCATCTAGCTGTTGCTAAAAAGCAACAAAAATACCTCTCGAAATTTAACCTTTTCATATACTTATTGTATAACTCGTTGTTTATTAAGTAAAAATAAAACATGGCACTGAAGTTGTAATAGTTAAGCTGTATTAAGCAAAACGTGGGTAACGCCAATTGGCTACTCCCCTAACCCTATGAAGGATTTCATTATGAAAAAGGCACAATCAACATTGGTATTAATGGCTTTAGCCTCTTCATCAGCGGCTTTTGCAGTAACAGATTTTGACACACTCGATAAAGATGGCAGTGGCACATTAAGCCCGTTAGAAGCATCTGCGGATGCTGAATTAATGAGTCAGTTTACAAAACTTGATACTGACAAAAACAACGAGCTATCTAAGAGTGAGTTCGACAAAGCATAAGTGAGTGCTTTGAGTAGTTAACGCCCAGTGGCACGTTAATTCTGAGTTGCCAAAGACAACCTAAGTAGGCAAGGGAGCTTACCATAAAGAATAACAAGGACAGTGTAATACACAGGGCATTTTATTATAAACGCATAGCGAAGGAATCGATATGTAAAAGCGATACCCAACTTTGCTTGCAATAGCGCTGGTATTTTCTGGCACATTTGCAAAGTTTGATACCAACACAAACGGTAAACTTTTTAAAGCAGAGGTTTTACAAGCGTAGACGATTAATGCGCTGTGGTGTAAGCATAATTCTGAGTTGCCAAAGACAACCTAAATAGGCAAGGGAGCCTATTAAAAAGAATAACAAGGAAGTGAATTGTAACCACCTCAGTGCAAATTTATACAGGTAATGCATATTATTGAAGGATTACATTATGACTAAGCTGAAAACAACACTTGTACTTATCACCTTGGTGTCATCATCGGTGGTATTGGCAAATACAGAGTTTAAAACACCTATGCAAGGCGAAGGTGGTTTAACAAACCAAAGTGATCAATCAGCAGAACAAATAATGCAGCAATTAAATATGCAAAGCCGAAATGGCCTAACCGAAAACGATTTTTTTGAATACAAATAACCGATTCTCCCTTTATGGATCTCAGAAAAGGATTTCTTCCCCTTTGCCAGGCACTTAGCCTAAGGAAATGATTATGAAAAAATTTATCGCACTTCTAGCCCTTGCCTCTTCATCAGCGGCGTTTGCCGCGGTCGACTTTAACAGTTTTGATGCCAATGGCGATGGCGTAATTAGCAAAACAGAAGCACAAGCCAACGCACAGTTAGCACGGTTGTTTGATAAGCTCGATACAGATAAAAATGGTGAGCTTTCACAGCAAGAGTTTTCTAAAGTACAATAATTTTATGGCGTAGTTTTACGCGCTTAAAATTTATCAGGTCATACTCACAAAGCAGTTAAGTAACATTTACTTAGCTGCTTTTTTTGTGCATGGCGCAGGCATAACTGCTTTTTCACCAAATAGGTGCAAATGAGCGCAAGTTAAAACCTTAACCTGATGAATAAAAACACTTTTTATACTTGGTTTTAAACTTGCTTAGTTAACGCTATAGCAACTGAGTGAGTACACAATTATGGCGCGAATGAGTTATATAAGTAGTGTTGAGCGCTACCATGAGTATGAGCAAGTAATACACAGCTTGCTTGACTCTATTTTAATGAGTATTGAAGACGGGCTTAACAAAAATCGAGATACGCGTTTTTTAGTAAAGCAATATCCCTTTTTAGAGCTGCAATATTGTTTAAACGAATCTGGGCTTCAGCAAGGCAATAACGTTTGCTTTAAGCGTGCCTATAAAAAATTAGCCGAGCAAGGCAATCAGCAAGACTTAAGTGAGCGCCCTTACTTTTTACAATCTAAACAAACCGATTCGGTGTGCTTTACCGATCCGTATATTTCTATCGCAACTAATCATGTATGTATTTCGGCTATTAAAGAGCTAAAAAAGCCAATTAACCAGCAGCATTATTTAGTGTTAGACGTATGCTTAACCCAGTTAATTGAGTTTGTAATGGGAGACAGCGCGCGTGCCGGTATTTCGCCTTATTTTAAAGCGGGTTATGGGGTGATTGTGGCGTGTTTATTTACTTTGGTACTCTTTTTACTGAGCATAGTATTTAACGATATATATGCATTATTAACCCACTTTGACTCAGCGTCTGATCCTCTCGAGCCCTTTAGCATTATTATATATATTACTTTAGCGTTGGCCGTGTTTGATTTAGGAAAGACCATTCTCGAAGAAGAGATTTTAATGCATAAGGATATATTTAGGCACTCTTCTACACGGCGCACAATTACTCGGTTTATATCTACCGTGCTAATTGCAATATCTATTGAGGCGCTATTAACCATGTTTAAGGCAGCGTTGGGGCAGGCTGAATACTTATTACCGGCCATTGCGATGATGCTTGCGGTGGTAGGGCTTTTAATAGCCTTGGCTATTTATGTGTATTTAGGGGCCAAAGCCGAAACCTTACTAATGCGGGCGCGCTCAAAATTAAAACCCTCCAAGTAGGAGGATTTTAATGCGATTGGTATGATTATTATTTAGCTTTAAACTTTACCTGCTAATGCGGCTTATCTTGCTCGCGCTTTGCTTTAAAGTCTGAGTCACTCGTCCATGTAGGCCAATCGCCATTGTTAGCAAGCTTTGTGGCTATATCAACAATAAGCTCTATGTCTTGCTTTACGCCACCTAAGGACCACTGCGGCGAGTAATCGTCGGCTTCTTTATGGTATTTATGCGCAATGTAATCAGGGTCGGTATCGCCAAGGCTCATAAATAATAAACTCGGCACACCTTGCTTAGCTAAAGAAAAATGATCTGATCTAAAAAACAAACCGTTTTGCGGGCGGGGGTCCATTTTAACAACGCGACCTTGTGCTTTTGCCGCGTTTGCTAGGTAGTTTTCTAGGGTGGATAAATCCTTACCGTATTGCAAAATGTAATCGGTGCCATCTAGCACGTTCATTCCGTCAATATTTAATAGCCCGACCATTTGTTTAGTGGGCACAACGCCACCGGTTGCAAACTCTTGCGAGCCAATGAGGCCAGTTTCTTCTGCGGTAAAATTAGCAAATAAAATAGAGCGTTTAAACGGTGTTTGCTGGTGGATTTGATTCATAATGCGGGCAATTTCAAGTGTGGCCGCTGTGCCAGAGGCATTATCCACTGCACCGTTATAAATTTTAGGGCCGCTGTCGGTTTGCTTGGTACCAAAATGATCCCAATGAGCACCTATTACCACGTACTCATTAGGGGCGTCGCTTCCTGTAATTTGCGCAACTACGTTATGTGATTTGGCATGCGATACTTCGTTTTTAAATGAAAGGTTGGCTGTTAAATTAAGCGCTGTGGCTTTAAAGTCATCACTTAAAGCCTTTTGTTTTAAATTTTGATAGTTAAGCTGTGCGGCATTAAAAATTTGCTCAGTAGTATTAAGTGTTAGCCAGCCCATAACTGGGAGCTTAGAAGCGTTTAGGTTATTGTCCATCAGGGTGTATTTAGTCCCTGTGTTTGAGCTTTCAACCACGCCCCAAGGGTAAGCCGCAGGGGCAGTTTCGTGCACAATAAATACTGCTTTGGCACCTTGGCGTGCGGCTTCTTCGTATTTGTAAGTCCAGCGGCCGTAGTAGGTCATAGCATTACCTGTAAATAACGCATCGTTTTGTGTAGCAAAGCCAGGGTCGTTTACCAATACAATAACGGTTTTACCTTCAACATTAATGTTTTCGTAATCGTTCCAGTTGTATTCGGGGGCATTAATACCGTAACCCACAAATACAATGTCAGAGTTTCGTACATCTATTACTGGCTGTAATTGCTCTGTACGGGCGGTAAAATCGTTACCTGCTTTAAACTTTAAGTCGCCTACCTGAAATTGCATATTTTGATTGGCCGTGACCATTGCCATTTTTACCGGCTGTAAAAACTTGCCATTATACGCCCCAGTTAAACCCATAGCTTCGTATTGCTCGCTCAAGTAACCCACGGTTTTTACTTCACCATGAGTAAGTGGGCCGCGACCTTGAAAGTCATCAGAGGCGAGCGTTTTTATATGCTGTTTAACGTTATTTAGGCTTACGCCGGGCGTATTTTCTAAAGAAGAATGCTCGCTTGCAGGTTCAGAGCAACCAAAGAGAGCGACTAGCAGGCTTAGGCTAGCGCTTTTAAAAAGAGTAGAGGCCATAGTTTTCTGAATAGTTTTAAAAATTGGCTTTTAATATAAAGGAAGCACTGATGTGAGTCGAATATTTATCATCTTGCCAGTTCTATTTTTCAAAAATTGAAAATTGCCGGTGTAGGGTGTATAAATAATCGACAACAATAAATGGAGCACACACAATGAGCCAATCTAAAAAAAGCGGATACCTGTTTATAGGCAGCGGCGTAGCATTTTTTGCAGCAGCTTTGCTCGCACAGCAAGCGATGTTTTTTGCTTTAGCTGCATCTTTTGTAGTGTTAGGTACAATTAGTATAAAAAAAGCGGCTTAATAGCCGCTTATTTAATTAACACCTTGTAATAAATACCTTTAAAACACCTACCAAATTAGTTTTTCCACCATTTATGGGTTATTGCAGCGTCGGTAGGGGTAAATATTTGTCCAAACTCGGGTGTACTCAATGTTACGTTATTTATGTTGCTTGCAGCCGTTACTCGTTCAAATGGGTCAACCCAAGCATGAAACGCCAAGTCAAACGTACCGTTATGAATAGGCACTAAAGTTTTACCTTGTAAATCAATATGAGCTTGAACCGATTGCTCTGGTGTCATGTGTATATCGGCCCAATCTTTGTCGTAGGCGCCTGTCTCAATTAGGGTTAAATCAAAAGGACCGTACTTGTTACCAATTTCTTTAAAGCCTGCGAAATAACCCGAATCACCACTAAAATAAACACTTTGCTGGGAGGTTTTAATAACCCACGAACCCCACAGTGTGTTGTTTGCATCACTTAATCCACGGCCCGAAAAATGCTGGGTAGGAGTAAAGGCAACTAATGCATGTTCGGTTTGTAACTCCTGCCACCAGTTAAATGTGCTAATTTTGTTTTCATTCACTCCCCACTTAACTAAATCGGTATCTACACCAAGTGGCACATAAAACTGCTTAGTTTTTGCAGACAGCTTTTTAATAGCTGATTTATCAAGGTGATCGTAATGGTTGTGCGAAATAAGCACCTTATCGATTGGTGGCAGTTCGCTAATACTAATAGGTAATTTAGAAAAGCGCTTTGGCCCTACAAAAGAAAAAGGAGATGCGCGCTCACTAAATACCGGATCGAGTAACCAGTATTCGCCATGCACTTTTAAAAGCACGCTAGAGTGGCCAAGTTTAATGACATGCACAGTATTATTTGCAAGGGAGTTAAGCATTTTTGCTGTAACACTTTTAATTGCAATGGGCTTTTTAGGTGTAATGTTGGTACGCTTTTCTGTTATGTAACGCCCTAAAATTCCGAGTGTTTTCTTAAAGCTATTCGGCTCAACGTGTTGATGGTTATGAAATCTACCATTTTCGTAGTTATCTACATTAGGTGCTTCATTAACACCTTGCGCACCTATCTGTTTATTCACGCTACAACCTCCAAAAACAATGATGGCGATGATCACAACTACCCATTTTATAAATGTCATCGTTAAACCTTAAAGTAAACTAATGAGTGTAGTTTTTCATTGTTTTGATGAAAAGTAAACTATACAGTGCATTTTTTTATTGTTTAGTTAAAATGTAGCTATTAACAATTGCAGAACCCATTATGAAATTATCAGAAAAAAAACGCATAAATATTCTTCAAGCAGCAGAGCATCTGTTTTTTGAAAAAGGTGTAGAGCACACTAGTATGGATCAAGTTGCTGCAAAAGCGGAGGCTTCTAAGCGAACTGTTTATAATCACTTTGCGACAAAAGAAGAGCTATTTCAGGCTATTTTAACGACTATGCTGGCTAAAATTAATCATGGTGATGTTATTTACTTTAATAAAAATCAACCAATTGATTTGCAGCTTACTGCTATTGCCGAGCAAGAAGTGGCTATGCTTACATCGCCTGATTTTTTACGTTTAGCTAAAATTGCCTTTATGCAAATGCTACAAGAGCCGCAGCTAGCAAAGTCTTTAAGTAATAATACTATGGGGTGTATGACTTATTTAGAAGATTTTTTAGAGCAAGCTAGAACAGCAGGTGTTTTAAAAGGTGATGAGCTAAATATAGCTGCTAAACAGTTTGTGTATCAATTAAAATCGTTTGTGTTTTATCCGCTACTTTATGGGTTTGAAACAATAACAGAGCAGCAAAATAATAAAGTAATTGAACAAACAGTCAGCTTATTTCTGGCTAAATATAAAGCGTAAACTTAAAAGTAAAAAACCAGCAAATAGCTGGTTTTAATCATATAGCAAGTAACTAATTACTCATCTGCGTATTTTACGCGAATTTTGCTTTTATCAACGCTTAATTGATTAAGTGCTTTAATAGCGCTTCTACTTTCTATGTCGTTTGGCATTTCTACAAAGGCAAAACCTTTTGATAAACCAGTGTCTTTATTAAGCACCAAGTTACAGGTAGTTACTTTACCGTGTGCTGCAAACAACGTGCGAAGGTCTTGCTCTGTGGTAGCGCGAGACAAATTACGAACTAATAATTTCATATATAACCTAAATAAGGGGTTCGCTGAGGATTATCTCAAGTAACTTGGTTTTAACCTAATTTTATTTAGCCTTTTATTTAATTTGGGAGAAAAGAGCAAATATTTACAATGCATAAAAAATATACTAAATTCAAAATAAGTTTAAATTAAGAGGGACGATTATGAAAAAAGTACTAGTTTGTATTTCTGCTTTATTGTTAACAGCTTGTAATTCCACCACAAGTTCAAATAATGATACTATTGTTTTGCTAAACGCTGAAAAAACAAATGCTATTAGTTATCATAAAACATATAAAGAGTGTCAATCTGCAAAAATTTTGCAAGACATTAGAAGTAAAGCTGAATGGGCTCGCAACTCTGTTGCAAATAGGTCAACACATGTTAGTGGTTTTAAATTAGCTACTTGTGAAGGTTAACTTATAAAAGCCGGTAGATAATCGGCTTTTTCATTTTGTACCTTCCTTGTCCAATGAAGCCACCCTTCCAAATATACTGCTAAAATCAAGTTATCTCCTTATTAAGTTAAAACCGATTTCGTTATTCTGGTAATAAAAATCTAGTTATTAAAACAAATAATTGGTAAGTTATATTTCACTTTATTTACTTACCATTAACCTGGGCTGGTTGTTTATGTCAAAGTTTGGCTTGCGTGTTTTAACTATTACTTGTGTTTGTTCTTTGGGTATTTTAGCTGTAGGGTGCGGCAGCTCAGGGTCAAAAAGTGAGCCTGTAAATGCATCGGTTGTAGCGCAAAACGCCGCAGTAATTAGCGGTCAAACAGCTGTAAGTATTGAAAACACCCGCGATATAGCAATTACAGGTGAACTATCTATAACGGATGCACAAGCCAATGAGGCAGTATTTAAAACGCAAAGCAATAACACCACAACTTATGGTTCATTTAGCTTAACTGAGGATGGTAATTGGTCATATACACTTAATGGCGAGCATGCCACTGTGAGTGCATTAAACGAGGGCGAAACCTTACTTGATGAAATAACCGTCACATCGGCAGATGGCACCGAAGCGACAGTGTCTATAAGCATTATAGGCACTGCAGGCCGTGATGATTTTATAGTAACGCAAGAAACAACCCTCAATGCCGATGGCGAAAACACAGGGCTAAGTGCTTATACATTAATAGAAAATGCGTTTAGTGAAGGTGCAATTGAATCGCCTGATATGTATAGCGGTAATCATCAAAATGTTGTGCATATTATTGAAGATACTGACTCAACTGTAGGTAATCACTTTGTGTTTTTAGCACATCGTGATGAAGACCAAGATAAAGATAAGGGCGCAACCGACCGCCAGCGCAACGAAATAAAAGCCTTTGATAAATCGCCCGCCGCAACACTTGCCTTTAGAGACGAAACCGTACAATACAGTTGGAAGTTTAAAGTCTCTAGCGAGCTTGAGCTAAGTAGTAAATTTAGTCACTTTTTCCAAATAAAAGCCCGTAACGACAGCAACGACAATACCAATGGCAACGACGACCAACCTATTATTACGCTCTCTGGTGCACAAAAAAACAGTACAGGTAATCAGCTGCAAGTACGTTATAGCGCAGGCTTTGATGAAAACGGTAACAGCACAGGGCTTGATAAAAACCTTATCGAAACCGACTGGTCACTTATTACTGATGAATGGGTAGCGGTATTTGTACAAGCCACTTTTAGTGAAGCGGGGCAATTTGAAATGACCCTAACCCGCTTAAGTGACAACGAGGTGCTATTTAGCATTAGCGAGCAAAACATAGATATGTGGCGTGGCTTTAGCGATGATGACTTTGCCCGTCCTAAATGGGGTATCTATCGTTCAATAGTCGAAACCGATAGCCTTCGCGCTGAAGAAGAGCAAGTAAGATTTGCTGATTTTGTGATTAAAAAAGGCGTTTTAGCGCAGTAAATATTTGCCTAGTTTTTTATCGTGGCTACTTACACGTTGTTGAATAATAGCCACTATGTGACGGCGTATCCACTGCAAACCGGCATCGTTGTCTTGGCGCTTATGCCAAATAACAGAGACAGGCGTTGGTGGCGTATCAATAGGGCTTTTTAAAACCACGAGCTTATTGGTAAATATTTCCTGCTCAAGCGCTATTGAGGGAATGACACAAATAAGATCGGTATTTTTAAGAATATTAGGTACATTTGCCGCGTTATTTACCGTCATCGCTACTCGGCGTTTTAACCCTAATACTCTTAGTGCTTGATCAGATGGCCCTAAAATATCGCCCGTAATTGATACTAATAAATGATCTGTATTAGCAAAGTCAGTAATACTTAAAGGGGCATTAGCAAGCGGGTGGTCAGGGCGCATAAGTACAACATATTTAGGCTTTAATAAGTGCTCGGCTCTAATAACGTTTTCAGACAGGGTGTAGCGATTAATAGCCAGTTCGGCTTCGGCGTCTTTAAGTACATTGGCAGCCTCTACCGCCCGATTAGGGATTGCATGGATATTGATGCCTGGGGCCTGCTGCTCAATAATTTTACGAAGAGGCCCCCATATCATTTCTACAAATATATCAGCGGCAGAAATACGAAAAGTGCGCTGCGCTGTCGCTGGGTTAAATTCACTTTGGTTTATAGCATGCTCTAATGATCCAAGTGGCCCCTGTATTTGCCCCCATAAATTGTTAGCAAATGCTGTAGGTTGAATATTTCGGCCATCTTTTATAAATAACTCTTCTCCCCACGCTGCGCGCATACGTGCAAGCGCATTAGATACCGCAGGTTGTGTCAGCGATAATTGCTCTGCTGCACGAGTGATACTGCCTTCAGTCATGATGGCATCAAAAATCATTAGTAAATTAAGCTCTTGAGGACGCATATAGCACCGTTATAAATTCTAAATGTAAGATTATTTTACATCATTTTTAGTGATGTGTTTTATACAATAATATAATTATTTTTATGCTTTTGCCGCGTTCATAATATAAGCAGATTTTAACACAACTCGTACAGCAAGAGAGTTAACTATGTCAGCTATATATAAATTTACATACACGTTTATTATTGCGCTATTAGCGATAATACTGGGTGCATGCAGCGATAAGCCAAGTTCTATTCAAAGTAATGATGATTCTACGCAAGGGGTGTCCGTAGAAGTGGCCGAAGTAATAAGTCAGCGAATAACCGAGTGGGACAGCTTTACAGGGCGGCTAGAGTCGCCGCAAATAGTGTCTTTGCGTCCTCGCGTATCTGGTTATATTGAAGCGGCAGTATTTGAAGAGGGTGAGCTGGTAAATAAAGGCGACACCTTATTTTTAATTGATAGCCGCGAATTTAATGCACAAGTAAACCGCCTAACAGCGCAACTTGATGAAGCAAAAAGCCGCTTAAAACTAGCAAAGCAAGATTTTAATCGAGCTAAAGAGCTATTTAAAAGTAAATCAATATCTAAAGAGTTATTAGAGACCCGAGGCGCAGAGGTTGACCAAGCAAATGCCTACGTAGCACAAAGTAATGCATCCCTTGAGCTTGCACAGCTAAACAAAACCTTTACACGCGTAGAAGCGCCTATTTCTGGGCGAGTGTCTCGTGCGTTAATTACCGAGGGCAACTATGTCAGTGCAGGGCAAACTGTAATGACCTCTATTGTCTCTACAGAGCAGGTTTATGCCTATTTTGATATTGATGAAGCAACATGGCTTAACTATCAACAAGCGCACCTTGATAACAATCAACCTACCGCGTTACCTGTGGCGATGCGTTTAGCGAATGAGCAAGATTACCAACACTGGGGCAAGCTTGATTTTGTTGATAACCAAGTAAATACCCAAACCGGTACATTACGCGTGCGGGCTGTATTTAATAATCAAGACGGCGCGCTTTTACCTGGGTTATTCGCCCATTTAAAATTAGCCGGGGGCAATACTGAGCAAGGTATTTTAATTGCTGAGAAAGCCATTGGTACTGATTTAAATAATAAATACGTTTTAACGGTTGATGAGCAAAATAAAGTGCAATACCGCGCCATTACTTTAGGCGACAAAGTGGGTGAGCTACGAGTTATTAAACAAGGTTTAAAAAGCGGCGAACGCATAGTAGTTAATGGCTTGCAGCGCGTGCGCTCTGGCGTACTCATTACGCCAGAATTAATTAATATGGCAAAGCAAAGTACTTTAAACGAGTTACAAGCTTGGCAGCAAAAGGTTGATAACCAAAACCGCTTAGCCAATGCCGAGCCAACACTTGAAATAGGCATGTAATAATGAATTTTTCTCAGTTTTTTATTCATCGACCTATTTTTGCAGCGGTTTTATCTATTCTTATTTTTATAGGGGGTGCCATAGCTATATGGCAGTTACCTATTACAGAATACCCAGATGTAGTACCCCCCACGGTTGTTGTTACAGCTAACTACCCAGGTGCAAATCCTAAGGTAATAGCCGAAACCGTGGCCACAGTGCTTGAACAAGAGATAAACGGCGTAGAAAACATGCTGTACCAGTCATCGCTTGCAAACTCTGCCGGCACCATGACATTAACAGTCACCTTTGCGATAGGGAGCGATCCCGACGAAGCAACTACCTTGGTACAAAATAGGGTAAATAGAGCAATACCTCGCCTACCAGAGGAAGTACAAAGGCTAGGTGTGGTCACCGAAAAGTCATCACCGAACCTTACCTTAGCGGTACACATAACTTCGCCTACAGGGCGATACGACAGTTTGTACCTGTCTAATTATAGCGATCAATTTATAAAAGATGAGCTAAAGCGCATTAATGGCGTGGGCCAAGTACGTGTATTTGGCGCAGGCGATTACAGTATGCGTGTGTGGCTAGAGCCTAACAAATTAGCGGCGCTCAATTTAAATCCAAGTGATGTAGTCAATGCTATTCGCTCGCAAAATCAGCAAGCTGCGGCAGGAAGCCTAGGCGCACAACCCATAGGCACCAGTGAGTTTCAATGGCTTATCAATGTAGAAGGGCGCTTAATAGAGCAAGATGAATTTGAAGAAATAATCGTAAAAACGGGCGATAACGGCGAAATTACACTGCTAAAAGATGTTGCTAGAGTAGAGCTAGGTGCAGATAGTTATACCCTTAGGCCACTTCTTAATAATGAATCCATTGCCGCTGTGCCTGTTTTTCAAGCGCCAGGCTCTAATGCATTACAAATTTCTGACGATGTGCGCGCTAAAATGGCTGAATTGTCGGCGCTATTTCCAGAGGGCATGAGCTATGAAATAGTGTATGACCCTACCGTATTTGTAAGGGGCTCTATTGAAGCCGTAGTCGATACATTATTTGAAGCGGTTTTATTAGTTGTGTTGGTCATTGTGCTGTTTTTACAAACATGGCGAGCATCTATTATTCCGCTGGTGGCAGTGCCAATTTCATTAGTGGGCACCTTTGCTTTTATGCATTTAATGGGATTTTCACTTAATGCGTTGTCGTTATTTGGCTTGGTGTTAGCAATCGGTATTGTTGTTGATGATGCCATTGTTGTGGTCGAAAACGTTGAAAGGAATATCAGTGAGGGATTAAGTCCTATTGATGCAACCACTCAAGCAATGAAAGAAGTAACAGGGCCTATTATTGCCACTACTTTAGTGCTTGCTGCGGTGTTTATTCCTACTGCGTTTATGAGCGGTTTAACAGGGCAATTTTATCGTCAATTTGCTCTTACAATTACTATTTCAACAGTGCTTTCTGCCATTAACTCGCTTACGCTAAGCCCCGCGCTGGCTGCGTTATTACTCAAACCTCATGGGCAAGACAACGATTGGTTAAGCCGTGCCATTAATAAATTATTTGGCCGTTGGTTATTTGCGCCTTTTAACAAAATGTTCGATAAAGCCTCGGGTAAATTCACAGGAGCCGTTGGCCGAATAGTGCATAAGGGCGGCATAATTGGTGTGCTATACGTTGGTTTACTGGCCTTAACGTGGCAGCAGTTTGAAAATACGCCAACAGGGTATGTTCCGCCGCAGGATAAAATGTATCTCGTCGCTTTTGCGCAATTACCTAATGCAGCATCGCTAGATCGCTCTGAAGCGGTGGTTCGCCAAATGTCAGAGATAATCAGGGCGCACCCAGGCGTTAGTGACGCCGTCGCCTTTGCAGGTTTAAGCATTAATGGTTTATCTATAAACCCAAGTTCGGGGATGATGTTTACACCGTTAGAGCCGTTTTCAAAGAGGCAGGGCCCGCGCATGTCGGCAGCTGAAATAGCGGAAGATTTAAATAAACAACTTAGTCAAATAAAAGGCGCTAATGTTGCTATATTTCCGCCTCCTCCAGTAAGGGGAATGGGCACTATTGGTGGCTTTAGGCTGCAGCTTGAAGATAGAGGTTCATTAGGGTTTGACACCTTGCAGCAAGTAACAAATGAAGTAATTGCTAAGGCTAAAGCCGATCCCGCTCTTGCTAATGCGTTTACCAGTTTTACAACCGACGTACCGCAGCTAGATGTAAAGGTAGACCGTAAAAAGGCACTAAGCTTAGGGCTTGAAATAAACACCTTGTTTGAAGCGATGCAAGGCTATTTGGGCACAGTTTATGTGAACGACTTTAATTTATTTGGTCGCACGTATCAGGTAAATGTGCAGGCAGATGCACCCTACAGGGAAGATGTAGAGCAAATTAAGCAATTAAAAGTGCGCAATAAAAATGGCGATATGATCCCCCTTGGCGCAGTGCTTAGTATTGAGCATAGTTTAGGGCCAGATAGAGTAATGCATTATAACGGCTATGTTACGGCTGAGGTTAACGGCGTACCCGCACCAGGGTATAGCTCTGACCAAGCTAAAGCCGCAATAGAAAAAATACTCGATGAAACACTGCCAATGGGTATTGCGTATGAGTGGACTGACATAACCTATCAGCAAATTTTAGCGGGCGATACTTCAATGTATGTATTTCCACTTATTGTATTGCTTGTATTTTTGGTTTTAGCAGCGCAGTACGAAAGCTTACGTTTGCCTGTCGCTATTATTTTAATTGTGCCTATGACATTGCTAAGTGCGCTGATTGGTGTGGCTATTTATGGTGGTGATAATAATATTTTCACCCAAATTGGCCTAATCGTGTTGTTTGGACTTGCCACTAAAAACGCTATTTTAATTGTTGAGTTTGCAAAAGAGCTGCAAGATACCGGTATGGATGCATTTAATGCCATTAAAGAGGCGAGCCGGTTGCGATTACGGCCAATATTAATGACCTCAATAGCATTTATTATGGGGGTTGTACCTATGGTGTTTTCATCGGGAGCAGGCTCTGAAATGCGCCAAGCTATGGGTGTTGCGGTATTTTCTGGCATGATAGGCGTAACGGTATTTGGCTTAATACTTACACCTGTGTTTTATTATATACTTAAACGCAGTGGTAAAAATTAAACCGACAAAAAAGCCCTTAGCAATTTAATTGCTAAGGGCTTTTTTAATGCGTTTTAAAAAGTAATTATTTTACTTCTTTACCTGCAGCTTGTTGGTCAGCGTGATAGCTTGAACGAACAAATGGGCCAGAGGCAGCATGCGTAAAGCCAATTTCATCAGCGTATTCTTTTAGTGCGTCAAATTCCGCTGGTGGCACGTAACGTTTAACTGGCAAGTGATGCTTAGAAGGCTGTAAGTATTGGCCAACGGTAAGCATGTCAACGTTATGCGCACGTAGGTCACGTAATACTTCTTCTATTTCACTAATTTCTTCACCTAGGCCAACCATTAAGCCAGACTTAGTTTTTACCTCTGGGTGCGCTTCTTTAAAGCGACGAAGTAATTCTAACGACCATTTGTAATCGGCACCCGGGCGCGCAAGCTTGTACAAACGCGGGGCAGTTTCTAGGTTGTGATTAAACACATCAGGTGGCGTTTCAATTAAAATCTCCAGAGCACGGTCCATGCGACCACGAAAATCTGGCACTAAAATCTCAATAGTAATGGTTGGGTTGTGCTTACGGATTTCGCGAATACAATCGGCAAAATGCTGTGCGCCGCCATCACGTAAATCATCACGGTCAACCGAGGTAATAACCACGTAGCTAAGCTTCATGTCTTTAATTGTCAGTGCAAGCTTTTCAGGCTCTGCTGCATCAGGTTTTAGTGGGCGACCATGGGCAACATCACAAAATGGGCAACGACGAGTACAAATAGCACCTAAAATCATAAAGGTAGCAGTACCGTGGTTAAAACACTCAGAAAGGTTAGGGCATGAGGCCTCTTCACATACTGAGTGTAAGCCGTGCTTGCGCATAGCTTGTTTTATACCGTCGATACGCTCGGTAGATTTTGGTAAGCGAATTTTAAGCCACTCTGGCTTGCGCAACATTTCAGTTTTTTCTGTAGGTAAAACTTTAACGGGGATCAACGCCATTTTTTCTGCGTCGCGTAGTTTTACACCTGGTTCCATTTTGACTGGTTTATTCATTCGTTTTCAAACCCTTCAGTATGCTTAACCTGTGTTGCATTAAGCTTCTTTATCATGTGTTTTACCAGCCCTTCACCTGCTTGTGCTAAGTTTTGAGGGCCGTTTAATTCTTTCGTTTGCACCATGTTCATGCCAGCATAACCACACGGGTTGATGCGTAAAAACGGGCTTAAGTCCATGTTAACATTTAATGCTAATCCATGAAACGAGCAACCACGACGAACACGTAATCCTAATGATGCAATTTTACTGTCGTTTACGTACACACCGGGTGCATCGGCTTTTGCGTAGGCTTTAATATCATACTCATTAAGGGTATCAATAATGCACTCTTCAAGCCATGTCACAAGCTCGCGCACACCGATTTTTAAGCGGCGCAAGTTAAATAATACATACATCATTTGTTGGCCGGGGCCATGGTAAGTAACTTGCCCGCCACGGTCTACCTTAATGACTTCTATGTCACCAGGGGCGAGTAAATGCTCATCTTTACCAGCTTGGCCTTGTGTAAATACACTCTCGTGCTCTACAAGCCAAATTTCATCTGGCGAGCTGTCGTCACGGGTGTCGGTATAGGCTTGCATTTTTTGCCAAATTGGCATGTAACGCTGACGGCCTAGTTGGCGTACGATTAAAGTGTTTTCGTTCACAACAAGTCTCAACTATGGCTTAAAGCATATGGCGTACGTCATCAATGTTGCTGATCACGTTGTAAATTTCTTCTATGTGTTTACCGCTTGTCACTGTGGCAACAAACGTTACCGACTCATAATTGCCTTTACTGCTTGGCTTTACTTTTGGTGCGTAGTCACCAGGTGCAATAGGTTGTAATTTAGCTAAAATTTGTTCCGTAAGGTTAACGTTTGCTAAACCCATAACTTTAAATGTGAACGGACATGGGTACTCAAGGTACTCATCAAATTTAGTATTTTTAACAGGTTGAACCACGACGGTGACTCCTCAAACAAAAAATGTTGGCTACGTGAGATAATATCAATCCGCAATAAGACTTAATCATTTTGCGGGGCTAAACGTGTTGCTACCTGCGTTAAAAATGCTCATTTAGAACAACTAAATAGCGATTTATTAGCCAAGTTATCAACACGTTTTTCCAGCCTCAAAATAGATTACTTAATTAACCGAATTGGTATAACGCTAAGCGTGACTGGCAGGTTTAGGGTGATCCTGCTTATATGGGGCGCATTCTAGCATTTTTCAAGCAAAAAAAAACGCCTCATAACAGAGGCGCTTCGTTTAACAACCCAACTACTGTCGGGTTATTTTTACGTTTACATAATTTGTAAACGTAAGTAGTCGTAAATTTTGCTAAAGAAGCTGCCTTCTTCCACTTCTTCAAGTGTAACTAGTGGGTATTGTGCAATGTCTTCGCCCTCTAGTTGTAAGAATAACGTACCTACTTTAGTGCCTTTCGCTAATGGTGCTTCAAGCGTGTTGTCTAGCTCAAAGTTAGCTTTAAGGTTTTTATGTTGACCACGTGGAATGGTAATTGGGGTATCTTCTAAAATGCCTAACGATACATTTTCTTTATTACCCATCCAAATACGTTGTTCTGCAAAGCTGTCGCCTGCTTTGTAAGGTGTAATTGTTTCAAAAAAGCGAAATCCGTAGTTAAGTAGTTTTTTGCTTTCTACTTTACGTGCGCGCTCGCTTGATGTGCCCATAACAACCGCAATTAAACGCATGTCGTTTTTAGTTGCAGACGTTACTAAACTATAACCTGCTTCTGATGTGTGACCCGTTTTAATGCCATCAACATCTAGGCTTTCATCCCATAACAAAGAGTTACGATTATATTGTTTAATGCCGTTGTAAGTAAACGATTTTTGCTTATAAAGTGCGTACTCATCAGGTACATCACGAATAAGTGCAGCGCCTAGGGTCGCCATATCACGTGGGGTAGTGTAATGCTCGTCTGTATCTAAACCGTGGCTATTAATAAAGTGGCTGTTGCTCATACCTAATTTAGCGGCATGGGCATTCATTAAATCAGCAAATGCGCTTTCGCTACCTGCAATGTGCTCAGCCATGGCTACACATGCATCATTACCAGATTGAATAATAATACCGTGATTAAGCTCATCAACACTTATTTGCTTGCCTACTTCAATAAACATTTTTGACGATTCAGGGAAGTTTTTAGCCCAGGCTTTTTCGCTCACTGTAACCATATCGGTGGGTGCAATGTTACCGGCGTTTATTTCTGTACCAATTACATAACTGGTCATCATTTTAGTTAAGCTTGCAGGGGCTAGCTTTGTATCAGCTTCACCTTCAGCAATAACTTTACCTGTCGTAAAGTCTACTAAAAAATAACCTTTTGCATTAATTTGAGGTGGAGCCGGAATAATTTGGGCGCTGGCTGAAAATACGGCGGCTGTGCAAACTAAGCCGCATACACCTTTGAGGATTTTATGTTTAATTGATTTCATCATACTCATTAATGGTTAAAGTTAAAAATTCGCGTTAGTCCATCTTATACCCAAACTACCCCGAGATGCGAGCGTCGTTGGAATTAAAAACAACTTAGACAAGGTATTGATTGTCAATAATAGTCACTCTATTGTTCAAATCAATAACGCAGTATAAATCGTTTTTAAACCACGCTTTAGGGCGTTTCACTGAGGCTGATTTTCTGTGTTGTTATTTTTTAAAAGGGATTGCCATTTAAAAAAATAATACCTAGATTTTAAGCCCCAATACAACGCTGAATCCTACATTTTGGCGTGGTTTAGGTATTTGTCTTACTGAGTGTAAAGCAAGAACGCGTTTTGAAATTGGTTTTGTTTTAATTTTTTTAATACGTCTTGTGCATGCTGGGCATCTTTAATCGGGCCCAAATGCAAACGATAAATGTTGTCTGCTTTTACTATATTAGTAGGTACTTGATACTGCAGGCGTAATGTAGAAGCTAATGCTTCAATATTGCTAAGCGTACTACCCGCAGCTACCTGTATATATGTTTTACGTGCAGGAATGCTGTCGAGCGTAATCGCCTCTAGCTTAACCTTGGCTGTACCGTGAGTGTAATAGCCTAATTTATAAGCAGCAGCATACGAAAGATCTATTATTCTGTCATCATGAAACGGCCCACGGTCGTTTACACGTACAATTACCGATTTATTGTTGGCAGTATTAGTAACGCGTACAAAGCTTGGCAGGGGTAAGGTTTTATGGGCCGCGCTCATGGCAAACATATCGTAAATTTCACCGTTTGAGGTATGGTAGCCATGAAACTTACGGCCGTACCACGAAGCGATCCCTTCTTCTGTATACCCTTTTTCATCAAGCATTGGCGTATAACGTTTGCCTAATACCTCGTACGGGCGACTTGCACTGGCACTTTTTTTAACATCCACCACAACGGCATCTTGCATCTCAAGTGCGGTTGGCGCGCGTAAAGGTGCGGCATCGTGCTCCATATGATAACGACTATTAGAGCCGCTACTACATGCGCTTAACATACATATTAAGGCTGAAATAAATAACAGCTGGGTAGGCTTATTCATTATTTTAAAAGCATCCTTTTATCTGTCGCAATTGACATAATAATGCCAAATCCGGCCATTAACGTCACCATAGAGGTGCCGCCATAACTAATAAGGGGTAAAGGTACACCTACAACAGGCAACAAGCCCGATACCATGCCTATATTTACAAAAATATAAACAAAAAAGGTGAGGGTAAGGGCGCCGGCCAATAATTTACCAAACGCATCTTGCGCGTTTACCGCAATGTATAAACCACGGCCGATAATAAATAAGTACAGGCTTAATAAAACACACACACCAAATAAGCCAAACTCCTCACTTAATACCGAAAATATAAAGTCGGTATGGCGCTCTGGTAAAAATTCGAGTTGTGATTGCGTGCCTTGCAACCAGCCTTTACCTTCTATACCACCTGAGCCGATGGCTATTTTGGATTGAATAATATGATACCCCGAGCCAAGCGGATCGCTCTCTGGGTCTAAAAACGTTAATACTCGCTGCTTTTGGTAGTCGTGCATACCGTAGTGCCAAAATGGCCATGCAGCCAGTGCGACAACCGAGCTTAAAAAGCCAATTAAACGCCAGCTTAAACCCGATAAAAACAACACAAATATTCCTGAGCTGGCAATCAAAATTGAGGTGCCTAAATCGGGCTGTTCTTTAATCAATAAGGTGGGAAGCATCACGATGACAAAGCCAATAATTAGGTGCAATGGACGTGGCGGAAGTTGGTTTCGGCCAATATACCAAGCCACCATCATAGGGACCGCTAGCTTCATAAGTTCTGAGGGCTGAAAGCGAGTAATGCCTAAATTTAACCAGCGCTGAGCGCCTTTTGAGCTCACGCCAAATAGCAATACGCCCACCAACATAAGTAACCCAACACAGTAAAGGGGGATCACTAAGCGTTTAAGTGTCGCGGGGGAGAACTGTGCAAGCACTATCATGCCTATAATAGCGCCGCCCATACGGGTGATATGGCGGATCATCATGGCCGAGTCTTGGCCGCTTGCGCTATATACTATGGTGATACTGCCTGCCATCATAAGTAATAAGGCAATTAGTAACGGTAAGTCTAAATGCATGCGCATCCATATCGAGCGCTGGGTGTTTAATACGGTCATTGCGCTGTATTCCTAGCAACTTCTATTGGGTTTGCTGCAAAATAGTAATCCATTAGCTCACGTGCAATAGGTGCACCCACAGAGCTGCCGCCACCGGTGTTTTCTACCACAATTGAAACTACAATTTTAGGGTCGTCATACGGAGCAAAACCAATATAAATCGCGTTATCGCGTTGGCGCTCCTTTAGTGATTTTGCATCGTAACGCTCACCTTGGGCAATACTCACTACTTGCGCAGTGCCTGTTTTACCCGCAGGGTCATAATTAGCGCCTTTAAAAGCACGGTGGGCCGTTCCTGTTACTTTTTTTACGGTATTGTGCATGGCATCGAGCGCGATACGCCAGTTATCAGGGTTATTAAGTACCACCGGCGGTTTTTCTTCGTTATTAATTTGCGTCACTTGGTCTTCTTTTTTAGCCACTTGTGCTAAATGCGGCGGGTGGTTTATGCCTTTATTAACCAATATGTTAGTCGCGTTAGCAATTTGAATAGGGGTGGCAGTCCAATACCCTTGGCCAATCCCCACTGAAATAGTATCGCCACGCCACCACGATTCTTTAAAGCGGCCTTCTTTCCACTCTTTTGAGGGCAGTATGGCTGTGGTTTCTTCGTGTATGTCTATTCCCGATAAGTCACCAAAGCCAAAGCGGGCCATAAAATTACTAATTTTTGTTATGCCTAAGCGGTATGCCGCATCGTAAAAGTAAGTATCGCACGACTCTTCAATCGCTTTGTAAACATCTACGTGACCGTGGCCCCAACGTTTCCAATCGCGCCATTTATGTTCAACATTCGGTATTTGAAAAAAACCAGGATCCCACACCGAGGTGCTTTCACTGACAATATTTTCTTCAAGTGCCAGTATAGCCATATGCGGTTTTACTGTGGAAGCTGGCGCATAGCGCCCTTGAGTGGCACGGTTAATTAGAGGGCGGTCGGGGTTTAGCAGTGCTTTATAATCTTTGCTGCTAATACCATGGACAAATAAATTAGGGTCGTAACTTGGGTTTGAATAAAGTGCTAATACGCCGCCATCTTTGGCATCCATTACTACAACCGCGCCGCGCATATCTTTAAGCGCATGTTGGGCTATTTGTTGTAAACCTATATCTAAGGTAAGTACTAAATCACTGCCTGGCTGTGGGGGGGTCATACTTAATGTGCGAATAACACGGCCGCGGTTATTTACTTCAACGCGTTGAGAGCCGACTTGGCCATGCAAAAGCTGCTCGTAATATTTTTCTATGCCAAGCTTACCAATATCGTGCGTAGCGCGGTAATTTGTGGCTTGGTCTTCTTGTTCTAATTTATTAAGTTCTTTGCGGTTTAGTTTGGCAACGTAGCCTAATGCATGGGTTAGCGTATCGCCATATGGGTAAAAGCGTGCAAGGCGCGCTTCAATGCTAAAGCCCGGAAATTTATGCTGATTAACCGCAAATTGGGCCACTTCGGTTTCATCTAAGCGGGCTTTTAGTACTTGCGACTTGAAACGACGCGTATGCTTTATGTCATCAATAAAGTCTTTTTTTTGCTGCTCGGTAATCGTAATTATTTTGCTAACTTGCTCAAGCGATTTAGCTAAATCGTCGACCTCTTCAGGAATAACCTCGAGGTTATAAACGGGTTTGTTTTCAGCAAGCAGTACACCATTGCGGTCGTAAATGAGGCCACGGTTTGGCGCAATAGGAATTACTTTAATACGGTTATCGTTAGAGCGGGTTTGATAGTCGGTGTGTTCTTCTACCTGAATGGTATAAAGATTAGAAAGCAAAATTGCCACTAAGCCTAAAACAAAAATAAAACCCACAAATGCGCGCCGTGCAAATAAGTTTGCCTCAGCGGAATGGTCGCGTATTGTGGGTCTTTGCTTAATCATAACAAGGCGTTACTCGCGATGATAAGGATGGTTGCTATTTAAGCTCCAGCCTCGGTATAGGCTTTCGGCAACAATAATACGCACTAAAGGGTGCGGTAACGTTAAGTTAGATAACGACCATTTTTGCTCAGAGGCGGCAATGCACTCAGGGGCTAACCCTTCAGGGCCGCCAATAAGCAAACTAACGTCGCGGCCATCGAGCTGCCACTTTTCCATATTTTTAGCAAGCTGGTGAGTATCAAGTGGTTTACCTGTTACTTCAAGGGTAACAATGCGATTGCCTTTTGGAATAGCGGCTAAGGTTTTTTCACCTTCGGTGTGTAAAATGCGTTTAATATCGGCATTTTTACCGCGTTTACCGGCCGGAATTTCTATTAACTCAAGCGCCATATCTTTAGGAAAACGGCGTTGGTACTCTGCAAATCCGGTTTCTACCCACGCTGGCATTTTTGTGCCAACGGCAATCATTTGTATTTTCACGCAATACTTCCAAGCTCAATTAAAAAATAGTGGCGCTTAGCCCCACAGTTTTTCTAGATCGTAATAGCTACGTGCGTGATCTTGCATCACGTGTACAACTACATCACCTAAATCTACCAGTACCCATTCGCCTTCGTCTTGACCTTCGTAACCTAAAGGTTCTTCGCCAGCGTGGCGAGCTTCTTTTGCTACGTTATCGGCAATTGATTGCACATGACGCTTAGAAGTACCCGAACACACAACCATGTAATCGGTAATGTCTGAGCTGTCACGTACGTCTAGTTGTACCACGTCGCGTGCTTTCATATCGTCAATTTTGTCTAGTGCAAAGGCAAGTAGTTGTTTCGAATCCAAGGTATTGTCTCAATTTTAAATTTAATAGCGTGCATTTTAACATGCTAGGGGGTTTTAATCATCACTTTGATAAAGCTGGTGTTGCTTAATGTAGTGACTGACAGGTTCGGGTAATAGTTCATTATTTTTATTGGTTTTTTTTAATTGCTCTCGAATAGTGCTTGAGGCAGCATCAAGGGTTTCACCAGGTAAAAAATAAAGCTTACCAAAGTTGTGTGTGGCAAGTTGCTGTGGCGCTTCAGTGTGGGCATTACTGATATAGCTTTTAAGCGCCTTATTTGGGTTACATGTTTGCCCCGGGCGATGATAAACCACTATATGGCATAGCTGTGTAATTGCTTGCCATTCATACCATTTGTCGAGGTTATTAAACGAGTCCATGCCCATTAAAAAAAGAATTGGCGTATCTGGGTGCTCAGCTCTTAGCTCTTGTAAACTTAACAATGAGTACGAGGGCCCAGTACGATTTAGCTCTCTTAAATCAAGTGCAAAATGAGGGTAAGGGGCAATAGCGGCATTGAGCATATTAATACGGTGCGCTGTACTTATACCTGGCGCAGCTTTGTGCGCGGGAATTGCACAGGGCATAAAGTACAACGTGGATAAGTTAAATGTACTTACACACTGTGAGGCCATATTTAGGTGGCCTAAATGCACGGGGTCGAAGGTGCCGCCAAAAATTGCAATCATGTTAAAAATCTTTAGTTAAGTGCGTGGCAAGGCATTGGAATATCAAGCGGCTGGCAAAACTTAATACAAATATGGGCAAGCGCTTGGTAAGGCGCAATTAAGTTACCTTGTTTGTAGCTTGAATCAAACAGTGCAAGCTCACTGCTTATTTGCTCAAGGGTATTAATATTTAAGCGGTTAATCGCATTTTGCACTGGGCCTTGCTGGTTTTTCCAAATACCATTTTTTTTAAATAACTGTGCGATAGGCTCGCCATTTAAAAGCCCTTGCTGAATAGTGAGCAAACTGGTGAGCTCTTTATTTATAGCCCATAAAATACTCACCACTTCGGTGTTATCGCTGGCCAGTTTATTAAGTACTTTAATTGCTTGCTTGGCGTGGCCATTTAATAGGGCATCACTTAAGTCAAAAATATCAAACTTGGCTTGATTTAATAGCCCTTGCATCACAAGTTGCTGGGTTATTAAGGCATTACCATGCAGTAGCGAGAGCTTTTCGAGCTCCTGAAAACACGCTAACAAATTACCTTCGGTAGCGTTAATTAAGCTCAGTTTTGCTTCGTTTTGCATATTTAGAGAAAGGCGGGCTACTTGTTCATCTAACCAGCGTTTTAAATGATTCCCTGCAAGCGGGTAGCACGGTACAAATACACCGTGTTTATCGAGTGCTTTAAACCAGGCGCCACGTTGTACGTCTTGGCTGGCTTTAGCCCCTTTTACAATTAAAATGGTATCAGGGTTAATTAACTCGACTATTTTTTTAAAGGTATTACTACCTGGGGTGCCAGGTTTTTGTTGGTTTAAATCAAGCTCAATTATAGTGCGCGCACTAAACAAAGACATGCTTTGATATTGAGCTATAATTTCTTGCCAATCAAACCCTTGCATTAGGGTAAATTTAATTACCTCATCAAAGCCTTGGGCTTTTGCTGTGTCGCGTATTTGCTGCACACATTGCGCTTCTTGAAACGGTTCTTCACCAAACACTAAATAAAAGGGTTTTAAACCTTTATTTAATTCACTTGGTAACTGATTAGCATAACAGCGCATTATAGTTGCGACAGCTCTCTAACAATACGACCACTGGCTTGCTTACGAATTTCGCTAATAAGCAGCTCAAGCTCTTTTGCTTTTGCAAGTGCGTGATCGGGGTCGTCTTGGTAGTTACGATAAAGCTCAAAGCGTTTTTCTATGGCTTTTTCGCCTGGGCGTTTAACAACATAGCTTACCCCGTAGGCAAGCTCGTATTCAGCCACCTGACCATTTTGAAACAACGACAAGGTTTGGCGCTCAATGCTTTCTTTGCGTAAGTAAAGCTGGGCAACATTTTTAGCCGAAGGCGTCAGTTCTACGTTACTGGCTTTAAGCTCTTTTTTAAGGTTTAAAAATAACGATGATTTTTCATCATCACCTTTAAGTGTAAGCGTTTTAAGGTTATCGGGCAGGCTCGAGGCTTTCTTTAAATGAAAGCCACAGCTAGATAACACAAAACACATTAGCACTAAGGCTAATGTGTTTTTAAGGGTGTTAAAGCTAACCATTTAGTTAGCTACCACGTTAAGTAGTTTACCCGGTACGTAAATAATTTTACGAATGGTTGCGCCATCAGTAAATTTAGTTACGTTAGACTCAGCAAACGCAAGTGCTTCTACCTGCTCTTGTGTTGCATCGGCCGCTACAGTTAGCTTAGCGCGTAGTTTGCCGTTTACTTGTACGATGATTAATTTTTCATCTTCAACAAGGGCAGACTCGTCAACTTTAGGCCATGCTGCATCTAAAATGTCACCCTCTTTACCAAGCTCTTGCCATAACTGGTGCGATAAATGCGGCGTAATTGGCGCAAGCATAATAAGTAGGGCTTCTAATGCTTCGTTAGCAATAGCAACATCTTGCGTATCGTTTAATGGCGCTTTTAATAACTTATTAGAGAGCTCCATAATGGCAGCAATTGCAGTGTTAAACGTTTGACGACGTTCAATATCATCGCTCACTTTTGCAATGGCTTTGTGTAGTTCACGACGCAGTACTTTTTGTGGGTTACTAAGCGCTGATTTATCAAGTGCTTGGTAGCCAACTGTTTTCACATCTACTGCGTATTTCCAAATACGTTTTAAGAAGCGGTGCGCGCCTTCAACGCCTGAGTCTGACCATTCAAGCGTTTGCTCTGGTGGTGCGGTAAACATCATAAATAAACGCACAGTATCTGCACCGTATTGGGCAATTACTTCTTGTGGGTCTATACCGTTGTTTTTAGACTTAGACATTTTGCTCATGCCCGATGAGAACACAGGTTCACCATCTTCTTTGTGCCATGCTTTAGTTACGCGGCCTTTTTCGTCAGTTTCGGTATTTACATCGCTTGGCGAAATCCATACGTCACCGCCTTTTTCATCTTTACGGTAGAACGTTTCGGCAAGTACCATGCCCTGACAAAGTAAGCGATCGAATGGCTCGTCTGAATTTACTAAACCAAAATCACGTAATAACTTATGGAAAAAACGCGAATACAATAAGTGTAAAATAGCGTGCTCAATACCACCTATGTATTGGTTTACTGGTAACCAATAGTTAGCTGCTGCTGGGTCTAGCATGCCTTCGTCGTGACGCGGGCTACAGTAACGTGCGTAGTACCAAGACGACTCCATAAAGGTGTCAAAGGTATCTGTTTCATGTGTTGCTGGTACGCCGTTTACCGTTGCTTTTGCCCATTCTGGGTCTGCTTTGATTGGCGAAGTAACGCCATTCATAACTACATCTTCTGGTAAACGTACTGGCAGCATTTCTTCGGTGGCGGCTAATTCGTTACCGTTTTCGTCGCTCAGCATTGGGATTGGTGAACCCCAGTAACGCTGGCGGCTAACACCCCAATCACGTAAGCGGAAGTTAACTTTACGCTCACCCACACCCAGTGCTTCTAGTTTGTCGGCAATAGCGTTAAATGCGCCTTCAAAATCAAGGCCATCAAATTCGCCAGAATTAACTAACACGCCTTTTTCAGTGAATGCTTCTTCTTTTAAATTTACTTCAAGCTCTGAGCCTTCAACCGGTGCAATTACTTGTTTTATGTCTAGGCCGTATGCTGTGGCAAATTCATAGTCGCGTTGGTCGTGTGCAGGTACTGCCATAACCGCGCCTGAGCCGTAATGCATTAATACAAAGTTAGCAACCCAAATTGGTACTTGCTCGCCCGTTAATGGGTGAGTCGCGTAAAAGCCTGTTGCAATGCCTTTTTTCTCCATTGTAGCCATGTCTGCTTCGGCAACTTTGGTGTTTTTGCATTCTTCAACAAACATTGCAATTGCATCGCTGTTTTTAGCGGCTTCCTGCGCAATAGGGTGGCCACCGGCAACGGCTAGGTAAGTTACACCCATAAACGTATCTGGACGTGTAGTGTATACGCTAAACTTTTCGTTGTTGTCGGTACGCGTAAACTCAATGTCTAACCCTTCAGAGCGACCAATCCAGTTGCGCTGCATGGTTTTAACTTGCTCAGGCCAGTCTTCTAACTTGTCTAAGTCGTCTAAAAGCTCTTGTGCGTAGTCAGTAATTTTAATAAACCACTGCGGGATTTCTTTTTGCTCAACCACTGCACCAGAGCGCCATCCGCGGCCATCTATAACTTGCTCGTTGGCAAGTACAGTTTGATCAACTGGATCCCAGTTAACCGTTGACATTTTTTTGTACACTAAGCCTTTTTCGTACAGCTTAGTGAAAAACCATTGTTCCCATTTGTAGTATTCTGGGTGACACGTGGCTATTTCACGATCCCAGTCGTAACCAAAGCCTAATTGCTTAAGTTGGTTACGCATGTAATCAATGTTTTCGTATGTCCACTTAGCTGGCGCCGTTTTGTTTTTGATAGCGGCGTTTTCTGCAGGTAAACCAAACGCATCCCAACCCATTGGTTGCATTACGTTTTTGCCTTGCAGGCGCTGGAAACGAGAAACAACATCACCAATGGTGTAATTACGCACATGACCCATATGCAGTCGGCCACTTGGATACGGGAACATAGAAAGGCAGTAATACTTTTCTTTGCTCTCATCTTCGGTGACTTTAAATACCTGGTTTTCTTCCCAGTAACTTTGGACTTTTGACTCTATGTCTTGCGGGTTATATTGCTCTTGCATCTATGATTCCAGACTTCTTGCAAACTAATAAAAAATTGCCGATAGGATACCCCAAATAAAAGCCTAATCACAGCGTATAAGCACGGTTTTGTTAAAATCTCACTTTCAGTGCAGGTTAACCTATACTTATCTATGTTAAAGGCCAACACGCCCTTGATTTTGATGGAGTATAAAATGGCAGATTATAAAACATGGCTTAGCGATTTAACTAATTGGTTAAAAGATGTAAAAGATCACGAAGTAAAAGATGCAATGACCCGATTTGTTGAATCTGAGCAAGCACTTAAAGACCTAGGCAAAGAAAAATACGGACTCTATAAAAGTTATTTGCAGCGCGACATAGAACACGTTCAAGAAAACGAATCGCACTATAATTCGCTTGCATGGCAAGAGCTTAAAGAGTCGTTATGGTATGAGCTTTCACACATAGAGGACAAAACCCAGCTTGAATGGCAGTCCCTTAGTCAAGATTTTAAGCACAATGGGATGTATCACGCAGGCGAATGGATAGCCATGGGCACATTAGTATGTAAGAATTGCACCCATAGTTTTGATATTTATCACGCTACACAAATTACACCGTGCATTGAATGTGATGGTATTTATTTTAGCCGTAAGGCATTACAACCCTAAATATATGTATTAAGTGGCTTGTAGGCCACTTAATACGCCCAAAGCCAGCGAGTATGTTGGTACAAAAAGAAGTTAGAATGACGAAAAAACTGCTGCCATTATCTGTTTCACAGCTCGCACCGAGCATTTCTACTAATCACGTTAGCACGTGTATGAGCAATCCATACCCAGAGCAACTTACCTTTATCGGCCAACAACGCGCCCAAAGTGCGCTCGACTTTTCACTTGGGATGGAGCTGCCAGGCTACAATGTTTATGTAATGGGTGAGGCCGCGCATGGCCGATTTACACTCGTAAAAGACAAACTTAAACAACACGCAAAAGATCGCCCCACACCTAACGAGTGGTTGTATGTTAATAATTACGACGACCACCGCGAGCCAATTGCGCTATTTATGCAAGCAGGGCAAAGCAAGCAGTTAAGTGACGACATAGACTCATTTTTAGATGAAGTACTCGACACCTTTCCGGCAGCGTTTGATAACCCAGCTTATCAACGCAAAAAAAAGTCAATCGAGAGCGAATTTAACGACGCTTACGACAGCGCTATCACCGCAGTAGAAGAAATGGCGCTTGAGCAAAGCGTAGCGCTAATAGAAGAGAAAAACGCCGTAGGTTTTGCGCCTTTAGTTGAAGGCAGGCAGTTAAGCGATAACGAATTTGCCGCCCTCGATGAAGAGCTTCGTGATGAGTTTTTTGAAAAAATAGAAAAACTAGAAGATGCCTTAATTGAAGCGCTGATTGAGCTACCTCGCTGGAAACGCGAATCAAAAGAAAAACAGCGTAATCTAAAAAAGGCCACAGCCGAGCAAGCTACAAAGCCGCTATTAAAAGACTTAGAGCATAAATACGCTGCACATATTGGTGTGCTGCGCTACTTAAAAGACATTCGCGTAGAAATAATTGACGCAGTACTTGAATGGCTAGACGATGAAGATGAAAGCGAAGAAAGCAAAGAAGATTTTGACCGTAAAGGCATGCTTACCGACTTTTTTGCGCCTAATATTTTAGTTGAATTTAAAGAAGACGATGCCGCACCTGTGGTGTATGAGCCAAACCCAACCTTTGGCAATATATTTGGCAAAATTGAGTATTCAACATCGCAAGGCTCGCTTATAACCAGTTACCGCTCTATACAGCCTGGTGCATTGCACCGTGCAAATGGCGGTTACTTAATTATGGATGCCGAAAAAGTAATGGCCAACCCGCAAGTGTGGGATGGTTTAAAGCTTTCGCTTAAAACGCACCAAATTAAAAACGACCTACCGTATCAAGACAGCTCAGTAGGCAGCAGCTTTACACTGCGCCCGCAATTAATTCCTCTTGATGTAAAAATTATTTTATTAGGCTCGCGCGATTTGTATTACACCATAGGTGAGTACGATGAAGAATTTGCAGAGCTGTTTAGAGTACTTGCCGACTTTGATTACTATTTACCAAGTAGCGATAAGCTTCAGTACCAATTTATTACTAAAGTGAGTGAGTACTGCCAGCAAACGTTAAAGTGCACAACCACAGAGGCCGCCATGGTGCGGTTACTTAAATTTAGCTACCGCCAAGCAGAGCACCATAATAAATTATCGGCGCGCTTTGCCGATGTGCTTGAACTGGTGGCTGAGGCCAGCTTTTACGCCAAGCAAGATAAGCAAACACTGATTGATGCGCATCATATTGATGAAGCCATTGAAGGTAAGCAGTACCGCACCGGCCAAATAAGCGAAAACATGCTAAGCGATATAAAAGAAGGCCACACGCTTATTGCCACACAAGGTCAAGCCATTGGTAAAGTAAACGGCTTAACAGTGCTGCACATTGGCGATACGTCGTTTGGTACACCCGCACGCATAACCGCCACCGTATATGCCGGCGCCGATGGTGTAATAGATGTTGAGCGTGAAGCCGAGCTAGGTAAAGCAATTCACTCAAAAGGTGTAATGCTACTTACCGGTTATTTAGGTAACAAATACGCCCAGCACTTTAGTTTAACGCTAAGTGCTAACATAGCCATAGAGCAAAGCTACGGTTATATAGATGGCGATAGCGCCTCACTTGCTGAGTTATGTGCGCTTATATCGGCTATTACCAGTTTGCCTATTAGCCAGTCTATTGCCCTTACAGGCTCTATTAACCAACACGGTGATGTGCAAGCCATTGGCGGCGTAAACGAAAAAATAGAAGGCTTTTTTAAGCTGTGTAAAATGCGCGGCTTAACAGGCGAGCAAGGTGTTATTATTCCTAAATCTAACCAAGTTAACTTAGTACTTGATGAAGAAATACTTGAAGCGGTTGAGCGCGGTAAATTTAATATTTACGCAGTAGAAACTGTAGACCAAGCACTTAACTTATTAATGGATATTGATGCCGGCGATATTATTGACGGCGAATACCCAGAGGATTCAGTTAACGGTATTGCTTTAGCACGCTTAAAAGATATAGCCGACATAGTTAATGGCGATAGCGAAGAAGATAAAGAAGCCGATGAAGATGAGGAAAAACACTAAATGATCAATATAATTTTAGCGGTGATCATCGCTATATTTTGTTTTTTAATTTTTCAAAATAGTAAAAAAGCAAAGCAACAAGCTGGCATTAACGCGCAAATTGAAGCCGACTACCTTGTCGCTAACGCAAAAGTTGAGGGCGTAATAGAAACCGCCTCAGGCTTACAGTACAAAGTGCTGCACAAAGGCGAAAGCGAAAATACACCTAACCCTACTAGTAAAGTAAACGTGCATTACCACGGCACGTTAATAGATGGCACCGTATTTGACAGCTCAGTAGAGCGTAAAACGCCAATAAGCTTTGGTTTAAATCAGGTTATTAAAGGCTGGACTGAAGGCTTACAACTTATGAGCCCAGGCGATAAATACATATTTTATGTACCGCACCAATTAGCCTATGGCGAAAAGCGAGTAGGCAGTATTCCACCTGCATCACTGCTTATTTTTGAAGTAGAGCTTTTGGCTATTGAGTCTTAATACACGCGTAAAAAAGTGTTATTAACTTTATAAAAAACCCGTTAGCTAACGGGTTTTTTATTGAGTTTTTTTAAGTTATTTAATATTAATACCAATTCGCTTAATTAAGTATTATTGCGGTTTGGTATAACTTTAATTATTTGGCCACCGCTGCCATAGAAAGCTTATTAAGCACCACAGCTATTTTATTAAGTACTTCTTCGCAGCTTTTTATATTGTGGCGTTCTTGCAAATAAGTGGGGCTGTTATAGGTAAGCCAAACCTGGCCATTGTTGTCTTGAGATATATGTACTTTTTGCGGTAAGTCTATCGCCACACTTTGCTGGCACTGCATTAACGGTGTGCCTACCTTTGGATTACCAAAAATAATCACTTCACTTGGGGCCAATTCCATATCAACATTTTGAGCGTTTTTTTGATGATCTACCCGCGCAAAAATGGTTATCCCTTTGTTACTGGCTATTTTTTCAAAACGGTTAGCCGTTTCTTGAACAGAATAATTACTTTGAAAACGTACTAAGCTGTCATTCGCACTCGCCACGGCCGTGGCCGTGGCCGAGAGTAAAATAACCCCTAAAAATAGTCGGTTTAACATGGTTTGCTCCTCATAAAAAGGCTGATACCAATTCGCTTAATTAAGTGGTTTATTTTGATGCTAGAAAAACGTGTTGATAGCTAGGCAAAAAATTCGCTATTTAGTCGTTCTCGGCAATTGCTCCTGCATTGCGCTAACTTCTGCATCCATGCAGTCGTAAAAGAGAATTTTTAACGCAAGTAGCGACACGTTTAGCCCCACAAAATGATTAAGTATTAATGCGAATTGCTATTATAAAGCGTATGAAAATACACACTATCTGAGTTCCTTATTTGGTTCAACACTGCGCAAAGGGAATATGTATAAAACGTGAGCATAAAAGTCTTTAAGTACCTATTTTAGTTGCGATTAATTCGAAAAATAAGGATGAATATGAAATTATTTGCATTGCATATAGTAATGATAGTCGTTATCATTTGCGGCGTTTTATACACCTCTTTTCAGGATCAACATGTTTAACCAAAAATACTTGGCGCTTAGTATTGCTGCGTCTTTTTCTGCTTTTTCTAATGTGGCATTTGCCGAGCAAAATAACGAAATTGAAACAATAGAAGTAACAGGCCGCGCTCAGCAGTTTTACCTAGAAACCGAAAGTAAAATTGGGACTAAAACGGATTTAGATCTTATTAAATTACCGCAATCTGCGCAGGTATTAACCGAGCAGCTTATTATTGACCAAGCCGCGCGCGATATTACCGATTTATACCGCTCAATAGCCGGAGTAAGTGAGTACAGTTATTCAGGCGTTACTTTTCGTGGATTTAGAGACGATGCCAATGTATTTTACGATGGCGTACGCGGCGACCCTTACTCGGGCTTTGGTGTACCGCAATTATTTAATGTTGCACGTGTAGAAGTATTAAAAGGCCCAGCCTCTGCGTTATATGGTGGTGGTGAGCCAGGCGGTATGATCAACTATGTGACTAAAAAGCCTAGTTATACGCAAACTAAAGAGCTAAAACTAACGCTTGGTAATTACAACACTCATGGTGCCTCACTTGATATGACCGGCGGTTTAACCGACACCATGGCATACCGAGTAGGTGGTTATTATGAGGAGCAAGACAGCTTTCGTAATAATGCAGATTCAAAAAACAGTGAGTTTACCGCTGGTTTATTATTTGATTTAACCGATTCAACCACACTAACCACCACTGTTGATTACATTAAGCAAGACTTAGGCGGTAACCGTTTACGTGGTGTACCGGTAGACGACAATGGCAACTTTTTAGTTGACCCTAGTTACAACGCAAATGAAGCATTTGACTACCAAGACATGGAAGCGTTAGTGCTGCAAGCCGAGCTAAAGCATTACTTTAATGATGATTTTTCTGTAAGTAGCACGCTGCGTTACATGGATAACGAACGCGACCAAGCCTACCATGAGTCGCAAAGCTGGGTAGATGTAAACGGCGATGGTGAAGCAAACATTGATGACGAAACCATTAAACGCGAATACCGAAAGCAATACCGCGCCAACGAAGAAACAAGTTTAACCACCGACTTTGTTTATAGCTTTGAGCAAGGCCAATTAGCACACCAAGTATTATTTGGTGGCGACTACCACATAGTTGATACAGAGTACGATTACTTACGCGCCCGTTATGAAGCGGATGGCGTGGCTAACTTAAACATATTTGACTTAAATTACGGCGAAACCGACCCAAGTACATATAACCTTACCGACATGAACCGCGATGGTGTTGAAACCGACCGTTTTGGCATTTACGTACAAGATGTTGTAAGCATTAACGAGCAATGGACCGTGATTGCCGGCCTGCGTTACGACTATTTTAAAGAGCTAAATAAAGAAACCGGTTACAGTTACTCAGATAACGATGTAACACCGCGCGTGGCCGTTACATACCAACCTGTTGAAAATACCTCGTTATACATAAACTACTCAGAAAGCTTTAACCCAGCATCATCGGGTGACCAAGAAGATGTAGAAGGCGAGGGGAACTTAACGCCAGAAACCGGTAAACAAACCGAAATTGGTATGAAAAACCAATGGCTAGATGGCAAAATTATGAGCACCTTTGCTATTTACCAAATTAATAAAGAAAACGTAGTAATGAGTAACCCCGACGACACGGGCGCGGGAGACGGCATTGCAGCACTTTTAAATATTGGTGAGGTAGAAAGCCGCGGGTTTGAAACAACGCTGGTGGGCGATTTAACCGAGCATTGGACGTTAACAGCTAACTACGCCTACAACGATACACTAGTTGTTGAAGGTGTAACCGGCGATACTATTTCAAGCACCTACGGTGATGGCTCTCGCTTTGCTAATGCGCCGCGCCACCAAGCTGGTTTATGGTCGCGTTTTGCGCTTGATAGCATCGACTCGTCTATAGCATTTGGCGCAAATTACGTAAGCGAGCAAATAAGCCAAGATGGCCAAAAAGTTAAACCCTTTACTGTATTTGATATGAGCTGGACTACGCGCTTTGACGATGTGTTATTAAGCGTAAATATTAATAATATATTTGATAAAGAATACGCAGTAAGTGGCTTTAGTGAGCGTAACGGTCACTTCCCGGGCAGCCCACGTGAAATAGTAGGCCAAGTAACCTATAAATTTTAAAGTAAATTAAGCGCGAGCTTATCTCGCGCTTATTTTTTATTGCTATTAAAATTAGCGGCTTCTTGCGCTGTGTTAATAGCTGTAATAGGGAAGGGGATCACAATACCTTCTTGGTTATAGCGTTTATGTAGCGCTTTAATAAAAGCAGATTTAACCCAAAACCGATTAAAGTACTCTTTTGCGCGCAGCATTACGGTAAAATTAATGCTTGAGTTATCAAAGGTGTGATACACCACAAAGGTATTGTAATCATCAACCCCCCATTCATGGTCAATTAGTACTTGGCGCGCAACTTCAAGCGTTACTTGCTCTGCAAATTCTAGGTCTGAGCTGTAGTGAACGCTTACATCAACAGGTACGCTCAGTTCTTTTTCGGGGTAAAAGTAATTAGGGCGTGTTGAACTTTGCGGATTGAATTTGTTCAATCTAGGGGCGATTAAATCGCGGCGCGAGGTTTGTAACCTAGTGGGCT
>NZ_LJSP01000002.1:385815-539584 GCF_001399995.1 Pseudoalteromonas sp. P1-11
TTACCTACATCCATGTAGGCAACAAAGAGTTTATCGCCCCTAGGCAGAACCCAAAGGGCAGCGCATGTTTGGCATTTATGCTACGATATCGCCTATTTATGGGGAATAACCACACTTCACAGGCTCTGCCTTGCCTAAAAACCAAACACACGGGAATGCGCTACAACCAACAAGTAATACAACACACACTTTATTTTTTGCAAACAGGTGCATTTTTCCCCCCAACACAAAGAACCACGGCCCATTATTAACCACCTAACTGCGGCTAATTTTAGGTAAAAAAAAAGCAAGCCATGTGGCTTGCTTTTTAGTGCCCGTTCAAAGGCTACACACTCTCAACATACTTTTTAAAAACGGTAACTTGCACCCAGTGTAATACGACGGTCAGTTAAACCTTGGAAACACAATAGTGCGCTTTCGTTTACACATGATTGGCTAATTTCAGATTCAGTAATATTTACTGCCTCTAAGCCAATATTAAGTTGCTCGTTCACATCGTAACTAATACTTGCATTAAGCTGGCCACGGTCTTCTTGTACCACTGGGAAACCCCAAGGGAAGCTAGACGTACTACCAAAGTCATTTGAACGATACCCTTCACGCCACGTGTAACGCATACGTGCTGATAGGCCAAATTTTTCGTAGTACAGCGTAAAGTTATACGCGTTTTCAGAAAGGTTAAGTAAGCCTTGAATTTCACTTACTTCAATACCTGGCGTACCGGTGGTTGCTGCAAATACATTACTTGCTCTTGAGGTTGCTGAATTTTCGGTTTCACCACCTGAGAACTCTTGAATTGTATAGTTAGCTAGCACACCAAAGCCAGATGCCCACCCTAGGTCTTTTTCAAAGCCTGATAGGTCATATTGAAAGGCAAACTCAATCCCTTTTTGGGTAGTTTCACCACTATCGTTTACTTTTGTTTCTGTGCCAACACATACGCCACGGCCATTCTCAGGGCCAAATACATTTATATCTGCAATGGGGTTAAATATACCGCCACCTTCACATGGGTCTGTTAAGTCGCGATACCCTGTTACAGGGTCTTCAACTGGCGAGGTTAGCTGATTTACGTGTAAGTCTTTACGTGTTTTATGAAAAATACCTACGCTAAATACACTTGCCTCTGCAAAATACCACTCTGCCGATAAATCGTAAGACAGTACTTCTTCAGGTTTCAGTGCTGGGTTACCAAATTCAACTTCGTCATTTGGGCTTGTGCTGTAAGTAATAGACGTTGATAAGTCGTTATAATCAGGGCGACGAATATCTTTACCTACACCAAAGCGCACAAGTACATCTTCTGATACATCAGCCACCAGGTTTAAACGAGGTAAAATAAAGTCATAGTCTGATTCATTGGTAATACGCGTTACCAGTTCATTACCACTACCATCTTGAGTAACCGAGTTACCGGTAGACTCTACGTCTGTTTGAATGTAACGCACACCAATATTACCGCGTACCATTTCGTACTCAAAGTTAGCTTGTGCATATAGCGCATGAGTGGTTTCTTCTATATCAAAAAAACCTGCAGAACTTGAAGTAGGTGCATTTAATGTTTTGCTTGAACCATGCGCAGTCATCGCTGCTTGTAATGTGGCAAGTACCGCATCAGGGTCTGAGGCCACAAGTTCTGGATCAATAAGTAAAAAGTCGCCTATGTATAACGAGCGGCCATCAGCTTCGTTAAAGTTATCTGGGCCTGCCACTAATAAGTCGGCAAATAAATCACCCGACGGGCTATCAGCCATGGTTCTTAAACCAATGCTTGAGGTAATTTCGTTTTGTTTGCTTTGTGATTTACTGTAGCGGTAACCAAAATCAATAGAGGTTACAATTGAGTCTGTGTAATAGGTTGAATCAATACGGAACGCATCTTCAGAGTTTTCAACGGTATCTTGACCAATATTTACATCACGTAGCACTACATTTGCAGGGTCTAGTAGTTGTTCAACCGTTGGCGCGTACTCTGCCCCCTCTGCAATACCAAATGCCAATGCGCCACCTGATAAGTCATACTCAAACGGCACACTATTATCATTACCGCCACCGGCATCTAACGGCACATTAGGGTTAATAAAGTTAAGCGTTGTATTAAAGCTAGGCGTAGTTGTATCTGAAGATGATGATGCAATTTCAGCACTAACAAACCACTTATCGCCTTGCCATTCGCCACCGAGTCTAAAAATATTACTGTCGGTAACACGCGAGTTTGTATCACTTGAAAAACGAAGGTTAGGATCGTCATCATCGTTTTCTAAATTAACCGGAATGACACCGCGTAAGGCCGCTTGAATAGACCCAAGGTTGGTACCGCCAAGTGAGCCTAAGTTTACGGTTTCAAATTCATCAGGAACCGAAATATCATTAAGCGCACTTACACCAGAAGCCTGTACACGAGAGCTTTCTTGGCGACGTTCTTGATCGTTAACCACAGCATCAAAATAAAACTTTGTGTTGTCGTTAGGCGCCCATTCAATGGTACCTACAAAGTTTTTAGTTTCGTATTCGTAGTTATCGTAATCTTGTACAAAAAATTGAATCGGTAAAAAGTCAAAAGACTGAGCGCTGGCTACACCGCTATCTGCAGTGATAATGTTATCTCTATCTGCACGTGGGCGAAACGCCGTTACATCTTGCTCTGCGTAGCTGCCGCTCACTAACACACCAAATTTACCGTAATCACCTTCCCAGTTATCAGCAAAAGTTCCAGAAAAACGTGGTTGCAAACCGCTATCAGTGCTTAAGCTACTGTGCTCACCTTGCACTCTAATAGTGGCTAGCTGCTCACCTAAATGCAGTGGGCGAATCGTTTTAAGGTTAATAGTACCGCCTACAGAGCCCTCTATTGTTTTCGCTTCAGGCGACTTTATTACCTCTAAGCTTGAAATAATTGACGCTGATACATCTTCAAAGCTAATACCACTTCGACCAGAGCCTGAGCCCACCGTTGATACACCGTTAATTTCGGTACGGTTAGCATCGGTACCACGAATTTGTACACCTGTGCCTACACCCGCTTGGCGTGTAATTTGAATACCCGTTACGTTTTCTAATACTTCAGCGAGGTTTTGATCGGGTAATTTACCAATATCTTCTGACTGAATAATTTCAACTAGGCTATCTGCAGAGCGTTTTTCAGCAAGTGCATTAGTAAGTGATTGACGAATGCCAGATACTTCGATGATCTCTACATCATCTTCTGCAATTGGCTTGGCTTCCTGTGCGTGTGTGGACATAGAAAGGTTTAATGCTGTGGCAGATATAACTGCTAGCGTAATTTTTGATAACTTGTGATTCATAGTTTTTCCTGTGTGTGTCAGTGCTATGTGTAACTCGCTATATATTTTTTATTAAACGCCTTACCATTTATCTAAATGGTTAACTTAATATTTACAGCAAAAGCACCAAAGGTCAACCTATTGGTAAACCATTTTTTGTAAAAAAAGCAAAAACTGTCATTACCAATAAAAGCCAATTCGGCATGACAAAAATACTTTTATTACTGACCATAATATAACCACTTGTATTTAATGTGCTTTTAAATCTCAATTAAGGTTAAATAACACACAAAGATAGATTAAAACTCCCTCAATCTCCCCGATATATTTTTTTTATATATACAGCGCTATTTTTATATTTAGCCGCTTTTACCGAATTAATTGGTCAACCAAGATAAAGATAGTAAACTTTTGACTAACTAATTCGCTGCCAATAACGCAGCGTTACTAAAACTGAGTTTAGTAATGCTGCGCTTTAGGTAAAAAGGTTTAGCCAAGATTTAGTTAAGAGAGTACGCCGCGATTCAAAAAGCTTAGGTTTAATAGCCCACACACATACAAAAAAACCCAATTAGCGGCATACGCTAATTGGGCTTTAAAGTGGGGATCACTGGTTTTCTGTTATAGCTTAAAGCTCATTCCTAAGAATAAACGTGGGCCGTAATCGTTTACTTCACCTAGGTTATCTTCCACAAAGAAGTCTTGTGACTTAGGTGCGCTAAACAAGTTAATGGCTTCAGCTTTAACTCTAAAGTGCTCGTTAATTTTATACGATGCACGCATTTCCCATACACCTACGGCATCAACATAACGTAAGCGGGTACCATTACTGGTATATGGTTGGAAGTATTCACTACGGTATTTATAAATAATGGCCGTATCAAAGTCACCAATTTGGTAATACAGTTGGCTGCTAAATACATGCTCTGAGAACCCCGGCACCGAACCAGGTTCAATAATACCGGCAGTTAATTGAGTAGTATTGCCATCTAGGTCGGTAACGTATGTATCGCCATATAAGCTATCTTCAAACTCAAAGTCAGTATCTGCAAAGTTATAGCCAAATTTTACACCAATACCATTATCCCAACGGTACGAGAACGATGCTTCTAAACCCAGTATATCGCTATCATTATCGGTTGTTACCGAATTTGTCACTGGTAATGATACCGTTTCACCGCCAACCACATAGTCTTCAATTACAGTTTGTTGCTGGAAGCCACCTTGGAACTGTTTGTAGTATAGGCTTAGTGCTAAAATAGAATCTTCATTAGGGTACCATTCAAAGGCTAAGTCGTAGTTCCATGACATTAATGGTTGAGTATCAGGGTTACCTGAACCATCTACGGTTAATAAGTCAGAAAGCGATAGCGCAACAGATTGATCGTCTGTTACAAAGTCGCGATCATAGCCTAAATCAGATGGGTCAGCACGTGACATACCACGGTAAATACCCGCACGCAGTAAAATATCTTCACTGTAATCAACTACTAAGTTAAAGCTTGGTAAGTATTTGGTATAGCCACCGCCGCTTTCGGTTCTTTCTAGTGAATCCCCTACATCGAGGGTTACAGCGCCTGTAGTTTCATCTACATCTACAGTGTAATTTGTTCTAAAGCCTACCGAGGTTACATCAGTATCAACTATACGTAGGCCGAAGTTACCACGAATAAACTTACCAAATACTTCGGTGTCGTAGTTTGCCATTAAGTACACTGAGGTGGTTTTTTCAGTAACATCTATGGTACCGGCATTTTCGTACTCAACATCAGGGTAACCAAATTCACCTGTATAATCAGTGTCTGTAGCCGCTACAGCTTGAGAGAAACACACGTTATCGTAGGTCGCCCACGAAGAACCTGTCCCAGAGCTTATTACATTACCGCTACTATCTACATTTGTTACTAAGTTGCCATCCGATACGCTAGATAAAAAATCAGATTCTGGGAAGTCAATTTGACAGCCTTGAAGTATCTCCAATGCTGAGTCATCGCCTATAGTATACTCAGTACGAGACCCATTACCTTGGCTACCACCAAACTGTATAAAGCTTAGTTCTGAGGCTCTAATACCCCCTTCAATACTGGTAAATATATCGCCCTCTAACGCGTAGTCAAAATCAATACGCGCCGATTTAACTACGTTTTCGCGAACGTTTTCACGATCTAAACGTGTACGTAAGCTATCTGTAAAGTTAGAAATATCAGTTACATCAAAGTCCGTTAACGTGAAGTGAGGAATTTCATCGCCCATATCCCAGCTAAACAAATTACGGTCTGCGGTTCTACCACGGTTAGAAATTTGTAGCTCTTCACGCTCAGTTTTTGAATACGCTAAATCAAGATTTACAGTAAGGCGGTCGGTTACCGTGTGCTCAATATTAATGCCATAACCTTGGTAGTTTTCTTCACGAGAGAATTGCTCGCCCGCCGATTCAATACGTTCTTCACCTTCCCAATGTAAAATTCCGCCTACATCGTTAGTAACAAGCGTTGGGCCTGTTAAACCAGGTGTTGCGCGTTTTTGTAAAAAAATTAAATCGTGGCGTGCTTCTCTTTGTATTCTGTCAGAGATTTGTGCATCAAAGTTAACATCCCACTCAGACGACGGCTGGTATTGCATTGCAATAAATACTGCATCACGCTCATCTGAGGTTTCATTTTGACGATAGCTGCGGCTACTGCCTGTCCATGCGTATGGAGTGCCATCGCTTTCGGCTTTGCCTGTTTCTGGGTCGATGTTTGTTTGATAACCTTGATTGTTACTGCCATTTACTTGGTCTTCACAATCACCTGCGCTGCTTCTGTAAAACCCTTCATTCGTATTAGTTGGGTCATTTAAACACGCCCAAAGTGAAGAGCCCGATGGGCTTGAGCTTCTGTACTCTGCTTCTGGTTGGCTAATATCTTGGCGCTGCACACCAAAAGACACACCCACTGCTTGGCCATTATCAAACTCAAATTGGTCAACATAACTAAACGTACCACGATAGCCTGTATCACTTTGCAGTGAGTTTTCTACATTACTTTCATCTGGGTTGTAATTTAGTTTTACTTCGCCTTGTACGCGTTGTTTGCCGTAATCTAGCGGGGCAATCGTTTCAAGTGCTATCACACCGGCTACGCCACCTTCAATCATTGAAGCATCTTGGGTTTTGTAAATAGCGACCTTTTTTACAAGCTCTGATGGAAACTGCGAAAAGTTAACCGAGCGGTCACCACTACCATTGGTAGCTTCACGGCCATTAATATGGGTTGCGCTTAAAAATGGGCCTAAACCACGAATGGTGATTTCGGTAGCGCCCCCGTTTTCACGGTGAGATGCGGCACCGGTAATCGACTCAAGCGCTTCACCAATTGACAGCGCGGGTAAATCACCAATATCTTCTGCAGATAAACCATCGACAACCGTTGTTGCCTCACGCTTAATTGCAATTTGATCTTGTATGGTTCTACGAGTACCTGTAACGCTGATGATTTCTACATCTTGCTCTACTTCAGTCACTTTTTCTTGGGCTTCTTGCTGAGCAAAAGCATTAAATGACAATGAGCCTGCCATACCTGCAAGTAAACTTGCTCTAATTAACTTAGCAGCAGGTGAAAGTGCAAAATGATTACAAACAGAGCTGTTTGTAGAATGTTGACGTCTTCGATCCATTTTTAACGACATGCCGCGTTCTCCTTTATCATTGTGTGTGTTGTGCGTAGTTTGCTATTTTTATAAGTATTAATAATGTGCAGTGTAGGCTTATTCATCTTGTGCCACCCACGTAGAGCCTGCACCTACATCAGTGCTTTGGATGTAGTATAAGTTTCTTGCACCTGCTAAGGCTTGTGCTCCATTTGAGTCAGTCTCAAGCAGCGTACTTGTAGCAGTGACAAACTCTGGGATTTCTTTACCATTTGCTTCTGGGTTTTGGTCAATAGCGCCATCGGTGTCGTATTCACCATTGCCATTTAAGTTTCTAATATCAACCCATAGGTCGCTCGCATCGCCCGACTCATAACTGTCACTAAAGCCAAAGCTGTTAGAGAACAGTGATTCAGTATGGTTAATTAGGTCACAGTCGTATTCAAAAGAGTGATCGCTCGACAGCTCGTTAGGGTAAAAGAAACCATAAACAAGCGCGCTGCTTTCAATGGTGTCTTCATCAGTTTGATCGCCCACCCCATTAGCATTTAAATTACCGTTGAAGTTAATTTCAAACGCATTTTTAGTTAAACCATACAGTACAGGGGCATTTTCTGCGGTAAGCTCATCACAATCTCCAACAGGTGCCTTTGAACCTATTTCTGTACTAAATACAAATGGTTGCTGTGAGTTAAGTACCGTATTGTTAGTAACATTAAGGGTAAAGTCGCCTGCGCCATCAAGCACAGCTTGGTTACCTCCATTTGGCACCCCGCCATCAGCTTGTGAAAATGGGTTAGCGGTAAATACAATACCACCGGCTTCTTTATTACCTGAGCGAATACCAGCGATGTAGTTATTGCTCACAGTGTGACCTAAAGGCGTAACTAGCACGCCAGCAGGACGATCGCTTGAACTTGCAATATCAGTGGTACGAATAATAATGTTGTCTGATACCGTATTAAATCCACCATCTTCAAGCGAAATACCGCCATTAGGATTTAAAATGGTATTGCCTTTAATCGTCGCGCCAGAGGTTTGTACGCGTATTAAACGTCGGCCTGTAACAAAGTTTTCTACTCGGTTATATTGAATAGTAAAGTTTGCATCATCAGCAGAGCCTATACCTGTTGTACTACCTGCGTTAATTAAGTGAAGACTAGAGTTACCAAAATTTGGGTTGCTGCTGGTACCTGTGAAAAGGTTATATTGAATAACGTGGTTAGTGCTCGATGAAGACATTTTTATCACCGAACCATTTTCTGCTTTATCGCGGTTGGCAAAGGTATTACGCTCAACCATTGCGGCGTCACCTTTAAGCATTAACCAATGGTAGGTAGAATTATTTAACGTCTCTGCTTCACCATCGATAGTATTTTGTGTAAAGGTGAAGTTGTCACCCTCAGAATAAATAACGGCATCTTCTTCGGTTTCACAAAAGCCACCCGATTTAGTATCAATATTTTTAAATGTAAGGCCTTCAATACCCGCGCCATCAACCCCACTGGCTACATGAATACAAAGCTCGCCACTAATTACCGGGCTTTGTCCTTCAACAGCTTTAAGTGTTGCTGCGCTGGTTAGCATAATGGCATCAAGATCGGCATATACACCGGTATTTAAACCAAGCACATCGCCATCACCAAGCCCTGCATTAATAGCACCTAATAGCGCATCCGCATCGCTTATCACTTGCGTGTACACTACTGTATCGGCGGCGCCCGTAATTGTGCTTGAAAAGCCATCGTTATCGGTATAACTCGCAGTGACCGATATAATCGCGCCAGCTTGATTAGTTGGCGTAAATGTTTTGCTGTTGGTATCGGCAATTGCTACGCCATCAGCAAGCCAAGTGTAGGTAACGTTTTGCTCATCTACCCCATTGTTATCGCTAATTTCAGCGGTTAATTCGCTAGTCACTAAATAAGGCGTAGCCCCTGAGATGGTGATACTACCCGCTTCATCTACAGCCTCTGCAGAAACAGCAATGGTTGCCTCAGAAAGGTTGTCTTCGGTAAAACCGTGATCGTCCGTGTAGGTAACCTGCACGGTAATAAATTGCCCTAATAATGACTCATCTACAACGTAAGTGCTTTGCGTAGCACCACTAATTGCAACCTCATCAGCAAACCACTGGTAAGTAATTGTGCCGCTTGCGCCATCTTCATCTGTTATTTCGGCTGTAAGTGTATTACCCACCGTAGGTGTGCCAACAATAGCCACCGACCCTTCTGAATTTGCACGCTCTACTGGCGCTGTGGCAGTTGATGTAGCTGACTCTGCAAAGCCTCTGTTATCTTCAAATGCTGCATTTACAGTTATAACTTTACCTAGTTGCGATTCGGTAATAGTGTAGGTTGCTAAGGTTTCATCGGCAATTTCAACATCATCTGCAAACCATGTATATGCTACAAGCGCCGGATCAAAACCATTTTCATCCGCTACATTAGCACTTAGTTCATTACCTATAATTGCATCACCGTTAATTTCTACCGTGGCCGCAAAAGGAATAGCTGACACTTCATCGGTGGGCTCACTTAAATGTGACTCATTAACACCGCTGTCATCTGTATAAAGTGCTTGTGCTGTAATTGCAAAACCAATTTGCTCATCTGTTAATGTAAAAGTTGCGTCATTAGCGCCACTTATAACTTGTCCGTCGGCGTACCAGTAGTAGCTTACTTCGCCAGAAATACCATCGGCATCATTTACGCTGGTCGACAATGTTTCGCCCGTTAACGCTGTGCCTGATAGAGCAATAGAGCCCAATGTGTTGTTATTATTATTTGAATCCGTGTCACAACCTATAATGGCAGCTGCAACAGCACATAATGCAAAATGTTTTAATTTCATCATGGCTCTATTCTCCTTAATTGTGTGGTTTAGTATTTAGCAGGTGTTATGTGTGATTTACCAAATACCCAGTGTGTTATTACCAAATTATTTTATTTTTACGCTTCATTGTTAACCAACTTGGTAATATAAGCATAATAAAAACACTTTTACCACTATATTCGTTCAAAATTCATCATATTTTATTAACTGAAAGTTAACTTACGTCTATACCCAATAACGCAGCGTTATTACCAATATTAATTTCACGAATAGATAAACAAACAACCTTTATGAACAATTGGTTTTACCGAAAGAATTACGCTGTATTAATACTTAGCGCGATAAGCACATTAAGAATGGAGGGTGGGGATACAGGTGTGAAGCTTTAGCTGTAATAGCCTATAGAAATGAATTTTTGATGTGTATATAAAATAACGTAGCCACTGCGTTTAACTCACTATTAGTCAGCAGTGGCTTACGTTTTATTTAAAAGGCGTAAGGGCACAATAACCGCCCTTTTGTACTGGGGCCTTAGTCAGATTTAATAAACCGTAGAATTAAAGTAAGTCACAGGTTCACTAGAGCCTAAAATAACAGGCACACGCTGATGCAGCTCATCGGGCTGAATATCTAAAATACGCATGCCTTTAGAGGTGGCTATACCGCCTGCGTTTTCAGTGAGCATTGCCAGCGGGTTAGCTTCGTAAAGTAAGCGTATTTTACCGTTTTCATTACCCGCGCGCGTATCTTGCGGGTACATAAATACCCCGCCACGGCATAAAATTCGGTGCACATCGCCAACCATGGCTGCATTATAGCGAATTGAGCTTTTAGCAAATTCTTCTGATGTATACAGTAATTTATCAAAGTAAACTTGTGTTGCTTCATCCCAGTATCGGTAATTTGCCATATTAACCGAGAACTCACGGCTTTTACTCGGTACTGCAAGCTCTGGTTTTGTAAGCAAAAAGCCACCGTGGGTTAAATCGTGTGTATAACAGCGGGTTGGCCCACCTGTACTCATTACTAGTAACGACGATGGCCCATACAGCACGTAGCCTGCACAAACCTGATTAGTACCGGGTTGATTGAATTGCTCATCACTATCGTAGGGCACATCTGCTTTAGCTGGGTAAATGGTAAAAATAGTGCCTATTTGCCCGTTAACATCAATGTTTGATGACCCATCAAGGGGATCAAATGCCACAATATATTTACCATCGGGGTGGGCGCCTACTGCATTATCTTCTTCTTCAGATGCCACTGTTTTTACAAGATCATCATCAATTAAGGTATCTTTTAACAGTTGATTGGCAATGACATCTAACTTTTTTTGCACCTCGCCCTGGATATTTTCGTTAAGGGTAGAGCCTAAAACACCCGCAAGCTCACCTTGGCTTACTCTAAACGCTATTTCTTTTGTGGTTGCTAATAGCGTGCGAATTAACATGATAAGGTCGGTTTCAACCCCATCTTGCTTTAATACTTTATTCAGTCTTTTCATGCGCTATACCTGTTCACACAATTAAGGTCGTCAAAACATTGGATCAGGCGAGCCACCATATGCTGCTCCGACTGACGTAACCACACACGTGGATCATAGTATTTTTTATTGGGTTTATCTTCGCCATCAGGGTTACCAATTTGGCCTTGCAAGTAGTCTTGTTTTTCTTGGTAGTAGTTTAATACCCCGTTCCAACTCGCCCATTGGGTGTCGGTATCAATGTTCATTTTTACCACCCCGTAGGTTAGCGACTCAGCAATTTTACTGTGCTCAGAGCCACTCCCACCGTGAAATACAAAATTAATAGCGTTATGCTCTAAATTAAATTTTTCAGCTACATAGGCTTGCGAGTCGCGTAATATGGTAGGTGTTAATACCACATTGCCAGGCTTGTATACGCCGTGAACGTTACCAAAAGAAGCAGCAATGATAAAATTAGGGCTTATTTTACTAAGTCGCTCATAGGCGTAGGCTACATCTTCTGGTTGAGTGTAAAGCGCAGAGCTGTCGAGGTGCGAGTTATCAACCCCGTCTTCTTCTCCGCCGGTACACCCGAGCTCTATTTCAAGTGTCATGCCTATTTTTGCCATCCGCGCTAAATAACGCTCACAAATTTCTATATTTTCTTCCAGTGGCTCTTCTGACAGGTCAATCATGTGCGATGAAAAAAGCGGCTTACCTGTTTGCGCAAAATACTTTTCGCCTTCATCTAATAAACCATCAATCCAAGGCAGTAGTTTTTTTGCTGCGTGATCTGTGTGCAGCATGACAGCAACGCCATAGTGCTTCGCCACGTTATGCACATACTGTGCAGCACTTATTGCCCCAACAACGGCAGATTGCTGGCCCTCTAGTGCTAAACCTTTACCACAAAAAAACTGCGCTCCCCCATTAGATAGTTGAATAATGACCGGCGACTTCATTTTTTTTGCGGCCTCTAAGGTGGCATTAATTGACGATGTGCTCACCACGTTTACAGCAGGCAATGCATACTGATGCGTTCGTGCGTGTTTATACACTTCGCTTACTCCATCGCCAACAACAACGCCTGGTGCAATGGTTGGGGCTAAATAATTCATTTTTTGCTCCTTGCTATTTTAAAGCCTCGATACAAGAGTCTGTAATGGCTTGCCAATTACCCTGCGTTACCCATTCTTTTTTAGCAACCCAGGTACCGCCTACTGCAAATACATTGTTTAACGACAAGTAATCCATTTTATTTTTTTCGCTTACACCGCCGGTCGGGCAAAAGCTCACTGCACGAAATACAGATGAGACAGCAGAGACAAACGGCGCACCACCAGCAAGTGAAGCAGGAAAGAGTTTTTGCTCTTCAAAACCATACTCAAGTGCCATTAATATATCGCCGGTATTTGATACACCTGGCAATACTGGCACATTACACTTAACCAGCTCACTTAATAGTGTAGGCGATACAGCGGGAGTAACTATAAAATCTGAGCCTGCTTCTAGCGCTTGCTTTAAAATTGTTTCGTTAATAACGGTGCCTGCGCCCACTTTTAGCTGTGGAACCTGTTCTTTAATGGCTTTAAGCGCATCAATTGATGCATCTGTTCTAAGAACAACTTCTACCAAAGTTAGGCCTGCCTCTGCCATTGCTTTAGCAATGTTTACACCTTGCTCTGGCGTGTCTGCTTGAATTATAGGTAGCAGAGTTTGCCCTGCCATTAGTTCAGAAAAGCGAGTCATGCGTTATTTCCCTTATTTTAAGTAATCGTGCTACTTAGTGTTATAAATTGAGTAAATTAGCCAGTTAGAGACCTGATTTGGCCATGGCTTGTTGAAAAACATCTTTTGGTGCAATAGCACCGGGTTGCTGAATAACAGCGCCGGCAGCCTGCGCGCCCAGCTTAACCGCTTCACTTATAGGGCGCCCATCTAAGCGCGCTCCTAAATACACGCCGTTAAAGGCATCGCCTGCGGAGGTTGTATCAACAACGTTTTTAACCGGCGTAATACTGTGGCTTTGCACTGTATTAGCCTCTTTTGTAATGACTGAATCGGGGCCGTTTTTTACTATAATTTCGTTAATGTTGTACGGACCCAAATAATCAATTACCGCTTCTACACTTTGCACGTTGTAAAGCGTTTCTAAGTCTTCAACGCCGGGTAACGTAATATCGGCTAAGCTAAATGCACTATGGTATTGCGCTTTAGTTTGCTCAACGTTATCCCAAAGTCGCGCACGGTAATTTGGGTCAAATACTATTTTTACACCCGCGGCTTTAAGTTGCTTTACTATGTCCCAAAACTGCGATCTTGCTTGCTCTTCTATTACGGCTAAAGAAATACCCGAAAAGAAAAACATATCACCCGATGACAGCTGCTTAACGAGCTCAGGGCTGATAAATTCAACCACCTTTTTGGCTGCTGAATCATCACGCCAGTAAATAAAACTGCGCTCACCTTGCTCGTCCGTTTCTATGTAATACATACCTGGGACTTTACTGTTATGAGCAAATACATAGTCTGTATTTAGTTGCTCACTTGCAAAACGCTCACGCATTTTTTTACTTAAGTTATCTTCCCCTAAAGCGGTAATAACTGAGGTGCTGATTTGTGGGAAACAACGCTTTAAGTAAACTGCCGAATTATATACGTCACCTGCAAATGACTGATGCAATGTAGAGGGAACAGTCGCTCTTAACTCAATCATGCACTCGCCAATAAAGTAAATATTTTTCATTATTATCACTTACCTTAGGTAGTAAATGGCTGTGAGAAACACAGCCATTGCCAACAAATTAGTTAGGCTTTTTCAATGGTTCAATTTTTGGAATTAAAATCCATACAGCTGCCATTGCAATAATCGCTAAAGACGCGCCTATCACAAACGCCGGTGTATAATTACCATCCGCTGTTAAAATAGGTACCAATGACGTAAGGCCTACAGCACCTAATTTTGCGGCCATGCCAGAGAAGCCCGACAACGTACCTACCGCTTTTTTACCCAGTAAGTCGCTTGGTAAGGTTTGCACGTTACCAATGGCGGTTTGAAAACCAAATAAAATAACAGCCATAATAAGTACCGCAATTACCGGCTCGCCTGGGTTTGCCATTGCAAGCAGCGCCGGCAACATAATTAGACACCCTAATGTGATGGTCAGCTTACGCGTTTTATCGGTATTCCAGCCTGCTTTAAGGCGGTTTTGGGCAAGTAAGCCACCAAACCAAGCACCAAACATAGCGCCTACATACGGAACCCAGCCATAAATACCAATCGATTTAACATCCATGCCATACACTTCGTTTAAGTAAATTGGTATCCAAAAAACAAATAACCACCAAATAGGGTCGATAGCTGCAGAGGCTATAATTACGCCCCAGCTTTGCTTACGAGAGAGTAACTCGCCTGTAGACGGGTTATATTCTTCTTCGTCATCGCTTGTTACATCGCCGTTATCATCAACGCGTCTTTGTCCGGTAAGAATGTACTCACGCTCTTCTTCACTTATCCAAGGGTGAGAGCCTGGAGGCGCTTTTACCAATATAATCCAAGGAACTAACCATAAAAAACCTAAGGCACCAACAAATACAAACACCATTTGCCAGCTAAAGTACACGGTTAAATAAGCAATAAGCGGGATAGCAATAATGCCACCAATGGCTGCGCCAGAATTAAATATACCTTGCGCTAAAGCACGCTCTTTTGTTGGAAACCACTCGGCATTACCTTTAGCTGCACCGGGCCAGTTACCAGCTTCGGCTACACCTAAAATTGCACGGAAAATACTTAAACTAAGCACCCCTTGTGCAAAAGCATGGGCAACAGTGGCTAATGACCACACACCAATTGAAAGCACAAAACCTAAACGCGTGCCAACCCAGTCAAAAATTTTGCCAAAAATAGCTTGGCCAAATGCATAAGCAAATACGAATACTATAGAAATATTAGCGTAAATTTGTTTACGCTCTAACGCAGATTCATCAGGGAACATTTCTTCTACAATGTCTGGCCATAAAACGCTAAGCGCTTGACGGTCGATGTAGTTAATAATGGTAGCAAGTGCAATTAGCACTATAACCCACCAGCGTAAGCCTTGAATTTTCATAGGTTATTCCTCAAGAAAGTCTTCGCGAGCTGGGCTAAAGGTATCAATCAGTATACCGCCAGTTGGGCACGTTGCACCGTGATCAGCAAAAGGAGGAATAAAACAGCTATCACCCGCTTTTAAGATTTTAGTTACGCCATCAATGTTAAAGTGAAACTCACCCTCAACCACATACGTTACTTGCGAGTGCCTGTGTGCATGGTTATAACCAATAGCCCCTTCTGAGAACCAAATTTTCACGGCCATTAGCTCTTCGTTATAGCCAAGCATTTGGCGTTTTAAGCCATTACCTAAATCTTCAATCTCGGTTTCGTTACCAAATGAAAAGTGTGCACTTTGCTTTTGCATCCTGTTTACTCCTGATTATTCTTCATCGCATAAACGCCAAGGCGGCCATTTAAGGTGAATGCTTTATTTTGATATGTGAATGTGTGTTTAGCTGCTTTATCGGCTTTGTTGACAGCAACCAAAAAGGTATTATTTTTTACTTTAACTTCAATTAGGTCTAAGTGCTCTTGCGCGTCATACTTAAGTGACGATACACGGCTAACAGCCTCTAGGGTATATTCTTTACTTGGGTTGTATTCACCGTGAGGCTCAAGTACTGAAATAAATTTATGCTGTTTTTTACCTTCTACACGGCGAATGTAGCCATTTTCGTTACGAAGATTAAAGTGTGGATCGTTTGCCCCTATTTGCGTAAATAAGAAAGACTCATCCCCTTTCACTAGGCTAGTTTGTGTATAAAAACGGCCGTTGTCGTTTAACCACGTTACCTTTGCTAGGCCTTCATCTGGTTGTGCCTGTGCTTTTAACCATAAATGTTGATAGCCATTTTTATCACCCAGCGCAGCTAAGCTTTTGGTGTTACCAAGTAACTCAAAGCTGGTATCAATTAATTGGCCTTTGTAATGCAGTGGTAAATCAATTTTATGGGAGGAATCTGCAGTCACATTAAAAATATCAACTGCAAGCGTGCTTTCAAGCATAGGTAAATTAATTAACGCTAACGTGCGTTCAAGCTCAACACCTTTGTAAGCGGTGCTTATTTGCCCACTTGACACCGTTCCGTATTGGTTTGTTTCAAAGAAATTAAGCGTAGGATGATTGTTATTACCCACTTTAACATTTGCATTAAAATGCGAGGTTTCATCAATCACAACCGTATTGTGTGCCACGGTATGTTTTGCGTAAGTTTCGTTTTCTGGTAGGTAACGGCCGCCGTATTTAGCCTCAACATTTAAAAAACGTGCAGCGCCATAATCAGATACAATTTCATTGCCATGATCGTAAAACTGCCAAGTTAATTTATCAAAATGTCCATGCCCTAAACCCTGTGCAGCAGGTTTAAATAAAAGTGCTTGGTCGCCACCAGTTTGCGTACGCATTACTACCAACGCCCCTTGCTCGCCATCGTTACCATCGCCAAATGCTACCGATTTAAATACATAAGGAGTTTGCTTATTTTTATCCAGTGCTTGAGCCACTTTTAGGCCATCACCAGAGAGTATTATTTGATTTTGCTTTTTAGCTATATCTAAGTAACCAGTATCGTGTGTTAAACCATAAGCGGCTGTTACACCGTGTACCAGCTCTATTGTGTCTATACCTTTACTTTTAATTGCATCGTTTATCGGGAAAAACAAACCGTTATAGCTTAGCTGAATAGTGGTATCAATGGCTTTAAGTAATATGCCATCGCGATATTCAAAAATGTCTCGCTGCGGTTCGTTGTTTTCAATTGCTTTAGCAAAGGTAACAAACGGAAGTAGTGCAAAGCGTTGATAATAAGGACCTTCGTTGTAATAGCCTTGTGGCGAAAACAGCATGTCTAGCTGCTTAATAAAGCCCCCCTCGCCCGATTTATCTAAATCGTAAAGGGACTTTTCGACCCACTCAGATTCATCTAATACATACCCTGCCATGCCTACACCGGCTGTAGCCCACGTACCATGGTTATGTACCTTGTTAAAAGTTGATGGCTGGCCTTGTGATAAAAATAACGATACTGGGCGCAGTAAGTCATTTTCGATGGTTTTAATATTAGCGGCGCTTAACGCATCATGCACTAAATCGTATGCTTGAATGGTATAAACAAGCCACATGGCCTCATTAAGGCTTTGCCAAAATAGTTTACCTGGGTTTTGCGACTTAACTTTGCGCTTAGGGTGTACATCAAGTGTTGGGTATAATTTGGCATACTCAAGCAACATATCACGTACGTAATGAGCGTATTTATCATCTTGGCTTAGCTGATAAATAACACCGGCGTTATACATAAGCTGATAATTTTTTTTGTGTCGTTCGTGGGTATACCCTCCCCCACCGTCTTTTGGTACAGGCACTGTTATAGGGCTTTTAATTTGCTCATCTACTTGTGCTTTAAGCGCTGCAAATGCGGTGGCAAACTTACCCTGTTCATTGTTGCTAATTGCTTGGCGCATTTGCTGTACATCATCATTGGTTATTACCAAATTTGGATGCGCTGCGTAGGCGTTTATCGATAAAACTAAGGCACTTACAGTAACACCCAGCGTTTTAAATAATGACTTATTTGGGGTTAAATTCATCATTGTTAGTTCACCTTATTTAAAACGTTGTTATTTTTAATCGTTGCCGTGTGCGGGCCCGCTACACGTAACTCTTTTACGCTTGGCGCTTGAGTTGCATCAAAGGTGTTATCTGTAATGGCTGTTATTGGCTCACCAACCGTGTGCTCAATTTTAATCGGTGCCGATTTTTCAAATACGTTGCTTACAATATTTGTGACTTGTCCACCGTGCGCATACACACTCGCTTTCGCCTTGTTACGCTTACCTAAACCTACTTTAGTTAGGGTGTTATTGGTCATTAATAAATGCGGACCAAAGGTGCTTTCATCACTTCCCCCTCGGTATAACTTAACGACGCCACCGGCTACCTCATTAAAGGTATTGTTTTTAAGTGTTACATACTCTGCGTTATAAATACCTAAGTCTTCTATTTCGGTATCAAGACGTAAAATATCGCCAGTTACATTTTTAAAGGTATTATTTACTAACGCGATTTCATCTGCCATCGCCCCTTTACCCGTTACAAAAAAGTGAAATGAGTGATTAATATCAAGATTAGTTAATTGTGAGTTGTGTATTTCAAAGCGGTAGTTATCAACCATGCCCCACTTTTTAGTACGTACCACACTATTATTAATGGCATCAGGTGCGTTTTCACCCGAGATAACTAAACCATCTAGCTTTAAGCTACCGCCATCATGAATTTCAAATAAGGTGGAGCGTTGGTAGGTCAACTTAGCTTTGCCAGTATGTTTAGCCTTAAGGGTAAGCACTTTTGTTATTTTAACGAGTTTAGATACATCGTATTGACCATCTGCAAGCTCTAATACATCACCCGTTTGGGCTGCATTGATTGCGTTAAGTAAGGCATCTGCAGTTGCTTTAACCTGGTGAGTTTTACCCGTATCAAATGCTACAACTTGCTCTGTTTTTGGATACCAACTAACGCCGGTATCGGCTTTTTTTAGCACTTTTAAACCGCGTTTAGCACCTGCACTAATTTTGCTTGATTCAGGATACAGTAAACCGTTACTAGCTCTGGTTAGTGTTACATTTTGCTGTTTAACACCGTAATTTAACTCTTTTAATACCTGGGTATTAGCTACATTTTTGCTAAATTTAATACCGCTTACATCATCAAAGGTTGTAAAAGGCTGCTCGCCATTTTGATTAATAATAAGGTTATTTTTCATTACGCTATTAATTGGCGCAGCGCTACGCTCGCTATCGCTACCTGCGCCAAGTTGTATATGACGCACATTTACATAGGTATTGTTTTCAATTGTCGCGTTTTCTACCTGATGGTAGCGATTTATTGGTGAGTTAGGTACGCCGTTCATAACCGTAAAACCACTGCCAAAACGGTAGCCTGTTAAACCTTCTAAGTAGTTATTTTTTACTGTTTGGTTTTTATTAATTATGCGAATACCACCTGTGTGATCCACACCGTTACCAAAAAAAACGTTCTCTTCTATAATATTGCCATTACCATGGCGCAACGTTAGTGTGCCGCGAGACTCAAAAAACACATTATTGCGGATTTGGTTTTTCCCTGATTTAACAGAGATTATTTCTACTTCGCCGTTAGTACGTTCAAAGTAGTTGTTTTCAACTACGGTAAATGAATCACTTAATGAATAGTGGCTAGTACCAATGCGCAGTGTTTCACCGCCGTTAGATCCAAAAGTAGGACGATAGCCAAAGAAGTTATGATCAATTTGATGGTGGTTTTGTTGGCTTTGCTCACTATTAAGCCTTACTGCAACCGTAACGCCTTTGTTACGTTTACCTACTAAGTGGCTGTGATCAAAACGATTGTGTTTACCATATAGAGCCACCCAATAGTCTGATTCTCGTTTATCGGGGTTATTGTAGTTATCGATAACGACTTGTGTTACGCGGGAGTGAGTAGCAAGCTCATCTTTATTTTTACGAAATTCAATAACGGCTGAGCTAGGCGTATAACCATTTTTAAATACAAGCCCTGACACTTCTAAATACGAACCCGCCAGTCTTAAATTAGATTGCCCTGATAAAATAACGTTACCCTTGGTTTGCGCTGTAAGCTTTATAGGGGCGTTTTTGGTTCCTTGGCCTTGTAATAAAATTTCGAAATTAGACCACGTACCGTCTTTGAGAGTTATTTTATCGCCGGCAACGAGTTTGTCAGAGATTTCTTGAAAAGCTTGTTTAGTGTCTACAAAATAATCTTTGGCTGCCAATTGTGTGGATGTGCACCCAATAAGAACTAGGCTAAGCTTTATTATATTAATTAAACGCATAGATAACTCTTTTTCAGTGTGACCGGAAGTAATCCCTTATCAATAGTAATGCTGCACTCATTGCACAAAGCAGGTTAAATCTAGCCAATTGATGTTGTGTGTGTTTTGGTGCTTTAACTACGTTAAAGCACCCAATGTTGTCGGTATTACTTTTCTAGAGTTTTAAAGTAATCAAAAATTTCTGGTACGTTGCCTTGCCCCATACCTGCATCAAATGCCGCTTGTAAGTTAGCAGATGAACCTTCAGCAATTTTTGATTCAGTCCCAAGGTCTGAAACCATTTGTAGGAAGTAGCCTAAATCTTTGTTTGCATTGGCAATTGAAAAACCAAGGTCGCTTACATTGTCTACCGCGTAGTTTTTACAAAATTGCATAAATGGAGAGCTAGAAGGCCCTGTCGACATAATGTCAAATAGTTGCTGGCGGTCTACACCGGCTTTGTCTGCTACAGCAAACGCTTGTGACATAGCACATACCGTGGTCATACCCATAAAGTTATTGATTAACTTAGTTGTATGCCCTGCGCCTAGCTCACCTAGGTGAAATACGTTTTCGCCTTGATCTTCAAGTACAGGTTTAACTTTATTGAAGGTGTCAATATCGCCCGCTGCCATAATATTTAATAGGCCGTCTTTAGCATGGGCTGGAGTACGCCCTAGTGGTGCGTCAATCATGCCTGCGCCTTTAGCGGCTAGATCAGCACCAATTTTTTTAGTAGATGAAGGAATTGATGTACCAAAATCAATTAATACCGCGCCTTCTTTAATACCCGCTAAAATGCCATCTTCTGCGTACACAATTTTTTCAACAACTGCTGATGTTGTTAAACAAAACATAATTATGTCTGCACCTTGTGCAAGCTCTTTTGCAGTGCTTGCTGTTTTTGCACCTCTGCTAACGCATGCAGCAACCGCATCTTTGTTTAAATCCATAACAATAAGCTCATAGCCTTTGTTCTGTAAGTTTTCGGCCATATTGCCGCCCATTAAGCCAAGGCCGATAAAACCGATTACTGGTTTAGACATGAATAACTCCTAAATATGATGGCGCGTGCTTTTATGAGTACGAGTAATGATTTACCCCATAAATAGGTACGCTGTGTCGTTTAATTCAATTTGCTAAAGTAACCCTGAGCATGTTCATTTGAATAGGTAACCCGCCGCGTTATTACCATTTGAGCGAATAAAAACAGAGTGATTACACGCTGTATATTATTGACCGGTTACGTATTTATTTCGTTATGCTTAGCATTGCTTTGATTATTTATTAATACCTTGGAGAAGCTAAAACCAAGCAACTTACCAATTGGTATGTAAAAACTGTATTACCATACACCAATCTTGTCAACCAATAAGTTAACTTTGTAAACCAAGGTAATTTACAATTCATTTCAAATTAACAAAATAACAATAATAAACAATTAGTTATAGGCAGTATGGAAATCAAATTAATTCCACTCACTTTTCCCTTCTTTGGTTAGAGCTTAATAAAAAATAGGTTGACCAATAAGTGCAACAACTTTATAAACTCGTATAAATAGCGTGGCTATAATTACATTGTGCACTAACCCATTGTTGGTAATACCACTAATTTAGTGTGCTAATATTATGGCAATGCGTGGTTGTAAATGCCTAGCCTTGCCCACATTTAGCTTAAATTGCCCGAACTCAGGTTAAGAAGTTTACTTACGTATTAAATCGTACTGATATTTTAATTTATTTCACAAGCCGAGGTTTTCAGTGAAGGCAAAGCCACTTGCGCGGCAATAACTGGGCTTATTGCACGTAAATTTGACGCAATGAGTGCGCAAATAGCTGGTTAATATAAACTTATTGTTCAAAGTTGAGGTAAAATAAGCCTCTCGGTATATGGCAGGCTCTGGCCTATGCAATGCGGTTATGAATACCCCATAAAGACGCTATGCTCCACACCTATTTAAATTTAAACTCACAGAGGTAACCTAAATGCGTTTATTACACACAATGTTGCGTGTAGCCGACTTAGAAAAGTCACTTTCTTTTTATACACAGATTTTAGGAATGAAAGAATTACGCCGTTCTGACAACGAAGAGTACCGTTATACATTAGCTTTTGTAGGGTATGGTGAAGAGGATAGTAATACTGTATTAGAGCTTACTTATAATTGGGATGAAAATAGCTACGATCTTGGTAATGCATATGGCCATATAGCTATTGAATTTGACGATATATACAAGGCATGTGACGACATAAAGGCCGCTGGTGGAAACGTCAGTCGAGAACCGGGGCCAGTAAAAGGCGGCACAACAGAAATTGCTTTTGTGAAAGACCCTGATGGCTATTCAATTGAGCTTATTCAGAAAAAGAAAAACAAAGCTCACTAGGGAATAAAATTTATCAAAAAGGTGCCTAGTCGCACCTTTACCTTAGTTGGCTATCTTTACTTGCTCGGCGGTTTACGCCAGCAACGCCTTTGCCTTTAGCCTCAAGCTCGCTTTGACACGCCACACAGTGCCTAACACCTGGCAGCGCTAACCTGCGTGCCTGTGGTATTTCACAATCACACTCATCACAGAATTCAGCACTCGCGCCTGAGATTAAATTTTGCCTTGCATATTGCACTGCGTCATTAACACTTGCATCGATTTGATCTTGAATTGCGCCATCACGCGCCCAACCACTTGCCATAATTAACTCCTAATAATAAGAAATTAAACTAAAAGGTTAGCAGCACAGCGCTTTATAAATGCTGAATATTTTGTACAGGCTTTATTGATTGAGCTATTTAAAGGATGAATAAATATGGTTAAGAGTAATTTGTAATTTAGTTGTGCTATCCATTTTATCTACACATGCAGTTATAAGTATGTATTTTTAACGCAGACAGCAAAAATTTATCACTGTAAATGAATAATTATTATTGCGGATCGGTCTTGAAATCCTAAGAAGTTATACGTAGGTGATTATTAATTAAATAGATAGGTTTTTAGATATTGAAGAAAATTAAAAGTGTAAAACTAAAATTTTAACGGATAAACAGTATAAATTAATGCGCTGGATAGCGCAGAGGAAGTTATAGCTTTATACACTACTAAAATAGTAAGTGGCGTCTCAATAGATTAGTACTCTTGATAACGTCGTGCATAGAGAGTGCGGTGTCACACTGCTTTATACATCACCTAAAATAGTAAGTGGCGTCCCCAAGGGGATTCGAACCCCTGTTACCGCCGTGAAAGGGCGGTGTCCTAGGCCTCTAGACGATGGGGACACAGAAAACTGCTACCCTAGGACATGCACAAAGATTTGGTGGAGCTATGCGGGATCGAACCGCAGACCTCTTCGCTGCCAGCGAAGCGCTCTCCCAGCTGAGCTATAGCCCCAAACCTTTTAATACCTAACGTGTTTAACACGCTGTGTATCGCTGAGTGCGGGGCGCATTCTATGCACCCCCCAAAATAAAGTCAACAGTTTTTTATGCCACTTTATTTAAATGGTTTAATTTTCAACAAACTGGCTATCAGACATGCAAAAAAATACAATTTCGACAAAATTTGGCCTGTACTTCATCTCACAGTACTATAAACAGGTTAATTATCTATTTATACCTCGTTGATGAAGTAATAATGTTTAACATAAAAGGTATACATTTATATGCAAATTGAGTTGGGGTTAAAAAAGTACTAAAACCAAGGCTAAACCCCGCATTTAAGTGTGTTATTAAAATGCGAGGGCTCTATTCGATAACCTTATTATTAAATGCTCAACCCTTCCCTTTTTAAGTTGCTTGTACACACATATAAAAATTGAAGTGAATTAGGCCGTCGTTAAAAGTGCTAGCAAATAATTTGTGCTGTTTTTAAACACTATGTTCCAGTTTGGGTAATAGGCTCTGTTTTGTTGTCATTGTGCCAAAACCCATGGTGTTAATTAAAGTTTATTCGCACTAATGGCAATACAGATAACTGCTTATGCCCTTACCTTTTAAAAAGTACCGTATACCAGTTCAATAATTTAAAACCTTATATAGTCATAAATCTTCTTTTTGATAAAACGTCACGCTTACTGTATCAATTTCAACATCGCCTTTTATTAGCTTATTTAAGCAATGCTTTTTATTGTAAGTAAAAATAAGGCAGCACTTAGTTCAGATTCAGCTGTTAATTTACCCTAACAACTTAAATTTGATGATAAAGTAAACGCCAACCACCCTGCGCTGTTTATAAAACCTTCATTCAGCACATTTTTATCATTCAAGTGTTGACACATTTGCAACTCTATCTATAATAGCGCCCCACAACAACGCAGCAATGTAATGTTGTTTAGATGTGGGTGATTAGCTCAGCTGGGAGAGCATCGCCCTTACAAGGCGAGGGTCACTGGTTCAAGTCCAGTATTAAGTGTACACATCTAAAATTATATATGAGTTGTTAGCTCAGTTAGAAAAGAGAGCGTCACTGCTTTAAGTAAAAGAAGGTGAGGTTCACTGGTTAAAGTCCAGTACTATTATTTAATAGTAGCGTTTTAATTTATATGTGGGTGATTAGCTCAGTTGGGAGAGCATCGCCCTTACAAGGCGAGGGTCACTGGTATCTATTATTATATTAATAGACGCGTTTTAAAATTGTAATATGGGTCGTTAGCTCAGTTACAAGAAAAGAGAGCATCACCGCTTTTTATAAAAGATGGCGAAGTTCACTGGTTAAAGTCCAGTACTATCTATACAGGTAGTAGCATGTAATATGGGTCGTTAGCTCAGTTGGGAGAGCATCGCCCTTACAAGGCGAGGGTCACTGGTTCAAGTCCAGTATCACCCACCACATATAAACACTTCTAAAGCATCTAAACTCTTCTGAAAAATTATTATTAAAATCCTATTTGGGTAATTAATCCAGTTGTAAAAAAAAGAGAGCATCGCTGTCATTTACAAATAATGGCGAGGGTCACTGGTTCAAGCCAAGTAATCACCTACCACATATAAACACTTCTAAAGCATCAAAACTCTTCTGAATAATTATTATAAAAATCCTATTTGGGTAATTAATCCAGTTGTAAGAAAAAGAGAGCATCGCCGTCCTTTACAAATAAAGGCGAGTGCCACTGGTTCAAGTCTAATATCACCCGCCACGTACAAACACTCCACAAAAACCTAGATTATTTTAACTATTATTTAGAGCTGCTTTTTACCTATTAATTAAACATTGATTTTAAAACGCTAAGGCAAGGATAATATGAAGCCATCTAAACGTATGAAAATAACTTAATCTTCTAATAACCTCGGCTAATAGTTAAATTCCCTTGTAAGCAGCTAAACTGTTGATTATAGTCTGTGATAAATTAAACAACATGTAAGCCAATGCCAACTAAGATCTACGCCAAAGCCAAAATACTGATAGTGGAAGAGCAGCCCCTCGCTCAAAGCTATATGAAACAGTCGCTAGAAAGGCTTGGCTTTCGGCAGTTGCACTTTGCCGATCATGCAATTGCAGCAAAAGAGCAATGTTTGGCTGAGCAATTTGATTTAATTGTATGTTCGTTTAATTTAAGCAAACACCAAGACGGCTACCAACTCTACGAAGAACTCCGTGTTAAGCAACTGATAAAAAACTCCACCGCGTTTATTTTTATTTCTGCAGAAACCAGTGGTGCGCTAGTGCATAGCGTTTTAGAGCTTCAACCCGACGACTTTTTGGTAAAGCCATTTACGGTACAAGAGTTAAAAACGCGGATTGAGCGTATTCTAAAACGTAAAAATGAGCTTCAGAGCATTTATACCTTAGTAGATGATGGCAACGACTCTAAAGCAATAAAAGTAATCGATGCCGCTTTAAATAAAAAAAACAATATATACAGCCCTATCCTCCTTCGCTTAAAAGGAGATGCATTGCTTAGGCTAAACCGCAGTGAGGAAGCTAAAGACTTTTTTACCTCGGTGCTAGACATACAAAAATTTGCCTGGGCCAAAGTTGGTTTAGTAGAAGCCCTGATTGCTAATAATGAGCATATTCTTGCTCAGCGCATGTTAAAAACCATGCTTGAACGCCATGAAACACGTTTAGTTGCACTGGATTTACTCGGCCGATTAGAAATAAAACTAAACCAATTTGAATTGGCGCAAGATTTTTTAAGCCAAGCAGTCGATATCGCGCCACGTAACATCCAAAGACAAAAATCGTTAAGCAATGTTTCGTTAATAAATCACGATTACGAAAAAAGCTACTTAACCCAAAAAGACATAGCCAGCTATGCGCGTCATTCTATTCATGACAGCCCCGACATCTATCTCAATGCAGCCCGTGCCGGTATAGACTTTGCTTTAACCACAGATCAAACAGACCAAATACAACGTATTTCGCGTCAAACTAATAAATACATAAATGATTTAAAAAAGCAGTTTCCTAACAACGCAAACCAATCTCAAATTGATGTACTTAATGCGCGTTTGCACTATTTAAAAGACGAGCATCAAAAAGCCAAGCGCTTGATAGAGCAACTCGACGATGACGATACGTTAATACGCTCTGTAGATGGGGCGCTTGATAAAGCAAAAGCGTTTCACGAGCTGGGTTTTCATCAAAAAGCACAAACATTATTTAGCCAAATAATTAGCCATTGTGAGCGCCACCCCAATATGAGTGATACAACTTACCTGCGTTACATTCAACAGCAGCAAAGTGAGCGTCGTGACATTAAAATGGGCCCTAAAGAGCTTAACAACCATGCAGTAACTCAATTTAATAGAGGGCAATTAAATACGGCGTTAGAGGCGTTTACGCAAGCATTTAGAGTAATGCCGCGTAACCCAAGCATTGCGCTTAATTTATTACAGTGTTTGTTTGATTCGACAAAACAAAAAGGCGGCACTTTTAACTTGGTTATTGCTAAAAAGTGTTACGCCCTTTTGAGTAACTCTACACTGCAGCCAGATCAGTCGCAGCGATTAGATAAAATTTTGCATATGGCAAAAGAAATGAAACTCGATATTCAATCCCCCTAGCGCTAACTAGCGGCTAGAAATAGCTGTTTATCTTGATTGAAAGCTAACTATATAATTAAAGCTTTTTCATTGCAGCGGCATTTACACAATAGCGCAAACCCGACGGTGCTGGCCCATCAGGAAAAATATGCCCTAAGTGTGCATCACACACATTACACACCACTTCAACGCGCTGCATACCATGGCTTAAATCGTTCACATAACCAATTGCATCGACAGTTGCAGGCTGCGTGAATGATGGCCAGCCTGTGCCGCTATCAAACTTTTCATCGGCATCAAAAAGTAAATTATCGCAGCATACACACGCGTATTTACCCGGTTCTAGTAATGTGCAACTTTGTGAGCTGTGAGGGCGTTCTGTGCCCTTTTTACGTGTCACATAGTATTGCTCATCACTTAGCATTGCCTGCCATTGCGCGTCTGTTTTTACAACCTTTTCGCGTGGCGTAGGATTGCCATTATTGGCAAAATTTATAACATCATTCCAAGTAAGCATAATAGCCTCCTTCGGTATTAATAAGTGATTAGGGTCTGTTGATCTTTTAAGGTTAAATTTGCAGCAGTCTGTTTGGTATTTAGGCAAGGCAGAGCCTATGCAGTGTGGTTATTCCCCATAATTGGGCGATAACGTAGCATTAATGCCAAACAGGCGCTGCCCAACGGGTTCTTCCTAGGGGCTATTTACTCTTTGTTGCCTACATGGATGTAGGTAAAGGGCGTGAGCAGGACGCGGAAGCTTTGCTCAGCTTTTACTTAGCCCGCTAGGTTACAAACTTCGCGCCGCGATTAAATAGCCCCTAGTTTGAACAAACTTTAATCCGCAAAGTTCAACAGCCCCTAACTAAAGCGAATAGTTTGCTTTTCGTGATCTGAAAGTATGCGCTTCATGTAGGCGTCTATGTCATTTTTTTGTGCGGGTAAACTTACACTAAATTGTCGCTCGTTATTGCTATGAATAATAAGCTCATCGTTCTTACTTTCTATATGTTCAATGTTGCCAATAACAAGCCATTGCGGGCCAAATTTTTTATCAAAGAAACCTGCCAAGCTAAATAACATTAAGTGCTGTGCATCGCGCTGAATAAAATTATCAAGCGTATTGCGCTTTTTAAAGGCGGGTGTCAGCCTGTAACAACACGAACAAAACACAAATAACCATAATCCTATTACGGCAGAAAACCAAATATGATCAATTAGCGATGTAAACAACACCAAAGCGCCTAAGATAATGCCAATACCAAGCACTACAATGGCAATTTTTTTATTAATGTTATCCATTTAGCTCCCTTTTATTTAGCGTTTTTATCATCTGCTTTTTCAGTAGGCTCTGGCCAATCGTTAAAAAACACCTGCAAATAACGACTCTTTGCCAAGTACCACATTACCCAAAACACAATCACCATTTGCACAGCTAAAAATAGTGAAAACCTGTAATGACTATGTGCAGCTTGTATTGTTAACCAGCTTAAGTCGGTTATTGCACACACAAGTAACGGCCAGCGCATGTAGCGCCACACCATCGCTAAACGCGCACTTTGTTGATGAGAGTCGCGCGGGCGTCTTAAGCAAAATAAAAAAGTGGGCACTATCGCAATAGCGCCAATCGAAATTGCGATAAAAAAATCGTTTTTAGATTTAAAAAATAGCGACATTAAATCAAGCTCAGGGCGGCGGCTCAGCGCCGCTATAACCCAAATAAAATACGCACGTAGTAACACCAATAAACTTAGATGAAATGCAATCGGCGTACGGTAGCTTCCGTATTTATCCCAGTACTCGGGTCCATATCGGCTCATTTTATTACCCTAAGCATTGTACTTATCAAACAGTGCAATTAAGTCATCTTCGCTAAGTATGTCTATGCCTAAATCTTGTGCTTTAGTTAATTTAGAGCCGGCTTTTTCGCCCGCCACCAATGCATCTGTTTTAGCCGACACACTACCGGCTACTTTTGCACCTAACTGTTGTAAGCGTGCTTTAGCATCGTTTCGGTTTAAAGTATTAAGAGTGCCAGTTAATACATAGGTTAGCCCAGCTAAGGGTTGCTCATCCTCTGAAGGCGGCGTTAGCGCTGGCCAATTAATGCCTTGTTCAATTAAAGCATTAACCACATCTACATTATGTTGCTCATCAAAAAAGCCACGAACATGAGTTGCTACAATAACCCCTACATCGCTCACTTGTGTAAGGCTTTCAATACTGGCTTGGGTTACCTTTTCAAGTGTTAAAAAATGATTTGCTAAGTTTTGCGCTGTGGCCTCGCCAACCTCACGAATACCCAGCGAGTATAAAAACTTTGCAAGCGTAGTTGTTTTTGAAGCTTCAAGCGCATCCACTAAGTTTTTAGCCGACTTAGGACCCATACGCTCAAGTGACTCAAAGTGACCTTGTTTTAATATAAATAAATCTGCGGGGGTTTTTACCAGCTCTCTATCAACCAGTTGATCAACTATTTTGTCGCCTAAGCCATCTATATCAAGCGCTTTGCGTGATGCAAAATGCTTTATCGCTTGTTTACGCTGAGCTTGGCACACTAAGCCACCGGTACAACGAGCCACGGCCTCACCTTCTACTTTTTCAACGTGTGAGTCACAAATGGGGCAACTGGCAGGAAATACAATGTCGCGTGCATCATCTGGGCGGCGCTCAAGTACTACTTGTGTAATTTGCGGAATAACATCGCCGGCGCGGCGTATAATTACTGTATCGCCTACCTTTACGCCTAAGCGGGCTATTTCATCGCCATTGTGCAGCGTTGCGTTTGATACCGTAACACCGCCTACAAATACAGGCTCTAAACGCGCTACCGGCGTTATTGCGCCTGTGCGACCAACCTGAAATTCTACATCAAGTAACTGGGTTATTTCTTCTTGCGCAGGAAACTTATAAGCAATTGCCCAGCGCGGTGCACGTGCAACAAACCCTAAACGCTCTTGTAAGGCTTTTTGGTTTATTTTAATTACTACGCCATCAATTTCATATTTAAGCTCGCTTCTGCGCGTTAAAATATCACTGTAGTAATCTAAAGCCGCTTGCGTACCTTCAACTAACTTTGTTTCTGGGCACAGCGGTAAACCCCAATCAGTTAATTTTGCCAATTGTTGGTAGTGATCCTCAGGGATTGAGCCATCGGCCACCAGCCCAGTGCTATACGCATAAAACATTAGCGGGCGCTTAGCGGTGATTTTTGAATCAAGCTGGCGTAGGCTACCTGCGGCTGCATTTCGAGGATTTACAAATACTTTTTCGCCACGTTTTTCGGCTTCGCTGTTTAGTTTTTCAAACCCAGCGCTATCCATAAATACTTCGCCACGTACTTCAAGCTCTGCGGGGTAATCGCCACGCAGCTTAAGGGGCACGTTACGGATTGTTTTTACATTTTGTGTAATATTCTCGCCAGTAAAACCATCGCCACGAGTTGCGGCCTGCACAAGCACGCCGTCACGGTAAATAATCGACACAGCCAAGCCATCTAACTTAGGCTCACAACAAAAAGTGAGCTCATCTTGGCTCATTAAACGCTCTTTAATACGGCGGTTAAAGGCGCTAAACTCTTCTTCACTAAAGGCGTTATCAAGCGATAACATAGGCACTTGGTGAGCAACTTGTTCAAATTTACTCAGCGCAGCGCCTCCGACCTTTTGAGTGGGTGAGTCAGGCGTTAAAAATTCTGGGTTTTCTCTTTCAAGGGCGCTTAACTCGCGCAATAGTCTATCGTATTCTGCATCAGGAATACTGGGTGTATCAAGGACATAATAATTGTAGTTGTGTTGCTCTAACGTACTACGAAGATGATTAATTTGCTCACTAATGCTGCTAGACATTTAAACCTCAAAAAACATAAAAAAAGCCACTTTTAGGTAAGTGGCTTAATAAAAATAATGTGTGCGTATAAATTACGCAGAAAATGCACGAACCTGCTCAACATATTGACGAACGCGCTCAACGGTCATTTCTTCACGCTCGGCATCTAAAATTTGTGCACCAAATTCATCGGCAATTTTCTTAGCTGCGCTATGTAACATATTAAAAGCAGCTAGCCCGTCGCCTTCACAAGGTAGAGTCATAAATAAGCTAACCCCTGCGGTGCTAAACTGTTCCATATTATCAATATCAAACGTACCTGGGTTATACATATTTACTAATCTAAATAACACTGGACCTTGCCCTGCAGGGTCTATGTGGCGATTAAAAAAGCCTTCTTCTGAATATTTAAATCCTAAGGTATTTACTGCAGGCAATAACTTACTGCCTTGCATGCTTAGTCCCTCAGGCATTTGAATATGCACAATAACAAAGTCAGACACATCTGCTGGCGCTTCTTTTTCGCTCTCTGGCTCTGGTTCTAGCTCTGGCTCTTGAACTACTTGCAGGTCGTCTTCAATGGGTGTTTGCGCCACGCTAGTATCTATTTGCGGCTCGTTTGCATCAAAGTTTAGCTCACCAAATTGCGGCTCATCTCGCTGGGCAACAACCGGCTCTTTAGGTTCAACTGGTGTATGCGAAGGTGTATCTTGCATTGGTTCAACCCGCTCTGAAGGCGCTACCTCTGGGCTGTCTTTTTTTCTAACTGACCATAAACCATGTACTAATAAGCCACCTATGACAAGTACACTGATCACAATTAAAACCAATCTTAGTTCTTCGGCCATCCCCTCACCTTTTATTATTTGTTATGCCTAAACCCGTGTATTAATTAACACTAATACGCTTAAATAAACTGTTATGTATGTGCAAGTTGCACTGCTTGTTCTATATCTACTGCTACCATGCGTGATACGCCTGGCTCTGCCATGGTAACGCCAGTTAAACGCCCTGCCATTTCCATCGCAATTTTATTATGACTAATATAAATAAACTGCACCGATTGTGACATTTCTTCAACCAAACGGCAAAAACGTACCACGTTAGCATCATCAAGCGGCGCATCTACTTCATCCAGCATACAGAATGGAGCTGGATTGAGCCTGAATATAGAAAACACCAATGATAATGCGCTCAGCGCTTTTTCTCCACCACTTAACAGATGAATTGTCGAATTTTTCTTACCTGGTGGCTGTGCCATTATACTAACACCACTTTCGAGTAAATCGTCACTGGTTAATTCTAAATACGCGCTACCACCACCAAATACTTTTGGAAATAGCTCGGCAAAGTCGTTGTTCACTTGATCGAAGGTAGCTTTAAAGCGTGTTTTGGTTTCGCTGTCAATTTTACGAATCGCCCCTTCAAGCGTATTTAGCGCTTTGGTTAAATCCTCAAGTTGATTATTCAGATAATCACTGCGCTCTTTAGCGTGTTCAAACTCATCTATTGCGGCTAAATTAACTGGACCTAGCTTATCTAATTGATGCACAAGCCCACTGATCTGATTTTGCGCTGCATTTAAACTCAGTGAATCAGGTAGTGTATCTAAAACACTTTTTAAACTTTGCTTTAATTCTTCAAGCGGCTCAAGTGCTGCCTGCGCTTTTATAATTAGGCTTTGCTCTTCAATACTTAGCTTTTGATGTTGTTCTTGCAAACCTGTCAGCTCACCTTGAGAGTGCTTAAGGCTGGCTTGTTTACTTATAAGTGTTTGCTTTGCCTCGTTAAGCTTTTTTTGTAACGCAACCAAGCTAGCTTCGCCCTGCTGATGTTTTATTAAAAGCTGTGCTATTTGCTCAGTGAGCTCTTGCTCGGGTATAAGCAACGCTTCCATTTGCGCTTGCAGCTCTTTTGCTTCTTCTTGCGCACTCATGAGTTCTTGCTCAGCATGATTAAGCTTTGTTTGACTAAGCTGCCACTCACTGTGTGCTTTTTGCTCTTTTAACGTGGCCTGATGCGCTTGTGTTTTATATTGCTCAAGTGTAGCTGCAGCTTGGCTGTATGCAGTATTACTGCGTGTGCAAGCGGCGTCGGCGCTTGCCAGTTCGTCAGCTAAATTACGTTGCTGTTGATGTAACACTTCAAGCGCACTGTTGTGCTCATCGCGCGTTTTTAAAAATTGTGATTGCTCAGTGGTTAATGCACGCTTTTGTTGCTGGTACTTTTCTAGTTGCTGTAAAAATTGTGCTACTTGCTCTTTTAGCATGTCGCTGCGCGTAGTGGCCACGGCAATGTTTTGTGCTAATTGATGAATTGCGTTTTTAAGTACCGCTAACTCATCACTCAGCTTTTGCTGCTGTGTTTTTAGCGCATTAAGATTCTCAAAATCCCTTGCGAGGGTATTTTCGGCCTCTACTAAGCTCGCTGTTTTTTGCTTTAACTGTGTGTGTTTTAAAAGTTGTGAGTTTTCGGCGTTTTTGTCTGCGCTACGGTGCCAGTTTCGAGCATGTAAAGCACCGCTTTTATCCATAACCGCAATATAAAACGTATCATTTAACGCAGCGAGTTCGGCGTTTTCGCTGTACGCAATACGGGTCAATAAATCTGGGTAAACACCCTCGGTAATCAACGCCGCAACGCTATTGACTGGTATTTCACTCTTATGCGGCCACACACTATTGTTGCTTTGCACATCAGCTACGTTTAGGTGCTCAAGCGTTTGCAGTGCCTGTTCAACTATATGTTCAAACCCTGGTTTTACCTGTAATTGATTAAATAAAGTGTGCTGCTTATTGTCATCTTCAATCCCTAAACTGCTTTTAAGCCCAGCAATGCGAGCTTTTAGCTCATTAACGTGCTGTAAGCTTTGCTGATGTTGCTGCTCAGCGTCATTTACTAAATCGGTTTGCTCTTTAAGCGCTGCGGTGCAGTGTGTTTGCGCCGTTTGCTTACTGGCAAGCTCTTGAGTTAGGATTTGTTTGTATTTTTGTTGCTCGGCTAGTTGCTGCTCTAATTGGCTACTTTTAATATCGTCAATTTGGCTATTTAGTTGGCTTAGCTGTGCGTTTACATGGGCTAAGGCTTGCTCTGTTTGCTTAACACTACTTTGCTGCGCCTGTACTTTATTATTAAGCGCGTGCTGTTGTTGATTAAGGCTTTGCCATGCGGCTGTGTGCTTATTTTTTTCATCAGCTAAATCTGCAAGTGTAAGGGTAAGCTCTTCAACTTGTTCGCTGCACTCTAAACTGTACTCGCTTATCTCTTGGTGGCTCACTGCTAACTGCTCACACACATTTTGCTGCTGTGTTTTTAGCGCTTCACTTTGCAGCTTTCGCTGCTCAAGCTTAACCACACTTTGTTTAAGTGTTTGCGTTTGCTGTTTAATATTAATGTGTTGTTGTTCGGCGCGGGTCAACTCTGTGTGGGTAACATGTTGCTGGTGCTGCGCATCGTTAACCGCATCTTGCTCTGCATTTACTTGAGCCTCTAGGCTTGCAAGCACATCGTCGTGGCCTGAGTGAGCCGTTTTAAAAAAGGCGATTTGCTCATTAAGCTTTTTGATTTGCTCACTTTTTTCAAGCTGTTGTTGATGCAGCTTTTGCCATTTTAATACAGCTACTTGGCCTTTTAAGGTACGCTCTTGCGCTTTTAAATCGCGGTATTTTTTCGCATCAACCGACTGCACAGCCAGTTTATCTAGTTGCGCTTGTAACTCTTTACGCACATCAAGTAAACGCTCAAGGTTTTCGCGGGTACTTTTAATTCGGGTTTGCGTTTCGCGGCGGCGTTCTTTGTATTTAGACACACCCGCGGCTTCTTCTAAAAATACTCGCAGCTCTTGAGGTTTGCTCTCGATTAAACGCGAGATCATCCCTTGCTCTATAATTGCGTAACTACGCGGGCCAAGCCCGGTGCCTAAAAATATATCGGTAATATCGCGCTTACGACATTTGCTCCCATTTAAAAAGTACAACGATTGGCCATCGCGTGTAACTAAACGCTTAATCGCTATTTGGTTTCTGTCGGCAAATGTATTAGGTAAATCACCTTGGGTATTATCAAAAATAAGCTCTACTGAAGCTTGCGAGATGGGTTTACGATTAGTTGAGCCATTAAAAATAACATCGGTCATGGCATCGCCACGTAAGTTTTTAGCTGAGCTTTCACCAAGCACCCATCGCACAGCGTCAATCACGTTTGATTTGCCACAGCCGTTAGGCCCAACAACACACGTCATTTGATCAGGAAATGGAATTTTAGTGGGCTCTACAAACGATTTAAAGCCCGCTAATTTAATAGTGCTTAAGCGCATCTTATTGTTATTACCGATTATTATTGTTATTACTTACAAACAATTTAACTCATAAACAGTTAAAAAGTTAAGCTTGGCGTTTAAAGTTATCTAAAATAATACCTGTGGCCATTGCCACATTAAGTGACTCTGCCTCACCAAAAGCCGGTATGGTTATTTTGTCGCTTACTAATTTTGCACACTGCTCGCGTATGCCATGCGACTCACTGCCCATAAGCAATACACCCTTTGCGCTAAAATCAGTTGTATGTACGCTTTGCCCATCTAAAAATGCCCCATAAATAGGCATATTTAATGTTTGTAAGTATTCAGGTAGCTCTACTTGGCTTACCGACACTCTGACAAACGAACCCATGGTAGCGCTAATTGTTTTAGGGTTGTAAGCATCGGCGCTGTCGGTACTTGTTACTATATGTTTAATGCCATACCAATCAGCAACTCTGATAATAGTGCCTAAATTGCCCGGATCAGAAACCCCATCAAGCGCCAATATTAAGCCGGTATTATTAGGTAAATCAGCCTTTGGCATATCAACCACTGCAATGGCCGCGTTATTACTTACTAAGGTACTGGCTTTAGTCAGCGACTCTTCTTCTGCTGGCGTAAAATCTACATGTGGAAACTGGTTTTGGTGAGTGTTTATAAACGCCTGTGTTGCAAATATATCAACCGCCTTTAATGGGCTGTTTAACAACTCAAGTACGTTTTTTTCACCTTGTACAAGGTATTGATTATATTGCTTTCGGTACTTTTTTTGGCCAAGTTGGCGAATAAGCTTGAGTTGGTTTTTTGAAATCATAACAGCCCCATAAAATTATCGCCCTAGTATACCAGAGATGATTTAAAGTGCAGCACCACATATATTAAAAGCAGCGCCATTGTAGGCTGTAAGGCTATTAAAGATTGAGCTTTGCACCAAATTTAGGTAAATTAACAAAAAAACAACATGGATATAATTTTAATGGAATCAATACACCCTACTCCCCCAGAAACCACCCCTGCAGTAAGTGAACCTGCTACCCCTATTTTTAGTGGAAAAGTACAATTTAGCGGCAAAGGCGGTGAGTTTTTTGGTATTTGGATAGTCAATATTTTACTGAGCGTACTTACTTTAGGTATTTACTCGGCTTGGGCAAAAGTGCGCACAATGCGATACTTTTATGGCCACACCCGCATTGACGGACACAGCTTTGACTACTTAGCCACCCCGATGCAAATTTTAAAAGGCCGTATTTTAGCGGTTATTGTATTTTTAATTTACTCCTTTGGTAGCAGCTTTTTTCCTCTTGTAGGTTTACTATTTGCGGTTGCTTTTATCTTTTTAATGCCGTGGATTATTAACCAAGGCCTGCGCTTTAATATGCGTATGACCCGTCATCGAAATGTACGCTTTGCATTTAAAGGCGATTACGGCGAAGCCTTCATTAACTTTATTCTTTTACCTATTGCCAGTATTTTTACCCTTTATTTATTAATGCCGTATGTTTTAAAACGTATCGACACGTACATACATAGCAATATTAGCTACGGTGACACGCCATTAACCGTAAACCTTAAAGGTGAAACCTACTACTTAACCGCCCTTATTTGCTTTGTGGTGAGCTCTATCACTATGGTGATATTTATGGCTGTATTAGGCTTATTTGGGCTTGATTTAATGAATGTAGAAAACCAACAAGCTGCACAAGATCCAGCCAAAATGGGCATTATGTTTGGTGGATTAATGATTGCTTACGTATTTATGATTGCGATAGTAACCGCTGTGTGGGCTGCGGCTATTCGTAACCATATTTTTGATAACAGTCAATTTGAAGACGTAGCATCATTTAAATCAGAGCTTAAGCCTATTCCTTTTGCCATATTACTATTAACCAATATGCTGGCAATCGTGTTTTCTTTAGGGCTTGCCTACCCGTGGACCAAAGTGCGTACATCGAGAATGCTTGCCGAGGTTACAACCGTTAATATTTACCCTAGTGCGCTAAATTTAGTGGATACCGCGCAACAAGAGCAGTCATCGTTTGCTGAAGAAGCAGCCAATGTATTTGATATTGACCTATCGCTAACCTAAGAGCTTATTATGCACGTACAGGGACATTACTTCCCCAAGGCATCAAGCAATTACCAGCAAGGTGTCGCTAGCATTAGCGACACCTGTGTTGAGATTAGCTACGATGACCAGCTTATTTCAAGCCATGCAATAAGCGATATAACTCTCACCTCTGGCCTAGCTGGGCTTGCTGATGAACTAAATTTTAATGATGGCAGCCGCTTTATTCCTACTGATGTAAATTATCGCTGGCCTTTTAAAGCAAATAAGCATGACCTACTAGAGCGCCTTGAAAAAAGTAAATGGGCTATTATCGCGGCCGTTATTTTTACACCGCTTTTTATGTGGTTAATGCTTTATAAAGTTGTGCCCGCTATTGCTGTTTACAGTGTTGATACTCTGCCGCGAAGTGTAGTAGAGCAAATGGGTGAACAAAGCTTTACCCTAATTGAAAAGCTCGCGCTTGATGACAGTGAGCTGCCTAATGAGCAACAAACTAAAGTACAACAACACTTTAATACCATGCTTAATGCGCTCTCGCTTGAGCCATCGGTTTATAGGTTATCGTTTTATAAATCAGAGGCCTTTGGAGCGAATGCGTTTGCAATGCCCCACGGGCGTATTGTCGTAACCGATGAGTTAGCAAATTTATTAGCCGATAAACCCAACGCACTAAAAGCCGTATTACTTCACGAAATTGGCCACGTAGTCCACCAGCATAGCGTACGCATGACTGCTCAATCGGCAGCCAGTACCATTGTACTTGCAGTTATATTTGGCGATTTAGAAGGCATAGCAGAAGTGGTACTTGGTACGGGGGCATCTTTTGCACAGCAAGGGTTTTCTCGTGATATGGAGCGCGAGGCAGATAGCTATGCACTCATTCAACTTGAGCATTTAGGGTATTCAAGCAACGACTTTGCCGATGCCATTGAAGCATTACAAGGCGCGCACACCAGCGAAAACGAACACCTTGAAAAGGTAAATAATTTGCTCGAATATTTATCTAGCCACCCAAGCGCACAAGAGCGAATAGACAATGCGAGGAAATAACCCCGGTTATATACAAATTGCTCGCTATATTGTGGGGCTGAGTTGGATATTCACGGCTTTTTTCCAAAGCTTTATCATATTGCCCCGCTTGAAAAACTAATGACTGGTAGTGCGGGTTTTTCAGCAGAAGTGTCTGACTTAATTACACGTTCTGCGGGGATTGGCGAAATTATATTTGGAGTGTGCTTATTAGTGTTTTATAAAAATAAGCACATCGTTATTTTAAATATTTTAGCGCTTGTAGGGCTTTTGTTAGCGGTTGTAGTAATGCAGCCACAATTACTCATTGAAGCATTTAACCCAGTAACCACTAACCTGCCGCTGATTGGGTTAAGTTTTATTTGGTTAAAAGAAATTACTAAATAATCGGTATCTTTAAAATAAAAAAGGTATGCCTGCGCATACCTTTTTTGTAGTGCTTAACTTATAGCGTTAATACTTATTTTTATGTGTCCACAGGTGTAATAATTCACTGGCAATTGTTGCTGCGGCAATAGCGGTAAGCTCGCTTTGGTCGTACGACGGTGAAACCTCTACCACATCCATACCCACCATATTTATGCCTTTGAGTGCGCGCAGTATTTTAAGCACTTTATCAGATGTTAAACCACCGCATACAGGTGTGCCTGTACCTGGTGCAAATGCTGGGTCTAAACAATCTATATCAAACGTTAAGTAAACGGGTAAGTCGCCTAATCGCTCACGTATTTGCGCTGCTATTTCATTAGCATGTAAATCGTTAGCTTGCATTGCATCAATCACTGCAAACTCATGTTTGCTTTGATCAAAGTCGGTACGAATACCAATTTGGATACTGTGCTCTACATCAATCAGCCCTTCCATGGGTGCATGATAAAACATAGTGCCGTGATCAAAGCGCGAGCCATTGCTGTATGTATCAGTGTGCGCATCAAAGTGAACCAGTGCCATTTTGCCATGTATCTTTGCATGCGCGCGCAATAGCGGAAGCGTTACAAAGTGATCGCCACCAAGGCCTAACAGCGTTGCCCCTTGGCGAAGTATTTGCTCTGCAGCCATTTCTAGCTGTGCCGTAAAATACTCAGGATCGCCTACCGGATAAGTAAAGTCCCCTGCATCTGCAACCGTTAAACGCTCAAACAAAGGAAATGTCCACGGGTATTTAGTGTCTTCCCAGGCTAAATGTACCGACGCACGGCGTATGGCATCGGGCCCTAAGCGAGCACCGGGGCGGCCCGATGTTGCTAAATCAAAGGGTAAGCCTAGTACAACGACATCTGCATCAATGGCATTAATGTTTTGCACCATAGGACGACGTAAAAACGTCATCCCGTTTGAATACAATGAGTGGTCAACATGACCAAACAAGCTAGACATTGCTTATAACTCTTCTAAATAAGTGTAGCCATTCAGGCCGCTTTGCAACTCGTCTAAAACGCTTTGCTGTTCATTTTTATCTATTTTTGCAGACACTAACTGCGCGTACGAATGTTGAAAGCTCTCAACATCTAAATGTACATAGCGCATCATATCGGCTACCGTATCACCTTGGTTTATCTCACTAATACTGGCAACGCCTTGCTCATCCATATTGATAATAGCGCTGTGCGTATCGCCAAATAAATTGTGCATATCACCTAAAATTTCTTGGTACGCACCCACTAAGAAAAAGCCCATTAAGTAAGGCTTATCTGCACTGTACTCAGGCACGGGTAATGTGCTTTCAATGCCTTGGCCATCAACATAGTGCTCAAGCGCGCCGTCTGAATCACAGGTAATATCAAGTAATACAGCACGTTTTTTTGGTGCTTCGGTTAAACCACTTAATGGCAATACCGGAAACACTTGATCAATCCCCCACGCATCAGGAAGCGATTGAAAAAGCGAAAAGTTTACAAAAAACTTATCAGCTAAACGTGCGTTCAACTCGTCAATAATTGGGCGATGGAAACGGTTTTTGTTATCCATGTGTTTGTTAAGCTCATAACAAATACGTAAGTTAACTTGCTCTGCCCACGCACGCTGCGTTAAATCTAAAAGCCCAAGTGCAAACTGGTTATGCGCCTCCGCTAAATCCCCTTGGCTGTCGTGGTAAATTTCAATCAGTGCGCGATCATCCGTTAAATCGGTTAACTGCACAAACGATGCCCACATATTATTTAATAAAAGCGGTGCATCTGCTGCTGGCGCTACTAACTCTTCTGGCGTGTAGCTTTCTGTGCCTATAACATTTGATATAAGCACCGCATGGTGCGCCGTTAGTGCACGCCCCGACTCAGAAATAATCGTCGGCATGGGCTGCGCGTACTGCTTACAGGTATCGCCTATGGTGTACACAATATTATTTGCATACTCAGCTAAGCTGTAGTTCATTGAGTTATGCGATTGGCTGCGGGTACCATCGTAATCAATAGCTAAACCGCCCCCTACATCTAAGCACTCAATGTTTGCACCTAATTTGCGTAGCTCACAGTAAAAACGCGCGGCCTCACTTACACCTAAACGCACATCACGAATGTTTGCCATTTGCGAGCCTAAGTGAAAATGCACAAGTTGCATTAAATCAAGTTGGCCTGCCTCTTTTAAACGATTCACTACATGCAAAACTTGCGACGCTGATAAACCAAATTTTGATTTTTCGCCGCCACTTGCTTGCCACTTACCTTTGCCTTGCGATGCTAAACGAACGCGAATACCAATACGTGGTTTAACATTTAGCGCTTTTGCTTGGCTAAGTACCATGTCGAGCTCAGAAAGTTTTTCAAGCACTATGTATACTTTGTGGCCTAGCCTTTCGCCAATCAGTGCTAAGCGCACATACTCTTTGTCTTTGTAGCCATTACATACAATTACTGCACTGGTTTTTTCTGCCATTGCCAAAACAGTTAATAGCTCTGGTTTGCTGCCCGCCTCAAGGCCTAATTGTTTTTTTTCTAATTCGGCTTGGCTTGCTACTATTTCTTCAACCACTTCGCGTTGTTGGTTTACTTTAATTGGGTAAACTAATAAGTAGTCTTTTGGGTAACCATAGTTTTCAATCGCGGTATTAAACGCGCCACATAAACTGTGCACACGATGATGTAAAATTTGTGGAAAGCGCACTAAAGCCGGTAAGCTTAAGCCTTTTTCTTCTAGCTGCTTTGCGATATCTGTAAGTGCAATAGTTTGCTCTGGGGCGTGAGCCTTTGGCGCAACATACACATCACCTTGATCATTAATTCCAAAAAAACCTTGGCTCCAATGACGAACATTGTAACTCGTGCGAGCTTGTTCTAGTGATGTTGTCTCTTTCATTTATCTTTCTCTTGTATTTTATGAATGCCGGTTCGGCTAGTTGCGCGCATTAAAAGAAAAATAGACTTTTAAGTCCAACAAGTATTTTTACTCGTAACGAGTGATTTTTAGTGTTGAGAGAAAAAACCCCTACACCTTAGCTTTTACAGCTAACCGCCTTTAGTAAAGCAAGCTGGTTATGCGGCTAAAAAATAAGTACAGCTGTACTTTTTTAAGATAAAATAGAACAACTGTACTTATTTGGTATAAACATGAAACAAATTTATTTTAATCAAAACAAGCCACCTAAATTTTCTAAAATAACAAAGGCTGCCACTTTTGGTCTGACCAAAACATTTCCTAAACTCAGTGCCCGCCTTGCCATGAAGGTATTTTGTAATCCGCATAGCCGACGCCAATACGAATTTAGAACATGTATACAGCCAATTAATATTAAACTTACAACCGAGCTTGGCGCTGTAAACCTGTACTATTTTAGCCAAGCCGAAAACGCTAAAACGGTATTTTTATCTCATGGCTGGGCCGATAGCACTAATCGGTTTACTGCTTTAATAGATGAATTGCTTGAAAAAGGCTTTAATGTTTACTCAATTGATCACATAGGCCATGGCTATTCGCACGGCAATACCTCGCACTTATACGGGTATATGCAGGGGCTAACAGCGGCTTTTGAGTACTTTAATGGGCAAAATATTACAATTAATAGAGTCGTTACACACTCTATGGGCGGTGTTGCTTTGTTAAACTTAGCGCCTCATTATTTAGAGAATAAAAAAATTGTGATGATCTCTGCCCCTGCACAAATATTTGAAGCCATGTTTGCTAAGGTCAGGCAAGTGGGTATTTCTGAGCTCATGCTAGAAAATATGCTTAATAGGGTGTCGGATAAATATGGTATTAGCTGGCAAAACCTTCACCCTGATCATTCTAAAAATAAAATTAACGAAAACATCCTGTTTATTCATGATAAAAATGACTCAGTGGCAAGCTTTGAGGCAATAAAATTATTAACTGAGAACACACCCGCAACACTTGTCGCCACACAAGAGCTGGGACACGTGCGCATTTTAAAAAGCCAATACGTGTACGACCAAATAACACGCTTTATGGATTAACGATGAAAAAAAGTGAGAGCACAAAACGCAATATTTTGCACAAAGGAATGGCCTATGCGGCTGCACATGGTTTATATAGCTTGTCGATAGGAAAAATAGCGGCAGTGACTAACATGTCGCGTACTGGGGTGATCTCACACTTTGCCAATAAAGAAGATATGCAAGTGGCTATTTTGGCCTACACCGAAGAAGAGTTTAGAAAACAGGTTGTTGATATATCTGCTGATGAAGATGCGTTAATTCATTTAAATAATTTTCAGCAACGCTGGCTTGAGTGGCTCAATTTTTTAGATACGGTATCGCCTGGTAAGCAGGCAAGTTGCCCGCTCATTAAAGCGTCGGTAGAGTTTAAAGCAAGCCCCAACTGTTTGGTAAGGCAGTTTATGCAAGACCAACACTTAAAAATGATTAACTACCTCACTAAACTTGCAGTTAACTGCCAAGCACAAGGCTACTTTAGCCAAGACAAAGAGCCGAGCATTTTTGCGTATGAGTTTTATGGCTTATATACCGGGCATGTTGTACAAACAAGCTTAATAGATAATCCAGCTTTAACGCTTACTTATAAAAAAGTAGTTGGCAATTTAATTGCGCGATATATGCGTTAACAGTGGCCTGTAAGGCGTTTTCCGCCTTAATAGGGCTTAATTTTTAAGCGCTTTTAGGTGCAAAAATAATAATAGCCATGCCCAGTAAGGCAACCGCCCCGCCCACTACATCCCACATTGTAAGCTTTACGCCATCAACTGCCCATAACCACAGTAAAGCCACGCATATGTACACACCGCCATACGCGGCATACACCCGTCCAGCGGCTGCGGGGTGTAACGTTAGCAACCATGCGAATAGCGCTAAACTGAATGCTGCAGGTATTAAAAGGAATATGGATTTATCTTCTTTAAGCCAAAGATAAGGTAAGTAACAGCCAATAATTTCTGCTAGTGCGGTAATAATAAATAGCGCGATAGTTTTTACTTCAAACATAAAACCTCACGTGATTTAAATAACGAGAGCATAATAAAGCTAAGTAACTGCAAACTAGTTACTTAGCTAAATAGTACTAATTTGGGTAAAAAATTTTTACCCATATTTAAGTAAAAAGGTTACTCAGCTAGGGCCGCGTCGGCCAGCTTCATTGTACTTTCGAACGATTTAGTACCGGCTATAAATAAGCCATTGTGGCAAAATACAGCGTCGTCTAAGCCTGTTTCAGCTTGAAACTCTTCATCAGATAAACCAGCCCACGCTTTAGGCAGTGACTTTCTGTCTTCAAACGAACCAGGCTCTACTGGTACAGTTTGAATAATCCATTGGTCGTTTTGCGAAGGGTAAACCATAAATAAAGCGTCGCTTGATAAATGGTGTACTGTTTTTTTCCATGGTGTGTATTTTTCTAAAATAATCACGCGGGGATCTTTTGCCTCTTCTATTGCTTTTGCAACAATATCTTTGGCGTTAATGCTTCCTTTTGCTGAGGCAATAAAACGGGTTAATAAACGCGCTGCAAACTCAACGGCTTCATCAAAGCATTCATCAAAGTTGCCTTCCTCTTCCCATGTTGGATTAAACATAGAAAGCGTTTGGCTAAGCGTTATGCCCTCAACCACACCTTTAACGTAGCCACAATCTATGGCATCAATTGTAGAGACTAAACCAGCGTCAACTCTATCAGCCACCGCTTGGTTATTATCACACAGCGCTAAACCATACTTTTTCCAAATTAAGCCAAATGACGAGTATGGCGTGCCATTTTCGCGCTCGCCTGCGCCGCCGCGTTGGTGGTGATCAAAGCGTCCTGTGTCAGGGTTGTATTCGCCACCTACATCAACAACAATATCGGCACTTTCTATTACTGCTTTATCGCGGGTTCGTACCAAGTTAAAGGCAGGCAATACATGCTTAAGTACCGCAATACTAAACACGTCATCGGCATGGAAATTACCACTGTGGGTTACTACTGTTAAATCGCTCATTGGTTTTGGGCTACTTTTAAAAAAGATAAAATTCTCACTTATGAAGTGCTAAATAAAGGTTTATACCCGTTTGCTTAATCAAGTAATTTATTTTGAAGCAAAAAAGCTTGTTTATAGCCAGGTTTTGCCTCTTAAAATCATTAAGTATTACTGTGCACAGGTATTAAATATACGTGGCGAATTTTATACGAAGATAGCAGTGAAAAACAGTGAAGTATTTTTTGCGCCTACAGAGTCAGCTATAGGCACACAGGAGTAAATAGCTTATTTATTCTGGCTCAGGGCTCAGGGCAAGCTCCATAAATACACTTTGTGGGTTATCTTGATACGAGCCAAAGCTTTCACAGCGCGCAAAACCTAAATCTTCATATAAACTAATTGATTCGGTTTGCTTTGGGCCTGTTTCTAATCGGATAAGTGGAATTTTTGTTTCGCCGGCGTAATGCAGTAGGTTTTGCATTATGCGTCTTGAAAAACCTCTACCACGGTAACTTGGTTTTACGTATAAACGCCTTATTTCGCCATATAGCGCGCCGTCATTTTGCTTAACAATAGCGCCACAGGCAATAATGCCATCTTCGTTTTTTAAACCAATTGCATAAACGTTGTCTTTGCTTAATTCTTCTAATTTGAGAGATTGGGCTGTAGCCACGGGGTATAAGGAGTTTATCAGTCTATCTATATCTGCAAACACATTAACTACATCAGGATCCTTAGGGGTTAATTCGACTAACTGCATCTCTTGTCGTCCATTTTATTATTTTGAATCGTTATAGTGACTTCATAATATATACTTAATACGCGTGTTCCTAGTGTTGTTTAAACAAAATGTTTTAATAAGGTAAAAATAGCTTTATTAAAACGTTAGCTTAATTTACAAAAACGACGCACAGCCTGCTAAGCACTTAGGCTTTGCTTTTTTAATTGATGGGCATGCCACTTAATATAATTACTGGCATTCATAGGTTTTGCGACTAAATAGCCTTGTATGCAATCTGCATTGAGCAAGTTTAGTAACTCAAATTGCGCCTCTTGCTCTACACCTTCAGCAACAACGGTAATGTCTAAACTTTTGCCTAGGCTTATAATCGTATTAACAATATTAAAGCCTTTGCCTTTATCTAAAATCTTATCGATAAAGCTTTTATCAATTTTTATTTCCTGTACGGGGAAAGCATTTAAATGAGCTAAACAGGAATACCCTGTACCAAAGTCGTCAATAGAAAACACAAAACCTTGTTCTTGTAGCTCCGTCATTTGCTTTATTGTGCTGTCAATATCGCCCGATAGCATGGTTTCGGTGATCTCAAGTTTAATATGCTGCGGTTTTATGTTGAACTCTTTAATTGTAGAGCAGAGCTCACGGGTAAGCTGCGCAGAATTAAACTGTATATGACTAATATTTATAGATACGCTAAAGTGCTCATCTATCATGTTTTTTTCATTAAGTTGATTAATAAGGCTGCATATATTGCGAAGCACTATGTTTTGCAGTTTTTGAATCAGCCCATATTGCTCTGCAATAGGAATAAACTGATTAGGCGCAATAACCCCTTTATTAGGGTGTATCCACCTTATCAGGGCTTCTGCACCTACTACCTTTCCTTGCATACTAATTTGCGGCTGAAAATACGCACAAAATTCGTTATTAGCGATTGCTCTTACAATATCCGTTTCTAATTCGGCTTGGTTTTCGAGTAAAGTTTGCAGTTTAGGGTCATAAAAGCTGCAGCTATTGCCACCTTTTGCCTTAGAGCGGTACATAGCTGTATCTGCAAATTTTAATATGTTATCGGTGGCTGTGTGCTCTTCGTTAATTAAGCAAATACCTATACTGCAGCTAACTTGAAATGCCAGCTCCCCTATTGCAAACTTATCATTAAACACGCCTTGTACTTTTTTAGCGACTATTTCGGATTCAATACAGGCTTGGTGATTATGCTCGCCAATGTATTCGAGTAAAATAATAAATTCATCACCGCCCACTCTAGCTAAAGTATCAGATGATCGTATTACGCCACCTAAGCGTTTTGCTAATTCTATTAATACTTGATCTCCGGCGCCGTGGCCTAATGAATCATTTATTCTTTTAAAGTTATCAACATCTAAAAACAACAATGCGCCCGTTTTTTTGGTGCGTTTAATACGCTCTACACACTTTGCTAGGCTGTCACTTAGCATTCGTCTATTAGGGAGCCCTGTTAGTGGATCAAAAAACGCAAGCCGTTGAACTTCTTGCTCGGCTTTTTTGCGAAGGGTTACATCTCTTGCCATCCACACTACGTGCTTAAGTTCTGGTTTTTCTGGCTGGTAGTTAGTAAGTGCAGCCGCTCTTCCTTCAAAGGTTATGTGGCCTTTGGGCACGGCTAAATCGTACTCAAATATTTGCATTTCATTGGTGCGAATGGTTTTTTTAATAATCCCCATGATCATGTCGGCATCTTTAACTGGGAACAAGTCTTGCACATTTTGTCCAATTAAATCGGTGGGCGATTCAAGTAATAAGTCACTCGAGGTACCGTAAATATCGGTATAGACGCCCTCTTCGTTCAAAATCAAAATAAGATCGGGCATCACTTGCGTAAATGCTTTAAATTTTTCATTACTTTTTTGCAGATCTGCCACTAGCTGCCTAGCTTTGAGCGACTCTGCGTTTTTTTCTAGTGCTATGCTAGAAAAATGTACAAAATAGTCAATGAGTTCTAAATCTTGCTGTGTAGGTGCTTTAGGGGTGCCGTGGTAAATAGCAAAAGTGCCTAATATTTCATTGGTGGTTGAAATAACCGGGGTTGACCAACAAGAATATAAACCGTACCTGTGCGCTAAATCTTTGTAATCTTCCCACAAGGGCGAAAGGTCAATATTTTGCGCAATAACTCGCTCATTTTTATAGGCCGCGGTGCCACAAGACCCTACATTAGGGCCTATAAACACACCATTAATGGCCTTTAAATATTCATCGTCAATATTTGGGGCAGCACGATGAAATAACTGATTACCTGTTAAAGACAGTATTGAGCATCTTGCAGAGCTGTCTTCAATAACTTGCTCTATAGCTAAACAAATATCTTGTAAAACATCGTCTAAGGCAATGCCTAACGCGATTTTAGATAATATATCCTGCTGGTGAGATAACAATTGTTTTAGTTTTGCAGTATTCATACTTCACCATGCATCTAGGTACTTTTATGTTGCTACGCACTTTAAAAAAGTGCAGTGCATCAACAAATTCCTGCTCTTAGTTCATATATTTAAAATGAGTATAGTTAATAAACTTACAGCGCGAGTTTTATTATTACGATTATGGAAATTGTTTTTTAATAAAATAGGTAAAAAACAACTTTAGTATGCGTTAAGCCTACATTATTTTGCAACAAAAAATAAACATCCATAACAAAAACAATCCAGCCAACACACTCTAAAACTTTTTAAAAATTTTGCAGGTTTAACACTTTGTTACTTAAAAAGGCTGTTCAAAATTATCAGTCTAATTATACTGCATGCAGATATGAGTCTTTTTTGAGGTTACTGTGCAGATCATACAAGGTATGGAATATTTTTTTTCAGGCTTTAAATTAATTAGCCAAAAAGGCCTTAAGCGCTTTGTGCTTATTCCACTTTTACTTAATATTTTATTGTTTGGTAGTTCATTATTCTTTTTATTTGGTTGGTTAAGCGACAGCTTTAATTATATAAACAACATGTTACCTGAGTGGCTAAGCTGGCTTGAATGGTTAATGTGGCCCATTGCCGTGCTTGTGGTGCTATTTAGCTACAGCATGCTATTTACGGTAATAACTAACTTTATTGCGGCCCCTTTTAACGGACTACTCAGCGAAAAAGTAGAGCTTTATTTAACGGGTCAAAAAATAAATGACGACGGTTTTGCTGATTTAGTAAAAGACATTCCACGCATGGTAGGCAGAGAGTGGACAAAGCTTTGCTATTACTTACCCCGCGCTATTGGCTTTTTTATTTTGTTGTGGATTTTACCCGTTATTGGACAAGTGTTATGGGTTTTATTTACATGTTGGATGTATGCTGTGCAATACAAAGATTTTGCCTTCGATAACCATAAAGTAGGCTTTAAACAAATGAAAGACGATTTAAAGTCTAAACAAGGTTTATCTTATGGCTTTGGCTTTGCTGTTATGCTGCTCACTGCAATCCCATTTATTAACCTAATTGTTATGCCCGTTGCTGTGTGTGGCGCTACCCGTTTGTGGGTAGATAATTATCGCTCTAAATACCGAGCGGGCTAAATAACACTACGGCAAATAATAAAAGCACCTTTTGGTGCTTTTATTTTATCTTAAGTGCAGTGTAATTTAGTCTTGCGCGCCTTGGCAGTGCTGCATTTTTTTCATCTTGTAAAGTAAACGCTGTGATCACTATCGAGAATAACTGCTTTTTAAAAGTAATGTTAATGACTTCGCCTATTTTAGTTTTATAAGTGTGTTGCTGATTAAACAATTTAAGTTCACCGTTACCTAATTGCTCAACATACAAATAGGGGGTGTGCAAAGGCAGTTTTAACCTTATAACATTTAAACTGCTTTGCTCCTGTACAGCAATCCACGCCCCATCTTTATAAAGCGTATAAAAACGCGTTATGCCCTCGGGCTGAAGTACAGAGTCGTTTTGTATTAAACACGTGCTACATCCGTTTACTCGCCTTTGCTGCCAATTTACTGGCTTGTTATTATAATAAAGCGCATCAGTTAGTAACCATTCACTACTACTGGCTTTATTAATAGCGCCTTGGCTACAGGCAGCAACTAAACAAATAATAGCTCCTTGTAAAAGTGCAGCTTTTATAAATCGGTAGCTCATTTAGCGCTCTTTAATAGCTTTAATTTGGTTAATTATAGCCTCGCTTGGCGCTGCTTCTTTTATATAGCTAGGCAATGAAGTAGAAACAGCTTGAACACGCTGCTGTTGATACAGCTTATGGCTCATCGTATTTGCCACACCAAATCGGTTACCTGCAGTTTGTGAGTAAAACTGTAAGTTAATCATGCTCCACTCATCGGTATCCGTTAATACAGTAATTTGCGAGTCTTGGTTTGCATCAAAGTTAGTTAATGTATCGCCTAAAATTGCATTACAATTATAATCGACCGCCTCAGAGCCAGGCCTGTTTAATCCTGCGCTTTCATCAATAGCACTTTCATTTATATTTGCAGCGCTGCCGTTTGAATAATCAATGATAAAATCATCCGTTGATCCTGTTTGATTATTAGTATTTGGCACAAGGTCGCAGTTAATGTTGTTGGTATAAAACCGGTCGTAATAACGGTCACCTTCGTTATTACCTATGCTTGCAAGCCCCGTTAATTGATATAGATAATTCATAGAGCTTAAATGATTTGGCTTAAAGTTCACTTCTTCGTCGCCGCCATGATAAAGCCCTAAATTATGTCCCAACTCATGAAAAATAGTAGACGCTTGGTAATTATTCGTCACATTTTGTGATGTTTGATCATCAACCGATAACCCCCATCCGCCCATAGTCAGCATTAGGTCATTACCATTTATTTCAGCAATGCCCGAGCCACTAATGCTGCCATCTTCGTTACCACTGTTTGCCATTAATAAATAATGAAAAATTGGGCGGCGCGTTGTATCGGCATATTCCATTTTATAGGCAAATAAATTAGCAGTACCTTGGTCATATTCAAAGGGCGTGTAGCTGTTAAACGGTACGGTTGTACCGCCTCCTAAATCAAAGTTAGCGGTGGAAATACCCGTGCTTTGGTCAAACAAATCGCCTACATCAAAATGCACTGTGTAGCCGTTACTTGCAAATACGCTTACTACTTTTTCTAATGCTGTACGCTGTGGCGTAATACCTATATCGGTACTGTCCATATAATCAATTTCTATAAATATATCTTTTTGATTTTCCCGTGCGCCCCATTCATATAAAGGCAGCCCGCCAAATGTTGTGCCTTCTTGCTCACTGCAATCAGGGATCCCATCTAAATCTGTATCGGTATCACAGCTAATATCATTTTGCCCTGCCGGCGTATTAAACACTGAGTAAACCCAATCACTTGCTTGATTAGTATCTGTTGCATTAAGCGCACGTTTTAAGCTTGAGCCTTGCTCGGCCTGCATTTGTGGTGCGTTATCGCCTTGCCATTGCGTGGCACTAACCGGTTGCTGGGTAGAATTACCAAATTTAACAAAGTCGATTGTTTGTGTGGCGGCGCTATTTAATAACTCTGCAAAGCCATTTATATACCAGTAAGGACGTAGCGCATCGCTTTGGTTACCCACCAGCACAATTTTAGGGTTATTAAGTGCCGCGCTTGCTAAAAACTCATCACCAAAACGACTTTGCAGTAAAATATAACTGCCGTTTTCTAATACTTTGTTGGGTAATGTAAATACTTGCTCTGCGCTCACTGAGCTATCAAGCATATTAATTGCGCGCGTTTTTAATGAATAGTTTTGTAAATTAACAGCCTCTCCTGTGCCGTTATAAATCTCTACCCAGGGCGTATCATTAGTAAATTGGACCGATATGAGTTCGGTTATTTTTAAATCTTGGGTTGAGGTGGTAAATTCACTCACTTGGCCTGCTGTCGCAGCAGTACCAGAAAAATTAACTAATTGATCATTTACACGCACTTTGTAAAGCGTGTTTTCTGAAAAATCAGCGCTTAAGTTAACGTTTTTAAAATAGTCACTCGTCTCATCAGGCGCACCAGATACGCTCTCTACATTAAGTGCAACGCAGCTTGCAAAATCATCACTTGATACCTGAACACTGCCTTCACAGCTCCCCGCACTACTATTTAAGGTTAACGAACTGCTCAGCATCACATCTGAAAACGTAATGCTAATGGGGGTGTCAACCAATACCGGTTCTTCTGCCCCATTAGGCGTTATTTCTGTCACCGTTGCAGCGCTGGTATCAATAATTGTCGTATTAAGTAAAAAGTTGGTGCTGTCTTCACCATCACTAGCAGTCAGTGTGTAGCTTTTTACAGAAATACTATTTACAGGCGGTGTATAGCTAAAACGCAGCGCTTGGGCATCAATAACACTCACCTGAGCCCCTTCTAGGTCATTTGGAAAAGTAATTTGTACCGTATCGCCATCGGCATCATTTACCGTCAAATTAAACTCAGCACTTAAGTTATATTGCACCTCAACGGTTACATCGTCTGCCACAGGCGGATTGTTAGGCGGCACCACAATCACCGTTTTTTGGGCGCTATTAGTTGCATCGTCGTTATCTCTAACGGTGGCTAAAAAGGTAATATTGGTATTTTGAGCAACCGTTGGGGCATTAAACGTAATGCTGGAGTCGGTTTGCGTAAATTCGACCACGGGGCCGTTTGTTTGCTGCCAGCTTAGCTCGCTAATGGTGCCATCGCTGTCCTGCGCTGTAGCTGTTATTGTCACTGACTCATTTTGCATTGCCTCGTCAGGCCCAGCTAGGGTAACACTAGGTGCGCTATTTAATTGCGTAATAAGTACCGTCGCACTGCTTTGTACAGTGCCCCCGGCATTGTCGGTTACAGTAACACTAAAACCAAGCGTTTCACTTTCACTTACATTTGGGGCGGTAAAGCTTAATTCACCTTCAGTTTGGCTAAATTCGATGGAGGAGCCAGCAGATTGTACCCACACTATGGTGCTAATTGTGCCATCTATGTCTTGTGCATTAGCAATTAAACTCACTTGGGTATTAGCCAGTGCACTGCTTGGGCCTGTAATATTAACTGTGGGAGGGGTGTTTTGAACCGTGATAGTACCAGAAAACACTTGCTCTGTAGTTGCGCCGTCATTATCGGTTACTAGCACCGAAAAACTAAAATCAGTGTCGCTCTCTACACTGGGGGCCGTTGCTGTGAGTATGTTGCCATTGGCAGTAAAGGTAAATTCAGGCCCCGACAGCTGCTGCCATTGATAACTAGACACCTGCCCGTCACTATCGCTTGCCTGAGCCGTAATAGTAAAGGTTTGGTTAGCAACAATAACGCTGCTGCTTACATCAACACTCACAGTAGGGGCGGTATTGCCAGTTGAGCCACTATCGGTGGCGTCACTATCGCTGCCACCGCCGCCGCAACCGGCTATTAAAAGTGATAAAAAAAGTAATCCTAGCCATTTATAAACATTATTTAATACCACTTTTATGCCTCTATGATTTAGCTATACAAATTTTGGGGCACCTTAACAACGTTTAAATGAACGGTGATTTCCTCACGATCATGATACAAATGCTTAGCTTGCAACTCATAGGTTATACCGTACTTAGTAAGCTCTTCTTTGATCATCGTTAGGCATTCATAAACACTATCAAAGCGTTTTTTCATAGGCAGCTTTAAATTAAATATCAGCTCTTTGGCGTATGCGTTTACTGCCCAGTCAATCATTAGATTAGTCACTTTGGTTGGTTTTTCCACCATATCGCACACTAACCAGTTAATATTTCTTTTTTCTGGGCGGTATTTAAAACCATCGGCTCTAAAGTGTTTAACTTGGCCTGTTTCCATCAAACTATCGTTCATTGGGCCATTATCTATTGCGCTAACAAACATGCCTCTGCGTACTAATTGATAGGTCCAACCGCCTGGGCAAGCGCCTAAATCAACCCCTCGCATGCCTGGTTGTACTCGCGCTTCTCGCTCTTTTTCAGGGATAAAAACATTAAAGGCTTCGTCAAGTTTTAACGTTGAGCGGCTCGGTCCGTCACTGGGCATACGTAAACGTAAAATGCCCATAAAAAACGGCGAATTATTATAACTATACGAATACCCTACATATGCGGCATTGTTTGCTAAAAATAGTACATGCATTACCGGGCGGTTTGCCTTTGGCTCACGTAATACCGTGTTTTGTTTTTCGAGTGCTTTTTTTAACGGCGTTGATATTTTTTTACAAAAGGTAAGCAGCTCTTTGCCTTCGTTAGTATCGGGGGTTTCTACGCGCAATTCACTACACAAAGGAAAATCCTTTGCGGCTTCTTTTAATGCAGTGACCCTATCTTCTACCGGCATATTTTCGATTAACGTGCCAGCAAACCACTGGCGCGCAAATACCATATTTTTAAAGTCGACCTTTTTGATTATTTCGTCGCTGTGTTGCGCTTCAAAACATTCATAAATCACGTAGCCGGTATTTGGTTTGGCTTTTACATAGCCGGCAAAACCTTGCTCGGCAGCATGAAACGTTATTTCAGCAGCCGCATCGTTTTCAAAACCACTACGACAATAAATCACAACACTAGACATATTAACCCTTAAACTCTTTAAAACTTAAATCGTGCAACTTGCACTAAAATAACAACCCAACCAATTATAAAACATAACCCACCTAATGGGGTTATTGGGCCTAACCACTTCATGCCGCTTAGGGCTAGTAAATATAAACTGCCACTAAAAAGCAGTGTACCGGCAATAAAAAAACCTCCCGCCACGGTTAAATTAATACCCCACTTAATAAGAATCGCCACGGCTATAAGCGCTAAACCATGCACCATTTGATACTCAGCTGCGGTTTTAAATACCCCGAGAGAATACTCCGTTAAACGGCTTTTTAAGCCATGCGCGGCAAATGCCCCTAACATAACCGACAGCATGCAAAAAAAGCTGCCCGTGAGTAAAAATAATTTAATCATAATTGCTCCACTCTATTGGCTATAAATTTACTTGCTTCAAGCGCTGCAGTTTCACGGTTTTGCAGCTCGCTCACACCACTTTTTTTGCGTGGTTTGAGTGAATGGTCGCCATCGCTAAGCCATACATAGCTTGGCTGCTTTGGCATAGAAAGCGTTTTAAGCTCTTCACGGGTGCCAAAGGTATCTCGCTCGCCTTGTAAGACTAAAAACGGGCAAGGTATGTCTGCAAAATGATCGGTGCGCAGCTTATCGAGCTTACCGGGCGGATGAAACGGATAGCCAAACGCTAATACACCTACAATCGGTTGTGTAGAGCTACAAGCAAGCATAGACGCCATACGCCCGCCCATCGACTTGCCGCCAATAAATAACGGTAAATTAGGCTGCGCATTTGTTAGTACTTGCTCGTAATAAGCTAACAGTTTAGGGGCTCGCTCTGGGGGTCTACGTTTTTGTGTTTGTTTAGCAATTTGCATGTATTCAAAATCAAATAAACCTACATCAATACCCTGCGCACTGATGAGTTTAGCCATATGCTGCATAAAATCAGAATCTGATCCAGCTCCGGCACCATGCGCAAATATAAACTGTGCAATAGCAGGCTGCGTTGCGCTTTTAAACCATTCAATCATTATTAATACTCTTGTTCTTGTTCAACTAAGCTCAGCATCCAATCTTTAAACGAGACTATTTTACCCAGCTCTGTTTGCGACTCTCTAATCACTAAGTAATACGCGTTTTTACTCTCTAAGCTGTGGCTAAATGGGATCACTAAACGGCCCGCGTCAATATCGGGTTTGGCAAGCACACTATTGCCTATTGCTACACCTTGACCGTGCACCGCGGCTTGGAGCACCATCGATGAGTGGCTAAATATAGGACCTTGATTCACTTGTACATTACGTACACCTGCCGTTTTCATCCAGGTTTTCCAGTTACGGCGCGTGGTATCGTGCAACAAAGTGTGCTGAGCTAAGTCACTCGGTTGATTAAGCGGTTTATGCCCGCTTAATAACAGTGGGCTACATAAAGGCACTAAATACTCGGTGTGCAATTTGTAAGTTTGAACCCCACTCCAGTGCCCTCGGCCGTAGTAAATGGCAATATCTACATCATCGGTTAACGAGTTTTCGTCTTGGTCTTGCGCTTTTATACGCACATCTATTTCGGGGTGGAGTTCGTTAAATAAACTTAATCGAGGTACCAACCACTGAATTGCAAAACTCGGGGTTAAACTTACGGTAAGCGAGCCTTTTGCACCGCGAGCAAGTAGCTTTTCGGTGGCATCTATCAGCTGGGTAAAAATTTCTTTAATATCTAAAAAGTAGCCTTGGCCTTCTTCGGTTAATAATAACGAGCGATTTTTACGTAAAAACAATTTCAAGCCTAAATGCTCTTCAAGTGTTTTAATTTGATGGCTCACTGCCGCTTGCGTTACATACAGCTCTTCTGCTGCTTTAGTAAAGCTTAAATGGCGTGCCGCGGCTTCAAAAGCTTTAAGTGCGTTTAATGGGGGGACTCGTCTTGACATAGTAACCAAGCTTAGAATTAGTTTTTTTTATGCGTAAGATTATATACAGCATCGTTGTGTGTGTATATTAATGGAAGAAAAAAGCGACCTAAGTCGCTTTTTAACTATTACCTAAATAGGTGTTAAATTATAAATCGCTTGCGCTTGTATCAAGTGGTGCAAAGCTTTTAATTAAGTCATCTACCGCTTTCATTTGCGATAAGTACCCTTCAAGCTTGCTAAGTGCTAATGCACATGGGCCATCACACTTTGCTTCATTAGGGTTAGGGTGCGCTTCAATAAATAGGCCCGCAATGCCCAGTGCCATGCCGCTGCGAGCAAGCTCGGCAGCTTGTGCACGGCGTCCATCAGCAGAGTCAGCACGCCCGCCTGGGCGCTGTAGTGCATGGGTGGCATCAAAAATAACCGGTGCCATGGCTTTCATGTCATCCATACCTAGCATATCAACAACTAAGTTGTTGTAGCCAAAGCTTGAGCCGCGCTCACACAGTGCAACATTATCATTACCTGCTTCATTAAATTTAGTAATGATATGACGCATTTCGTGTGGGGCTAAAAACTGTGGTTTTTTCACATTAATAATGGCACCCGTTTTAGCCATAGCTACCACTAAATCGGTTTGGCGTGCTAAAAATGCAGGTAACTGAATTACATCAACCACTTCAGCAACAGGCGCTGCTTGGTGTGGTTCGTGCACATCGGTTATAAGCGGAATGTTAAAGGTATTTTTAATCTCTTCAAATATTTTTAAGCCTTCTTCCATACCAGGGCCGCGGTATGAATTTATTGATGAGCGATTCGCTTTATCAAACGAGGCTTTAAATACATAAGGAATATTTAATTTAGAGGTTACTTCTACATAGTGCTCTGCAATGCGCATTGCTAAATCGCGCGACTCTAAAACATTCATACCACCAAATAATACAAATGGTTTGTCGTTTGCCAGCTCAATGTTATTAATATCAATTACTTGGTTGTTCATTTAAATTCCTTACGGTGCAACTGCTTGCATCATTAATCCACAAATGTAGGCCATATATGTACCTACACCATACCCTAGTACAGCTAATAAAACGCCCACTGGCGCAAGCGAAGGGTGAAACGCAGAAGCCACCACAGGCGCCGACGCAGCGCCGCCAACGTTAGCTTGCGAGCCCACCGCCATATAAAATAACGGGGCTTTTATTACTTTGGCTACAATCAGCATTAAACTTGCGTGCGTTAGCATCCAAATAGCCCCAATTAAAAATAACCCAGGGTTACTAAATATAGCGGTAACGTTCATATGCAAGCCAATTGATGCCACTAAAATATATAAAAAGCTTGAAGCAACTTTTGATGCGCCAAACGCTTCTATTTGCCTTACTTTAGTAAATGATAAACTAATACCAATCGTGGTTGAAATAACAATTAGCCAAAAGAATTTACTGTTTAAACTGTACTCTTTAGCCCACGCATAATTGTTTGCAAAAAACGGCCCTAAAAAGTCGGCACAAAAATGAGCAAGCCCCGTTATACCAAATGCTATGGCAATAATGGTCATGTAGTCATTGAGTGTCGGCATGCGGGCATGCTCTGCATGGTATTGCTCAACACGGTTTTTTAAATCTTCTATAGCGGTTGTATCAGCCCCTGTTGCGGCATCAATTTTTTTATGGTTTGCAGCCATGAGTAATAAAACAGCCATCCAAATATTCGCCACAATCACATCAACGGTCACCATAACCGAGAATATATCGCCGCCCACTTCAAACATTTCTTTCATTGAGGCTTGGTTTGCACCGCCGCCAATCCAGCTGCCGGCAACCGTTGTCATACCACGCCAAACAGCATCTGGGCCGTGGCCGCCTACTAAATCAGGGCTAAATACGCTAACCACTAAAATAGATAAAGGTCCACCAATCACAATACCCAGCGTACCCACTAAAAACATAATTAGCGCTTTGGGACCTAAATTAATAATCGCTTTTAAATCAATACTAATAGTAAGTAAGATTAAACATGCTGGCAGCAAATAGCGCGAAGCAACATAGTAAACATTTGAACTATGTCCATCTACAATGCCAAACGTATTGAGTAAAGATGGTAAAAAGTAACACAGCAATAATGCTGGTACATATTTATAAAATGCTTTTAGTTTGGGGTTTTCGCTGCTAGAGGTTTTAAAAATGAACCCTAAAATTACAGCAAGCAAACCCAGTACAACAGCATCATTAGTAATTAATGCAGTGTGAGTATCAGCCATATTTGTTCCTATTCTTAATGGTGTGTTTTATTATTATCTTCAAGTTCTTCTAGTTGATGCTGAATAATTTCGATTGCCGGATCGTCCGGGCACTCATCAATAAAAAACTGTAAATCATCGCGTGCCATTTTAGGACAATCTAACTGATTGAGTAAGTAACCTCTGTCGCGTCTCTCGTACGGGTCATCGCCTAATAGCTCCATTAGCAACTCAACACATACCAGCGCGTGGCCAAATTTATTTTCGCTAATAAACGACCATTTTTGCTGCGCTAAAAACAATTTATAAACTTCATCGTTATAAATAAGTTCAAGTGGCTCTTGCTCTTGGCCATTTTCTTCATCCGCATTTTCAGGAATGATGTACCAGCTTTGTTGCCCACTGCTAGGCTCAATAATGTAGCCTTCTTCATCACTTATTGCGACATGCACGCTAATATCGCCCTGATTAATACACACACTGGCATCTAATTGCGCTTGCTCAAGCAAATGACTCAATAAAATACCTAATGTGGTTATAGAGCCGCTGCGCATAGTGAGTGTATAGCTTAAGCTATTTATTTTATGCTCTGGCACCTTTAGCCCAGAGGCGCTAAATAGCCATTTGCTATAAAAAATATCAAGAAGGGCTTCTAATCTATCGTGTGGGTCTTTTTGCTTTGCGCACATAGCAGTGATCTGCTGCTCAAAGTCAGTTAATACAGAAAAAGTTGGCGCTAAATCTATTTGAGGGTCCCATTTCGACTCTGCATTAATACACCGATAAAGTGGCGGTGGAGTAAATTCATCATATGCATCATCTAAATAAGATTCGTCGTGTTCGTCATACCCGAGGGTGGTCATCAATACTACAACATTTATTAAAAAACGAAGGCGTAGTTTACCTAATTTTACGGATAGTTACCAATACAGCGAAGCTCCCACCCATAATTATACCCCAGAGGTGTGCTTTATTGTAAAAGGAGTAGGCCAGCATGGCTGAAAAATGGTGAAGGCTATGAGACGTGCAGAGGTGTATTAACTTTTACTCAAGTTCCTTGGGGGTTTAAGTTTCTGACGTATTAGTTCCTTGCGTTTAAGCTCCTTACGTATAAGTCCCTTGCCTTTAAGTATCGTGCGTGTTTAAAAAGTATATACACGCACCGACACTTAACTTGCAACAGAGTAGGTATTATAAAAGTAGCGGCGATTTTGCCGTTGCCAAATACCCTATCGCTAAAATCACAAGCGTGTTAACTACCACATACATAATTTTTGGCAGCGTATTAGTTTGTTTAGCACTAATAATACCTATCGCAATATAAATCACTACAAGCACTATTTTTTCTAATAACCATAGTTGCTCAAAGGGGTTTATTTTTGCCATGAACACCAATGTTATTGCAGAAATAAGTAATAAAGTGTCAATGCTGTGACTGCCAATAAAAACCAGCTTATTTTTGGCAAGCTTGCCACTGCCCATACGCGAAAAAGAGCGGATGTAAAATAAGATAACGCTTAGCATAGCAATTGCCATGTGTGAGTGTTTTACTGCTAAATAATCCATAAGCCTCAGTACTTTTTGTTTTGTTAAATTTAGTTAAGTGCGTTTAATACCAATCCGCTTAATTAAGTGATCTATTTTGAGGATGGAAAAACGTGTTGATAGCTAGGCAAAAAATTTGCTATTTAGTTGTTCTAAATGAGAATTTTTTAACGCTGATAGCAACACGTTTAGCCCCCTCAAAATGATTAAGTATGATTGCTACTTGGTATAATACCAAGCCCTACGCACTGCTTTGGCTATTATGCCTCACAAACTAAAAAGCACATAGTCGCAAGGCTATGTGCTTTTTAAATTTATAGTAACGATTAACGTTGTTGTCGTTGCACGTTCTCAAATGCTAGTTGTACATTTTGCGAAAAAATCTCAATTAAATTACGTTGCGTATCGGTTATATTTTTAGGGATCCCCGATATAAATAACATCGAATTGTGATTGTACTCGCTACTACAATAAGCAAATAAGTAGTTATCTTTATAAATTATGCTTTTATCTTTAAGTGCTTGATGACACGCTTCTAGTTGCTCGTTTTGCAGCACCGCATCTAATTCTTTACCCTCGCTTTGCTCAAACTCACCGGTACCAGAGCGCACAATTAGCTTATCGTTACTATTTTCTTGCGTATTTTGCGCCACTAACGTAGTGGCATACACCGCTTGATCGGCAATGCCTAATAACGAGGTAAGTTGCTGCATCACCCCTTCAATAAACTGCTCTATTGAACGTGTGGCAAATATATCGCGCGAGGCAACAATAATTTTTTCAAGCCCTTCGCGAGATTGCTCTATAGAAATAATATCGCGATACGAGCGTAAGCTCGACATAATCACAGTAAACAGCTTTTGCGCTGTCAGCTCTGTTTTCGATTTATAGTCGTTAATATCGTAATTAATAATAACTTGGCGTTCAGGCGCCTGCCCAGGCTGACCGGTTCTTAAAATAATGCGAATATGATTATTATTAGCTTCTTCGCGAATAAATTTAGCAACCTGTAACCCGGCGTCATCTGTTTCCATTACCACATCTAGCAGTACAATAGCGGCATCTGGGTGCGCATTTATTAATTCTTTTGCTTCAGCGCCCGAGTATGCGCTTAAAAATTCTAAACGTTTGTTCTGAAATTCAAAATCACTCAACGCAAGCTTTGTAACAGCATGAACTTCAGGTTCGTCATCAACGATTAATACTTTCCAAGTGCCAAGCTCTACTTCACTTTCTAACTCATCTGGCTCATCTGAAAATAAAAAATCACCCATCATATTAAAGGTTCCTTAATGCATTTATAGAACACACAATCATGGCTGTTTATTATCAAATTAAGGCCACTGTGCGAGCGTTACACGATCGTTATTTCCCAAGTCTTTTACTGTTTTAATATTTATATACGCCATTTGCTTAAACAAATGCCGAACAGCTTCACCCTGTTCAAAACCATGTTCTATTAAAAGATAGCCACTAGGGAGCAAATAGTCACGTGATTGTGTAATTATTTGTTTTATATCAGCCATTCCTGCATCATCAGCCACTAACGCAGAAAGAGGCTCAAAGCGCACATCCCCTTCTTTTAAATGTTTATCGTCGTGTTCAATGTACGGTGGGTTGGTCACAATTAAATTAAACTGCTCATTTTTCAGCGCGCTAAACCAGTTACTTTGCTTAACTTGCACATTATTAATGGCTAAACGCTGCTGATTCCGAGTCGCTAAGGCCACCGCATCTGCTACTTTATCGACTGCTGTAATTTGCCATGTTGGCATTTCACTGCCAAGTGCAAGTGCAATAGCGCCGGTGCCAGTGCCTAAATCAAGCACTTTTGCTTGCTCAGGCACGGTAAGTGCTAAAGCTTGCTCAACGAGTGTTTCGGTATCAGGCCTAGGAATAAGCGTCGTGGCATTCACCTCGAGCGCTAAGCTCCAAAATTCGCGCTGGCCAATAATATGCGCTACGGGTTCACCATTTAAACGCCGTTCACAAAATTCATCATATTGGCGCTGTTCGTCGCTGCTAAGTAGGTTATCTGGCCAGGTAAATAAGTAACTGCGGGGTTTTTGAAGAATATGTAACAGCAGTACTTGTGCGTCTAATTTAGCGCTGTCGCTAGTTGGTGCAAGTTTAGTTGCACCAACCGCTATTGCCTGCTCAAGCGTGTGGCTCACAATTACTCATCGCCCATGGCGGCAAGTAAATCAGCCTGATGCTCTTGCATTAATGGATCGATAATTGCGCCTAAATCACCAGTTACCACTTCGTTTAAGCGATAAAGCGTTAAATTAATACGGTGATCGGTAATACGCCCTTGCGGGTAGTTGTAAGTACGAATACGCTCAGAGCGATCGCCGCTGCCCACTAAGTTACGACGCTCAGAGGCCTCAGCCGCATGACGTTTTTCATCTTCGGCTTGCTGTAAACGCGCGGCAAGTACCGACATCGCTTTAGCACGGTTTTTATGTTGCGAACGCTCATCCTGACACTCAACCACAACACCCGTTGGAATATGAGTAATACGAATTGCAGAGTCGGTTTTATTTACGTGCTGACCACCGGCGCCCGAGGCTCTAAAGGTATCTACTTTTATATCGGCGGTGTTTATTTCAATGGCTTCAGCTTCTGGAATTTCGGCCATTACTGCGACCGTACACGCAGAGGTATGTACACGCCCTTGCGATTCAGTCTCTGGTACACGTTGTACACGGTGAGCGCCCGATTCAAACTTAAGCTTACCGTACACACCTTCACCGCTAATGTTTGCGATAACTTCTTTGTAGCCGCCGTGTTCACCTTCGTTGGTGCTCACTACTTCAACTTTCCATTTTTGTGTTTCGGCGTAACGGCTGTACATTCTAAATAAATCGCCTGCAAAAATAGCCGCTTCGTCACCACCGGTACCCGCACGTACTTCTAAAAATACATTGTTGTTATCTTTAGGATCTTTAGGAAGCATAAGCACTTGCAGCTCATCTTCTAATGATAAAATTTGCGCTTTAGCTTCTTTGTATTCTTCTTGCGCCATTTCACGCATATCTGGGTCTGAATCTTTTAACATTTCTTCAGCAGTCGCTACATCGTCTTGCGCTTGTTGGTATGCTAAAAATGTTTTTACAATTTCTTCAAGCTCAGAGTATTCTTTTGAAAGAGCACGAAAGCGGTTTTGATCACTAATGACCGACGGATCGCTCAGTAGCGCTTGTACTTCTTCGTAGCGCTCTACTAAGGTTTCTAATTTACGATATACAGACTCTTTCATTTAACTGTTATTCCTGATCAATACCTAACATTTTTTTCAACTGAGTTAGTTGTGCCACTTCACCTTTTTTAGCCGCATCTTGAATTGCACGGGTAGGCGCGTGCATTAAGCGGTTGGTTAATTTATTGGCCAACTCTAATATAATTTTTTCTGCGTCTTTACCTGTATTTAGCTGACTAACCGCCCGCTCAACAAGTTCTGACTTAATGGTTTGTACGTCGTTTCGGTAGTGGCGAATTAAATCAACCGAATCGAGAGAGCGAACCCACATTTCAAATTCTTTTACGCGCTCGCTTATTATTAATTGTGCTTGTTCTGCCGCCTGTTCACGCGCGGCCATATTCTCGCTTACAATGGCTTGTAAGTCATCAACGGAATATAAATAGGCTGCGTCAAGCTCGCCTACTTGGCTTTCTATATCGCGCGGTACGGCAATATCAATAAACAGCATAGGTTTATGGCGGCGCTGTTTTAATGCTTGCTCCACCACCCCTTTACCTATTATTGGTAACGTACTGGCGGTTGAGCTAATAACAATATCGGCTTTGTGTAAACGCTCAGGTAGTTGTGCCAGCGCTATCACATCGGCCGACACTTCCTGCGCTAAACCGCGTGCACGCTCAATGGTTCTGTTGGCAACCGTAATTTGTTGCGGCTCATTTTGATATAAATGTTTAGCTACAAGCTCTATTGTTTCGCCGGCACCAATTAATAACACATTGGTTTTATCAAGCTTGCCATAAATATGTTTTGCTAAATTAACCGCAGCAAACGCCACCGACACAGCACTGGCACCAATATCGGTGTCGGTACGGACCTGCTTGGCTACCGAAAAGGTTTTTTGAAACAACCTGTCAAACTTAACGCCTACAGCATCGTGTGTTTTGGCGCTATGATAAGCTTGCTTAATTTGCCCTAAAATTTGCGGCTCGCCCAATACCAATGAATCTAAGCCGCACGCAACACGCATTAAATGATTAATGGCTGCATCACCTTGGTGGCAATATATATTTTTGCTCAGTTCGTGTTCATCCAAACCATGGAAACTGGCAAGCCAGGCTAGCAGTGCTTGGGAATTTGACTGCTCAAGGCTACAATAGATTTCGGTACGGTTACAGGTAGATACAATAACGGCTTCGTTAAAGTCGGCATGACCGCTTAATTGCTGGAGCGCCTCAGACATTTGCTCAGGCGAAAAAGCCACTTTTTCACGTAATTCTACGGATGCGGTTTTGTGATTTATACCAAGTGCTATGATGGTCATATTTGCCAAATATTGCTGCGCCCTACTTTAAAGGCGGCAATTTTACCAAAAATCAGCGGAATATGGAAAGTAAGGAACAACATTTGATTAGACATTATTTAATTTTATTCACTCTTTTTTTGTTTTTAGCGGGCTGCGCCCACCAAATTGATACAAAAACAACGCTTTACGATGATTGGAAACCACGCTTAGCAGCGCAAAAAACCTGGCAAGCACAAGGTAAATTAGCGTTTATAAGCCCTGATGAGCGCCAATCTGCAAACTTAAATTGGCAACAAGACGAAAAACAAAACAACTTAGTGCTCACTACGTTTATTGGTACTCGTATATTGTCGCTTAAACAAACCCGCACAGGTGCGGTACTTGATTACGACGATAAAACATACACAGATACTAACGCCGCGTTATTATTAAAACGCTTAACCGGTTTTGACCTGCCAGTTGATAACGCCGATAACTGGTTAAAAGGCACATTAACGTCGCAAACATTAAAAGTAGACGAACTTGGCCGTGCACAACAAGTTATTTGGTACGATAACAGCAATAAAAAGTGGCAAATAACGTATTCAAACTATAAACAACAAGGTGGCTTTTGGGTTCCTGGCAATGTCACGCTAAAACATCAGCAAATTAAAATCAAAATTCAACTCTACAATTGGCAATTTAATTAAGTATGAATACTAAAACAGCTTTTTCGGTCATTGCACCGGCAAAACTTAACTTATTTTTACACATCAATGCGCGCCGTGATGACGGTTATCACGAACTAGAAACCTTATTTACCTTTTTAAATTTTGGCGACACACTCGACTTTTCAGTTAACGAAGCGCCCACTATTTTAATAACGGGTGATACGAAAGGCATAGCAGATTGCGATAATCTCATCTATAAAGCCGCGTTATTGCTTAAAAATCACTGTGGCATTTCATCAGGTGTAAAAATAAATCTCACTAAACGTTTACCTATGGGTGGCGGCGTGGGAGGCGGTTCATCTGATGCAGCCACCACGTTACTTGCACTTAATAAAATGTGGAATACACAACTAAATATTGATGAATTAGCAAACTTAGGCTTGCAATTAGGCGCCGACGTGCCGGTATTTATTCGTGGTAAAAGCGCCATAGCACACGGTATTGGCGAACAATTGGTTAACGTAGAGCTTGAACAAAAATGGTATTGCGTTGTGCACCCTAATCAGCATGTCAGTACCGCTAAAATATTCACTCACCCAGATTTAAAACGCGATACACCAAAAATTTCAGGTGATTGGCGAACCCATAAATTAACCAACGATTGTGAGCCTTTAGTTAAAAAGCTCTGCCCCGAGGTTGAAAAAACCCTGCAGTGGTTGCTAAAATACGCCCCGTCGAAGATGACCGGAACAGGTTCATGTTGTTTTGTCGAATTTGCTAGCCAAGTTCAAGCACAAGATGTACTTGATAACCTCCCCCATACTTGGCAGGGTTTTGTTGCTTCTAGCGCAAATGTCTCACCTGCTCATACGGAGCTTGCCGCCATATTCGATCAATGAAGTAACGTACAAGTAATCATAAGTTAACGCGTAGTGGGTTTTACCTATTTACCCGTTAGTCCAAAAATTCAGTGCCTGAGGAACCCTACCGTGCCTGACATGAAGCTCTTCGCTGGTAACGCAACACCTGAGTTAGCTCAAAAAGTTGCAAAACGTTTGTATATTGAATTAGGCGATGCTGTTGTTGGCCGTTTTAGCGACGGTGAGATCAGTGTTCAAATAAATGAAAATGTTCGTGGCTCGGATGTTTTTATCTTGCAATCAACCTGTGCCCCTACTAACGATAACCTAATGGAACTTATCGTTATGGTTGATGCTCTACGTCGTGCATCAGCAGGTCGTATTACTGCCGTCATTCCTTATTTTGGTTATGCACGTCAAGACCGTCGAGTACGTTCTGCGCGCGTTCCAATTACCGCTAAAGTTGTTGCCGATTTCTTATCAAGTGTAGGTGTTGACCGCGTTCTTACGGTTGATTTACACGCTGAGCAAATACAAGGTTTCTTTGACGTACCAGTAGATAACGTATTTGGTAGCCCTGTATTACTTGAAGATATGGAAGAGCGTGAGTTTGAAGACGTTGTTGTAGTATCACCAGATATTGGTGGTGTAGTACGTGCCCGTGCTATTGCAAAACTACTTCACGACACAGACCTTGCTATTATTGATAAACGTCGCCCTCAAGCTAACGTTTCTCAAGTAATGCATATTATTGGTGATGTTGAAGGCCGCGACTGTATTATCGTAGATGATATGATTGATACCGGTGGTACTTTATGTAAAGCCGCAGAAGCACTTAAAGAACACGGTGCTAAACGCGTATTTGCCTATGCAACGCACCCTATTTTATCTGGCAAAGCTGCAGAGAACATTCGTAACTCAGTAATTGATGAAGTAATTGTAACTGACTCAATTCCGTTATCTGATGAATTAAAAGCGCTTGATAAAGTAAAAGTACTAACTCTTGCTGACATGTTAGCCGAAACAATTCGTCGCATCAGCAATGAAGAATCTATTTCAGCGATGTTTGAACACTAAAATCACACATTCGTTGGAACATATAAGCGCCTTTTGGCGCTTTTTTTGTATGTGTTGTTTATTTTATCGGGGGGCGGTGTTATGATAGCGCGCCTTTTGGGTAGGGACCTTGGTCGCAAAGGCCCTAACACTTTTAATTATTGGAGACATTATGTCTAACGAAACTTATACTTACAACGCTGAACTTCGCGTAGAAACTGGTACTGGTGCGAGCCGCCGCCTACGTCGCGAAGACAAAGTACCTGCTATCCTTTACGGTGCAGATAAAGAAGCGGTATCGCTTACTCTTGCTCATAAAGACATGATCAAAGCACAAGAAAGCGAAGGTTTTTACACGCACATTCTTACGCTAAATGTTGGCGGCGAGTCTGTTGAAGCTATCTTAAAAGATATTCAACGTCACCCATTCAAGCCAAAAATCACTCACCTTGATTTCCAACGTGTAGATGCAACTCACAAATTAGTAACTAAAGTTCCTCTTCACTTCATCGGTGAAGAAGCAGTTACTAAAGCTGGCGCAACTGTTGTTCACCAGTTAACTGAAGTTGAGATTTCTTGTCTTCCTAAAGCACTTCCAGAATTCGTTGAAGTTAACGTTTCTAATTTAGTAGTTGGTGATTCAGTTCACATTTCTGACCTTGAACTTCCTTCAGGTGTTCAGTCTGTTGAACTAGGTAAAGGCGAAGGCCACGACCTGTCAGTAGTTACAATCAAAGCTAACAAAGCAGCTCCTACTGAAGAAGAAGCTTCAGACGCTGCTGAATAATATTTAAGGTCTTGCACCTTGAATTCTATTCAAATGCTTGTGGGCCTGGCTAATCCAGGCCCCGAATACGCAAACACACGCCACAATGCAGGTGCTTGGTTCATTGAAGAACTCGCAGCACGCTACAACTGCACGCTCAAACACGATCCTAAATATCACGGCCTAACTGGCAAAGTGATCATCCAAGGCCAAGAATTCAAATTATTGATCCCCACCACCTACATGAACTTAAGTGGTAAAGCGGTCGGTAGTTTAGCCAATTTTTTCAAAATCCCCGTGGAAAACATACTTGTTGCCCATGACGAAATGGATTTAGACCCAGGCGTTGCCAAACTTAAAAAAGGTGGCGGTCATGGCGGTCATAATGGCTTAAAAGACATTATTGCAAAAATGGCAAACCAAAAAGATTTTATGCGTTTACGCATAGGTATCGGTCATCCAGGGCATCGTGAAATGGTTACCGGTTGGGTGCTTGGAAAAGCAGCCAAAGAAGACCAAGAAAAAATGGATGCAGCGGTTGATGAAGCAGTTCGTTGTATGGAAATACTTGCAAAAGATGGTGTGTTAAAAGCACAAAACAGACTACATTCTTTTAAACCATAATCGTTTAAACGAATCTTAACAAGGTATCTTACTATGGGTTTTAAATGTGGCATCGTTGGCTTGCCTAATGTTGGTAAATCAACGCTTTTTAATGCACTAACTAAAGCGGGTATTGAAGCCGCTAACTTTCCTTTTTGTACCATCGAACCTAACACAGGTGTAGTACCGGTACCCGATCCTCGCTTAGACGAGCTAGCAAAAATTGTAAATCCTCAACGTATTCTACCTACCAGTATGGAATTTGTTGATATTGCTGGTTTAGTAAAAGGCGCATCAAAAGGTGAAGGTTTAGGAAACCAATTTTTAGCAAACATTCGTGAAACGGATGCAATTGGCCATGTAGTTCGCTGTTTTGAAGACGAAAACGTAATTCACGTTGCAGGTACTATTGACCCTGCTGACGATATTGACGTTATCAATACCGAATTAGTACTTGCCGATATGGACAGCGCTGATAAAGCAATTTTCCGTAACGCTAAAAAAGCGAAAGGCGGCGATAAAGACGCTAAAGAGCAAAATGCAGTACTTGAAAAAGTTAAAGTACACTTAGACGAAGGGTTAACACTTCGCTCTTTAGAGCTTACTAAAGAAGAAAAAGCAGCAATTAGCTCAATTAACTTCTTAACTATTAAGCCTACTATGTACATTGCTAACGTAGCTGAAGATGGCTTTGAAAATAACCCACACCTTGACCGTGTACGTGCTATTGCAGAGTCTGAAGATGCTGTAGTAATCCCGGTGTGTGCTGCAATCGAATCTGAGCTTTCTGAACTAGATGAAGAAGACAAGCTTGAATTTATGGCAGACCTAGGTTTAGAAGAACCAGGCCTAAACCGTGTTATTCGCGGTGGTTACGAGCTATTGCATTTACAAACCTACTTCACAGCAGGTGTAAAAGAAGTACGCGCGTGGACTATTCCAGTAGGTGCAACTGCGCCGCAAGCGGCTGGTAAAATTCACACCGACTTTGAACGTGGCTTTATTCGCGCACAAACCATTGCTTATGACGACTACATTGCCTTTAATGGCGAAGGTGGCGCTAAAGAAGCCGGTAAAATGCGTCAAGAAGGTAAAGAGTACATTGTTAAAGATGGCGATGTAATGAACTTCTTGTTCAACGTATAATTACGCCTAAACAATCTGTTTATAAAAGCCCGCTTAATGCGGGTTTTTTTATGCCTTTATCTAAATAAGTTTTATCCCAAAAGACAAATGGCCTTAATTACTTTTGGCTTTTTATAGCAATTAGCATAATTAAGCGATCTATTTTGGGGATAGAAAAACCTGTTGATAGCTAGGAAAATTCGCTATTTAGTTGTTCTGAATGAGAATTTTTTAACACAGATAGCGACACGTTTAGTCCCTAAAAATGATATAAGTATTATTACGGATTGGTTTGATACTCACGAGCTAAGCTAAATACTTTATTTAACGTGAGAAATACGCATCAGTAATAAGCAAATTACCCTACCAACTACCCCCACGCGGTGATTAATATGTAATTTTTAACGCAACTAGCGCAAGTTATGCCTACTTAAAATGATTGCATAACCTGGTTATTAAGTATCATAGCTTCATTCAATAGCTAAAATACTCAATAAACTCGGTTTTAATACAACTTGATCACAAAGCGACTGCATAAATACTCAGCAGTTTTTATATTAACGGTTTTAAGTTGTTATTACTTAGTGTACTTTGACAGTTGATTTACAGTTAAAAAAACAGCAAATTTATTAAAATTTAGCCTCTTAGCTTAATTTTCCTGCAAACAAACCCTGTTAAGTGTTTTTTTGCAAAAAAGGTGTTGACGGATTTGGGTCATATCAGCATAATACGCCCCGCACTCAGCGATGAAGTGATAACAAAAGAGATGGCTAAGTAGCTCAGCTGGTTAGAGCACATCACTCATAATGATGGGGTCACAGGTTCAAATCCCGTCTTAGCCACCATTTTTCTTTTGTTGCTCAATGAAGAGTTTAAAATAACTACCTTCCTTTGATTATTCAAAGTGAAAATGCGGGAGTGGCGGAATTGGTAGACGCGCTGGATTTAGGTTCCAGTATCTTAGGATGTGAGAGTTCAAGTCTCTCCTTCCGCACCATGTTCTTATCTAGAACTAAAACTATTCCAAATTTAGCGTTGGGATATCGCCAAGCGGTAAGGCACCAGGTTTTGATCCTGGCATTCCCAGGTTCAAATCCTGGTATCCCAGCCAATTTCTATATTATCCTGTACTCTTCCTCATTTGCATATTTGTGTATAAACTCATTAATGTTTACTGGCTTGCTAAAATAATACCCTTGCAAATAATCACAATCCATTAGCGTTAATGTTTGTTTAAGATCGTTATCTTCTATTCCCTCTGCCACCACTTTACAATTAAGTCGCGTCGCTAAAAACAATGTCGATTCAACAATCGCGTAATCTGCTATTTGAGTCAGCATGTCTTTTATAAATGACTGATCTATTTTTATTTGGCTTATTGGTAATTCTCGCAGTAATACCAAAGAAGAAAAACCAGTACCAAAATCATCTACACTAAATTCAAACCCTCTGCTATTTAGTTTTTGCATCATCGTGCGGGCGGCTTCTAGGTTTGTCATCATGGCGCATTCGGTTATTTCAAAAATAATTGCGTCGCTTAGCGTTGGGTCATGCTTTACTAGTTCTTCAACAAACTCATAAAACTCCGGGCTTTCTAAATCTTTAGTAGAAAGGTTTACATGCAACGAACCTATAAACCCAGCTGCTTTTAACTCCTTTAAGTGCTTTATTGTTTCTAGTAGCACCCATTTAGAAATATTTAATATCAACCCACTTTGCTCAGCAATGCCAATAAATACCTCTGGACTAATAAATGAGCCATCACTTTGCGGCCAGCGTATTAATGCCTCTGCACCATGTACTTCATCGGCTCTGGCATCAAAAATAGGCTGTAAATAAAGCTCAAATTCGTGGTTTTTAATGGCGTGCTTAATACGTGAGGTCATATTTGAAAGCTCATTTGCTCGGGTGCTCAGCGCCTCAAAGTAATGTACATACAGTTGCTGTGTGTCTTTAGCCTCATGCAGTGCTAAGTCTGCTTGCTTTAATAACTCGTTAGCGTGCGACGAGTGATTCGCAAAGGTTGTTATTCCCACAGTCACGTGTACACGTAAGCTATGCTCGTAAATATGAAATGGGTGTTTAGTTGATTTTTTTATTGCTTCAATACATAAATTAATTGCCTCATTGGCTGAGCTATCAACAATAAGTGCAAATTCATCGCCGCCTAAACGGTACAGCTTGGCTATTCCCACAATATTATGGCTGAGTGTTTTTGAAAAAATGCTTAACAGCATATCCCCTACTTTATTGCCGTATGAGTCATTAATCGATTTAAAGCGGTTTAAATCTATAAGCATTAAATAAAACGAAGGCTCGTACTTAACTTGTTTGTTAAGCACCTGAAAAAACTTTTTTCGATTAGGGAGGCCGGTTAAGCTGTCGTTTTCGGCAAGGGTTCGTTGACGTTTTGCAAAGCGGTCTATTTTTAAAATACTTTTATAACTAAGCTGAATAACTAAATAAACAAAAGCGCCCCCGCCAAATAAAATTAGCGATACGCTCATAGCAATAAATCCGGCAATATCGTTATTTACAAAATAATAAAGTACATACCAATAACCCACTATAAAGCTAAAAATAAGCGCCAGTAGCAAAATCCACGAAACACGGTTAGTTTTTTTACAAATTTTTATTGTTGGCACAATGCTCAGCGTTAGTAGCAAAGCGCCGACAATGAGTATAAAAATAAAAAAATTATCCACAAACACACAACTTTTAATTGGTTAGTAGTTTGAGTATGGCAAAAAAACGCAATAACGGAATAAATTAATAGTGACAACTATGCAGGTGCCCAAGTGGCATAAGAAAGGGAGTGATTGGCCGTGCATTCATTAAATTAGCCAATCACTTAAGCGGATTTAATTAAGCTCCCCACTAATGGCGTACTTTAATACCCAGTTTTTTAAAGGGCCGGTATTGTTAGCCATTTTTAAAAACTGGCTGCGTGCCCATTTTAGTGGCGTAATTTGGTTAGAAAAACCAAAGTAACACGCATCCATCATGCTCATCATTAATAGGTTGGCTTTACGGCGGCTTCGCTCGTATTCTTTTAGTTTTAGCGGGCAACCAATATCATCAGCGTCTTCAAGTGCCTGTGCGAGTGCTACCACATCTTGAAAGCCTAAATTAACGCCCTGCCCAGCCAGTGGGTTAATTGTATGAGCCGCATCGCCCACTAACACCAAACGCCCATTAGAGTAATTATTTGCATGCTGACGGGTGAGCGGAAATACCGCATGGCTTTGTACCTCAAAATCCCCTGCAAGAAGCGGAAACTTATTTAAAACATGCGCTTTAATTTGCTCAGCCGTTAATCCTTTAAAGTTTTGTAAGGTATTGGCGCTGTCGTACCAAATTAAATTAGCGTATGGCGCCTGCATAGGTAAAAAGGCTAACGGGCCTGTAGGGGTAAATTGTTGCCACGTTTTTACTTGCTGCGGCGCATCTAGCTTTATTAGCACGCCCATGCAGTGCTGCTGATACTGCCACCCTGTTACACCAATATTTGCCTTTGCACGTAGCTGCGATTGCCCGCCATCGGCTGCAATAACTAAATCAGCAGTGTAACGGGTATGGCTATAAATGAGGGTGATTGACGTTGTGTCTTGCTCAATAGCGCTTAAAGGTGCTGATTGTTCAATAACCTCAATATTATAATGCGCAAACTGCTGCCAAAGGCTTGCTTGTATTAAATTGTTTTCAATTAAATGACCTAAGTGCGAAGTATTAATATCGGCGCAATCAAATAATAGGTTGTCGCCACCGCGCTCAAATGCTTCTAACTGCGTGTAAGGTGCTAATCGATTTTGCCTTAAAATAGGCATAGCCCCTAGCTCGTCCAGCAGGTTTTCTGAAAAACGGTTAATAGCCGATACCCGTATATCTACCTGATCACTTGCTAAAATGGCGTCGGCGTTAATCAGTTTTTTTTCTATTATTTGTACTGATTTTCCTTGCTGTGCAAGCTTTATGGCCATGGCCGCACCGACCATCCCTGCGCCTACAACAATCACTTTGTTTTGAGTCATGTTTTTCATCATTTGGTTAATACGTGAAACTGTTTTGATTGTACCGTAACTCGCCGCATTAGTGCGAGAGTATATAACTATCACGCTATTAAACTGCCTGTGTATTGATTTGAGATCACAAACATGAAAACTATACTTGGATCTGGGCGGGTATCCAGCTAAAATACGCGTCCTTTAAGTGAGCAACCTTGCTCCTTAATCCCGTTTTAAGCACATTTTTGTGCCACTACCGAATTGAACACGAGGCTATATTTCAATGAGCAAAAAGCTGCATATCAAAACTTGGGGTTGTCAGATGAACGAGTACGACTCTCAGAAGATGGCTGATCTTTTAGATGCAACCAACGGCTACCAGCTAACGGAAGAAGCAGCAGACGCCGACGTTATTTTACTTAACACCTGTTCAATTCGTGAAAAAGCGCAAGAAAAAGTATTTCACCAATTAGGTCGCTGGAAGTTATTAAAAGACGACAAGCCAGATTTAATTATTGGTGTAGGTGGTTGTGTTGCCTCACAAGAAGGTGACTCTATTCGCCAGCGCGCACCGTTTGTTGATGTTATTTTTGGCCCACAAACATTGCACCGTTTACCAGAAATGATTAAACAAGTGCAAGGCGACAAAGGCTCATCGGTGGTTGATATTTCGTTCCCAGAAATTGAAAAGTTTGACCGTTTACCAGAGCCAAAAGCAGAAGGCCCGTCTGCATTTGTATCAATAATGGAAGGTTGTTCTAAGTACTGTACTTTTTGTGTTGTACCTTATACCCGTGGTGAAGAAGTTAGCCGCCCATTAGATGACGTATTATTAGAAGTTGCGCAACTTGCCGAGCAAGGCGTACGTGAAGTAAACCTGCTTGGTCAAAACGTAAATGCATACCGCGGTGAAACACACGATGGCGAAATTTGTTACTTCTCAGATTTAATCCGTTATGTAGCAGCGATTGATGGCATTGACCGTATTCGTTACACCACCTCGCACCCGGTAGAGTTTACGCCAGATATTATTGATGCGTACGCTGATGTACCAGAGCTTGTTGATCACTTACACCTACCTGTGCAAAGTGGTTCAGACCGTATTCTTAATTTAATGAAACGCGGCCATACAGCGCTTGAGTACAAATCAACAATACGTAAGCTGCGTAAAATTCGCCCTAACTTAAGCATGTCGTCAGACTTCATTATTGGTTTCCCAGGTGAAAGCAAAACAGACTTTGAAGCCACAATGAACCTAATTAACGACATTGGCTTTGATATGAGCTTTAGCTTTATTTACAGTGCGCGTCCAGGTACGCCTGCCGCCGACTTACCTGATGACGTATCAGAGCAAGAGAAAAAAGAGCGCTTATACCTACTACAAAACCGTATTACGCAAATGGCACAACAAATTAGCCGCCAAATGTTTGATACAGAGCAACGTATTTTAGTTGAGGGGCCTTCTAAAAAGAACCCAATGGAATTACGTGGCCGCACCGAAAACAATCGTGTAGTTAACTTTGTTGGCCCACACACAGTGATCGGCCAGTTTGTTGATGTACGTATTACCGAAGCGTTACCAAACTCTTTACGTGGCGATTTAATTCGTACAGAATCAGAAATGAACTTACGTCGTGATATTGCTCCTTCAGCTATTTTAACAAAAGCTGCAAGCGTTGAGCCAAAAATCGATACAACCAACGAAATTGGCGTAGCTACTTTCGTACCGTAGTTGTATAAATTCATTGCGCCAGTAACCCTTACTGGCGCACCCGAATAGGAAGTAATTTTGAGTAATCAGTTAAAAACATTAGAGATTTATTTAGAACCTGCCGACAACAAACGCCTTTCTTCTTTATGTGGCCCGTTTGACGAAAACATCAAACAAATTGAACGCCGCCTAGGTGTTGAAATAATCCACCGCGACAACTTTTTTAAAGTAACAGGTAAACTGCACTCAAGTGCCGCGGCCGTAGAAATTTTAAAAAACCTTTATGTTGATACTCAACCTGTTCGTGGCGAAATTGGTGAAATAGAGCCCGACAACGTACATTTAGCCATTACCGAATCAAAAGCCCTAGAACAAGAAGTGCCGCAAAGTGCGTACGGCAAAGAAATGTTTATTAAAACCCGCCGTGGCGTAATTAAACCGCGTAACGACAACCAAGGTTTGTATGTTGCTAATATTTTGCATCACGACATTACCTTTGGTATTGGCCCTGCCGGTACAGGTAAAACATACCTAGCAGTTGCAGCCGCAGTAGATGCCCTAGAGCGCCAAGAAATACGTCGTATATTACTTACCCGCCCAGCGGTAGAAGCCGGTGAAAAACTGGGCTTTTTACCAGGCGATTTAAGCCAAAAGGTAGACCCATACCTGCGCCCTCTTTACGATGCGCTATTTGAAATGCTTGGCTTTGAAAAAGTAGAAAAACTTATTGAAAAACACATTATTGAAATTGCCCCACTTGCTTACATGCGTGGCCGTACACTAAATGATGCGTTTATTATTTTAGATGAAAGCCAAAATACCACCGCCGAGCAAATGAAAATGTTTTTAACCCGTATAGGCTTTAACTCTAAAGCAGTAATAACGGGCGATATAACACAAGTTGATTTACCACGCGGTGCGCGCTCAGGCCTTCGCCATGCAATAGAAGTACTTAGCGATGTTGAAGAAATTAGCTTTAACTTTTTCCAATCGCACGACATTGTTCGCCACCCTGTTGTTGGACGTATTGTCGAAGCCTACGAGCGCAATGACGAAAGCGAGCGACTAAAGCGGATAGAAAAACAAAAAGCCAAAGAGCAACTTGCCGCTCAACAGCCGCCTTCTACTAAAGAGTAATACCGTGAGCACCGAATTAGATTTACAAATAGCGTGTGAGTTTGACAACCTCCCAAGCGAAGAACAATTTGCACTGTGGGCCGATAAAGCCCTGAGCAAGTTTCGTGATGAGTCGGAGCTGAGCATCGTTATAAGCGATGAAGCCCAATCACAACAATTAAACAACGACTACCGTGGTAAGAATAAACCAACCAACGTGTTGTCGTTCGAATTTGAAGCACCGCCAGGCATTGATTTGCCATTAGTAGGTGATTTAATAATTTGCCCAGCCATTGTATTAGCTGAGGCAATCGAGCAAGAAAAGTCATTTCATGACCACTTTGCCCATATGGTTATTCATGGATGCTTGCATTTACTTGGATTTGACCATATAAAGAGTGAAGACGCTTTTGAGATGGAAAGCATAGAAAAGCAATTACTTGCAGAGCTAAACATAGCTGACCCATACCGGGACGAAATTTAAATTAACGGAGCATTTAGACGCAATGAGCGACGATAACTCGCAATCTAGCCAGGGTTCTTCTGGCAAAACGTGGATGGGCCGCATAGCCCAAATGTTGCAAGGGGAACCCCAGAATAGAGAAGAGCTGGTTGAAGTAATTGCCGACGCGCAAGAGCGTGACGTAATCGACCCAGAAACCAAAGAAATGATTGAAGGTGTGCTTGGTGTATCCAAGCTTAAAGTGCGCGATATAATGATCCCGCGCTCACAAATGGTCACACTTGAGGTCGACAGCCCCCTTGAAGATTTGATCCCCATGATGGTCGACTCCACCCACTCGCGTTTTCCGGTGGTGTGTGAAGACAAAGACCACGTTGAAGGTATTTTGCTCGCAAAAGACTTGCTGCCGCTTATTTTAAATAAAGATGAGCACCTACCCTCACTGCGCGAATATTTACGCCCAGCCATGGTAGTGCCAGAAAGCAAGCGCGTAGACACCCTACTAAATGAATTTCGTCAGCAACGCTACCACATGGCTATTGTCATTGACGAATACGGCGGTGTATCGGGACTTGTAACCATTGAAGATATTCTTGAAATAATTGTCGGCGAAATCGAAGATGAACACGACGAAGAAGAAGATCAACAAGATATTCGCCAACTTGCTAAGCATGTATACGTAGTACAAGCGCTCACTCCTGTAGATGACTTTAACGAGTACTTTAAAACAGGTTACAGCACCGATGAAGCCGATACCATTGGCGGCACGGTACTACACGCATTTGGCCATATGCCAAGTCGCGGCGAAACAATTGAAATAGACGACTATCAGTTTAAAGTAACTAATTCTGATAACCGTCGTATTTTACAACTGCAAGTCACCGTTCCTAAGGTTGATGAAAACGACAGTGAAGAAACTACTAACTAAACTCACCCTGTTAGTAAAAGATAAAAAAGCATGGCTCGCACTGGTTGCGGGCCTTATTTTAACTTTTGGCTACGCCCCTTACCAAATTTGGCCCATCGCATTTTTTAGCATTGCCGCCATTATTTTTTGTATTAACCCAAACAACACAGGTAAAACGCACGCAAAAAGCGCTGCTAAATATGGCTTTATATTTGGCTTAGGTTGGTTTGGCGCGGGTATTAGCTGGGTGCATGTATCTATTGCCACCTTTGGCGGCATGCCGCTTATAGCATCGCTCTCGTTAATGGCTTTACTGTGCTCATATTTAGCCCTGTTTCCGGCGCTGGCGTTTTGGGCTGCAACTCGCTTTGCAAGTGGCCCTAAAAGCATGGGGGCACTTCTAATTGCCACCATAGCCATTAGTGAATACTTACGTGGGCACTTACTGACCGGCTTTCCGTGGCTAAGTTTTGGCTATACACAAACAGATGGCCCGCTTAGGCTGCTTGCCCCTTATATTGGCGAATTTGGCTTAACGCTTACCTGTATTGCCATTGGTTTTGCCCTTTACAGGCTCACCCAAAAAGATTTTAAAACCCCATTAATAAGCGCAGCCGCTTTAGCGTTACTTGTTATTGGCGCATTAAATACCGGTAATAATCACTACTCAGGTAAAGAAATGTCGACCTTATTGGTACAAGGTAATATTAAACAACACCTGCGCTTTGAACCCAGTGAGTTTTGGACCACCATGAGCAAGTACCAAGACCTAACACGCCCACATTGGGATGCCGACCTAGTGGTATGGCCCGAAGCCGCCGTGCCCGAAATAGAAGCCCTTGCCGACACGTACTTAGCCAATTTAGACAGCGCAGCCTCGTTTAATAAAACCGCATTAGTTACCGGTATTGTTGACTACCAGCTCGACACCAAAACCATTTACAACACCCTTATTGTGGTAGGTAATAAAGAGCACAACGACGAGCACGGCCATTATCGCTACCTAGACAAAAACCGCTACCGTAAGCACCAGTTGTTACCTATCGGCGAATTTGTACCATTTCAGGATATACTGCGCCCTATAGCGCCATTGTTTGATTTACCTATGTCATCATTTACCCGTGGCGATAGAGTGCAAAACAACCTACGCGCCAATGGATTTAATCTGCTACCTGCCATTTGCTACGAAATAGTATTTGCCGATTTAGTACGCGGTAATTACCAAAGCGACTCTGACTTACTGTTTACCGTAAGTAACGATGCCTGGTTTGGTGACTCCATTGGGCCATTACAACACATGCAAATAGCCCGCATGCGCGCATTAGAGTTACAACGCCCGCTGGTACGTGTTACCAACAATGGCGTAAGCGCCGTATACGACCCAATAAGCCACACTCAACAAACCATGCCACAGTTTGAAGCCGCGACCATGAAAGCCGATATAAAGCTTATACAAGGCGACAGCGTGTACAGCCAATACGCAAACATCTTTGTGTGGGGGGTTGTGTTGCTGCTGGGAGTTGGTGGATTTGGGGTTAGGTTTAGAAGTTAAGCTCGCTATTGAAGATGTAGAGCCAACGTATTTAGCTCTACATTTTTAAATGTGTTTGATTGGCTTCTAGAGCTATTTCTTCTAAAGACAACCTTAGTAAGTAGCTACACCATTCCCTTAAATTTAGCAGACTAACTTGGTTATACTCTCTAGCGTTACTCATTGTATTACTATCTAATAGTGGTGTAGCACTGCCTGAGTATGAATTATCGACAAACCTAATTCCTTGGTGAAGGTATCTTGACCTTAAACCGTAATATGAATTAATTATTTTAGCTAATGGCTCATTAGTGTTATCTTTTTCCACATAACTCCTCACTCTCTCTGAGATTGAATATGCTTGTTGACCACAACTATCACACTTTTTACTCTTCGGCACTCCAATCAACGAAACGGTCTCTAGTGAAGACATATAATGTATCATTGCATCTTCACTTGATGATGGATGAAGTCTAGCTGCATTAGAGAACCTTAAATCGCTCTGAAAGTCGATAAAAACCTCATCACTTGCCTTTCCTACTCTCTGAGTTGGGTAATATGTATCTAGAGTAAATGAATCTAAAGCTCTGCCTGATGAAAAATGTGCATACGAATTCAAGAGTAATTGAATTTCATAAGAGTAAATATCATTATTCAGTATGTAATCAATAAGAAAGCAGGTTTTTTCTGAGATTTGAACTAAGCCATCAGCTAATGGTTTAACATCAATCCAACTTACATCTCTAGAGTATTTATTAATTTCAACACTAGAAAATGATGGGAAGTCCACATTGTCATTTTGTGTATCTCGAATAATCAAACAGTTTGTACTAACAGTTAAAATTTCAATAACCGTTTTAATTTTTTCTGATGCTTTAGCTTCTGCATCTTTCGCATCATAACCATCAATATCGACTATCAATTCAATTGAACTATTACCTGTTGGTTGTAAAACAAAGCTTTTACCTGAGTATGCGGCAATAGACCCCCTAATAACTTCTAGAGAAATACTAAAGCTAAATTTAGAAATCAGTTTTTTATAATCTAAACTATTTTTAACTAGTTCTTTAATAATTTTTGGTCGCTTTTAATTTCATCATCTTCGATATAATCAGAAAACATGACCGCGACTAAGTTTCCTTTTTGTCTATACCTGACCGAAACCTCAAAAGAACCTTTAGCTTTATAGTTCATACGTCCTAAAATTATTTTTTTAGAACCTAGCTTTTTATACGGTGAGTAATGCCAATCACACTTACCAAAGTGCTCCCTGATACTTGCCCATAAAGATCTCAAAAAATGATTACTTTCATTTTCATTATTTAATCCTTCAAGTAAAACTTCCAAATAGATATACCTATAGTTTTATTAAGTTATGATAATCAGTACTAATATTTTACTGCTTCTACAACGGTTTCAACATTCACAGGTTGATCCAAGTTGCCCTGAATAACCACAGTCGCTGATATTTTATCTTGAATAGCTTGCCTGTTTGGGTCCCAGTACACTTGTAAAAAGCCTAATAAACCTGTTGCAAAACCTGCGCCGTACCCGCCGTATCTGCCAAAACAATCAAGCATACCTAGTGGCTCGCCATTTAGTGAAACCACCCGAATATTACATACTTTTTTACCAGGGGTTTGCCCGCCCCATAATAACGAGAACAACGTAAAGTATACGGCCGCCCAACCAAAACCAAGGCCTAGGTCTTGAATAATGCCTTTACCCCACTGCAAAATGCTGGTGACAGGTTTGGTTTGCTCGCTTTTAGTTTCAGGTTTTTCAGTGATATTGCTTTTATGAGTTACTTCGCCCGAAATGCTTTCTAGCTCTGTCTCATTATTTTTAAAATCATCTGCCGCAACGGGCTCATCATCAGATATGGCCATTAAGTGCAATAATGTGCGCGTAACTTCAATCCCTCCTACGTTTTGCATTTCAGCAAGCGCTGGTAATTGGCCAACTAAATTAGCTCGTGCAACGCTTTGGCAAGCATCATCGCAGTTTTTATCGCCGTCTGTTTGTGTTAAATAAGTGCGTATTATTGCTTTATCATGCTCGCTTAGCTCATCGTTTTGCTGTGTTTTTTCTATTTGAGGTGTTTGTATAACGGTATCGCCTTCAAAAAAATCAATTGCTAACGAGAGTACGGTTAATGAACTTACAAATAAAAAACTCGCGGCAAAAAGCTTTAAGGCTCTGCGCCAAAACGACGACATTTTTGGAAGATATTGCTGCGCAGTGCCTTTATAAAAAGCCATGGCAGCCACAAAGGCAATTAAAGTGGCGCTTAACTTAGCGGCCATAAATATTAAAGTGACATCAATAGTCATCGCCAATGCACGTTTAATTGGACTCGCTAATGGAATACCTAATAACGCTTGGTCAATTTTAAAGGCATACGGAGTGATCACGTCTTTGGTTTCAGAGTCTGATAACGCGAGTTGCTCTATCTCTTTGGTTTTCATTTTTATTTTTATGTTTTTAAAATGGGTAAGCTATTTAACTTACGCGCTTTTTATTGTTATATCAATCCGCTTAATTAAGTGATCTATTTTGCGAATTGGTATTAGCTCAAGTTAAAGCTATTGATTTACCAGCATAAAAAAGGGCTGCATACATGCAGCCCTTAAAATACTTTATTTATAAATAATTAAGCGGTTGGGTAATCGGTATAGCCTTGCTCTGCACCACCAAATAAGGTGTCGGGGTTGTGGCTATTTAGCGGTTTACCTTGCTTTAAACGTGCCGGTAAATCTGGGTTAGACACAAACGGGCGACCAAAGCCAATCATGTCGGCCCAGCCTTGTGCTAGGGCTTCATCGGCACGCTCTTTAGTGTACTTACCTGCATAAATTAATACGCCGCTGTACGCTTTACGAATAGCCTGTTTAAACTCAACACTCATTAAAGGGGCATCATCCCAGTCGGCTTCAGCAATGTGCATGTAGCCCACGCCAGCGTCGTTTAGTGCTTGAGCAACGGCTAAATATGTTTGCTCTGGGTTATCATCAACCGTGCCGTTAAGCGTGGTAAGTGGCGCAAGTCTTACACCTACTTTTTGACTACCAATTTCATCGCTTACTGCATTTACGACCTCTGTTAAAAAACGCAAACGATTTTGCACACTGCCGCCATATTCATCAGTACGGGCATTTGATTGCGAGTCTAAAAATTGGTTAATTAAATACCCGTTAGCGGCGTGTAGCTCTATGCCGTCAAAGCCTGCGTCTAGTGCATTTTTAGCCGCTTGGCGAAATTCGGCTAGTACATTTTCAATATCTTGCTTGCTCATTTCACGCGGTAACTGAGTCTCAACAAAGCCAGGTTCGCCGTTAGTATCTACAAATACTTTTACGTCTTTTGCAGCAATGGCCGATGCGGATATAGGCTGCACACCGCCTGTGTTATCGCTGTGAGTTACGCGCCCTACATGCCAAAGCTGCGCAAACATAACGCCACCAGCATCGTGCACTTTGTTGGTCACCGTGCGCCAACCTGCGACTTGCTCGTTTGTGTAAATACCTGGTGTCCAGGCATAGCCTTTACCCAGCTCACTTATTTGTGTGCCTTCGCTTACTATTAACCCAGCACTTGCTCGCTGCGCGTAATAAGTGGCCATTAAATCATTGGCAATGTCGCCAGGCTGCGTTGAGCGCGAGCGAGTCATTGGTGGCATAACAATACGGTTTTTTAAAGTTTTACCTGCAAGTTCTATGGGTGAGAAAAGTAACGTCATAATGCCTCCTAAGTTTGATGGCGCTCATAATAGCGCAGCTATATAAATTCAAAAAATAGCAAAAAACACAAAATAGCTTTGTTGTATTTGCAAAAGTGTCTGCTTATTCTTCTGCTGAGCATTACATACAAACCATTTAAAAAGTCATGCTAGTGCTAGAAAACTCAATTGATACAATATAACATACCAACAAATACCTATTAGTAAGTAAAATTAAATGATCAATAAACTGCCCGTCACAGTGTTATCAGGCTTTTTAGGCTCAGGTAAAACAACCGTACTTAGCCATATTCTTAATAACCGACAAGGAAAAAAAGTGGTTGTTATAGTCAACGATATGAGCGAGATAAACATAGATGCAGCCACAATTAAAAACGATGTGTCGCTCAATCACAGCAACGAAAAACTCGTCGAAATGAGCAACGGCTGTATTTGCTGCACACTACGAGAAGATTTACTTGTTGAAGTGGGTAAACTTGCCAAAGATGGCCGTTTTGATTATCTCGTCATTGAATCAACAGGCATTTCAGAACCTCTACCGGTTGCCGAAACATTTACCTTTGCCGACGAAAACGGGGTTTCTCTTGTTGATGTTGCCACCCTCGATACCATGGTAACCGTGGTTGATGCGGTTAACTTTTTAACCGACTACGAACAAGCAAACGATTTACAAGATACTGGCGAATCGTTAGGAGAAGACGACGAGCGAAGCGTGGCCGACCTACTTGTTGATCAAGTTGAATTTGCCGACGTTATTTTAATTAGCAAAACTGATTTAGTCACCAATGAACAGCTCAATAAGCTTATTGCCATTTTAAATACGCTTAATACTCAAGCTAACATTATTCCTATATCAAACGGCAATATTAATATTAACGAAGTGCTAAACACGGGCTTATTTAATTTTGCACGCGCCCAACAAGCGCCGGGTTGGCTTAAAGAAATGCGTGGTGAACACATTCCCGAAACCGAAGAGTATGGTATTAGCAGCTTTAATTATACGGCGCGCCGCCCATTTAACCCTGAAAAGTTTTATCACTTTTTGCACAACACCGAGCAATTTGGCAAGCTCATTCGCTCTAAAGGGTATTTTTGGCTCGCAACGCGCCCTTTATTTTGCGCGCAGTGGAGCCAAGCCGGCGGTATAGCTCATTACGGGTTTGCTGGCATGTTTTATAAAGCAATTCCTAAAAAAGACTGGCCCACAGATCCCGAGCTACTTGCTGATATAAACAGTAAATGGGTAGAGCCCTTTGGTGATATGCGTCAAGAACTTGTATTTATTGGTCAGTCGTTAAATAAACAAGCCATGATTGAGGCGCTTGATGACTGCCTACTGCCAGAAGAAGCCGTGCTTAAAGGTAAAGTTTTTTGGAAAACCTATAACGACCCGTTTCCTATTTGGGAGGAAGTGTAATGAATGCCCTAGCTCCAATAACGGCGCAAATAAAACCCACTGAGCAACTCCACCGAAGAGCAGCTAAAGAACGTAACGCCAATATATTGCCACACATTTATGACCAAAACACTAACATCGTTATTTGGCAAAGAGACCTTGAACAAGCATTAACAAATGCCGTTAAAGCACTCATTAGCACTAATGCCATAAAACCACTTGAGCTTGCGGTATCACCCGATGATGCGTTTGATAAGTTAGTTACTGCACTTAAACCAGATGATAATAACCGCGATGAAACTCATGCGCTGTGTAAAGACATAGCATTATTAGTTGAAATGTTTTGCTGCCTATTTGATTTAAAACGCGCCGGTTTAAGACTAAAAATATTAGATAAACCTATGTGCCCGCGTTTTCATGTAGACAAAATTCCGTGCCGATTAGTGACAACTTACCAAGGCGTTGCAACGCAGTGGTTAAATCACAGCGATGTAGACCGCTCAAAGCTTGGAACTGGTAATTTAGGTAAGCCTGATGAAGAGTCTGGCTTATTTAAAAGCCTAATTAATATTAATCAACTCCAGCAAGGCGATGTTGCGCTACTTAAAGGCGAGTACTGGGATGAAAACGAAGGCGCAGGGCTTGTACATCGCTCGCCACCGGTGGCTGCAAACGAGCAACGCTTGTTGCTCACCCTCGATTTTATTTAAAGTTTGTTATGGTGATAAACGCTGCACTAATGGGCGTTTATCACCCTCGCGATTACTTCGTACAACCCTTGTGTATTTACAGGTTTAGAAACAAAATCATCCATGCCTACACTCAAACAGCGCTGCTTATCATCTTCATAGGCGTTTGCGGTAATAGCAACAATGGGCACATGTGCCTTTGTGTTTACCTCGTTAGCCCGTATTGTTTGGGTGCACTCATAGCCATCCATATTAGGCATTTGGCAATCCATTAAAATTAAATCAAAGCGATTACCTTCAAGTACTTTTAGCGCTTCTATGCCATCGGTTGCCATCACTAAGTTTACCTTTGTAGGCTCTAGCATTTTTGCAATTACTTGGCGGTTAATGGGGTTATCTTCAACCAGTAAAAGTGTTTTATCGCTTAAATTAGGCAACGACTTCGGCTGTTTAACGGGCTCTGGTTTGTTGGACTGTGCTTTAGGTGCACTTACGTAAAATTTAAGTACGCTGCCTTTGCCTGGTTCACTGTTGAGGGTAATTTCACCCTGCATTTTTTTAATTAACCCTTGGCTAATTGCTAAACCTAACCCTGTGCCACCATACTTACGTGCCACACCTACATCTGCTTGCGTAAACTCACTAAATAACAACGACTGCTGATCTTTTTCGATACCAATGCCGCTATCGGCTACGCTTATTAAAAGTTGCTCGTTTTCGTAATCAAACGATAAGCGCACAAAACCACGCTCGGTAAACTTATACGCATTAGAGAGCAAGTTAATAATGACTTGGTTTAAACGTAGGTCGTCTACTTTTACGCAATCTGGCAGCCTGTCGCTTTGACTAACAATAAACTCGACGTGATCAGAACTTACAATGGGAGAAAACAACGACTTTATATTGGCAATAAACGGCGCAAGGTTAGTCGCCCTAGGGCTAATCTCCATGGCGTTAGCTTCTATTTTAGAAAAATCTAAAATATCGTTTAAAATTTTCAGTAAATTTTGTGCGCTTTTTTGCTGCGTGTTTAATAGCTCCCGCTGCTCATCGGTTAATGAATTATCGCGCAATAAAACCTCTCCCATGCCTAAAATACCGTTCATAGGGGTGCGTAGCTCGTGGCTCATATTGGCTAAAAATTGCGACTTAGCAACATTGGCTAAATTAGCCCTATTTACCGCTTTTTTAAGCTCTGTGGTTTGTTCTGCTACTTTGCCCTCTAGCTGCTGATTAAATTCGCTCAGCTGGGTATTTAACCCTTGGTTTCTGATATTAGAGGCTTGTAGGTTTTCTATTGAACGCTGCAGCGCATTAGCTAGTAATTCAAATTGCTGTTGTAGTTGCAATACCTCATGCCAGCTTGAGTCTGTATTAAACTTATGTGTTTTGGTTTTACCAAAGCTTTGCATTAGCGTAGTTAGGCTAGTAATTGGCTGCACTAATAAATTAGCAAGTTGGTGTATAAAAATAACCACCATAAGCATCAATAGCGCACTTAACAAAATAGTGGGTAGCCAAGCTTTTGCCACCGCCATACTTAAATGCTTACGATTATAAAAGGTAATAACTTGCCAGTGGTTTTGTGGATCAATGTACCTAGAGCTGTGGTACACCTCGTTTTTGGTTGAACGAAATAGGTTTTTATCACCTAAATTACTGGTATTAAAGCCCTCACCGTTAAAATGGCTCAGTATTTTAAATTCATCAAGGGAGCTAAATACCACTTTTTGCTGTGCATCTAGCACCACTAAATCGCCCGTGTACTCAAATAAGTTAGGTATAAAGCGCTCTAAGCGGTCTAACTTTAACGAGCCCTCTACCACACCATAAAACGTATTGTTACGGTATATAGGTGCCGACAGCGCCACTATGGCTTCGTTACCTAGGCCGCGACCTTGAAACACGCCACTGGTATAGCCCAGAGGGAACTGCTGAGCTTGAGTAAAATATGCTCGGTCTTTAACACTACGCTGCGCAAGGCTAAGCCCCTCTATTAAATCGCTGGGCGAGCTAAGCTCTACAAAGCCATCTGGGTTTGCATACAAGCTGGTGGTAAAGCCTGGAAATAACGACATTAATCGTTTGAGCTGCACATCGCTTGCAGTGCCCACACTTATTGCGTCGCTACTCATAACAATGGCGTTTTTATGAAATGCTAAATAATCATTTAATTGCGTGCTAATAGACTCGGCTTTTTCTTTTAGTTGAGCGTTTACTTCATACTCTAAGCGCGCATGATGATCGTTTACTAAAATTACACTGGTTAGCAATACCACTAAAATAATAATGACACTAACCACATAGCTTAAAATTTTTGCCAGTGGCCTCCCCTGATACGCACGGCTAGCGTAAGGTACAAATACACTAACTAAATCAACCACCGCCAAGCTTATTAGCGCGTTAATTAAGTACTTTGATATCGCTACTATTAGCGTTAACCAGGCCAAGCCAATAACAAATTGGCCTATAACCCATACAAAGGGTAAACCAATACATAGCCAAAATACGCTACCCAGAGGAAGAATAGGTTTAGAGCGGCGTAAGCAAAAAGCATAAAGCCAACAAAGCTCGAGTAAATACACAATACTCGGCCAACAATGGCCCCACCTATAAAATAAAAAACCAGAAACAATGGCAAGGCTTAGGCACGCGTAACGCAACCCAGTAAATACTAAGCTGCATAAAACAAACAATTGCCCAAACAAAAATTCGGAGCTGTCGAAAAAATACAATGGCGAGAGATTTACTAACCCGCCTAATAACCCTAATAAAACAGCGAGTGTCCACTTACTTCTTTGCGGCATTAATCAACCTTGGGGCACTTTGTTAACACTTTATATGTTAAAATTAATGTAATTTTTACATTATTACGTACAAGGCAAGGGTTGTCTAGCAGCAATAAAACAGGAACAGATAAACAATCCCCCCTGTCAAAAAGCGAATAGCCGCAGGTAACTAATTAATTTAAAAAGAAAGGTGTGCAAATAGCCATCCACTTAGAAGGCAGGTTATAGGGCGTGCTAAACATTTGGCAATTTACACTTGTGAACGCCCTCAAAAAGCGTGTTATGTGTTTTTACTCTTTTTATGATTGCCACTTAAATTTAACTTAATATCCTTAAGCATAGGCTTAGCATTTGCGATAACTAAATAGGCATTAGCCAACGCTTCTGGAGCTGCGCAATAGTCTACATCGAGTATTACTGTTGAAACATTGAGTGACTGCAATTTTTTCCCAAGCTCAGTAGATGTGAGTTTTGCTTTGAAGTTGCTAATTAAGTAATTTGATTCTTTTACATAAATAGTGATTGTTTCATCTGCTAGTGCAGTAAACGACAATAATAAAAACAGTGTGAATGTAAAAATGAGGTAGAGCGGTAATAGTGGAAAATCGATACGCGTAATATTAAATATTTAACGGTGTCACTAAGGAATAATTTAAAAGGAATGTATTTTCACCCAAATGAGGAATTTGGGTGGCAGTCTTACCAGCCACATCTCGGCACACACGTCACAAACTGTGGCTGCTCCCTTCCGGGCCTGACCAGGTTCGCCTGCTAGTGTTGCGAGAGGACCAATAAGACTACCATTGAGGGCCTTGGTTGGCGCGGGAAGGATTATCTCTACTTTTGGTGTGTTATTCAAGGGATAATCAAAAAAGAAAGTGCGATTGCATACTTCATATACAATCGCAGCTAAAAACAGCCTTTAATGCCTATTAATTACGCTCTAACTCGGCTTTAATTTTACGCAGTGCTGCTTTTACTTTTTTCATGTTTTCTGGGCCCATACGTAACAGCTGCTTTTGTGCAGCCGGTAATTGCTCCCATTCAGAAAACGCATACTGATAAGTAACCGAGTCTCGCAGTAGCGGTAATTCGCCTTCTGGCTCCGGTGTATCAAGTAATAACTCAATAGCATCTTCTAGCGTTTGATTAAATTCATCATCGCCGTAACCAATTTCACTGTACGCGTTGTTAATTAATGGCTTGTATTGCTCGTACATACGCACAGCTTGGGCGGCGCTCATGCTCGTAAATACTTTTACATACGGTGTATAGCGCTCGTAGCTGTTAGGGTCAATTGTTAAAATGTCTCCTTCGTTTACGCTAAATTCTTCTTCGGGTTTAACCACTGGCGTATGCTTTTTAGCAATTTTGCCTTTGGCTATATTGTCTATAAATACGACGCCACGGCGAATTACATCGTCGGTTACCATTAGGCTCATTACCGAGTCGCTTAGGTATTCATCCATTTTGGCAACCACTACGGTGTCGCTTTCATCAAGCGTTGGTAATGGCTCTACAACCGGCTCTGGCTCAGCTGGGCGCTGAGCAGGCACGCTTAGCTCTGCTGGCTTTTCAGGCTTAACTGATGGCGCATCTACCACAGGGTCGTTTTCTGGCTTTAACTCCATCACTGGCTGTTCTTTTGGTGTTTGCTCTACCTCTGTGCGAGTTTCTGGCTCGTCAGTGGGCGATAGCAGGACGAACGCAGCGGCACACACTAAAATAATTAAAATAATAACGGCGAATAAAAAATTGTTTTTAGGCGGACGTTTTTGAACATCTGACGCTTCTGGTTTATCTGACATACAAACTCCATAAATTTAAATGCATATTACTCAGAGTACGCTGAGTGGAAAAAATTCACTATCGGTAATCACTACTACTTTAAATATAGGCTTTACAACATAAACCTACACTTACTAATTAGAACAACGAGCCATAGTAACTCAGTTATTCTTTGATTCTTCTAGCTTAAAGACTTAAAGTTGATAAATAAAGAAAAGACGTTAAGCAGTTCAAAAACCACTATGAAAATCCAGCAAGTTGACCCACATAAACCTAAAATAGCCCTATTACTGACAGGTGGTGGCGCTCGCGCTGCTTATCAAGTGGGCGTGCTTAAAGCGCTTGCTCATAGTATGCCCCGCACCGCGCCTTTGCCATTTAGAATTATTAACGGCACTTCTGCAGGCGCGATTAATTCTGCAGCTTTGGCCTGTTATGCCTCGTGTGCACATTTGGCCGTGCGTAAACTTGAGTCTGTTTGGAAAAACTTTTCAACGTCTATGGTCTACAAAAGCGACTTTTTAAGTGTGTTTGGCCATATTGCGCGCAATATTTTAACCAGTTTTCAGTCTGAGCACATAAACCACCCGCCAGGCAGTTTGCTAAATAACCGCCCTTTGCGCGGTTTATTAAACGAAATTTTAGACCTGCACCGCATTGAACGTAATTTACACCGTAATTATTTAGAAGCGATCTCTATTACCGCTTCAAGCTATACAACTGGTGACTCTGTTGCGTTTTTTCAGTCAAACACACAAACACCTTGGCAACGTGCCAAGCGCGAAGGTCGCCCTATGCGCATTAACGTTGAGCATTTAATGGCATCAAGCGCCATTCCTATGGTGTTTCCAAGTGTTAATGTATTTAACCACTATTTTGGCGATGGCTCCATTCACCAGCTTTCACCGCTTAGCCCGTCTATTCATTTAGGGGCCGAAAAAATATTTATTATAGGGGTAGACCAACCAAAAGAGTCGCATCCGGCGGGTTACTCGCCCCACTACCCTGGGCTTTCTGCGGTTGCTGGGCATTTACTCGACAGTGTATTTAGCGACACCATGCAAGCCGACCTTGAGCGCCTTGAGCGTGTAAATCGCACCTTAGGGCTGCTTCCGGCGCGCGACAAACATCAAGAGCTGAAACAAATAGAAACCTGTATTATTAATCCATCAAAAAACTTTAACGATATTGCCGCGCAATACTACAGCGATATGCCGTGGGCAATTAAGTTGCTGCTGCGCACAATTGGGGTAAAAAAACATTCGCAATCGAGTTTAACCAGCTATTTGTTGTTTGAAAAACGCTACACTCAGCACCTAATTCAAATTGGCTATGAAGATGGCATGAAAAAACTACCCGAAATACGCCAATTTTTAGAGCTCGACTAGCTAGTGTTGGCCTTAAAACCTGTTCTTTGGACTATTTAATCGCAGAGTAAGCTTTGAAACTAACTGAGCTGGATAACTACCTCTGCGTTATTTTAATAACTTGCATATATGTCAGTAAAAAACATCAAATGCATTTTTTATTCAAGCCCATCGAGTAGGTAATGCTCTACTCGCTCAACCCGCCTAGGCTTACCTTGCAATACCAGTACATCGTTTGCGCACAATGTGGTGCTGGTTGATGGGTCGTCTATTTCTTGCCCCTCTCGGCGCAAAGCTTTTACAGTCACGCGGCGTTTAGATAAGTTAAGCTCATCTATTGTTTTATCCACCGCATAGGCTTGATCTGGCAACGCAACTACGTGCAAATATTCTAAGCGCTCAGAGGAGGTTTCTTCGTTGTCTTTAAAGTAACCGGCGTAAAAACTTTGCATAAGCGGGTAGCGATTACGGCGCTCTTTACTAATACGGCGTACAATGCGTGTCATCGGTACGCCCGACATCGACAACACATGCGAAACCAACATTAAGCTTGCCTCTAACGACTCAGGCACCACCTCAGTAACCCCCAACTCTTTTAAGTTGTTTAATTGGCTGTCGTCGCGGGTTCTTATTAGTATTTTAACGTTGGGTGCAAGTTGCTTTATGGCGTCTATTACCACGTGTGCATGCTCAAGCTCTGTAAAGGTAATAATCACTAGGCGTGCTCGCTCTACCCCTGCGCACTTTAAAATATCTTTTTGTTTTACATAGCCAAATATTACTGGCTCACCTGCGGCTTTGCCCTCTTGTACTAAAATAGGGTTACTTTCTATGGCAACGTAATCTATGGCTTCGGGTTTTAAAAATCGCGCTATTGTTTGTCCTACGCGTGAAAAGCCACAAATAACCACGTGATCGTTATATAAGGTGCTACTTTTAGGCTCGCTCTCCCTCGCCATACTGGGGTGATCTAAAATACCTAATTGCTTTAAAATTAGTGGGGTTTTATCAATTAAAAACGGGGTTAGCGCCATCGAAAGCACCCCTAAGGCAATTAAAAACGACGCTTGCTCTGAATTGAGCAACTCATGCTGACTTGCCAAAGCAATAAGCACAAACCCAAATTCTCCCATTTGCCACAGCATAACGCCGCAGGCTAGCGAGTCTTGATTGCGCTCATGCATTAATCTGGCACTTAATGCCAGCACGGTAATTTTTAATATTAACAAGCCAAATAAAGCACCAATAATCACAAAACCATGCGAAAGCACAAATAAAATATCGAGCTGCATCCCCACAGTTACAAAAAACAGCCCCATTAATATATCGCGAAATGGCCTAATATCAGCCTCGAGTTGATGGCGGTAATGGCTCTCTCCTAGCATCATGCCGGCTAAAAATGCCCCAAGGGCCATTGATAAACCAAACATGTAAGTTAAAAAGCCGGCAAATAACGCCACCAAAATTGTGGTAAGCACAAACAGCTCATCGGTTCGTACCTGCGCTATTTCTTTAAATACTTTAGGCAGCACCCATTTACCAATCGCCCACAGTAATAAGCACACAAACGCGCCTTTTGTAAGCGCAAATGCCAGCGCCCAACTAATACTTTGCGAATCGCTTGAGGCAAACAATGGCAAAATAATAAGTAGGGGCACAACGGCAATATCTTGAAACAGTAATACGCCCACCGCCAGCTGCCCACGGCGCTGGTTTAGTTCGCCAGTTTCTTTTAATAGCTTAACCACCACCGCGGTTGAAGAAAGCGCCATAATTGTGCCAATGGTAAAGCTAGTGAGTAAGCTAAAATTTAAGCAATATAAAATAATAATGAAGAGCAAGCTGGTAACACCAACTTGTAACGAGCCCAGTCCAAACACAATATTGCGCATGGCCATTAGCCGCGATATAGAAAACTCGAGCCCTAAACTAAACAATAAAAATACGATGCCCAGCTCAGCAATAAACTCAATTTCGTGAGATTGAGCAAGCCAACCAATGCCATGGCTGCCCGCTAAAACGCCTGTTGCTAAATACGCCAAAATAGGCGGCAAGCCAATGCGCTTAAAAAACCATACAAAAAGCACCGCCGCCACTAACAAGCCAAAAATTTGAGCGTTTATACTTTGCAAATTCGGCCTCCAGCGTCAATTAAACTACGGAATGAACTTTAAATATAGCAACCATATGTTTATCAAGCAATTTTAAAATATGGCATAAAAATAGCTTAGTTATTGCAAAGTAACACCCTGGGGGAAGATTTTAATGGAAAATGTCCATATTTTGACACAACGCGTGTCTGGGCGCGGCGATTTTTTGCCGTTTTCGGCAGAGCAAACACACACAAACGAAACAGCGGCAACGCACGATTTAGTTACCGAGCTACAAACAAGCCTAGTAATAGAAGATGTATTGGCTATTTATGCAAAATTTGCCAAACAGCTACTTAACTTTTCAGGGCTGCAGTTTCAATCAACGCTCGGCACTGCACAAACCTCAGATAGCAACACGAACACTAGCCCGTACTCTTACGATTTAGCTATTGGTCGCGAGCACTTAGGACAGCTAATTTACTTTAGCCAATACCCTATTAGTAAAGCGATTGAAAACAAATTACGTGCCCTACACAGCGCCCTTGTGTACCCACTGCGTAACGCAATGATGTACAGCCGAGTGTTAAAACTTGCCACAAAAGATGCGCTCACTGGGTTAAATAACCGTAGCCAATTTAATGACATGTTATCGCAAAAGCTCGAAAACTGCCGCCGTTACCAGCGCCCTTTTAGTTTAATGCTGCTTGATTTAGATAACTTTAAGCAAGTAAACGACAACTATGGCCATAAAGTAGGTGACGATGTTTTAAAAGAATTTTCGCAGGTACTTTGTAGCAGTATACGCGGCACCGACTCCGTGTTTAGATTTGGTGGCGATGAGTTTTCGCTGATTATTGAAGACCCCGAATTTACAACAAACAAAGTGGTTGCTGAACGCATTATGCGCTTAGTCAGAAACTCAAGTTTAATGTCTAAATACAAAGTAACCACCAGCATTGGCTTTACCCTAGCCAATAGCCAAGATTGCGAAACAGAAATATTTGCAAGAGCCGATAAAGGCTTATATAAGGCAAAAGCCTCTGGGCGCAACTGTGCAAAAGCATATTAGTATTTGCTTAACTGTATTATTTATAAAAGCTTAGCTTCCCCCGCTAAGCTTTTTTATTACAAATTAATTATTTATTAGCCAGTAATTTATAAACAAACAAGGCCGCACAAAAGCCAAAAAAGAAGCCGCTCACTAAATTAAGCAATGCTGTTATGCTTGCAAGCGGGGTAAATAACACTAAAACCAATGGTAAACTAACGCCTAAAATAAAAAATAACCCGCCTTTACCTAACCAGTAGGCAAGCAGTAATACCGCCGATATCACCCCGCCCACAACGGCATAACCTAACGTAATAATATTAAGCTCTAGTAATACATTGGCAATAACAGCAACCAACGCTGTTATTAACATACCCATTGGCGCTTTGCTAACTAGCGATAAGCCTACATGTGGCTGATCTTTCATTTATTTACACTCCCAAAAAATGCCGTTTTCGTCTTGGTGTTTTTCACTTACAAAATAACCAACAACTTGCACAAGCTCGTCGTTATAAAATATTAAAGGCACACGCTCCCTTAGCCACGGGGCTACTTTTGCATCTTTAAACCAGTGTTTAAGCGTATTGCTGCCTGGCTTTTTTAACGGCTTTATACGCGCACTATTACAATTAAAGCGCACGGTGACTTGCTCGTTTGGTAAAGGGGCACGTAGGCCTTTACCTGATTGCTTTATTAATACGCGCCCATCATTAAGCGCAAGCTCATTGCTCGTTAGCGCTTCATCGGCTAATAGCGTGTGTGGTGTAACAAAATACAAATACCCTTGATGGCGTCGTATTTGCCCTTCGCTTAAATCAACTTGCATTTGCGCATCAGCCTGCGCATTTATGGCTTGGTTAATTATTTGCAAAAGTTGCTTTTGTGAGGGCATTACTTGGGTAAATAAGCTAAGCCACGCACGAACCACATTGGTTATGCGCACGTTGCTGTAGGTGGTTAGTGGGCTAACGCTCAGTGCTTGATGGGCGTTTACGCTTTGTTTTAAATCAAGTTCAGTGTACTCATCAAGTAGCGCTTGTTGTTGCTGTAGTAACTCAATGCTGCGCCCAGCACAGTGCTCAAAACCTTTAAAACGTTTTGCCAGTTCAGGCACTACACGTGCACGTAAAAAGTTACGATCAAAACGCTCATCGGTATTTGAGTCATCAGTAATGTGCGTAATATTAAACTCTGTGGCAAATTGCTCTATATCACTGCGCGTTATGTTTAAAAGCGGCCTGTAGCATATTCGCCCGCTTTGTAGTTCACGCATTTTTTGCATTGCGCCTAATCCTTTTAAGCCAGAGCCGCGCTTTAACCGCAGTAAAAATGTTTCTATTTGATCGTTTAAATGCTGACCCAGCAAAATAACACTGCCCGCGGGGCTTAGCTCATCAAGTGCTTTGTAACGCGCCTCACGTGCCTGCGCTTCAAGGCTTGTTCGTGTTTGCGGGTTTATTGTTACCTGCGCGGCATTAAACGGTACATTTAGCTCAGCGCACAAGTTTTGGCAAAAGCGCTGCCAGTCATTCGCGTATTGGCTTAAACCATGATTAACATAAATCGCGTTTACGTTTAGCTTTGGTTGTGCTTGTTTTAATAAGTGCATTACATGAAGCAATACCACCGAATCCACGCCCCCCGAAAGCGCCACCGTAAAGTTATATTGCTGGTGCTTAAAAAAGTGCTCAAGGGCGTGTTTAACGTGCTGATAAATAGGTGATGCTTGCATGGATACGCTATAAATTTAATGTTTGCAGTATTTTAAAACAAAAAAGCCGCATAAGCGGCCTTTTTTAACAATAAATGCGTTGGTTAGCTAATTAGCAGTAACCAAACGACATTAAACGTTTGTAGCGTTGATCAAGCATATCTTCAAGCGATAGTGCTTGTAAGTCAGCAAGGTCACGTTTTAAACGTGTTTTTAAGTTACGTGCCATTGCATCGTAATTGCGGTGTGCACCGCCTAAAGGCTCTTCAACTAAGTTATTAATTAAATCAAGCTCTTTAACGCGCTCAGCAGTTACACCCATTGCCTCTGCGGCAAGTGGTGCTTTATCGGCGCTTTTCCATAAAATTGAAGCACAGCCTTCTGGCGAAATTACTGAGTACGTGCTGTATTGCAACATGTTAACTCTGTCGCCAACACCAATGGCTAATGCACCACCAGAGCCGCCTTCGCCAATAACCGTACAAATTGTGGGTACTTTAAGTGCCGCCATTACCTTTAGGTTACGTGCAATTGCCTCAGACTGACCGCGCTCTTCAGCGCCCACACCTGGGTATGCCCCTGGGGTGTCGATAAAGGTCATAATTGGCATTTTAAAACGCTCGGCCATTTCCATTAAACGTAGCGCTTTGCGGTAGCCTTCTGGTTTTGGCATACCAAAGTTACGTTTAATTTTTTCAGCTGTATCGCGCCCTTTTTGCTGGCCAATCACCATTACTGGTTCGCCATCTAAACGTGCAACACCGCCTAAAATAGCCGGATCGTTAGCAAAAGTACGATCGCCTGCAAACTCGTCAAATTCCGTGAAAATGCGCTCGATATAATCTCGAGTGTAAGGACGCAACGGATGACGCGCTAACTGCGATACTTGCCAAGCGCCTAAATTTGAGAATATTTCCTCTTTTTGCTTAGCGCTTTTTTCTTTTAATTTGCTGACTTCCTCTTCTAACTCAAGGTCTAATTCGCCAGCGCGGCTTATGCTTTGTAATTCTTCAATTTTTGCTTCTAATTCTGCAATCGGAAGCTCAAAATCAAGATAATTGAGGCTCATGCTCTAAACTACCTAATCAGTTAAATTCTAGTTCTACATCTTGTGCCGCCATGAGTGATAACTTATGAATTAAGTCGTCGCTCGGCGTAACACACCATTCGATCCCTAGGGTTAATTGAGCCAACGCATCGGGGCGCTGGTAATAAACCTTGATCGGACACGTTCCCATTTTATAAGGTTCGAGTACTTTTTGTAATTTATCGAAGAAACCTGCCTCGATTTGCACCATGTTCAGCGTCATTTTAATCGCTTTAATGCGTTTTTCACGCGCTTGAGCAATGGTGTTTATTTCTCTGGCGGTCATTGTAATGCCACCGGAGAAGTTATCAAAGCTGACCTGTCCAGATATTACCAAGATATTGTTTACTTGAAGCATTTCTTGGTACATTTCGAACTGTTCAGGAAACAAGCGTACATCAATACGGGCGCTCTTGTCATCTAAAGTTATTAAGCCCCAACGATTTCCTTTTTTATTAATTAAGGTCCGCGCTGAAATAACTAAACCCGCCGCCGTAGAGAGTACATCACGATTTGTTGGCTGTAAATCCACCAGCTTGCCGCTTGTGTAATGTCTAAGTTCACGGCGATACTGATTTATCGGATGCCCTGTTAAATAAAGGCCTAGCGTGTCTTTTTCGCCATCAAGCCATTGGTTATCAGTAAGCGGTGTGGCTTTAATAAAGGCTTGCTCAACTTCATCAGGCTCGGTGGCCAGTAAGCCAAATAAATCGCTTTGCCCAAGTTGCTCAGCTTTGTTGTGCTGATCGGCAGCGCGCATGGCATCTTTTAAACTTGCCAGTAATGTTGCACGCCCTGCTTGGGTTTTCTCTGGCCCGAGTTGATCAAGTGCACCGGCGTAAATTAATTTTTCGGTTACACGTTTATTTAAGCGTTTTAAATCTACACGGGCACAAAAATCAAATAAATCTTTAAACGGGCCGCCTTTTGCGCGCGCTTCTAAAATGGCCTCTACCGGCGCTTCACCTACGCCTTTAATAGCACCAATACCGTAAACAATTTCACCTTGCAGGTTTACTGTAAATTTAAATTCTCCGGCGTTTACATCAGGCGGTAATAAGGTGAGCTTCATGTTTTCACATTCATCCACCAAGATTACTATTTTGTCGGTGTTATCCATATCGGCCGACATTACCGCAGCCATAAACTCTGCCGGATGGTGCGTTTTCATCCACAGCGTTTGGTACGAAACCAGTGCATACGCTGCCGAGTGAGATTTATTAAAACCATAACCTGCGAATTTTTCTACCAGGTCGAAAATTTTAATTGCCAGTTCGCCGTCTATACCATTATTGCGTGCACCTTCTTCAAAGGTTGAACGCTGCTTGGCCATTTCTTCGGGTTTTTTCTTACCCATTGCACGACGTAGCATGTCGGCGCCACCCAGCGTATAGCCTGCTAGTACTTGGGCAATTTGCATTACTTGTTCTTGGTACAAAATAATGCCGTAAGTAGGCTCAAGTATGGGCTTTAAGCTTTCGTGTTGGTATTGGGCATCTGGGTATGAAATTTCTTCTCGGCCAAGCTTACGGTCGATGAAGTTATCTACCATGCCTGATTGCAGTGGGCCTGGGCGGAACAAGGCTACCAATGCAATCATATCTTCAAAGCAATCGGGCTTTAATCGGCGTACGAGGTCTTTCATGCCGCGCGATTCGAGCTGGAATACCGCGGTTGTTTCGGCGCGCAGTAATAGCTCTATACTTTTTTTATCATCCAGTGGAATGGTGTTTATATCAACGGGCGCTTTGCCTTCGCGCTTCATGCGCTCGTTGGTCATATCCACAGCCCACTGCAAAATGGTCAAGGTACGTAAGCCCAAGAAATCAAACTTAACTAGGCCTGCGGTTTCTACGTCATTTTTATCAAACTGTGTTACCGGAAACTTACCTTCATCATCGCAATAAAGTGCAGCAAAGTCGGTAATGGTCGTCGGCGATATTACAACACCACCGGCGTGTTTACCGGCATTACGTGTACACCCTTCTAGGATGCGACACATATCGATTAAATCTTTTACCTCTGAGTCGCCATCATAGGCTTCTTGTAAACGCGGCTCTACCTCAAACGCTTTGGCAAGCGTCATCCCGGGATCCCCTGGGATCAGCTTAGAAATGCGATCAACAAAACCATAAGGGTGGCCAAGTACACGGCCTACATCGCGTATTACCGCTTTTGCAGCCATGGTACCAAAGGTAATAATTTGTGATACCGCGTCCCGCCCATACAATGCCGATACATGGTCAATTACCTCATCACGCCTGTCCATACAAAAATCGACATCGAAATCGGGCATTGATACACGTTCAGGGTTTAGAAATCGCTCAAAGAGTAGGTCAAATTCAAGCGGATCAAGGTCGGTAATTTTTAGGGCATATGCCACTAATGAACCCGCACCCGAACCACGCCCTGGCCCCACTGGAATATTGTTATCTTTACTCCACTGAATAAACTCCATTACGATTAAGAAGTAGCCTGGGAAACCCATTTGGTTAATTACACCAAGCTCTACTTTTAAGCGCTCGTCGTATTCGCCTCGTTTTTCTTGTCGCTCTTGTTCATCAGGGAATAAAAACTGCAGGCGCTCTTCAAGGCCATCTTCTGAAACCTTAACTAAAAAGTCTTCAATTTTTAACGAGCCGGTTGGGTAATCAGGCAAAAAGTAAGTGCCTAGTTGCACCGTTACGTTACAGCGTTTGGCTATTTCTACCGTATTTTGCAGCGCTTCAGGAATATCGCTAAATAGCTCTGCCATTTGCTCAGGCGTTTTTAGGTATTGCTCTTGTGAGAACCGTTTAGGGCGGCGTTTGTCATCAAGGGTGTAACCGTCAAAAATAGCCACACGAATTTCGTGCGCTTCAAAATTTTCAGGCTTTAAAAAAACCACTTCGTTTGTGGCAACAACGGGCAGCTGCTCTTTTGCTGCAAGCTCTACTGCCATATGCAGGTAGTCTTCTTCAAGCGGACGGTCGGTGCGAATAAGCTCTAAATAGTAATGATCGCTAAAATGCTGCTTATAAAAGCTCACTACAGATTCAATAACGCTTGGGTTATTTTTTAATAAGGCTTTACCTAAGTCACCGTCTTTTGCGCCTGAGAGAATAATAAGCCCCTCTTTGTGCTTAACTAGCCATTCTCGGTCAATCACCGGGCGATGAAATATATGCCCGCGTTGGTAAGCTTCAGATATTAATAAGGTAATATTTTTATAACCGTCGTTGTTTTTAGCTAGCAACGTAATACGGCTTGGCTCATCTGGAAACTCTGGGCTGCGCAACCAAAAATCGGCTCCCACTATGGGTTTAATACCGGCACTGTGGGTTGCGCCATAAAAACGCACTAAACCACAAAAGTTCATTTGATCGGTAATTGCCAGCGCTGGCATTTCAAGCTCTTGCGCTTTAGCAACAATAGGCTTGGTTTTAGCTAAGCCATCGACCATCGAAAAGTCTGAGTGAACCCGTAAATGTACAAAATCTGGAGCAGCCATTATTTATGCCTCGCCCTTTGCTTGCATTAGCACACGTTGTACCGGCTTAAAGCTTTTACGGTGCTCATCAATAGCGCCGTATTGCTCAAGCGCTGCAAAATGTGCTTTAGTTGGGTACCCTTTGTGCCCTGCAAACCCGTATTGCGGGTAGCGAGTATCAAGCTCAAGCATTTCATCATCACGCGCTACTTTGGCTAAAATAGAGGCTGCTGAAATTTCAGCCACTAAACTATCGCCTTTAACAACTGCTTGAGCCGGCATAGCTAATTTAGGTAAGCGGTTACCATCTACAAATACAAACTCTGGTTGCGTACTTAACCCCTCAACTGCACGTGTCATTGCAAGCATAGTTGCATGCAAAATGTTTAACTCGTCAATTTCTGATGGGCTACAACGACCAATGGCATAACACAGCGCTTTTTGTTTTATTTCTATAGCCAGTGCTTGGCGCTTTTTGTCGGTTAGCTTTTTAGAGTCAGCTAAACCTGCAATAGGATTCGCTGGGTCAAGTATTACCGCAGCGGTAACAACATCGCCAACAAGCGGGCCACGCCCTACTTCATCTACACCGGCAATTAAGGTTACGTTGGGTCGTTCAATTTGCATTTATTAACTCCGCCACAGCCTTGGCTGCTTGTTTGCTGGCATTTAATCTAATTTTTTCGTGGATGGCTAAAAAACGTGCTTTTAGTTCTTTATTATCGGTATTTAGCATAGGCGTAAGTGCGCCCGTTAAATTAGCCACGTTACATTCACTTTGTAAAAACTCCGGCACTAGCTCTTCATCGGCTAATAAGTTTGGCAGTGAAAAATATTTAATATTAAAGGTAAACAAGGTTTTAAAAATCCAATAGCTCATTGGCTTAATTTTATAACCCACCACCATAGGCTTTTTATACAACATGCCTTCGAGCGTTGCTGTGCCTGATGCCAGTAAAATGGCATCGGCTGCTTGCATGGCTAGTTTTGACTGGCCATCGAGTAGGTTTACATTTAAATTTGGTGCAGTGGCATTTAAAATTTCACTAAATTGCGCTTTGCGTTTTTCGTTAACCAGCGGCACCACTATTTTAAGATCTGGGTTTTGCGCTTGTAACTGCGCAGCTGTATTTATATAGGTTTCGCTGAGCAAGCCTACTTCTGAGCCTCGGCTACCTGGCAGTAAGGCCAGTACTTTGTCGTCGGTATTTAGGCCAAGTTCTTGGCGGGCTTGGCTATCGTCGTGCTCAAGCGCTATATCGTCAGCTAAGGTGTGCCCTACAAATGTACACGGTACTTGGTGCTTATCGTAAAATTCTTTTTCAAACGGCAGCAAAGCAAGCACTAAATTTGTGGCAGCACTAATGGTATGAATGCGTTTTTCGCGCCATGCCCAAACCGACGGGCTTACATATTGAATGGTTTTAATACCGGCATCTTTTAAAGGCTTTTCTACGCGTAGGTTAAAATCGGGCGCATCAATACCGATAAATACATCGGGTGGGTTATCTTTAAAGTGCTGCACCAGCTGCTTACGTATTTTAAGTAAACGCGGCAAACGCCCTAATACTTCAACCAGCCCCATTACCGAGAGCTCGTCCATGTCGTAAAGCGTTTTACAGCCTTGAGCCTGCATTTTTGGCCCTGCAATGCCTTCAAAAATAGCATCTGGGAAGTGCGTTTTAAGTGCTTTAATTAAGCCTTCGCCTAAAATATCGCCCGACAGCTCACCTGCCACAATACCAATACGTAGTTGTTTTTTCTCTTTATTCATTCGACTTTATTTATCAGGCGTTCATAGCGGTTAGTTTACCGTGTTTTAATGTTTGGTTAAACGCTTTAAATTAACGATTATTTGTAACTAATTTAGTACCAAACGATTGTTTGTATTTCATACTGATGTAGCATGGTGAATATATATTAACTTTTTCTAATATGTTTATTGACAAAAATTGTGCAAACGTAAATAATATCCAAAACTTTCAGTAATTACTGAAAGTTCATTAATTTTAACTTTGCCAATTATTAATTGCCTTGTTAACCCGTCACCCTCAAGGAGCCAAAAATGATAGATGAAACCTTTGTGGATCTATCGCGATTGCAGTTTGCTGTTACCGCACTCTTCCATTTCTTATTCGTGCCTTTAACCATAGGTATGACCTGGATTTTAGTTATTATGGAATCGGTTTATGTTATGACCGGTCGCGAAATTTATCGTGATATGACTAAGTTTTGGGGAAAATTGTTTGGTATTAACTTTGCTATTGGGGTGGCAACGGGCCTGACCATGGAGTTTGAGTTTGGTACTAACTGGTCTTATTACTCGCATTACGTAGGCGATGTATTTGGCGCCCCGCTCGCTATTGAAGGCTTAATGGCGTTCTTTTTAGAGTCGACCTTTGTGGGTATGTTCTTTTTAGGCTGGGATAGGTTAACTAAGCGCCAACATTTGGGCGCTACATTTTTAATGGCGCTAGGTACTAATATGTCGGCGCTGTGGATATTAATTGCTAACGGGTGGATGCAAAACCCTGTAGGGGCAGAGTTTAACTATCAAACCATGCGCATGGAAATGACCAGCTTTGCAGAGCTTGTATTTAACCCTGTAGCGCAGGTTAAGTTTATTCATACGGTATCGGCAGGTTACGTAGCCGCTTCTATGTTTGTACTGGGCATTAGTAGTTGGTACATATTAAAAGGTCGTGATTTAGCCTTTGCTAAGCGCTCGTTCTCGGTGGCATCGGGCTTTGGTTTAGCATCCATATTGTGTGTTATTTTATTAGGTGACGAATCAGGCTACGAAGTAGGCGAAGTTCAAAAAGTAAAACTAGCAACAATAGAAGCTGAGTGGCATACAGAAGAGGCCCCTGCTGCGTTTACCGCGCTTGGTTTTCCTGACTCAGATGAGCAGGTAACTCATGCAGCAGTAAAAATACCTTACGCACTGGGTATTATTGCTACCCGCTCTTTAGATGAGCAAGTTATTGGTATTTCTGATTTAGAGAAAAAACACGAGGTACGCATTCGTAACGGCATGATAGCGTACGAATACCTCCAAAAGCTAAGAAATGGCGATGACAGCGAAGAAAACATAGCTAAATTTGATTCTCTTAAAGCCGATTTAGGTTATGGCTTGCTGCTTAAGCGCTATACCCCCAATGTGGTAGATGCCACAGAGGAGCACATTCAAATGGCAGTTAAAGACTCGTTCCCTAAAGTGGGGCCTATGTTTTGGTCATTTAGGATTATGGTGGCCTGTGGTGTAGCTATGCTGGCCGTGTTTGTATTGGCATTTTATTACAACGCACACCGTATCATTGAGCAAAAACGTTGGCTACTGTGGGCTGCAGTATTAAGTATTCCACTACCATGGATTGCAATAGAATTTGGTTGGATCGTTGCTGAATATGGTCGCCAGCCTTGGGCTATATCAGAAATATTACCGACCTTTTTAGCCACCTCGTCACTGACGGTAAACGATATTTTAATTAGCTTAACTGGGTTTATTATTTTTTACACTGGCCTTGCCATTGTAGAAGGTTGGTTAATGGTGCGCTTTATTAAACAAGGCCCAAGCTCGTTACATACAGGTAAGTATCACTTTGAGTTACCAAACAAAGCAGATAAAGACGCAGGAGAGCAATTATGATTTTTGATTATGAAACATTAAAAATGCTGTGGTGGTTGCTCATTGGCGTACTGCTAATAGGCTTTGCAATTACCGATGGCATGGATATGGGCGTAGCGATGCTGCTTCGCCTAGTTGGTAAAACAGACTCAGAGCGCCGCACGGTAATCAACACCATTGGCGCCCACTGGGACGGTAACCAAGTATGGTTTATTACCGCAGGCGGCGCTTTATTTGCAGCGTGGCCTATGGTGTATGCCGCCGCATTTTCGGGCTTTTACTTTGCCATGATGCTGGTATTGTTTGCGTTATTTTTTAGACCTTTAGGTTTTGATTACCGCTCAAAAATAGACTCTAAACGCTGGCGTAATAACTGGGATTGGGGTTTGTTTGCAGGCAGCGCCATTCCGGCTTTAGTATTTGGTGTGGCATTTGGTAACCTATTTTTAGGTGTACCGTTTAATATTGATAACTTACTGCGTGTAAGTTACCAAGGCTCGTTTTTTGGCTTGCTCAACCCATTTGGCCTACTGGCAGGTTTAATTAGTATCACCATGTTAATTGCCCATGCTGGCATGTGGCTACAACTGCGCACAGCAGATGCCGTTGCAGAGCGCTCAGCGCAATATGGCCGCTACGCATTAGTGGTATTTATTGTACTGTTTGCGGCTGCGGGTTTTTGGGTAGCAAACATAAATGGCTACCAAATTGTTTCTATGCCAGATACGCAAAGTCATGCAGATCCGTTGGCAAAAGTTGTAAGCACAGCGCAAGGTGCGTGGCTTAATAATTATAGCGAGCGCCCATGGACAATGACTTTCCCTATTTTAGGCTTTGTTATGGCACTCAGTGCTTTACTGTTCTCTAAACTAAACAAGCCAGCGCTAGGGCTTATTTCAACCAGCATTATGTTAATTGGCGTTATTATGACGGCGGGTGTGTCGCTGTTCCCATTTATTATGCCATCTGTTAATAACCCAGATATTAGCTTAACTATTTGGGATGCGGTGTCGAGCCACAGAACGCTTAATATTATGTTTGTTGCTGTTGTTATATTTATTCCGTTAATTTTGGCCTACACCACCTGGTGTTACGTAAAAATGTGGCGCAGAGTAACGGTAGACGAAATTGAAAACAACACGCACGGTAGCTACTAAGGAGACTAAATTATGTGGTATTTCGCTTGGATTTTAGGTGTACTTTTAGCCTGTACCTTAGGTGTTATAAATGTAATGTGGTACGAGTTTCATCAAAATAAAAACAGCATAGCTGATGATGAACAACCGATGCACGATTTACTAAACGAAGCTAACAACACAAAAGATGACGACTAATCCCCGACCAAATCGCGCGCAGCAGCAATCTCTGCGCGCTTTTTTAAAGCGGCAAAGTAAGCCTGCGGGTGCATGGTTAAAGTTAAGTATTGCACTGGGCACATTTAACGCTATTTTAATGATTGCAGGCGCCTATTTACTGGCACAAACTATTCATAACGTAATGTTTGAAGGTGCAAGCCTTAGCCAAGTAACCCACTTTCTTTGGCCACTTGCGGGTATTATTTTACTCAGAGCCCTGTTTTTAGCTATCAGTGAAAGGCTCAGTGCTTATGCGGCACTTAAAATAAAGTCGGCTATGCGCCAAACCTTATTAACCAAATTAACGCAACTTGGCCCAAGTTATATTGAACAACACGGCCAAGGAGCAACGCTCAACACCGTGCACGATGGCGTTGAAGCACTGCACGACTACTACGCTAAATACTTGCCTGGCGTTGCTTATAGCGCGCTTATTCCACTGGCAATCTTGGTGGTTATTTTTCCAACCGACTATAAAGCAGGTTTAATATTTTTATTAACCGCCCCGCTTATTCCGTTTTTTATGATTTTGGTGGGCTCAAAGGCCGAGGCGTTAAATCAAAAAAGATGGCAGCAACTGGCCGTATTAGGTAATTACTTTTTTGACCGCGTACAAGGTTTAACACAACTTAAATTGTTTAACGCAACGCAAAAAGAGCTAAAACAAATAGCCAAAATTTCTGATGACTTTAGGCACGCTACACTCGGAGTTTTAAAAATTGCCTTTTTATCATCATTTGCGCTGGAATTTTTAGCCACAATTAGTGTGGCGCTGGTGGCGGTAATCATTGGTTTTAGACTGTTTTTTGGCACGCTTGATTTTGCAACCGGCTTTGTTGTTTTACTACTTGCCCCAGAATTTTACTTACCCCTGCGCCAATTAGGCAGCCACTACCATGCCCGCTTGCAAGGTATAAGCGCTGCGGCCGATATGGTCACTATTTTAAATGCCTCACTTCCTGAGCACTCACAGCAACATGAAACAAAGTTTGAGGAGCAGATAAGCTCAATAAACATAAACAACTTAAACTTTACCTACCCAAACAGTAACGAAGGCATAAAAAATATAAACCTTACGCTACCCGCTAAAGGGCTAGTGGCAGTAGTAGGTGCTAGTGGCTCAGGCAAAAGTACTTTATTTGATTGTTTATTAGGGTTTCATCCGCAGGTGATTGAACAAATAAGCATTAATAATAAACCACTTGATGCTACAAGCATAAGTACATTACAAAACGCAATTGCGTGGATCCCCCAAACCCCAACGCTTTTTTATCAAAGCATTAGCGATAACATAAAAATAGCCAAGCCAGCCGCTACGCAACTAGAGCTTGAGCAAGCCGCACACCAAGCGGGCGCCTTAGATTTTATAAACACATTAGAGAATGGGTTCGACACCCTAATAGGTGAGCAAGGTGAAGGGCTCTCTGGCGGCCAAAAGCAGCGTATAGCCCTTGCACGGGCGTTTTTAAAACAAGCGCCTATTTTAGTGCTTGACGAACCGACAGCCCACCTTGATAGCCAAACCGAGCAGCTTATTCAGCAGGCTATAAATAATTACGCTAAAAACCACTTAGTGTTGGTCATTGCCCACCGCCTAAATACGGTGAAAAACGCAAGCAATATCCTGGTTATGCAAAATGGCGAAATAGCACAGCAAGGTACTTACAGCCAACTTGAGCAGCAACAAGGCGCATTTAAATCACTCCTTAATTTACAAGCGCAAGGAGCAAACAATGACTAATTTTATTAGGCTATTAAAGCTTTGCCGCCCGCATTATAAAGCCATGCTACTGGGTACTTTTTTAGCAACGCTAACGGTACTTGCAAACGTGGGCTTATTAGCTATATCGGGGTGGTTTTTAGCCTCAATGGCGGCAGCGGGTATCGCAGGCGTACAAATGAATTATTTTACACCTGCAGGAACCATTCGATTTTTAGCGATTGTACGAACTGCATCACGCTATGGTGAGCGCTTAGTAACACATAACGCGACGTTTTTATTGCTTAGTGAAATACGCGTTAATATGTTTGCCACGCTAAGTAAGCTAAACAATGTAGATTTAGCAATGAGCCGCAGCGCCGATTTAGTTAACCGCTTACAAAATGATGTGGATGCGCTTGATAAGTTTTACTTAAACATATTACTGCCAATGCTGGTAGCGCTGTTGAGTGTGCCCATAATTATGGTGTTTATGGCGGCCTATAATGCAAACGTTGCACTTATTTGTTTTACTGGCATTTTATTAATTGGTATTGTTTTACCTGCGCTGTTAAGTGCTAAATTAAATAAAAATAGCCATAAAGAAACACAGCTCAGTGCACAACTTAGAGCAGAGCTTTCTGACACCCTAACCGGCCTTAGAGAGCTGAGTATTTATCAGGCACGTGCTGGGCAAATTTCAAAATGTAATGAACTAAACGAGCAATATAACCAACAACTTTATAGTCGCCATAAAGCACTCGCAAATAGCGACGGTTTAAGTTTGCTGGTTGTGCAGCTAGCTATGCTTGGCGCCATAGTCACTATTGTGCCTTTGGTTTACAGCGGCGCTATGGTAAATGTTGAGCTTGCTATGTTAAGCCTATTTGTATTGGCAAGCTTTGAAACTGTATTACTGTTGCCTAATGCATTTATAGAGCTGCCCACTGTACTCAAAGCCGCTGAGCGACTATTTACACTGGAAGGTAAAGTCACAGCGCAAGAAGCTAATAGCGCTGAGTTAGTTGAGATGCAGTTTGATAAAAACAATACAACTTTGGCGCTTAATAACATTGGCTATAAATATCAGGAGCACAGTGCTTTAACTAATATCAGCTTTACCCTTAAAGCACAGCAAAAAGTAGCGATTGTAGGCAGAAGCGGCAGTGGTAAAAGCACCTTAGTTAATTTACTTACCGGTTTATGGCCAGTGCAGCAAGGCAGTATTAGGCTAAGCGATGAAAATAACGCAGAAGAACTCCACGCACTAAGCAGCAACACCCGCGCAAGCGTTATTAATATACTCGCGCAGCAGCATCATATTTTTGATGGCACATTAAGTGAAAACTTACGCTATGCAAAGCCAAGCGCCACAAAAGAAGAAATGCTTGAAGCCATTAACCTTGCACAGCTAAAACCTTGGCTTAATGAGCTACAAGATGGTTTAAAAACTCGTTTAGGCACAGGGGGGAGAAGTGTTTCTCAGGGCCAATCAAGGCGCATAGCCATTGCGCAAGCTTTATTACAAAACCCAGCCATTTTAGTCCTTGATGAGCCTACTGAAGGGCTTGATAACCAATCTAAGCAAACGGTAATGAGCGCTATTATGCAGGTAATGAGTAACGCAAGCGTACTTACCATTACCCACGACCCTGCTCTTTTAGCGCAAATGGATAACATTATTTGGCTAGAAAATGGCAGCCTTGTAGCGCAAGGCACTCATAAAGAGCTTAGCGAAACATATACCGATTATGTTGCCTTAACGACTCGGTTTTAAATAACTTGAACTCTGGTTAAGAGATTTACTACCCAACTGAATATTAATGAAACTTAATCCTGCTTTTCTCTAGCTAGAAATTTTAAGTGGAAACAAGGCGAATTTACGCGTCGATAGCTAGCCTATTGCAAGAAAATTCAACGCAGTTAGCGCTAAAAATAGCTGCTTGAGATAGATATATTATCCAGAGATCAAGTTAATCATTTAAAACGCTGATTGATACATCTATAACGCCGACTTTAGGGTCGGCAATTTTTTTAAACATACCTAACGATAAATCAATAACCCGCCCTCTAACGTACGGGCCTCTATCGTTTATTCTCACGATCACCGATTTGTTATTTGCCAAGTTTGTAACCTTCACTTTTGTACCAAAGGGTAATTCTAAATGCGCAGCAGTGGATGCGTTTTGACTAAATGTTTCGCCGTTTGCTGTTGTGCGACCATGGTATTTATTAGCGTAATAAGAGGCTTTACCTAATTGCGTACGCTCGCCATTAGCAGAGGTGACTATAGGTTGGCTGCTACACGCAGCTAAAATTGATAAAAAACTGAGGGTAAAAATTAACTTAGTAAAAGACATAGATGCGCTTTAATTATAAAAATTCGCGCAAAGGTTAACCTTACGTGGCTGAGTGTGTACTGAATTAAAATATTTTATAGGCAATAAAAAACCACCGGCGATTACTCTTAGGTGGTTTTTTTTAAAAGCATAAGGCGCTTATCTTACGATACCGCGCTCAGAGCTTTTCACAAAATCAATCATGGTTTGTACTGCAGGATACTTAGCGGCATCTTCACTTAGTGAGGCAATTGCTTCGTCTACACTTAAGCTCTTACGATAAAACGCTTTATAAGCACGGCGTACGGCCATAATTTCGTCGCTTTCAAAGCCACGACGCTTCATACCTTCTTTATTGGTCGCAGCAGGACCTGCTGGCATACCAATGGTGGTTACAAATGGCGGTACGTCTTTATTAACACCTGAGTACATGCCAATAAATGCGTGATCACCAATTTTACAAAATTGATGCACACCTGAGTTACCACCTAAAATAACCCAATCGCCTACATGCACGTGGCCTGCAACGCTTGCGTTATTAGCAAATATAACGTTATTACCAATTACAGCATCGTGAGCAACGTGGGTATACGCCATAAATAAGTTATTGCTACCAATTTTAGTAACACCTTGGTCTTGAATAGTACCACGGTGAATAGTTGCACACTCACGTATAACGTTGTTATCGCCCATAATAAGAGTGGTTGGTTCGTTGTTATATTTTTTGTCTTGACAGGCTTCGCCTACTGACGCAAATTGAAAAATATGATTGCCAGAGCCAATAGTAGATGGCCCTTTAATAACAACGTGAGACTCAATAATACAGTCATCACCGATCACAACATCATTGCCAATATAGCTATATGGACCAACTGAGACATTGTTGCCTAGTTTAGCGCCAGGTTCGATTATTGCTGTAGAATGGATCACTATTAAAACTCTCTTCTCGCACACATAATTTCGGCACTACATACAACCTTGCCGTCGACTCTTGCTTCAGCGGCAAATTTCCATATATTGCGACGCTCTTTTAAAAACTCTACATGCAAATGCAGTGTATCGCCCGGTATAACTGGCTGTTTAAAACGTGCGTTATCGACTGCAGCAAATAAGTAAAGCTCGTTATCGCTACGGTTTTCTACTGTTTTAAATCCTAATAAACCGGTGGCTTGCGCCATGGCTTCTAATATTAGCACACCAGGGAAAATTGGCTGATTTGGAAAGTGGCCAGTAAAAATAGGCTCGTTAACCGATACATTTTTAATCGCATGCAGTGACTCGCCAGGCGTAAAGTCAATTACACGATCAATTAAAAGCATCGGGTAGCGGTGTGGTAATAAACTTAAAATTTCTTGAATATCAAGGCTATTTAATTCGTTTGCCAAAATAGCATCCTTATTAGTGTTCAACGTTATGACTTAGCCAATGCTTCAAGCGCTTTAAGACGTGATTTCATGTCTGAAAGATTACGCAAGTGGGCAATTGATTTACGCCATTCTTTATTTGTTGTATGGGGCATACCAGATGAGTAAATACCCGGCTCGGTGATCGATTTAGTCACCATACTCATGCCGGTAATTATAACACCATCACATACTGACATGTGACCATTAATTGCGGTCATGCCACCTATTTGGCAGTTTTTACCAATGGTTACACTACCTGCTAGTACAGTACAGCCTGCAATTGCAGTACCCGAGTTAACTTCAACGTTGTGTGCTATTTGACATTGGTTATCGATGATCACATTACTATGAATAATCGTGTTATCGAGTGCGCCACGGTCAATTGTAGTGCTTGCGCCCACTTCAACCTTGTCGCCGATAATCACAGAGCCTAGCTGAGGAATTTTAACCCACTGCCCGCGCTCGTTTGCATAGCCAAATCCGTCACTGCCAACCACACTGTTTGCTTGAAATAAACAATCAGCGCCAATTTCAACATCGTGATAAATAGTCACACTCGGCCAAAGCTTTGTGCCAGAACCTATTTTAACACGTTCACCGATGAAACTGTTCGGACCAATTTGTGCGTTATCACCAATCACAGCACCGGCTTCTATAACTACATTTGCGCCAATAGCAGCACTTGTGCTAACCGTTGCACTTGGGTGAATAGTCGCACTAGCGTGTATACCTTGCTGCGCCGCTTGCGGGGTTGTATCCATAAATTGTGCAAGCTTTGCGTAGCTCACATACGGATTTCCAACAATGATTTTTGCGCCACTAAAATACGGTGCATCGGCTTCACTAAGAATCACTGCGCTGGCTTGTGTGGTTTCAAGCTGCGTACGATATTTTGAGTTCGCTAAAAATGCAATATGCCCAGAACGGGCATTTGCAAGTGTAGCTATTTTTGTAATTTCTAAAGCGCCATCACCTTGAAGTTCGGCGCCTAGAAGTTCCGCAATGTGCGAAAGCGTATAATTTTGCATAGAGTGATTATTTCTTACTAACTGCTGATACAACTTTGCTTGAAAGATCAGTTACTTCTTTAGGGTTAAAGTAAATAGTAGTGTCTTTAACTTTAACTTCATCGAAGTCGCCATCTTTAGCAATTTCTTCAATTGTTTTAATAATTAAACCCTGAACTTTAGCAAGCTCTTGGTTTTGACGTGCTTTGATTTCTTGCTCTAAAGGACGACCTTTTTCAGCAAGGTTTTGTTGCATGCCTTGGATTTTATCACGTAGTGCATCTTTTTGAGCTTGGCTCATTGTAGTGCTTTCACGCTTAAATTTTTCTGCTTCAAAGCGAATGTCGCCTTGTAGTTTTTCAAGCTCTTGACGACGCTCAGCAAACTCAGTTTGTAAAGACTGCTCAATTTTAGCCATTTGAGGAATTTGCTTGTAGATCTCTTGCATATCAACAATGCCTACTTTGTGGGCAAATGCACTTGCAGAGGTGCCCATCATCAATGTTGCTAACACGGCTACTGCTGTTGATTTAAATAATTTTTTCACAAAAAACTCCTTTAGAAAGTGTTACTAATATTAAAGCTGATGGTCTTTGTATCGTCATCTTCTTCTTTTTGCAATGGATACGCAAAACTAATCAGCATTGGACCCATTGGAGAGATCCATTGTAAAGATAAACCGGTTGATACCCTAAAGCGCATTGGATCAGAGTAGTCATCTAACTTAGCACGCTCATCTGGCGCTAAGTTTTGGAAACGGTCAACGTTAAATTCAGTATCCCATACGTTGGCAGCATCTACAAAGAAACTGGTACGTACAGAACTGGTGTTTTCTTCATCTAAGAACGGCGTAGGTACAATTAGCTCCATACCTGCAACCGCTTTTGCATTACCACCAATACGCCCTTGTGGTACTAAGATATCAAACTCATCAGAGCCACCAATGCTACCTGTTGTAGTACCATCAGCACCTGGCGTACCAGGGATTGATAAAGGAACACGTGATACCGCACGCGGTAATATTGTATTACGGTCAAAGCCACGTAGTTCCATTTCTGTTATACGGAAGTACTCTTGGAATGGCAGTGTTTGCTCATAACCGTTTGTTGAGCCATAACCATTACCGTAACCTAGCGCTGCACGTGTTGAGAACACCCAACGGTGGTCATTCGATATTGGCCAGTAAAAACGCGAATCGTAGTTCAGTTTAAAATACTGAAGATCAGAGTTAGGCGTTGTGGCTGTTAAATTTAATGTTTGGCGCGAACCCGCTGTTGGGAATAAACCACGGTTAACTGTGATACGCGACCAACCAACACTTAGCTCATATTTAGTAAAGTCAAAGCCAGCATCTGGGTTTTCTTCATCTAAGAAGGTTTCGCGTAGTACGCGTGTTTGTTCGTACTCGGCAATCTCTGAAAGTTCTTCTTGAATCCAACGTACGCCAAAGTTAACACGGTTTACCGCATCAATTGGGAAACCAATATTGGTACCAATACCGTAACTTGTTGATTTATAATCTACTAAGCTAAATTTACTGGCATCGTAGTTGTTGTAAAAAATACTGCTGCCTTGCGATACACCATCTGGCGTAAAGTAAGGGTCGGTGTACGACAAGCTAATGCTTTCAGAACCAGTAGAGGTATTTAAGTTTAAGCCAATTTGATTACCCGTACCTAAAAAGTTAGATTCGGTCACACCAATATTAAACTGAAGCCCTGCGTATGAGCCATACGCTAAGCCCGCGTTAAAGCTACCGGCCGATTGCTCTTTTACTGTAAAGTCTACGTCTACTTGGTCATCTACACCCGGTACTGGTACTACGTTAAAATCAACAGTTTCCATGTACGGTAAACGTTGAATTTGCAGCTTTGAGCGCTCAAGGTTTTGATTAGATAACCATGCACCTTCAAGTTGTGTCATTTCGCGGCGAAGTACTTCATCAGCGGTATTTTGGTTACCACCAACGATGATACGACGTACGTACACACGCTTGCCCGGATTTACCGACAGCGTAAGTTGCACTTCTTGTTTTTCATCATCAATTTCTGGAATTGTGCGTACTTCGGCATTGGCATAACCAAAGCGCGCTAAGTAGCTTTTGATAAATTCTTCAGATGAGGTCACCACTGAGCCATTGTAAAGCTCGCCGGCGCGAAGCGGGATAACGCTTTTGATTAGCTCTTCTCGGCCAAGTAAATCACCGATAAAGTCAAAACCTTTAACTGTGTACTTAACACCTTCTGTTAAGTTAGCAGTTACATACACAGATTCGCGCTCAGGACTTACTGATACTTGCGTAGAGTCGATATTAAAACGTAAGTAACCGCGGTCTAAGTAAAAGCTGCGAATTTTTTCTAAATCGCCTTCAATGGTTTGTTTTTGGTAACGGTCGCTACCCATAAACTGCCACCACGGTAAATCTTGTTGCGATTCAGCAAGCTTTAAAAGCTCTTCGTTAGAGAATAATTCGTTACCCACTAAGTTGATTTGACGAATAGAGGCGGCTTCGCCTTCGTCAAATTCTAGCTTAAGCTTTACACGGTTACGTGGCAGCTTAGTTACGCTAATATCAACGGTGGCATTGTATTTACCAATACTGTGGAAAAACTCAACCAACCCTTTTTCGATATTATCGATAACGGTTTTATCAAGCGGTTCACCTTGGCGAATATCTTGCTGATCGAGTGATTCGTTAAGCTGCTCGTCTTTTATATCTTTATTGCCTTCAAACTCAATAAAGCTAATAGTAGGACGCTCAGTCACTTTAAAAATAACGTTATTACCATCGCGTAACGCTTTGATGTTGTCAAAGTGACCTGAGCGATAAAGTGACTTTATTGTTTTTGAAATCGTATAGTCATCAACGTTATCGCCCACATTGATAGGAACATGCGTTAGTGCTGCACCAAGTGCTACACGTTGCAAACCTTCAATTTTTAAATCTTCAACAATAAAGGAGTTTTGGCCCAGGGCTGCAAAACTTGCACCCAATAAACTTGAAACTGCCAAATGTTTTTTTATAGCCATTTTATTATCTTTATCCTTTACAACTGTATTACCGCTTAACATCAAAACTAATAATTAGTGATGCTTACAATCGTGTTCTAATTAGTAATTGTCACGCTGTAACTACAAACGCGATACATCATTGAACAAAGCGAAACATGTTAAAAATATGAGCAGCAAGGCGCCCACTTTAAAACCAAATTCTTGTGTCTTTTCAGAGACCGGCTTTTTACGGAAAAGTTCAATTATGTAATACATTAAGTGTCCACCATCAAGCACTGGCAGAGGTAATAAATTAAATACACCCAAGTTAACGCTTATTAGCGCTAAAAAGCTTAAAAAGGCGACTAGCCCGTAGCTTACGCTAGTTCCTGCACCAACTGCAATGCCCACAGGGCCACTTAAATTTTTAACCGAAACCTGACCTGTAATTAAATTACCAATCATGTCAAAGCTAAGCGTTATAAGGCGCCAGGTCTCTTGGGTACCACGAGCAATACTATCAAGCGGACCAAAGCTTCGGGTTTCAACATAGCCCTCAGGCCAAGGTTGAACAACCGGCGCAACACCTAAAAAACCTTGTTCAATACCGTGCTCATTAATGCGCGATTTAGGCGTTACTGTTACGCTATTTATACTATCTTGTCTTTTTACACTAAATTGTAAAGATTTGTTAGCCGATTGCGTAATAAGATTAACTAATTGCTGCCAATCGCTTATTGTTTCACCATTTACAGCGATAATCGTATCGTTAACCTGCAAATTAGCCAGTTCGGCTGCTGAATTTTTAGTAATAGCCGCAATGGTTAATGTGGCTTGCGGTCTAAACGGTACAATACCCAACGAACTCAGTGGCGGCACGTCTTGTTGATCGAGCTTCCAACCCTCTACGTTAAGCATTTTTGTTTGCTCTTGGTAGTTTTCGTTACGCACTACTACGGGCACGCTTTGCTCACCTAAGCTCGACATAAGTGCAAAGGTTGCATCTTGCCAGGTGGCAATTGTGTCATCACCAATTTTAATAATTTGTTCAGAGGGCATAATACCCGCCTGCTCTGCTCTGCTACCTTCGGTAATACTCCCCACTACAGGTTTTACCGATTGCACGCCCACCATGTACATAGCCGCCAGCGCTACAATAGCAAATAAAAAATTAGCCAGCGGGCCGGCTGCCACTATGGCTATACGGGCCTGAACCGATTTAGCGTTAAATGACAAATGGCGCTCATTCTCAGGCACTTCATCCACGCGTTCATCAAGCATTTTAACGTAGCCACCCAGCGGAATAGCGGCAATTACGTATTCTGTATTGTATTTATCGTGCCACTTTAAAAGCGGTTTACCAAAACCAATCGAAAAGCGCAGCACTTTAACACCCATTTTACGGGCCACCCAAAAGTGCCCATATTCATGAATAGCAACTAAAATGCCCAGCGCTAAAATAAACGAGCCAAGATTCCAAAAAAAATCTAACATATTAATGAGTCACTTTTGTTATTAGGTCCGCTGCACGTTGGCGGGCTTGTTGGTCACACGCTAATATTTCATCTAGGCTTTGTACGTTAGTGAATGTGGCCGCTTCAAGCGTTTGTGCATTAATTTTATAAATGTCAGTAAAGCCAATTTGGCCTTTTAAAAATGCCGCAACCGCTATTTCGTTTGCTGCATTTACCGTTGTGGTTGCGCCTTGCCCTGCGCTGCACGCATCAATAGCGAGTTGTAAATTTGGATAACGCGCAAAATCAGGCTTTGTGAACGAAAAATCACAAATATCCGAAAAGTTGAGTGGTTTTACACCGGCGCTAATTCGATCTGGATAAGCGAGTGCATGTGCAATAGGCGTGCGCATATCGGGGTTACCCATTTGCGCTAAAATGGAGCCATCGTGGTATTGCACCATAGAATGAATAATACTTTGCGGGTGGATCACCACATCAATATCGCTGGTGTCACAATTAAACAGCCATTTAGCTTCAATAAATTCAAGCCCTTTGTTCATCATGGTGGCTGAATCTACCGATATTTTTTGCCCCATAGACCAATTAGGGTGAGCGACGGCTTCACTAACCGTTACCTCTTTTAAGGTATTTATATCGCGCGTTAAAAATGGTCCACCAGAGCCGGTAAGCAATATTTTACTTACGCCATGCTCTTGTAAATTTTGATCTGCATTTGCGTTTTGAAGTGAATGAGGTAAGCACTGAAAAATAGCGTTATGCTCGCTATCAATAGGTAACAACGTGGCTTTATGCTGTTTTACTTTATCAATAAACAACTGCCCTGACATAACCAACGATTCTTTATTGGCAAGCAGTACTTTTTTACCTGCTTCAACGGCGCTTAGTGTGGGCAGTAAGCCGGCAGCGCCAACAATAGCTGACATGACTGTATCGACATCGGGATGCGCACATAAATCGCTCATAGCCTGCTGTGAATGCATTACTAAGGTTTGGCATGGCGTATTATTTAAATACGATGATAATTGCTCTGCAGCGCTTTGTGTGGCCATAACCGCATATAACGGTTCGTGCTCAATACATAGCTCAGCCATTTTTTTTGCATTGTGGCCTGCAGTGAGGGCAAACACGTTAAATAGCGCTTTATTTCGCGCTATAACATCTAATGTACTTAACCCAATTGAACCTGTAGCGCCTAAAATAACAAGTTGTTGCTGTTGGCTCATAAACTCAAGGTCCATGCATAGCACATTACAAACATAGGGGCTGCTGCGGTTAAGCTGTCAATTCTATCTAAAATACCGCCGTGGCCGGGTAAACAGCGACCACTGTCTTTTAGGCCGGCTTCACGCTTAAACATGCTTTCGAGTAAATCACCGACAGCCGAAAACAAGGCTATAAGGGCGGTCATTACGGCATAAATAGGCCATACAGCAAAATCCACACCGGTAAAGTGACAAAAAGCTAAAACAAATATAATTGATGCAACCACACCGCCAGCTAGGCCTTCGATGGTTTTATTTGGGCTCACCTTTGGCATAAGCTTGTGCTTACCAAAACTTTTGCCTGTAAAGTAAGCCCCTACATCGGCGCTCCACACAATACCAAGTACCACTAAAATCAGTACCGAGCCAAAGTGCGTAGATTCAGCGTATTGCGCGCTACGTAAGGTATTGAGTGCAAGCCAAAGTGGGATTAAAGTAAGCAGCCCGGCAATGCCGCGCATTACCAAGCCTTCGTTCCATGCTTTGGCCATGGCTGGGTAGCGCCAAATTAAATAACTGGCCACAATCCACCAAGCAAACGAGAGCGTAAATAAGTAATTTGCATCCCCGACCAGCTGGCCGTTTTGCCACAGTGATTCAATCGGCCAATGTAAATTTAGTAGCGCCAATAACGCGCCAATTAACACCACAAACGCACCACGTTTTAATTTTGTGCATAGGCCCATAAAAGCAGACCACTCCCACGCGCCAAGTAAAACAATAATACCGGCAAAATAACTAAACAATGTTAGTGGAGTATAAAAAACCAAGGCTAGCGCTAACGGCGCTAATACAACCGAGGTTAAAATTCGTTGTTTTAACAAAATAGTGACCCTTATTCTATTTTAGGTTTGAGCGAGTAATTGTTTTATTTGTTCGCCCGTACAACCAAAACGTCGCTCTCTGGCAACGTAACACGCAATAGCCTCAGCAAATGCTGCTTCATTAAAATCAGGCCAAAGTGTTTCGGTAAAGTAAAGTTCCGCATAAGCAGCTTGCCATAGTAAAAAGTTACTAATACGAACATCACCACCCGTGCGAATTAGTAAATCCGGCTCCGCTTGGTCTGCCATGCTCATATGCTGTGCTAAGCGCTCTTCTGTAACATCCTCTGCCTTGAGTTGTCCGTTTGCAACTTGTAGTGCTAGTTGCTTTGCTGCATTTGCCATATCCCATCTACCGCCATAATTAGCGGCCACGTTTAAATGCAAACCGGTGTTATCTGCTGTTAGCTCATGCGCAGCGTTTACTTTGCTACGTAAACTTTCAGAGAATCGTGATAAATCTCCAATAATGGTCAGTTTTACATTATTTTTATGAAGCTTTTTTACTTCCTTTGTTAAAACAAACAAAAAAAGCTCCATTAAAGTGTTTACTTCGTCTTCGGGGCGGCGCCAGTTTTCACTACTAAAAGCAAATAAGGTTAACGATTGTATCCCTAATTTAGTACAAAACTGAACAGATTGACGAACTGCGTCCACGCCTTTTTTATGCCCGAACACACGAGGTCTATTTCTAGCTTGCGCCCAACGCCCGTTACCATCCATGATGATGGCAACATGTTTAGGTAAACATTGCTGTGAAATTGTATCAGCGTCTAGAACCATAAATATTGAGTATTCCATAAAAAAACGCCGCCTAGTATACCCTAGACGGCGTTTCAAAACTAATATATTTCATAACCTGCATTGAGGTTATTTAGCTGTTTAGATTTCCATCAACTCAGCTTCTTTCGCTGTTAGTTGTGCATCCATTTCTTTGATAAATTTATCTGTAAGCTTTTGAATTGTATCTTCTGCTTGACGCGCTTCATCTTCAGAAATTTCTTTATCTTTTAATAAAGATTTTACATCGCCATTAGCATCACGACGAATGTTACGCACAGCCACACGGCCACTTTCTACTTCGCCACGTACAATTTTAATTAAATCTTTACGACGCTCTTCTGTAAGCGGAGGAAGTGGTACGCGAATTACTGTACCAGCAGACATAGGGTTTAAACCTAAGTCAGACGCCATAATTGCTTTTTCTACAGCTTGCGCTAAAGACTTGTCGAATACGCCTATAGCCAGCGTACGAGAGTCTTCAATCGTTACATTAGCCACTTGGTTAAGCGGTGTATCAGCACCGTAGTACGATACCATAATGCCGTCTAAAATTGCTGGGTGAGCACGACCTGTACGAATTTTTGATAGTTGACTACCTAGTGCTGCTACACTTTTTTGCATGCGCTCTTGCGCATCTTTTTGAATATCGTTAATCACGGTTTAATCCTAATTATTTGATTACTTCATCTGAGGCTTGTGAAGAGATAAGTGTGCCTTCTTCTTCACCCATAATTACGCGTTTTAAGGCGCCTGATTTATTCATGTTAAATACGCTCAGTGGCATATTATGATCGCGAGCGAGTGTAAACGCCGCTAAATCCATTACTTTTAGTTCTTTATCAATAATTTCATTGTAGCTTAAGTGACGGTAAAGCGTGGCTTCTGGGTTTTTAACCGGATCATCACTAAATACGCCATCAACCTTAGTCGCTTTAATTACAGTGTCGGCTTCAATTTCAATACCGCGTAAACACGCAGCAGAATCGGTAGTGAAGAACGGGTTACCCGTACCTGCTGCAAAAATAACAACGCGGCCAGATTTTAATAAGCTAATTGCCTCAGCCCAGTTGTATGCATCACATACACCGTTTAGAGGGATTGCCGACATTAAACGACAATTAACAAATGCACGGTGAAGTGCATCACGCATTGCAAGGCCGTTCATTACGGTTGCAAGCATACCCATGTGGTCACCAACTACGCGGTTCATGCCAGCTTCTGCTAGTGATCCGCCACGTAAAAAGTTACCACCGCCGATAACCAAACCCACTTCTACGTCGAGTTCTACCAGCTCTTTAATTTCTTGGGCCATACGATCTAGCACTTTTGGGTCGATGCCGAAGCCTTCGTCTCCCATTAAAGCTTCACCACTTAATTTGAGAAGAACACGTCTAAAAATAGGTTTACGATTGATAGTCATAGTATTGGGGCCAACTTTTTATTAAATTATGGGTAAAAAATAACCGCGCTTATGATAAACATAAAAGCGCGGTTATTTTAAAGAATTTCTAAGCGTGACGCAAAAGCAAATAGTACTTTAATGGCATCTAATTTCCTTATGCATCACAAATAGTTAATCTTACTCGCCTTTTGCAGCTGCAATTTGAGCAGCAACTTCAGCAGCAAAATCTTCTTCTTTCTTCTCGATACCTTCACCAACTTCTACACGTGCGAAGCTAGTAACTGTTGCGTTTTTCTCTTTAAGAATTTCGCCAACAGATTTTTTAGGCTCCATGATGAAAGCTTGACCAGTAAGAGAAACCTCACCAGTAAATTTCTTCATGCGGCCAACAACCATTTTTTCAGCGATTTCAGCAGGCTTGCCTTCGTTCATCGCGATGTCGATTTGAACTTGCTTTTCTTTTTCTACAACGTCAGCAGGTACATCTTCAGGCGTTAAGTACTCTGGGTTTGAAGCAGCAACGTGCATTGCAATGTGCTTAAGTGTTTCTTCATCAGCAACACCTGCAACAACAACACCAATACGCTCACCGTGACGGTATTCAACAAGTGTTTCACCAGTGATGTACTGAAGACGACGTACGTTAATGTTTTCACCAATTTTAGTTACTAGCTCAACACGGTCTTCTTCAAACTTAGCTTGTAAGTCTTCGATAGTGATTGTTTCAGCGATAGCAGCGTCAGCAACTTTGTTAGCAAACGCTAAGAAGCTTTCGTCTTTTGCTACGAAGTCAGTTTGACAGTTAACTTCTACTAGTACTGCAACACCATCGTTTTGCTTGATGATGATAGTACCTTCAGCAGCAATGTTACCTGCTTTCTTAGCAGCCTTTGCAGCACCGCTCTTACGCATGTTTTCAATCGCTAACTCGATGTCGCCATCAGTTTCAGTTAACGCTTTTTTACAATCCATCATGCCAGCGCCAGTACGCTCGCGTAATTCTTTAACTAGGGCAGTAGTTACAGCCATTAGTAAATCCTCAAATCTGAAATCAGGTATTAGATAAGCGGGTAAACCGCTCTACAAGAATAGCAAGTCTTCACCTTAAAAAGATGAAGACTTGATGACAGCTAATTACTCAGCTTCTACAAAGTCGTCTTTCTCAGCTTGAGCAACGATGTTGTTCTCACGACCTTCAGTGATAGCAGCTGCAACAGAGCTAGTGTAAAGGTTGATTGCACGGATAGCATCATCGTTACCAGGTACGATGTAATCAACACCGTCTGGGTTAGAGTTAGTATCAACGATTGCAACAACTGGAATACCTAGGTTGTTTGCTTCACGGATAGCAATGTGCTCGTGATCAGCATCGATAACGAAGATAGCGTCTGGAAGGCCACCCATGTTTTTGATACCGCCAAGGCTCTTTTCAAGCTTTTCCATTTCGCGAGTAAGCATTAACGCTTCTTTCTTAGTTAACTTCTCGAAAGTACCGTCTTGGCTTTGAGCTTCAAGGTCTTTAAGACGCTTGATTGACTGACGAACTGTTTTCCAGTTAGTTAACATACCACCTAACCAGCGGTGGTTAACGAAGAACTGGTCGCTTTGTAAAGCAGCTTCTTTAACTGCTTCGCTTGCTGCGCGCTTAGTACCAACGAAAAGAACTTTACCTTTGTTTGCAGCAGCACTTGATAAAAACTTAAGTGCGTCGTTGAACATTGGTACTGTTTGCTCAAGGTTGATGATATGTACACGGTTACGTGCGCCGAAGATGAAAGGCTTCATCTTAGGGTTCCAGTAACGTGCTTGGTGACCAAAGTGAACACCAGCTTGAAGCATATCGCGCATTGAAACGTTTGCCATTTTGTAAATCCTCTATGTAGTTTAGGGTTAGGCCTCCACATATCCCATAGCACCAACACCGAAGTATTTAAACTTCAAATGCACCCAAGTGTATGTGACGATACGTGTGTGTGTTAAAATAAAATTGTGTTTGCCTTAAATACAAAAAATCATTTAAGAATTTATTTGTAAAAAGACGGCGCGCTTTATACCATATTAAAATTAAATACTCAACGTCGCGTGCAAAATTTGTGCGACGATAAATGTTAAAAAACGCAACTTTGGAGCCTCAATGAGCGCTGTGATCAAGACCCCTGAAGAAATTGAAAAAATGCGTGTAGCCGGGCGTTTAGCGGCAGACGTACTTGAAATGATTGAACCACATGTAGTGCCAGGTGTGACTACTGATGAGCTAAATACAATTTGTCATGATTATATTGTAAATGTGCAAGATGCTATCCCTGCGCCACTAAATTACCACGGTTTTCCTAAGTCGGTATGTACCTCTGTAAATCATGTAATTTGCCACGGTATTCCAAATGACAAACCGCTAAAAGATGGCGATAGTGTCAACATTGATGTAACTGTAATTAAAGATGGTTACCACGGCGACACCTCAAAGATGTTTCATGTAGGTACGCCTAACATTCAAGGTAAACGCCTTGCACAAGTAACGCAAGAAAGCTTATACCTTGCCATTAAAATGGTAAAACCAGGTGTGCGTTTAGGCGATATTGGTGAAGCAATTCAAAAATACGCAGAGAGCTTTAACTACTCAATTGTACGTGAATACTGCGGCCACGGTATTGGTAGCGAATTTCATGAAGAGCCTCAAGTAATGCACTACGGTAAAGCGGGTACTGGCGAAACACTTAAAGCCGGTATGTGTTTAACAATAGAGCCAATGGTTAACGCAGGTAAGCGCCAGTGTAAACTTTTAAAAGATGAGTGGACTGTAGTTACACGCGACCGTAGTTTGTCTGCACAGTGGGAACACACCCTATTAGTGACTGAAAATGGTGTTGAAATTTTAACGCTGCGATCAGATGATACTATCGACAGGATTATCGAACACTAATAAAAACCGAGCCACTTGATAAAAGTATTTAACCTCTAATTGGGTTAATACATTTAATAACATACTGAATTATATGTAATATTTAATTTATTTTTCCCAAGCCGGGGATTTTCAGTGAAAACAAATCGAATTGACGCGCCAAATAGCGAGCCTATTTGCAAGTGGATTCAACACTGTTAACACTAAAAATAGCCGCTTGGGATAGACTTATTACTTCACGTTCAGGTTATTTATCAATGCTAACGGTTCAATAAGGAGCCAGCCCACGTGGCATTACCCAACAAAGTAAAAAAGTTACTTAGCGATGCTGAGCAACTGAGCGATTATCGCGATTGTTCTAGCTATTTTTATAAGTGGTTACATAACGAATTTTCTAAGCAACCAGTTGGTAATTTAATTAATGCCCGGGCTGAGTTTATAGACCGCCTGCTAATTAAACTGTTTCATGTTTACGATTTAGCTCACGAGCCTGATCTTGCCCTTATTGCCGTGGGCGGGTATGGCCGTGGCGAGCTACACCCCTACTCCGACATTGACTTTTTATTGCTTGTTACGCAGCCGCCTAGCGAGCAAATATGCGAAAAAATAGGCCAGTTTGTTACCATGCTATGGGATCTCAATTTAGAGATAGGCCACAGTGTGCGTACCATTGAACAAGCCATAGAGCAAAAACGTGAAGACGTTACCTTTGCCACCAGCTTGCTCGAAAGCAGGCTCATTTTTGGTAATCACATTGAGTTTGAAAAACTCAAAACGCATATTATAGAAACCCCCGTTTGGCGCTCAGGCGAATTTTTTGTAGCCAAAGTGCAAGAGCAAAACCTACGTCATAAAAAGTGCCACGGTACTGCTTACAACCTAGAGCCAAACATAAAAGAAAACCCCGGTGGCCTTCGCGATTTACAAACCATTATTTGGGTTGCTAAAAAGCACTTTAGAGCCGAAACCCTACAAGAGCTAATTAGCCACGGCTACTTAACGCATGAAGAGTTTCAGGAGCTTTCGGAGTGCCTAGAAAACCTTTGGAATATTCGCTTTGCACTGCATTTAGCCGCTGGGCGCTCAGAAAACCGTTTGTTGTTTGACCATCAACCACACACAGCTGAAATACTTGGCTTTGGTAGCGATGGTAAAGCCTCGGTTGAGCGTATGATGAAACGCTTATTTAGAATAATGAGCCGCGTACGCGAGCTTAACCAAATGCTGCTATCGTACTTTGAAGAAAGTATTATGCCAGAGAGCAGCGAAGCGCCAGTGATTGAGTTAGACAAAGACTTTGAACGCGTTGGGCACCAAATTAGGGTTAAAAACCCATCGGTATTTTTTAGACGCGATCAACTTTTTGTTTTGTTTGAGCATATTGCCGACAACCCCGAAATTACCCATATTTACCCAAGTACTATTCGTACCATTAGGCAAGTACGCAGGCGCCTATTAGGTGACTTACAGGATTACGCAGCGTGTCGCGAGGCATTTATGCGTATTGTAAAACACCCAAACGGCATGGGCCGCGCATTCACGCTCATGCACAAACACGGCATGTTGGCCGCGTATTTACCGCAGTGGCGTAATATATTTGGGCAAATGCAATTTGACTTATTTCATGCCTACACAGTAGATGAGCACACCCATAAATTAATCAATAATATTTACCAATATTTTGATAAATCTAAAGTGAGCGAGTTTCCTATTTGTAGTGAAATAGTAACTCGTATGGATAAGCCTGAGCTGCTTTATTTAGCGGGTATTTTTCATGATATTGCTAAAGGACGTGGCGGCGATCACTCAGAGCTAGGCTCAGTGGATGCCATTGCTTTTTCTAAATTACATGGCTTCCCATCATCTGATGGCAAGCTTATATCGTGGCTAGTTGGTAACCATTTACTTATGTCGGTTACTGCGCAGCGTAAAGACATAAATGACCCAGGTGTTATTAAAGACTTTGCCTCACGCGTAAAAACAGAGCGCCAACTCGATTACCTCTATTGTTTAACCGTTGCCGATATACGCGCAACCAACGACAACTTATGGAATGATTGGAAAAACACCCTACTACGCGAGTTATACTTGCATACTCAGCGCGCATTACGCCTAGGGCTTGAAAACCCAATGGATCAACGCGACCAAATACGCGATAAAAAACACCAAGCTAAACAGCGCTTACTTAATTTGGGCTACCTAGAAAACCAAATTGATTTAATTTGGAGCCGCTTTAAAGCCAATTACTTTACTGCCTTTAGCGAGCAGCAAATATCATGGCAAACCGAGCACTTATTAAAATGCGCAGACTTAAGCCTACCCAGTGTTATTGTTTCTGATAAAGCAATGCATGGTGGCACGCAAGTGTTTGCCTATAGCCCATATTCTGGGCCGTTATTCGCTCGCTTAGTTAGCGTAATTGGTTCTAAAAAGGCGCAAATACAACACGCTCAAGTGCTTACTACCAAAGACGGCTACGCCCTATTTAACTTTGTAATACTTGAAGTGAGCGGCGACCCTATTGCAAGTAGCCGTGCTCAGTCAATTAAACGTGGGCTTGAGCAAGCACTTAGCGAACCACGTAAAAAAATACGCTTTAAAAAGAATCGTTCACAACGATTTAAAGACTTTAATATTAAACCTAAAATAGTGCTGCGCCCTCATGCACGTAAAGATCGCAGCCTAATAGAAATTCAAGCTGTTGATATACCCGGTTTACTTACTAAAATTGCTGAAGTTTTCCAAGCGCATTTATTACACATTCACGCAGCCCGTATTACAACGGTAGGTGAACGTGCAGAGGATTTCTTTGTCGTATCAAATAACGAATACCAAGCGCTGACTGATGAAGAGCAAGCCAAAATTCATCAGGCATTACGTAAAAAATTCAACGCCGAAACAGAATAAGGACACACCATGTCAGATTTAAAAACTATGATAGAAAACGCCTGGGACAACCGCGATAGCATTAGCCCAAGCAGTGTATCTAGCGATGTAAAACAAGCGATTATTGACGCACTAGAGCTTCTTGATAGCGGCGCTGCACGCGTTGCTGAAAAAATATCAGGCGAATGGGTCGTACACCAATGGCTTAAAAAAGCCGTTTTACTATCATTTCGTATTCGCGATAACCAACCAATGAACGACGGCGTAAACCAGTTTTACGATAAAGTACCGCTTAAATTTAGCGACTACACACCGGAGCAGTTTCAACAAGGTGGCATGCGCGTAGTCCCTAACGCGGTAGCACGTAAAGGCAGCTTTGTAGGTAAAAACGTCGTACTTATGCCATCGTATGTGAACATAGGTGCATTTGTAGATGAAGGCACCATGGTTGATACATGGGCAACTGTTGGCTCGTGTGCGCAAATTGGTAAGAACGTACACTTATCTGGCGGCGTGGGCATAGGCGGCGTTTTAGAGCCACTACAAGCTAACCCAACCATCATTGAAGACAACTGCTTTATTGGCGCACGCTCTGAAATTGTTGAAGGTGTAGTAGTAGAGGAAGGCGCTGTAATTTCAATGGGCGTTTACATTAGCCAAAGCACTCGTATTTACGACCGTGAAACCGGCGAAATTCACTACGGCCGAGTACCAGCAGGCGCTGTAGTTGTGCCAGGTGCATTACCATCAAAAGATGGCACTCACAGCCTATACGCTGCAATTATCGTGAAAAAAGTAGATAAGCAAACACGCGAAAAAGTAGGCATCAACGCCCTACTACGCTCAATTGATGATTAACCGTAGGTTGGGTTGAGTGAAACGAAACCCAACGATACTTAAAAGTTAACTGCTAAAATTTAACTTTAATTAAATATAAAAAAGCTCTAGACCTTTGGTTTAGAGCTTTTATGTTTAGATACTATGTTCGTTAATTAATTGAATTATAACTTAATCACTTTATTTATCAGTTAAACTTTAAAGTAATCTAGCTTTGACTTTTGATCTTCAGCTAATTTAGACAATTCATGACTCGCTGCAGCGGCTTGAGTAATGCCCGTTACATTTTGGCTCACTAAATCATAAATATTTGTCAGATTCACATTTATATCTTTAGTGACTTGGCTTTGCTCTTCCGAGGCTGTTGCCACTTGCGTATTGGTATCCGTCAACGATTCTATAGCTTTAGTTATATCACTTAATGAGTCACTTAGCTGGCTAGATAATGCTTGGTTACCTTTGAGCATTTCAATACTTGTATGCATGCTATTGTTAGCCTGACCTGATTGAGTTTGTAACTCTTCTATTATTATTTGAATCTCTTTCGTTGACTCTTGGGTTCTGGCAGCTAGCATTCTCACTTCATCAGCAACAACAGCAAAACCACGCCCGCTCTCTCCAGCTCGAGCAGCTTCAATAGCAGCATTCAGCGCTAACAAATTAGTTTGATCTGATATTTCCTCAATGACCTGGATCACTTGCCCTATTTTATCAGATTGCTCTTTGAGTGAATTAACTACATTTGCAGCATCTTCTAACTGTATAAACATTTTCCCGCTTGCTTCACTACTTTGTTTAAACATAACCATACTTTGTGAAGCCAATTTATTTGCCTCTTGAGATGCACTATCAGCAACTACTGCATTATTAGCGACTTCCGCTGACGTCCCTTCAAGTTCATTTACTGCTGAGGCAACTTGCTCAACTTCATACTTTTCTTGATCTGAGTTACTACTTGACTGAGTCATCACCGTAGCAAGCTCAATTGCGGAAGACGAAACCTCAATACTTATTCTGCTAAGGGATTTTACCGTTTGATGCAACTGATGAACGGTTAAGTTTACATCGCGGGCTAGTGCCGAAATCTCATTCTTACCTTGCTCATCTGCATTAACTAGTAAGTTACCTTGTGCCACTTGCCTCATTGTTTCCTGTAGTGCTTGTATTGGCTTTACAATAAGGTTTGCAAGAACCCAACTAATATAAACAGCAGCAATTAAAATCACCAATAACCCAACTAAAGACCAGTTAAGGACGTAAGTATGGGCCGCTTCACTGTGCTGAATATTAGTTACTGTTACTGTGTTTAACTTCTCAGATAGTGCATCTATCGCAGATAGCATTTTTTGCCCCAGCTCACGATATTGACTACTTGCAGAATTATATTGTGATTGTTGAGCTGAGCTTAACACTTGGCTTAGCTTAGAGTTTAGAAGAGGAAACATTGTGCTTTGTGAAAACCCTACATATTGGTTAACTGCACTCTTTAAACTGTTGACTTCACTTTCTAGCCCCTCCATTTGATTAATAACGTCTAAGCTTTTATTAATATTAGATTTTTTTTGCTGCAAAACACTAACATAGGTTTTCAAATCATCCGCTGTAAACAAACTATAAATAGCTTTGATACGCATGTCATAAGTATTATTAACTATTTGATTTAAAGATGATTTATATGTAATGAGATCACTAGTTGCGCGGCTCACCTTAGAAAAAGCATTGCCTAACTGACTTGAGCTATAAAGTAAGCCTATTAAAATTAACGTAATACTGAATAATACCGGTACTAAAATTTGCATTTTTACCGACAAAGAATTAAAAAATCTGCGCATTAAACCACTCCTGAGTATTTGTCCGTTGTTTACAGAGCCTGCAAAGCTCAAATGATTAAAAAATAAGAAGATCAATAAAATAAGCGCAGGATTATCGATTACAAATGTTACAATTGCAAAAAAATAAACAAGCAAAATCTCACTAGGAAAGAAAAAAGTAGAGCAAAGAAGATTTGTCTTATATTAATAGTCATACAGTTCAATCAAGAACGCAGCATAATGAAGTTTTTTAGAGTTGCATTCTATGACATTACCCAAAATGGAAAATTGCATAATTTAGAATGAAATATTTTAAATATATCTGCTGAAATTTAAAAAAGCTGTTTTCACATGAATTAAAAGCATAAAGAACAAACACAACTCGATGTAAATGATCAAACGTTTTTATCGGTAATATCAATAACAACAATCAGCTCTTAAAATAATTGAAATAAAGAACGTTGTTACGCACGGCTGCTCGCCACAAACAGATATAACTCACGCAACGTTAAATAAAATAGCGACCACAGAAGAGGACGCTCCCTTTGTCTGTCAAAGAAATATACGTATACATAACAAACGACTGAATTAGCCAACACACCCAAGATATAATAAGGTAGTAAAGCATACTTGAAAGTTAGCAATTAATATTAAGGATTAATATGACAAAAACTGCTTTACGCTCAACTATTTTGCTACCGGTATTTTTGCCCGCGGTATTTATTATTCTGCTTTTGGTCATTGGTACAAGTAGCAACCCTGAACTGGCAGGGCAAGCATTCAGTGTCGCCCTCAAGTGGATAACAGAAACCTTTGGCTGGTTTTATATGTTATCAGTTGCCATCTTCTTAGTTTTCATCGTTTGTGTTGCCGCCTCCAGCTGGGGAAATATCAAGCTGGGCCCTGATCATGCGCAACCGCAATACAGCTTTGGCGAATGGTTCGCCATGCTATTTTCGGCCGGTTACGGAGTCGCATTACTTTATTTTGGTGTAGCAGAACCCGTGCTCCATTATGCATCTCCACCTGCGGGCGCTGCAGAAACCGTTGATGCCGCTAAGCAGGCTATGCAAATTGCATTTTTTCATTGGGGTTTTCATATATGGGCAATTTATGGGATTGTTGGTTTAGTACTTGCTTACTTTGCATTTCGCCACGGTCTTCCGCTGTCTATTCGCTCAGCCTTGTATCCACTTATTGGTGATAAAATATATGGCCCTATTGGGCACACTGTTGATGTGTTTGCCATATTAGGCACGCTATTTGGTATTGCCACAACGTTAGGGCTTTCGGTTACTCAAATTAATGCCGGGCTGCACTACTTATGGCCAAGCATCCCTATTAATACCACGGTACAAATTACCGCTATTGTTATTATTACCGCAGCGGCAACGTTTTCTGTGGTGGCAGGTATGGATAAAGGTGTGAAGCGTTTATCTATAATAAACATGACACTCGCCGTATCATTAATGGCCTTTGTGTTTTTTATTGGCCCGACTATTCATATTCTTGAATCGTTTTTACAAAATACCGGCAGCTACCTCAGCGGTATTGTTGAGCGTACTTTTAATTTACAAGCCTATAGCCGTAGTGATTGGATTGGTAACTGGACTCTATTTATATTTGGCTGGACTATAGCGTGGGCACCCTTTGTTGGTATGTTTATCGCTAAAATTAGCCGCGGCAGAACCATTAGGCAATTTGTTGTGGGCGTGATGCTAGTTCCGACTATTTTTACCTTTTTATGGTTTTCTGTATTTGGCGATACCGCGCTAAATTTAATAATGAATGAAGGGTTTAATACTTTAATAACCGATGTTCAAGCAAACCATGCCGTTGCGCTATTTCAATTATTTGAAGTGCTACCGTTATCGTTTATTATTTCGTTACTGACGGTTATTTTAATTATTACCTTTTTTGTAACTTCATCTGACTCGGGCTCGTTAGTTATTGACTCCCTCGCCTCTGGCGGGAGTATTGATACGCCGGCATGGCAACGGGTGTTTTGGGCTGTGCTTGAGGGCGCTGTGGCTGCTGTTTTACTAGTAGCAGGTGGGCTAAGTGCACTACAAACCATGACAATAGCCAGTGCCCTACCCTTTGCTATTATTATGCTTATTGCAACCGCGGGACTTTGGCGCGCACTTACCATTGAAGGCCATCGCGATACGAGCTTACAAGCACATGCGCTCAATAGCCGTAATGTTAACCTATCTCATTGGAAGCGCCGGTTAGCCGCTATGGTTAATTATCCGAATAAGGAAAAAGTGCATACCTTCATTAGTAGTGTGGTGGTAAAAGCAATGCAAGCTGTTCAAGCAGAATTAAAAGCGCGCCAGTGGCATGCCGAGGTAGATTTTGATACTGACTTAGGCCGCGCCCATTTAACCGTACTACGCCATGAACATGTTGATTTTGTGTATGACATTCGTCTTACTGAGCACCCAATGCCAAGCTTTGCCTACACTGAGCTAAAACCGGATGTTGATAACTCCGAGATGTATTACAAGGCAGATGTTTTCTTGCGCCGCGGTGGGTTATCTTACGATGTATATGGCTACAGTGAAGATGATATTGTGAAGGACATTCTTGATCAATTTGAGAATTACTTGCACTTTTTAGGTAACAGCCCAGGGGAACTTCCGTGGGATATGGCCGAACACGATGACATGTTAAATAGCGACAAACCTTAAATAAGCGCTTTATTTAACAGCGCAATTTTGATGCAATAAAAAAGGCACTTAAAAGTGCCTTTTTAGTCTGCTCAATTAATTTTTTAATTACAGCGCGTTAAATACGTCGTCTGTTTTAGCTGCGCAAATAAAATCGTTTTTGTGCAGGCCTTTAATTGAATGGCTCCACCACGTTACGGTTACTTTGCCCCACTCGGTTAATAAACCAGGGTGATGGCCTTCATCTTCTGCCATATCACCTACTTTATTAGTAAACGCCATAGCTTGTTTAAAGTTTTTAAACTTATAAACACGCTCAAGTTGCATAATGCCGTCGCGTACCTCTGGTACCCAGTCTGGAATTTTTGTAATAAGTTGGGCAAGCTCTTCCTCAGATACCTTTGGCGCATCTACGTGACAGGCTTCGCATTTTTGTTCACTTAATGAAGACATTTTAAATCCTTACTTTAGCGTTTCTTTTTAAATTAAAGTTAACCGGCTAATTTTTCTTTAGGTGGAAATTTTGGGTCGTGCAAACCAAGCGCTTTAGCTTGCTCAACCAAAGTCATAATATCCATTTGCGATATATCAAACAGATCATGAATCGAATTTATGGTGTAGTACTGTGGTTGCATAATATCAATGCGGTACGGCGTACGCAGCACATCAATTACGCTCATAGGCGATATCTCTGGTGTATCTGAATACACGTACTGGGTTTCACCTGGGCTTGATAATATACCACCGCCGTATATACGCAGGCCGTTTTCGGTTTGCATTAAACCAAATTCAACCGTAAACCAATACATACGTGCAAGGTATACACGATCTTTTTTCTGCGCTGCATACCCTAATTGGCCGTATTTGTGTGTGAATTCGGCAAAGTCAGGGTTTGTTAGCATAGCGCAGTGGCCAAATATTTCATGGAAAATGTCAGGCTCTTGCAGGTAGTCAAACTCTTCTCGGCTACGAATAAACGTCGCTACCGGAAATTGTTTGTTTGCCAATAATCTAAAAAATTCATCAAAATCGATAAGCGCAGGTACAGGCGCTACTTGCCAACCGGTGGTGGCAAGAAGCACTTCGTTAAGTTCGCTTAACTGCGGAATACGATCGTGTGGTAGGTTTATTTTTTTAAGCCCATCCATGTACTCATCACAAGCTTTGCCTTCTATGCACGCAAGTTGGCGCGTAACAAGCTCAGACCAAATTTTGTTTTCTTCTTCGCTCCAATGAATAACACCGTTTTCATCAGGTGTTTTAGAGGTGTATTTACTTGCTTTAGCCATAATAACCTTCTTGGGGTTAAGCCCTAAATGTGTGTCAGTGTGATACTCAAGATTAGTGAATATCTAATGCAGCCATACTATGCAAAAGTGAAGAAATGTTTAATAGTTAGGCGGATATCTACATTTAGCACGATCCCCTAAAGTGTATAGTTAAAATTACACCACCGGCATTAATATTATACAAACACTAAATTTAAGGCGTTAAGGCAAGCGCAACTGTACACAAATAAATACACCTAACAAATTAATGTAAAAGCTTGGTTTAAGTCGTCAATAATATCGTTAACATCTTCAAGCCCTACAGAGAGTCTTATTAAGCCATCACTTATGCCTGCGGCTGCTCGCTCCTCGGGTGTATAAGGGGAATGCGTCATTGATGCGGGGTGCTGAATAAGCGTTTCGGCATCACCTAAACTTACAGCAAGTGTGCAAAGCTTCATGCTATCTATAAACTGCACTCCTTGAGCAAGGGTGCCTTTAATTTCAAATGCAATAACGCCGCCTGCGGCTTTCATTTGCTTGCCTATATATTTGTTGCCAGGGTGCGATTTAAGTCCAGGGTAATAAACAATATTAACCTGTGGGTGCGCCTCTAAATATTCGGCAACCGTTTGCGCGCTTTGGCAATGGCGCTCCATGCGTATGGCTAAAGTTTTTAATCCGCGATTAATAAGCCATGCGTCGTGCGGGCTTATGGTGGCACCAATATCTTTAAGTACCGTCATTTTTATTAAGGTAATGTGCTCATGCGCTCCACACACAAGCCCAGCTACTACATCGCCATGGCCGTTTAAGTACTTAGTGGCACTGTGCACAATAATATCTATGCCGTACTGCTTAGGTGATTGCAGCAGTGGCGTTAAAAAGGTGTTGTCGACCACACTAATTAAATTATGTTGCTTAGCGAGCGCGCCAATTAAGGCTAAATCAATGACTGCCATTGTGGGGTTGATTGGCGTTTCTACAAATATCATTTTTGAATTAGGTTTTATAGCAGCGCGAAGCTCGCCCTCGTTGGTCATATCAACAAAAGTAACTTCTATTCCCCAGCGCGGTAACATGTGAGCAAAAAACGCAAAAGTACATCCATACAATGCACTTGATGCAATTAAATGATCGCCCTGCGATAAAAAGCTTAATACCGACGCCGATACAGCGCCCATACCTGTGGCGGTAGCAGCAGCAGCTTCGCAGCCCTCTAACTGTGCTACTTTTTGCTCAAGTTCGGTGGTGGTTGGGTTACCCAGGCGGGTGTAAATATAACCGGGCTCATCGCCTGCAAAACGCGCGGCACCTTGTGCTGCATTTTCAAAATGAAAGGTAGAGGTTTGATACAAAGGCGACGTGAGTGCGCCATGCGGATCGTTTGCTTTTTGCGGGCCATGAATACATTGGGTATTAATATGCTGCTTGCTCATTGTGTGCTCTCGTTTTTATTATGTGTGTCAATTACATAAATAAAACGCACCGCAGTTTAAATCACAAGCATGCCGGATGCTCAGATGGCTATTTGTGCAAAAACCGCTCAGCGCGGTTTTGTACACAAATATTGCCACTGCTACTTTAGGACGTTGGCTCGGCCTTTTTACGGTTCATAATTTTGCTGGCAATACTTTGCACTGTGCCTTTTAACAAGCTGCGTTTGTTTTCAAGCCGTGGTAATGGGCGGCTAAGCTCCATTGCTTTGTAACCAATACGTGCTGTAAAAATACCGGCGCTTACACCTTGTGCTGCACGCCCCGAAAGCTTACCTAAAAGCTCAGCACTGAGTGCTGTGGCTGCTAAATCAGATACAAGCTCAGCACTGCCTACAAACATCACTTGTTTTATTAGCATACGGTAGAGCTTAATGCGGCTTGCGTAACCAAAACCAATGCCATAAATTTTACCAATTTGCTCTATTAACTTAGTACCGCGCCAAAGCACCGCCATCATGTCCACCAGCGCAAGGGGGCTTAGGGCAACAAGCAGCGCTGACTCTGTCGCAAAGCGGTTTATAAGCTTTTTAGCTTGCGTGTCTTGCGTTATAAGCAAGCTATTTGCGTAAAGGGTCATTATTTCTTTATCGCTATGGTGGGTAGCCACTTGGTTTTTAAACGCATCGAAGTTGTCGAGCTGTTGGTGCTTATTTAGTTTTTCAAGCCAGGGTAATGCGCCGCCTACTTGCTCACTATTTAAGAGTCTGTCGGCTTCTTGGCGGTGTAACTGATTACGCTTTAAACTGCGCAGCATTCTGTATTCGCGCCATAGCATGCGCCCAATTAGCAACACACCGCTTACCACCGCCGTTAAATACACGCCGCCTAAAATGACCGACTGCTGAAACGCAAACACTAACGAATACGCAAATTCTAAAAGCACTAACACTAAAAAGCTTACAGCAAACACCCCTTTAAGCGTTTGCCATTTAGACTTTTTATATACCGGCTCTAGGTCTATTTCATCATCAAAAATTTCATCTTCAGGCTCTTCAATGTATTCACTTTGACCCTGGGTAATTATTTTTGCAGGAGCAAGCGTCGCCTCAACCTGCTCATCAGCTTGGCTATCAATTCGCCTACCTGCTTGAAAAGTTTGCTGTGTGTCGTTCATGATAATTTGTCTCCTAACAAGTACTGCATCACATGATCAAGGCGAATATGCTTAAGTTGCTTATCGGGGTTTGGCATAGGCGCAAACGATAAAAACTCAAAGCCCTGCGCTGGCCACTCATTTTTATTCAGCATGCGCTTTGGTGGCTGTGGGGGTAAATAAGTAAGCCAATCTTGCTCGTTTAATGGTTTACCATAAATACAATCAAGCGTTTGCCCTTTATCGGCCACTTGGCGCGGCTGCGTTGCTGCAATTGACGACATTGCCATGGTTTCTATTTGTACGCCATCAAACTTTAAGTGATTACTTTGCTCATGCACTAGCGAGTCAAGTAGTAGTGCTAAGTCTTTATGGTGCTTTGCACTTATGTGATCTGACTTATTTGCAGCAAACAGTATTTTATCTATGTTGGGTTTAAATAAACGCTTAAAAAAGCCCGACTCGCCATAATTAAAATGTGCGAGTAATTGGTTTATTACACTACTTTGCTCTTGGAGTGTTTCGTGGCCTTCGTTTAAAGCGCTGAGTACGTCTACCAACACAATTTGCCGGTCAAAGTGTTTAAAGTGCTCATTATAAAATGGCTTAACCACCTCTTTTACATAGGCGTTAAAGCGCTTAATTAAATGCGCTAAGTTAGAGCCTGGCACTACCTCATCACTTTTTATATGCTGCGCATTTACCGGAAAAAACAACAAAAGCGGCGCACCTTGTAAGTCACCAGGCATTAGCATGCGCCCAGGTTGTAACATGGCAAGCTTAGTATCTTTTTTAAGGCCCACCAGCATACTTTGATAAAGCGCTGCAATGTGTGCAAGTAAGCCTTCATCTACAGGGGCATTTAAATCAAGCTGTTCAAGCGCGTTTAAAAATTCAGTAGAGGTATTCACACGTGGGTGCTGTAGTAACAGCGGGTATTGTTGCTCGCACCACAAGCTATAGCTTTGCTCAAGCATAGGTAAATCAAGTAGCCATTCACCTGGGTAGTCGATAATGTCTAAATACAGCGTAGATTGCGGCGAAAAATGCCCACGTAAGCCTGAGGCACTTTGGTATTTAATAGCCAAACGCAGGGTGTTAATACGCTCGGTTGATGCAGGCCATGTAGGCTCCCCATCGCTTGGGAGTAATGCGTTAAGTGCTCGTGGGTAGTCAAACGTAGGCACCTTTAACGCCTCTTGCGGAACAACTTTAGTGGCAATGTGGCGGTGCTCTCGCATTACATCAAAAAAGGGTAAGTTTTTATCATCGCTTTGTGTTGTAAGGTGCTTAACAAGTGCGGTAATAAACGCGGTTTTACCACTGCCACTTAGACCGGTTACGGCCAATTTTACGTGTTGATCTAAACTGCGATGAAGGGCTTTTTGGGCTGAACCTTTAATACTTTTAAAGGTTTTTTTGGCAAATGAAGTGCTACTCATAATGGGCTAGCACTTCATTGATGCTGTTAATCACCGAACAAAGTGCTATTAAATCCTTTAAAGTTTGTTGATTTCACGGCTAACCGTAAACTCGCTTGAAGTAACATGGCGCTCCATATCTTGAAGACGCGTGTCTATACGCGTTAAACGCTCTTTTAAGTCTTGCAATGCACGGCGCGGTGGCTCGCCTTTTTGCCATACTTTAAATTTAACTTCTAGCGGATCGTCAGTTTTAGTTGAGCTACTAGTATGTATAGTTGTGGGGTCTTTTTTATCTAAAATAAACCACGCTGCAATATACGCTACCACAAATAATGGGCCACCCGTTAGCAGTACCGCACTAACAAAAATAATGCGAACTAACCATAACTCCATATTAAAGTAGTCACTTAATCCCGCACATACACCGGCGATTTTACCGCGCTGTGGGTCTCTTAATAATTCGCGTTTGGCACTCATACTTTGCGCCTCCATTGTGGTGACTCTTGATCGAGTAATGCTTCAAGGGTTTCTACTCTATCAGCCATTTTTTCGGCCTTGTGGGCAAGTTCCAATAACTGGCGATGTTCATGCTCACTTAACCCTTGGCTCACTTGCTTTTTGCTACGGTAGTGCAAAATTAACCACAGTGGCGCAACAAAAATCATGAACAAGATAAATGGTGCAATTAGTATCTCTGGATCAAACATAATCCTCTCCTGACAATCCGTAATCGATGTTTTAAGCAGTGGGGCACTTTAAGTACCCCTTTATAAGTTATTTATCAGCTAGCTTCTTTTTAAGTTCGGCAAGCTCATCATCTATCTTTTCATTTTTTTGTAGGTCGGCAATTTCATCTGCAAGCGACTTTTTACCTAAATCGTAAGACTCTATTTGAGATTCTAGTCCATCAATTTTAGTTTCGTAGCGCTCAAAGCGATTAAGTGCATCTTCTACTTTAGAGCTATCAAGGGCTTTTTTCACTTCAAGGCGCGACTCAGCCGAACGTTGACGTAAAATAATTGCCTTTTGACGTGCTTTCGCATCGGCTAGCTTTTCTTGTAGAGTAGTGACTTCTTGCTGAAGTTTCTCAATATGAGACTCGACATGCTCAAGCTCAGACTCTACTGCTGCAACTGCTTCTGCCGATTTTTGCTTTTCAAGTAACGCTGAACGCGCTAAATCGTCGCGGTCTTTACTTAATGCAAGCTCTGCTTTGTCTTGCCAATCGCTTACTTGTGCTTTTAGTGTGTCTACACGACGTACTAATTCTTTTTTCTCAGCTAGTGTTTTAGCTGACGTAGAGCGCACCTCTACCAATGTGTCTTCCATCTCTTGGATAATAAGACGAACCATTTTTTCTGGGTCTTCTGCTTTATCTAAAATGGCATTGATATTAGAATTAACAATGTCTGCAAAACGCGAAAAAATTCCCATAACATTTACCTCTGTAATATAAACTTAGTTGGTCTGCTGTAACTAGTATCAATATGCTTGCCAACTTTTTAAAATCTAAAATACACTTTATTTTCATTAAGTTAAACTAAATATACAAATTCCTTTAGTTATCCCTGATTATGAAATACACTAACTGTTAGCAAAAATGACCAAGAGTTAGGAAAAATGAGCCAATATCGCCAACAGGATAATTTACTCGGCCAATCTGATAGCTTTTTAGCTGTACTTGATCAGGTATCGCAGTTAGCTAATTTAGATAAGCCAGTGCTTATTATTGGCGAGCGAGGAACCGGTAAAGAGCTTATAGCCGCCCGTTTACACTTTTTATCAAAGCGTTGGGATCAAAACTACGTAAAGCTTAACTGTGCAGCCCTTAACGAAAACCTCCTCGAAAGCGAATTATTTGGTCATGAAAGCGGTGCTTTTACCGGGGCAAGTAAACGTCACGAAGGTCGCTTTGAGCGTGCTAACAGCGGTACCTTATTTTTAGATGAGCTGGCTAATACATCGGCCATGGTACAAGAAAAGCTTCTGCGCGTTATAGAATACGGTGAATTTGAGCGGGTTGGTGGTAAACACACCGTAAAGGTAGATACTCGTTTAGTGTGTGCCACCAACGAAGATTTACCCCACCTTGCTGAGCAGGGCGAATTTAGAAGTGACTTACTTGACCGCTTAGCCTTTGATGTAATTACCCTGCCACCACTGCGCGAACGTCAAGACGATATTATGCTACTCGCTGAGCAATTTGCCATGAATATGGCACGCGATTTAGAGTGGGAGTTATTTAGTGGCTTTACCCGCAGCGCCACCGAAACCCTGCTAAATTACGATTGGCCGGGTAATATACGCGAGCTTAAAAATGTAGTTGAGCGAAGTTTGTATCGTCATGGTAATGAACATATTCCCGTTCACCAGATTATTTTAGACCCATTTGAAAGCCGTTTTAGACCCAAAGCACGCATTAAAGCTCCTATTGCAACACCTGTTGCCCCAGCTGAGCCTACAACACTAGCCACACCTGTTAGCGAGCTTAGTAACGAGCTTAGCGCCCCAATTGAATTTCCGTGTAGCTTAAAAGAGCGCTCAAACGAATTTGAAATAAATATGATTAATAAAGCCCTTGAGCATAGCCAATTTAATCAAAAGAAAACTGCAGAAGTACTCGGTTTAACGTATCATCAATTACGTGGTTATCTTAAAAAATACAATTTATTAGAAGATAAATAGTTAGAGGTTATGCGAGTGCATAAAATACTACTTGTTTTACTAGCCAGCACCTTAACAGGCTGCTTTGATAGTAAAGAAGAAATTATAGAAGAGAAAAACCAAGGCCTCGTTTATTGCGCCGAAGCGAACCCTGTGTCGTTTAATCCGCAAGTAACAACCACTGGCTCAACTATTGATATTATTGCTAATCAGTTATTTGACCGTTTAATTAGTATTGACCCCGTTACTGCAGATTTTAAAAGTGAGCTGGCAACCGATTGGAAAATTAGCAACGATGGAAAGTCGGTTACCTTTACGCTGCGTAAAGGCGTGAAATTTCATTCTACCTCGTACTTTACCCCTACTCGCGATTTTAACGCTGATGATGTTATTTTTACCTTTAGCCGATTATTTGACGTGTACAACCCGTACCATTTTGTAGGCGATGCAAACTACCCGTATTTTCAAAGTGTGGGGCTCGATCAGCTTATTCGTAAAATTGTGCGCGTGTCTGACTATCAAGTGCGCTTTGAGCTATTTCACCCAGAAAGTAGTTTTTTAACGAACATGGCCACCGACTTTGCCGTGGTGCTGTCGCAAGAATACGCAATGCAATTAAAAGCGCGAGATCAAACTAATTTATTTGATCAGTACCCTATTGGCACAGGCCCCTACATTTATAAAGAGTACCGACGCGATCACTTAGTGCGCTTTTACCGCAACCCCCTTTATTGGAAGCACGATGTTGCCCTTGAACAGCTGGTTTACGACATTACGACAAACGGCACTACGCGCATAGCAAAAATGCTCACTAAAGAGTGCGATGTAACCGCGCACCCAAGTAGCGCACAACTGAGTATTTTAGCGCAACGTGACGATATTAACGTTGAAAAAGAAACCAATTTAAATATTGGTTATTGGGCCTTTAATACTGAGCGCGCCCCTTTTGATGACATTAAAGTGCGCAGAGCCCTTGCGCATGCAATTGATATAGACAAAATAATGCAAGCCGTTTATTACGGTAATGGTATACGCGCGCAATCTATTTTACCGCCGACCTCGTGGGGCTTTGAACCACAAGAAAACATGCCTATGTTTGACCCAGAGCTAGCTAAAAAACTACTCATAGAAGCGGGGTTACCGAATGGCTTTGATATGACCATTTGGGCAATGCCGGTGAGTCGAATATACAATCCTAATGCCCGTAAAATGGCTGAGCTGATGCAAAGCGATTTACGAAAAATAGGTGTTAACGTAAGTATTGTTGAGTACGAGTGGAATACTTTTATTCAGCGTATAGGTGAGCACCGCCACGATAGCGTATTACTCGGCTGGGCTGCCGATACCCCCGATCCAGATAACTTTTTTAGCCCATTGCTAAGCTGCACTGCCACTTTTAGCGGTAAAAACCCAGCCAATTGGTGTAACCCGCAGTTTGACTTATTGCTTACCCAAGCGCTCGACACCACCGATTTAAGCTTACGCAAACAGTATTACGATCAGGTTCAAGCGCTCATTGTAGATCAGCTTCCGTTAGTGCCTATTGCTCATGGTATGCGTTTTCAAGCAAATAGTGCCGATGTAGAAGGGATAACCCTTGGCCCATTTGGGGCTATTTCACTCGCAAATGCGAGGAAAAAATAATGATACTTGATTATATATTACGCCGCCTTGGCTTGTTTTTGTTCATGATTTTAATGCTAAGCATATTTACTTTTTCGCTTAGCTACTTGTTCCCAGGGGATCCGCTTAGCAACCTAAGTGGCATTCCTAGCGGTAATTTTTCTCAGCACAGTGAGCTTGAAGATAAATACATGTATGACAGCAACTACGTTATGCAGTATTTAGCGTTTTTAGGGCGTATATTTCAAGGTGACTGGGGCGTGTCGTTTGCCTCGGGAGATAACGTTTTTCAGCACATTTTAGATTTAATTCCAGCAACTTTAGAGCTGTGTGTTTATGCGCTTATTGTATCGGTTGTGGTAGGCGTACCAGCGGGCATTTTGGCCTCAGCATATACACGCCGTTGGCCAGATAAATTAATTAGCTCTACCACCATGATTGGTTACTCTATTCCGGTTTTTTGGTTAGCGCTGTTACTTATTATGATTTTTTCGCTCAAACTGGGCTGGTTTCCTATGTCGGGTAGAATGGGGTTACTATTTGAAATACCGCCTAATACCGGGTTTATATTAATCGATATTATGCTCGCAGGCTTCCCCTACAAAGGTGAAGCATTTATAGATGCACTGCATCACTTAACACTGCCAACCATAGTACTGGCCATGTTTCCTACCACTGTTTTAGTGCGCTTTACCCGCGACTCTATGCTTAAAGTAATGGATCAAAGCTTTATAAAAACGGCCAGGGCAAAAGGCCTTAATCGCCGCCAATTAATCATGCATCATGCGCTACGCAATGCGCTATTGCCGGTAATAAAACAAATAGGACTGCAATTTAGTACGCTTATTACGCTTGCCATGATAACCGAAGTTATTTTTTCTTGGCCGGGTATTGGCCGTTGGCTAATCGATAGTATTTACCAACGAGACTACCCTGCTATTCAAGGCGGTTTAATGGCGGTGTCTATGTTTGTTATTATTGCCACTATTGTTGCCGAGCTTACATATACTCTGTTCGACCCAATTTCGCGGAATCAGGCACATGGTAAAGTTTAAATTATTTTCTGAAGAGTCGAATAAATCGCCGCTGGCGCGTTTTTGGCGCAAATTTAAAAACAATCACCCCGCCTTGGTGGGATTATGGATTTTTATGGCGTTTGCGTTATTGGCCGCCAGTGCGCCCTTTTTAGCGCCGTATGGAGTTAACCAGCAACATAGCGATGCTTTACTTATACCGCCATCATGGCGAGAAATGGGCGATGTGCGCTTTATTTTAGGCACTGATGATTTAGGACGCGATGTACTCTCGCGCTTAATGAATGGCGCAACTTACACGTTTGGCTTATCGGTGGTGGCTGCATTAATTACCACCATTATTGGTGTGCTTGTTGGCACTTTTGCCGGCATTAGCCGCGGCCTGCGCTCAAGCTTTTTAAATCACTTGCTTGATATCACGCTCTCTATTCCGTCTTTGCTATTGGCGATTATTATTATTGCAGTGCTTGGGCCGGGCTTAATGAATACAGTGTGGGCCATTATACTGGCGTTATTACCGCAATTTATTCACTCTATTCGTAATTTAATTGTTGATGAGCTAAGCAAAGACTACATTACCGCTTTTAGGCTTGATGGTGCCTCTAACTGGCATATTTTGTCGCGGGGTATTTTTCCTAATATTTATGAACACATTGTGGTTATTTTTACCACCGCGCTTTCTACTGCTATTTTAGATATTGCCGCCTTAGGCTTTTTAAAACTAGGTGCACAGCCCCCTACTACCGAATGGGGCGCCATACTGGCTGAGAATTTAGGCCTTATATATTTAGCACCTTGGACCGTTGCGCTACCGGGTGTATTATTATTTTTAGCGGTTTTGTCTACCAATTTAGTAGGTGATGGCCTACGAAAAGTGCTTAAAGCACGTAAGGCTGATTAAATGCAATTACTCGACGTTAGAAATTTAACCATAGAGCTGCGTACCTCAGAAACGGTAATTCGCGCTGTAGACAGAGTCAGCTTTAGCCTAAAAGAAGGCGAAGTACATGGCTTGGTGGGTGAGTCGGGCTCTGGTAAAAGCTTAATAGCCAAAGCCATTGTTGGGGTACTTAACGAACGCTGGCATATAACAGCCGATAGAATGCATTGGCGCGGTGTTGATTTAATGCGCTTAACCCCAGAGCAACGCAGAAAAACAGTCAGCCAAGACATTGCGATGATTTACCAAGACCCTAGCCGTTGCCTTGACCCAACCGCTAAAATATTTGACCAAATAGCCGAAACACTGCCTGAAACATCCACTAAAGGCTTTTTTTTAAAGCGCAATAGAGAACGTAAAGACCGCGTAAAAGCACTTATCCATAAAGTGGGTATTAAAAACCACGACGCTGTGCTTGATAGTTACCCGCACGAGCTCTCAGAAGGCGTGTGCCAAAAGGTCATGATTGCCATGGCCATAGCTCGGACTCCTAAGCTACTAATTGCTGATGAGCCGACTACAGCGCTTGAAAGCACCACCCGTGCACAGGTATTTAGGTTGCTAAAAAGCTTAAATCAATTAAAAAACATGTCTATTTTGATGATTTCTCATGAGCTTGAAGAAATAGCCGACTGGTCGCACGGTATTCATGTTTTATATTGTGGGCAAATGGTTGAAGCCGGCCCAACGCAACGTATTTTTCGCCAACCTCGCCACCCTTACACGCAAGCGTTATTAAAAAGCTTACCCAATTATGAGCAAGGCTTAGCACACAAAGAACCCTTTTATGCACTTAAAGGCACTATCCCTACTTTGCAACATTTACCTATCGGTTGCCGATTAGGCCCACGCTGCCCTCAAGCACAAAAAGAATGTGTAATTACCCCTGCACTTACTAAGCACCATGGGCACAGCTATGCGTGTCATTTTCCGCTTATTAAGGAGATGAAGTAATGCAACCGGTATTAAAAGTACAAGCGCTTTGTAAAACCTTTAACATACGTGCCGGTTTATTTAGCCGCAAAAAATTTGAGGTACTAAAAAATATCTCTTTTTGTGTGGGCAAAGGCGAAACAATCGCAGTAATCGGTGAAACCGGTGCGGGTAAAAGTACACTCGCTAAATTACTCGCAGGGGCAGATAGCGCTGACAGTGGGCAAATTTTATTAGAAAGTAACATTATTGAAGATGACGGCGTGCGCGATGATCAATGTCGACATATCCGCATGATATTCCAAGACTCCGCTGCCTCGCTCAATCCGGGTCTCACCATAGGTGATATGCTAGATGATTGCTTGCAGTATAATACAGATTCAGACCAACTGGCTCGCCAAGAAAAAATAGATGCCACGCTTTCTAAAGTGGGGCTGCTAATCGATCATCAACATTATTACCCTCACATGTTTAGTGTAGGCCAATTGCAGCGTGTAGCGTTGGCGCGGGCGCTCATTTTAGACCCTAAAGTGGTGGTGCTTGATGAAGCGCTGTCGGCTTTAGATCCCTCCGTTCGTGCGCAAACAGTTAACTTATTACTTAAGCTGCAAAAAGAAACCGGTTTAACTTATGTACTCATTACGCACCATTTAAGTTTAGTACGCCATATCAGCGATCAGCTAGTGGTGCTTGAAAAAGGTGAGGTAGTAGAATATGGGCGTACCGAAGAGGTGTTTCAAAATCCGCAATCAAAAGTAACACAGCGCTTAATTTGCTGTTAATACTAAGCTTATATTTATAAAACAATACTGCCTAATCATTTTACTAAGCACATTGAAGTTATAAAAAAGGCGCGTTACTTATAAAGTAACGCGCCTTTTTTAATGCGTCGCGATTATTCTGCTGCTTGCTCTACCACGGGTAGGTTTAGCTCAGCTTTAGCCTTTAAAGACTCAATAAACGCTAAATAGTTTTTGTTAGCTTGCGCCATAGTAATGTTTTGCTGTACTTGCGGGTCGATATTTGCGGTTACTTGCGCATCGCTTACCGATTTAAGTGCAACAATTGCCGCATCACCGTTGTTTAAATCAACTACGTCTGTGCTTGGTGTATCATTAGGACGAGGCATTTTAAACGCTTGCGTTACAATAGCAGGCGAAACCGTGTAGCTTTGACGCGTTAAGCTCGCTTCTTCACGTACCGTTAGGTTTTGCTCACTCGCCACATCGCTTAGCGTTTTACCCGCTTGAACTTGTGCAAATAACTCACGTGCTTTTTCTTTAGCAAGTGTTGATGCTTTTTCATTAACTAAACGTGTTTTGATTTGCTCACTCACTTGCGCAAGCGGTTTAGTTGCAGATGGCTCGTATTTATTTACACGTACTACAATAACGTGCTCATCACCTAGCTCAATCACTTCTGAGTTTACTTTATCTTCAAGTAATTCTACTGAGAACAACTGAGAAATTACCGCAGGTGTATTAAGTGGCTCTGGCAATGCATTACGTGCAACAAGTGGCGTGGTTTTAACTTCAACATCTGCCACTTCTGCAGCATCGTCTAAACGGTCAGAAATTTCAAATGCTAAGGCACCCATTTCAGTTTGCTTTTCGTAAAACGCATCTACTTTTTCAGTTTGCTCAAGCTCTGCACGCAAGTCGGCTTTTACGTCGTCATACGCTTTTACTTGCTCTGGCTGTAAGTCAGTAAGTTTAATGATGTGATAACCAAACTCTGATGCTACAACCTCTGAAATATCACCTTTGTTTTGAAGCGCAAATGCAGCATCTTCAAAAGCTGGGTCCATTACATCGCGCTCAATCCACTCTAGGTCGCCGCCCATTTCGCCACTCACAACATCATCAGATGATGACTCCGCAAGCTGTGCAAAATCAGCACCTTGCTCTAACTGCTCATGTAATGCGTTGGCTTTTTCAAGCGCGGCATCATCATCTTCGCTGTTATCAATTAAAATGTGCGATACACGGCGTTTTTCAGGCTCGATGTATTGTGCTTTATTTTGCTCATAATACGCTTTTACGTCGTCTTCTGTTACCGACTCTACGGTGATATCTTGTGCTTTAAGCTCAATGTAATCAACCGATACACGCTCTGGCGATAAAAATTGTGATGCGTTTAGCTCGTAGTAATCAGCAATTTCTTGCTCAGATACGTCTACGTTTGCTTGTAACGCTTCTTTGCTTAACACAAGGTAGTCTATGCTACGCGTTTGCTGCTGCAGGGCTGCAGCGCGTTTAAGCTCGTTTTCAAGTGCAAACTCAGTACCAGCAACCGCAGACACTAATTGGCTGCGTGTCATGTCTTTACGTAAGTACTCACGAAAAGCATCTGGTTGAAAGTTCATTTGACGAATTACTTGTAGGTAACGGTCGTTATTAAATTTTTCACCAATTTGAAAGTACGGTAGTTCTAAAATTGTTTTACGTACGCTGTCGTCGCTTACGCGAAGGCCTAAATCTGCCGCTAATTGTGATTGCAATTCTTGTTGTACTAAGCGGTCAATTACACCTTGACGAATTTGCGCCATGTAATTTGGATCTGCACTGATTTGTGCAAAGTATTCGCCAAATTGTTGCTCTAAACGGCTACGTTCGTTTTGATAAGCACGATTAAATTCGGTTTGGCTAATTTTAATTCCATTTACTTCAGCAACGGGTTGTTCTGGGGTTTGACCTAAGTAACTACCGATCCCTGCTAAGGCAAAAGATAAAATCACCGCGCCTAAAATTATTTTGGCTACAGGACCCTGTGAGCCCTCTCTGATTTTCTCAAGCATTTGTTTATCTCTTATTGATCAAGGTATTTTACCTTGTCATATGTAAAAAAAGCGTATCTTACCAGATACGCTTTTTCACTTGAAGTAACTGGCGGTGAAGTTACTTAATTCATCGATTAGGATAATTAAGTTTATATACACTCGCCATAACTAATCTGTATTTAAACAGTGATTAGTTTACTGCGTCTTTCAGCGCTTTACCGGCTTTGAAAGAAGGAATATTTGCCGCAGCGATTTGGATAGTTTCACCAGTTTGTGGGTTACGGCCTGAACGAGCAGCACGCTCGCGTACTGAGAAAGTACCAAAACCTACAAGTGCAACTGAATCGCCATCTTTAAGCGCTCCAGATACAGACTCGATGAATGAATCTAGTGCACGACCTGCAGCCGCTTTAGAAATGTCAGCGTCAGCTGCGATTTGATCGATTAATTGAGATTTATTCACAATATCATCCTCTTTCATTGTTATTATCAAGAGCGATTGTTTTTTAAACTAACATCACTTTTTTGAAAATTTTAGAGCAAACTTTTAATGCTCACATGATTATATTTTTCTTAAGCCTAGGCCCCATAAGGGCTAGGCTCGAAAACCAGTGCTTAACTTATCATACCGATTAGATTTGAAAAGCCCTTTAAAGCACTTTTTTTGGGTTTTTTATTGGTTTTTCGGTGTTTCGACTGAAAAACTCTCAACAGGATGCACTAAAGCTAACTTTAATACTTCATCAATCCATGTAACTGGGTGAACATCTAAGCCTGCCAGTACGTTATCTGGGATCTCTTTTAAGTCACGTTCGTTAATTTTAGGAATGATGACTGTTTTAATTCCACCACGGTGTGCAGCAAGTAGTTTCTCTTTTAAACCACCAATAGGCAGTACTTCACCGCGCAGTGTTATTTCACCTGTCATTGCTACATCGGCTTTAACGGGGTTACCTGTTAAGCTCGATACTAAACCCGTTACCATTGCTGCACCGGCACTTGGGCCATCTTTAGGGGTCGCACCCTCTGGTACATGCACATGAATGTCGCGTTTTTCGTAAAAATCGTTATTAATACGGAACGTATCAGCACGATTACGAACCACCGTCATGGCCGCTTGTATTGACTCTTGCATTACATCGCCCAGTGAGCCTGTGTAGCTTAATTTGCCTTTACCTGGCACAGCCGCACATTCAATGGTCAGTAAATCGCCGCCTACTTCGGTCCACGCTAAGCCTGTTACCTGGCCAATGCGATCGCCGTCTTCGGCTTTACCGTAGTCGTAGCGCTGTACCCCTAAAAACTCTTCTAGGTTATCTTGATTGACAGTGACTGTTTTAGTCTCTTTATCAAGTAAGATATTTTTAACGGCTTTACGACATAGTTTAGATACTTCGCGCTCTAAATTACGTACGCCCGCTTCACGCGTGTAGTAACGAATAATGCCAATAATAGCACTGTCTTCTATTACTAGCTCAGAAGGTTTTAAACCATTGCGTTTAACTTGCTTAGTAATTAAGTGCTCTTTTGCAATGTTTAGCTTTTCATCTTCGGTGTAACCCGATAAGCGAATAACTTCCATTCTGTCCAATAATGGACCAGGAATATTAAAGCTGTTTGATGTTGCTACAAACATTACATCCGATAAATCGTAATCAACTTCTAAGTAGTGATCAGCAAAGTGGCTGTTTTGCTCCGGATCGAGCACCTCTAATAATGCTGATGCTGGGTCGCCGCGCATATCTGATGACATTTTGTCGATTTCATCTAACAAGAATAATGGGTTTTTAACGCCCACTTTTGTCATGTTTTGAATCAGCTTGCCTGGCATAGAGCCAATGTAAGTACGACGATGGCCACGAATTTCAGCTTCGTCACGTACACCACCTAAAGCCATACGAACATATTTACGACCCGTAGAGCGTGCAATAGACTGCCCTAGTGATGTTTTACCAACACCCGGTGGTCCTACTAAACATAAAATAGGCCCTTTAAGCTTATTAGTACGTTGTTGCACCGCGAGGTATTCAATTATGCGTTCTTTAACTTTATCTAAGCCGTGGTGATCGCTATCAAGAATTTTTTGCGCGCCTGCTAAGTCCTTTTTCACTTTAGAGCGTTTTTTCCATGGTACGTTAATTAACGTATCAATGTATGAACGCACTACAGTGGCCTCTGCAGACATTGGCGACATCATTTTAAGTTTATTAAGCTCAGCTGATGCTTTTTCTTTCGCTTCTTCTGGCATACCTGATTCTTCAATACGCTTTTTAAGCGCTTCAAATTCGTCAGGTACATCATCAAGCTCACCAAGTTCTTTTTGAATGGCTTTCATTTGCTCGTTGAGGTAGTACTCGCGCTGAGACTTTTCCATCTGCTTTTTCACGCGGGTACGAATTTTTTTCTCAACTTGCAATAAGTCTATTTCACCTTCCATCAGTGCCATTAAGTATTCTAAGCGCTCTGTAACACTTGAAATTTCTAACACTTTTTGTTTTTCAGGCACTTTTAATGGCATATGCGCTGCCATTGTATCGGCAAGGCGTGCTGGCTCATCAATACCTGAAACAGAGGTTAATACCTCAGGTGGAATTTTTTTATTAAGTTTTACATAGCCTTCAAACTGGCTAACAGCGCTGCGGATGAAAATATCTTGCTCTTGCTCATCCACTGAATCAGATTCGATGAACTGAGCATTCGCTACAAAAAACTCATCGTTATCTACAAATTCTTCAATTTGTGCGCGCTGCGTACCTTCAACTAAAACTTTAACTGTACCGTCTGGTAACTTTAATAACTGAAGTACAGTAGCAATAGTACCGATACGGTAAATATCATCTTGCTCAGGTTCGTCTACAGTTGCATCTTTTTGTGCAACCAAGAAAATTTGTTTGTCTTTATCCATTGCCGCTTCGAGGCATTTTATTGATTTTTCACGGCCTACAAAAAGCGGGATCACCATGTGCGGATATACCACAACATCGCGCAGTGCTAACACTGGGATTTCGACTCGATCGGTTCTCTCAAGCGTCATTATAGTTTCTCTTCGCACTTCATTTATTTAAAAGATTACTCAAGTATATGGGGATAATCTAATTAAAGTTCAACAATTTTCCCCAACTCGTTCAAATTAATTATAAAAAAAGGAGCCTAAGGCTCCTTTTTTATACAAATAGCTTAAAAACTACTCTGATGCAGCTTTATCTTGATTATTGTTTTCATAAATCAAGATTGGGTCAGATTCACCTTTAATCACGGTTTCATCTATAACCACTTTGCTTACATCATCCATTGATGGCAGCTCATACATAGTATCAAGCAGTACGCCTTCAACAATTGAGCGAAGTCCGCGAGCACCTGTTTTACGCTCCATTGCTTTGTGAGCAATAGCGCTTAGTGCATCATCACGGAACTCTAATTCAACGTCTTCCATACCAAACAATACAGAGAACTGTTTAGTAATGGCGTTTTTAGGTTCACTTAGTATTTGTACAAGTGCCGCTTCATCAAGCTCAGTTAATGTAGCAACAACAGGTAAACGACCAATAAACTCTGGAATTAAGCCGTACTTAACTAAATCTTCTGGCTCTACGTCTTTAAATGTTTCGCTTAAAGAGCGGCTCGACGCTGACTCTTTAACGTTAACACCAAAGCCAATTCCGGTATTTTTATGGCTACGCTGTTCGATTACTTTATCTAGGCCTGCAAAGGCACCACCACAGATAAATAAAATCTTAGAGGTATCAACCTGTAAAAACTCTTGCTGCGGGTGCTTACGACCACCTTGTGGTGGTACTGAGGCAACCGTGCCTTCAATTAGTTTAAGCAGCGCTTGTTGTACGCCCTCACCCGACACGTCACGTGTAATAGATGGGTTATCTGATTTACGCGAAATTTTGTCAATTTCATCAATGTAAACAATACCACGTTGCGCTTTTTCTACGTCGTAGTCACATTTTTGTAGCAGTTTTTGAATGATGTTTTCTACATCTTCACCTACATAACCGGCTTCGGTTAGTGTAGTTGCATCTGCCATAGTAAACGGTACATCAAGTAAACGCGCAAGTGTTTCTGCCAGTAATGTTTTACCACTACCTGTAGGGCCAATAAGCAAAATGTTACTTTTACCTAGTTCTACTTCTTGCTTTGTAGATTGGTTACGTAGGCGCTTGTAGTGATTGTATACCGCTACAGACAATACTTTTTTAGCATGGTCTTGACCAATTACGTAGTCATCTAAGTGATTACGAATTTCTTTTGGCACAGGTAGTTTATCAGACGAATTATGCTTAGGAGCAATGTCTTTGATTTCTTCCCTGATAATATCGTTACACAGCTCTACACATTCATCACAAATGTATACTGAAGGACCTGCAATTAATTTACGCACTTCGTGTTGGCTTTTGCCACAAAAAGAGCAGTATAACAATTTATTACTTTTGTCGCCGTCTGTAGGAGTGTCAGACATTCAGCTACCTCTTTTATACGTTGGCTGCCAAATAAGGTTGGCAACTATTTCAAATTCGCTTTTAACTATACCAAAATTTACTGGTTTTCGCATAGTAACTCAAAGTGGCAAGCAATTATTTGCTTGCCTACACGCTTACTTGCTTTCGCGACTTGTAAACACTGAGTCAACCAGGCCGTAATCTACAGCTTGTGATGCACTCATAAAGTTATCACGGTCAGTATCGCGTGAAATAACATCTAATGGCTGGCCTGTATGCTCTGCCATTAAGCGGTTAAGTTTGTCTTTAATAGACAGAATTTCTTTTGCGTGTATTTCAAAGTCAGATGCTTGACCTTGGAAACCACCTAACGGTTGGTGAATCATTACACGTGAGTTTGGTAAACAAAAACGCTTACCTTTAGCGCCAGCAGTAAGCAAAAATGCGCCCATGCTTGCCGCTTGGCCAACACAAATTGTACTTACATCTGGTTTGATGAAGTTCATTGTATCGTAAATTGCCATACCAGCGGTTACCGAACCACCTGGTGAATTAATATATAAAAAGATATCTTTTTCAGGGTTCTCTGATTCTAAAAATAGCATTTGCGCTAAAATTAGGTTTGCCATGTTGTCTTCAACTTGGCCCGTTAAAAAGATAATTCGCTCTTTTAATAGACGCGAATAAATGTCATACGAGCGCTCACCTTTAGCTGTTTGTTCAACAACCATAGGGACTAATGCATTTAGGGGATCTGTCATACCAGTGTTCATACTTTTTTAATTCCTTATGCGCTTATGCTTTTTCTTACTAAAGGAAGCATAGTTATCATTTTTCGCAAATTATGGGGCACAAACTAAAATGGCCCGGGCACACTGCATAAACAGAGTAACACGAGCCATTTAATCGTTAGCGAGCGCTTAAGTCAATGACTTATTAAGCACCTTGCTGAGGATTCATGATGTCATCAAATGCTTTTTCAACGTCAGACACGTTTGCTTTAGCTAAAATAGCTTCAACAGCTTGCTCTTCCATTGCAACATTACGCATTTGCTGCATAAGTTGATCATTTGCTTTGTAGTATTCTACTACTTCAGTTGGATCTTCGTAAGCAGATGCAACTGTAGCAATTAATGCTTCAACTTTTTCATCATCAACTTTGATATCGTTTGCTTTGATCACTTCACCTAGTAATAGGCCAGTTTTAACGCGAGTTACAGCTTGCTCGTGGAACAATTCAGCTGGAAGCTCAGGCATGTTTTTAGCGTCGCCACCAAAACGTTGAGCTGCTTGCTGACGTAATGCGTCAACTTCTTGATCAATAAGTGCTTTAGGCACTTCGATTTCGTTGTTTTCTAAAAGACCTTTAATCGCTTGGTCTTTCACGTTAGCTTTAACCGCTTGGTCTAGCTCACGTGTCATGTTCTTTTTAACTTCTTCTTTAAGCGCGTCTACGCCGCCTTCGGTAACACCGAACTTAGTTGCAAACTCTTCGCTTAATTCAGGTAGCTCTTGTGCTTCAACTTTTTTCACTGTGATAGTGAATTGAGCCGCTTTACCTTTCAGGTTTTCAGCGTGGTAATCTTCAGGGAAAGTTACATCAGCAACTACTTCTTCGCCTGCTTTTTTACCAACGATGTTGTCTTCAAAACCTGGGATCATACGACCTTGGCCAAGCTCAAGTGGGAAGTCTTCAGCTTTGCCGCCTTCAAACTCTTCACCGTCGATAGTACCTACGAAATCAACTGTTACACGGTCGTTTTCGCCAGCAGCTGCGTCAACATCAGCCCAAGAAGCGTGTTGCTTACGAAGTGTTTCTAGCATGTTTGCTAAATCTTCGTCAGTTACTGTTACTGCTGGTTTTTCTACTGCAATTTTGTCTAAACCTTGAACTTCAACTTCAGGGTATACTTCAAACGTTGCTGTAAACTCTAAATCTTTACCTGCTTCAAGTGATTTAGGTGCAAATGATGGTGCGCCAGCAGGGTTAATTTTTTCAGCAACAATTGCTTCAATGTAGTTACGCTGCATTACTTCGCCAGCTACTTCTTGACGAACCGCAGGTCCAAAACGCTTGTTAATTACTGAAACTGGTACTTTACCAGCACGGAAGCCATCGATACGCTGCGTTTTTGACAGTTGTTGTAAGCGTTTTTTTACTTCGGTCTCAACGTTCTCTGCAGGAACGGTGATGGTCAGACGGCGCTCAAGGCCTTGAGTCGTCTCAACAGAAACTTGCATGATTTACCTCAATATTCAATTTTGGCGACTGTTCGCCTTCCTTACAAACAAAGTAATCTTCATGAGTCTTGATAAATTTTAAAGCGATTTTTCACTAAAAAGCATCCGTCACTACCATGAGATCCCATTGCTGCTCTGCCCTTCGGGCACTATGTTAAACAATAGACGCGGCATTATAACCTAATAATTATGATAGTCGAGTGTAGGGGGCAATTATTTGGACTAGTTTAGCTACGATCGAGACCAACTGCGTAAAAAACAGACTAACTGGTACGTTAAAGCGATATTTTAGTAGGAAGTAAATAGAAGTTATTGCTGAGTGATTACTCGTTTACTTTCTTTAAGGTTAAGAAAGTGGTCGGCGATGCAGGATTTGAACCTGCGACCCCTTGGACCCAAACCAAGGCGGCGACCA
>NZ_LJSP01000002.1:539593-597916 GCF_001399995.1 Pseudoalteromonas sp. P1-11
CCCTTGGACCCAAACCAAGTGCGCTACCAAACTGCGCTAATCGCCGATACTCGAAGTAAATTGGGGTGACTGATGGGGCTCGAACCCACGACAACCGGAATCACAATCCGGGGCTCTACCAACTGAGCTACAATCACCACGGTATTTACTTTGTTTTCAAATGGCGCACCCGGAAGGATTCGAACCTTCGACCAACGCCTTAGAAGGGCGTTGCTCTATCCAGCTGAGCTACGGGCGCATCGAAAACTTCATAGTTTGCCTGTAAGCTATTCTATTATAAAAATAAAAGAAGTGGTCGGCGATGCAGGATTTGAACCTGCGACCCCTTGGACCCAAACCAAGTGCGCTACCAAACTGCGCTAATCGCCGATGCTTACGATTGCCTGCGAGTGACCTCGTTGACAACGGGGTGCATAATAGTGATTTGCCTGGGAGAGGTCAAACGTTTTTTGCATAAAATAAATCAATCGGTCATTTTTAGTTCATAATGGTTAAATATTGCAAAACTAAGCTGAAATTTAGACGCTTTTTTTGAAAACACCGGTTTATAACCTAAAAGCAACTTGGCGCTTCGGGCCTTTTCTGCGAAAATAGCCTGCATATTAAAAAAGCATTAATAAAATTAATTTTTTGCATACACCCCTCTTTATATGCAGATGCTTTTAAAATATAAGTATCGAAGTTTATTTAACCCCAATTAAAGGTCCCCCATGACGGCAAACATCATTGATGGTAAGGCAATCGCAAAGCAAGTACGTAGTGCAGTGGCTGAGCGCGTAAGCGAACGCGTTGCAAACGGTTTACGTGCACCCGGTTTAGCAGTAGTACTGGTAGGGCTTGACCCTGCAAGCCAAGTTTACGTTGGCTCTAAGCGTAAAGCGTGTGAAGAAGTAGGATTTATTTCAAAGTCATTTGATTTACCTGCTCAAACCAGCGAAGAAGAACTACTAGCATTAATTGATGAGCTAAATAACGATGGCGAAGTAGATGGTATTTTGGTGCAACTACCGCTACCTGAAGGCCTAGATGCTGAAAAGATTTTAGAACGTATTACACCACATAAAGATGTAGACGGTTTTCACCCTTACAATATTGGCCGCTTAGCGCAACGTATGCCGGCGCTGCGCCCATGTACACCCAAAGGGATTATTACCTTATTAGATTCAACGGGCGTGCGTTACAAAGGGATGCATGCGGTAGTTGTTGGTGCCTCTAATATTGTTGGCCGCCCTATGTCGCTTGAGTTATTACTTGCCGGTTGTACTACAACGGTATGTCACAAATTTACACAAGACTTAGAAACCCATGTGCGCCGCGCAGACTTATTAGTAGTGGCCGTAGGTAAACCTGAATTCATACCTGGTGAGTGGGTAAAAGAAGGTGCAATTGTGATTGATGTAGGTATTAACCGTTTAGATACAGGCAAGTTAGTGGGCGATGTTCAGTACAGTGTTGCAGAGCAAAAAGCTGATTTTATTACTCCTGTACCGGGTGGCGTTGGCCCAATGACTGTAGCAAGTTTAATTGAAAACACCCTCGAAGCATGTGAAAAATACCACAGTTAAATTAATGCCTTAGCATTAAAAAAGGGTTGCCAACTGGCAACCCTTTTTAGTTTAAAAGCTACTTTAACGCATTTACGCTTTACGCCACGTTGTTTTACCTGCTGAGTCTTCAAGCACGACACCGAGTGCATTAAGTGCATCACGTGCTTCATCAGCAGCGGCCCAATCTTTGTTTACGCGCGCTTCATTACGTTTTACAATCAGCGCTTCGATAGTGGCCACTTCATCATCATCTTGCCCGCCTTGCAAAAACGATTCAGGTGCTTGCTGGGCAACACCAAGCACTTCGCCTATGCTGCGTAGCACAAATGCTAATTGCCCTGCTTGCTGTGTATCGGTGTCTTTAACACGGTTTAGCTCTTTAGCCAGTTCAAATAAAACCGGTAACGCCTCTGGTGTATTAAAATCATCATTCATGGCTTTTCTAAATTTAGCCACGTACTCATTGTTTTCAATATCACACGTTATTGGCTCAACACCACGAAGTGCTGTGTAAATACGTTCAAGCGATGAACGTGCTTGATCTAAATTCTCTTGCGAGTAATTTAGCTGGCTACGGTAATGCCCTGAGATTAAAAAGTAACGAACTGATTCAGCGTCATATGTTTTTAGTACCTCACGCACAGTAAAAAAGTTGTCTAATGATTTAGACATTTTTTCTTTATTTACTTGTACCATGCCTGTGTGGATCCATGTATTTACATACTTACCATTGTTTGCACAGCATGATTGCGCAATTTCGTTTTCATGATGCGGAAACTGTAAATCAGAGCCGCCACCGTGAATATCAAAATGCTCGCCTAAATGCTTTGAGCTCATTGCTGAACATTCTATATGCCAACCCGGACGCCCTTCTCCCCACGGAGATGACCATGAAGGTTCGCCTGCTTTTGCTTTTTTCCACAATACAAAATCAAGCGGATCGTCTTTATCTTGGGCGACCTCTACGCGAGAGCCTGCTTGGAGCATACTTAAATCTTGCTGCGATAGTGCGCCGTACTGCTCAAACGTAGAAACATCAAAAAGCACGTCGCCGTCGTTTGCTACGTATGCATGGCCCTTTGCAATTAAGCGCTCAACCATTTCGATAATTTCATCCATATGGTTTGTAACCGTAGGTTCAATATCTGGGCGCAGCATGTTTAGGCTATCAAAGTCTTCGTGCATGGCTTGGGTCATACGCAAAGTTAGGTCATTAATTGACTCGCCATTTTCGTTTGCGCGTTTAATTATTTTATCATCTACGTCGGTAATATTACGTACGTATTTTAAGTCGTACCCAAGGTGGCGAAGGTAGCGGACAATAACATCAAACCCGACAAATGTACGCGCATGACCGATATGACAAAAATCATAAATGGTGATACCACACACATACATGTCGATTTTGCCTTCGACCATAGGTTTAAACTGCTCTTTTTGTCGCGTGAGTGTGTTGTATATTTGTACCATTTACTTTTAGTCCTTGACTGTTTGCTGAGTTGGCTATGTTAACACTTGAAAAGCCCCCGCTCTAGCGCTTTTTATACCCAAACCTCTTCAATACGCATGTTTAAGCAGCAATTAAAACCAATTTAGGCAAGGCCTTGATTGTATGTAATAGAGGTTCTGTTGTTAAAATTAATAACACTGTAAAAATCAGTTTTAAACCACCCTGTTTATTGCTTAACAGGCTCTTGTTCTGTGCATGGTTTATATTGAAAAAAATACCACAACGGCCAAATACCGCCTCGATATTAACCCCCTGTAAAACGCACAAGTATATACCTTGGGCAGCTTTGGATATATTGAACAAGCACTTTGTTTATCTTAGTTAACTAAGATAAAATAGCGCGACTAATTAAACCAGATATAGGAAACCACATGGTTGTTCTACACACTAATTTTGGTGACATCACCATTAAAATGTTTGAGCAAGAAGCTCCAAACACAGTTAAAAACTTTTTAGAGTACGCAAACTCAGGTTTTTACAACGGCACTATTTTTCACCGCGTAATTGACGGCTTTATGGTGCAAGGCGGTGGGTTTGTACCTGGTATGGAACAAAAAGACGTTAACGACCCAATTCAAAACGAAGCAAATAATGGCCTATCTAATAAAGTAGGTACATTAGCAATGGCGCGTACGCCTGATCCACATTCAGCAACAGCCCAATTTTTTATTAACGTTAACGACAACGACTTTTTAAACCACAGCAGCGAAACTTCGCAAGGCTGGGGTTACTGTGTATTTGCTGAAGTAGTTGAAGGTATGGACGTAGTAAATAAAATTAAAGGTGTAGCAACAGGCAGCGCTGGTTTTCACCAAGACGTACCGCTTGAAAATGTAATCATCGAAAACGTTACTGTAAGCTAAACGTTTACTCATATACTGAGTAATTAAGCGGGCATGGTACATTATGTATTCGTCCGCTTTTATTAAACCTAACTAGATGCCTTTATGACTTCTCAAACCTACTTTATTGCAGACTTACACCTAAGTGAAAACCGCCCAGATATTAGCGAGGCCTTTTATCGCTTTATAAATACGCACATTATTGGTAAGCCCGTAGATGCACTGTATATTTTAGGTGATTTTTTTGAAGTATGGGTTGGGGATGACTACGTAACAGAATTGGCTAGTGAGGTAGCAAAGCATTTAAAAGCCGTTAAAGATGGCGGTACACCAGTGTACTTTATACACGGTAATCGCGATTTTATTATGCGTGAGCAATACGCTAAACGCGCAGGTATGGTATTGCTAAACGAGCAAACGGTTATAGATTTATATGGCACTCCCACTGTTATTTTGCACGGTGATGAAATGTGTACCCAAGATATTGAGTATCAAAAGTTTCGTAAAAAAAGTCGCGGTTGGTGGTGGCCTAAATTAATGTTAGCAATGCCACTATGGTACAGAAAAAAAATTGCTCGCAATGCCAGAGAAAAAAGCAAATTAAGCCAAGCCGACAAACCCATAGAAATTTTAGACGTAGTAGATGACGCCGTACTAGCGATGTTTGCCAAGTATAATGTAAGCAACATGATACACGGCCACACCCACCGCCCTAACGTACACACTTACACTGTAGGTAAGCAAACACTAACACGCACTGTGCTTGGTGATTGGTATACTCAAGGCTCATATTTAGTGGTTACTCCACAAGGTCAAAAACTCATTAATACGCCCTTCGCATAATCTCAAATCCTGACTATTATTTAAGTACTTTTTGGTAATAGGATAAGGATATATGTATAAAGCTATTTATTGTTTGGTGCTTTGTTGCATTTTTTCCAAAGGGTATGCCTCAGAAAATTGGCAGCTCGTCGCCGAAAACTCCCCACCCTATATTGGTGAGCGCTTAATTGATAACGGCTGGGTTACTGCCTTAACTAAAGCGGCCTTAGCTAATCAAAATATTAATAACGACATCGAGTTTACCAGCTGGAACAGGGCGCTGGAGCTTACCAAAATAAATAAAAAAGATGCGATTTTAGGCGCTTTTTATACAAAGTCGCGTACTGATCTTTTTTATTATTCGCGCCCACTTGCTAACGTATACGTTGGACTATTTAAGCTCAAAGACAGACAAATAAACTATGACGGCAGTATGGACTCTTTACAGCCATACAGTATTTGTAAAGGCGTTGGCTACGCAGTAAGTGAAGTTTTTTCTGAAAGTAATGGCCTGGCCGTAACCTCAACTCGCGGGTTAATTAACAGTTTATATATGCTTCAAAAAGGACGAATAGACTTAGTAGCAGGCACTAAAGAAGTGGGTGAATACTGGTTAAAAAACACCGAAAAGCTTAATGAACCCGGCGCGCCACAAGTTGAATATATTTCGCCCGATTTAGAGCATCATCAACTGCATGTTATGTTTCCAAAGTCTGACCCTGATGCAAAACAAAAAAGAGACGCGCTTGAACAAGGCTTTTCTACTATTTTATACAATGGCACCGCAAAAGAGCTATTAGTAAAACATGGCTTTTCTCAAAGCACGGCGCTTGAGCTCATAGACTTTATAGAAAGAAGTAGCACACCTAACTAACCGGTGTGCTTAAAGAGCTAAATAGCACCACTTTAGTTAGTAACTAGTGCAGGTGCGCCACTGTGAAATTTAAAGTCTTCATCAGGGCTAGTGATCAAATCAGCCTCAATTTTACCAAAAAAGTCTACTCGCTCAGTAATATCAAAATCAGCAATTTCTTGTGCCAGTGTTAAGTAATCTTGATAATGGCGCGCCTCAGAGCGAAGCAATGAAATATAAAAATCGCCTAAGCGTTTATCAACATGTGGAGCAAGTGCAGCAAAACGCTCACATGAGCGAGCCTCAATATAAGCACCTACAATTAGTTTATCGACTAATGCATTAGGCTCAAATGTTTTAACGTTACGTAGCATCCCTTTAGCGTAACGACACGGTGTAATACTGCGGTACTCTACCCCATACTCGTCCATTATTTCGAGCACTTGGTAAAAGTGATGTAATTCTTCTTTTATTAGCATCACCATTTTATCTATTAAATCTTGCCCGTAAGGTGAGTTAGACTTTGGGATAATAGATTTTGTAAGTTTATTTTTAGCCGCTAAATCACGCCAATTACCTTCCCGTTTATAAATAAGTGTTTCAAAGGGCTTTAGCCATTCAAGTAATGCATCGCTGCTGTCTTTATCTACCGCGTACTTACGAATTAAAAACATTGCACTTTGCGCTGCTTTTAACTCACAAATTAAGTGATCGATTAAAATAATCGATAAATTTTCTTTTTTTACAGCCTCAATAACCCATTCATTTGGGGTTTCGCACAATAAAAAATTATTAATAGGGGCTAAAAGTTCGCTATGTGGCACAGGGCTGCTCGTTACTTCAAATAATAAAAAGCCATTTTAACACGAAAAATAACGAAGAATAAAACGAGCTAAAACAACCCCTTTAAAATGTTAATAAGCAGTTAACTTGACTTTGTATATGAACTAAACCATAAATATAGGTGCTGTATAAAAAACAAACTAACTAAAACTAAATTATAACCAACAGTAATACGTTCCTTTTATGGAGTACCGCTATGATACTGAACCACCTGTGGGGCATTTATGCTCATCCACTCGAAGAATGGCAAACAATAGATAACCGCCACGAAAGCCTGACTTATAGCCTGTCGCATATTTTACTTATTGCATTATTTCCATCGATTATGGGGTATTACTCATCGGTGTATTTAGGCTGGAGTATTGGTGCGGGCAACCCAGTATTTTTAACGCATGAAAGCGCACTGCTAATTGCCGTGGCTATGTATGGTGCGTTAATAGCCGGTGTGTTTGCACTGGCCTATTTAGCCCATTGGATGGCCGTTACATTTGGTGCTAAACCTACCTTTACACAAACGCTTGAACTTGCCGCTTATACTGCTACACCCGTGTTTATGTCGGCCTTAGCCGCTTTTTTACCTGAGCTGTGGTTTGTTGTTTGCGTAGGTATGATTGCCCTAGCCTACTCGGTGTACTTGCTTTATACAGGCGTGCCAATACTAATGCATATTCCACAAGAGCGCGGCTTTATTTATGCCAGCTCTGTTGTTACCTGCGGGCTAATTTTATTGGTAATAATTTTAGCTGTAACCGCAATACTTTGGACTAACGGCATTATGAGTCCAATGTTTACCTAATCAACCACGTTGTTTGATATGAAGTGTTCCCTTTCTTTCCTTCGCAAAAAAGGAGCTAGTTAGCTCCTTTTTTTATGTCTGATTATGTTTAATCACACATTAATCAGCTTCGTTGGCATCTTGATTGTGTATTTCAAGGCCTGATGACATGGCGTTTTCTCGGTTACTTTTAGCCGAGTCGTTACGCAATTGATCAATATGGTTTAAGTAATCTTGATCGATATCACCGGTAATGTATTGCCCATCAAATACAGAGGTTTCAAACTTAGTAATTTCTGGGTTTTCTTGGCTTACAGCGGCAATTAAATCGTTTAGCGATTGAAAAATTAAGCCGTCAGCACTGATGCTTTGGTTAATGTCTTCAACTTCGCGGCCATGCGCAATAAGCTCTGCGGCAGATGGCATATCAATACCATACACATTAGGAAAACGAATTTCTGGTGCTGCTGAGGCAAAATACACATTTTTTGCTCCGGCTTCACGGGCCATTTCTACAATTTGTGCCGAGGTTGTACCGCGTACAATTGAATCATCAACCAGTAAAACGTTTTTACCTTTAAACTCACGGTCAATCGCATTTAGCTTTTGACGCACTGACTTTTTACGCATTTCTTGGCCAGGCATGATAAATGTACGACCAATATAACGGTTTTTAACAAAGCCTTGGCGGTAAGGTAAATCAAGCATGCGGGCAATTTCTAACGCCACATCGCATGAGGTTTCAGGAATTGGGATAACAACATCAATGTCTTTATCGCTCCACTCACGCGCAATTTTTTCACCCAGTTTAGTACCCATATTTACACGCGTTGCGTAAACCGACATACGATCGATGGTTGAATCTGGGCGAGCAAAATAAACAAACTCAAAAATACACGGCGCATAAGAGGCTTTTTCAGCACAACTTTGTGAATGAAATTGGCCATCTTCAGTTACGTAAATCGCTTCACCTGGCGCAACGTCACGCACAAATTCAAAGCCGTCTGGCTTTAATGCTACGCTTTCTGAGGCAAACATGTACTCAGTGCCTTTAGGGGTTTCACGCTTACCAAATACCAAAGGACGGATACCATTAGGGTCACGAAATGCTAAAACACCGTGGCCAATAATCATCGCAATAGCGGCGTAGCCACCGGTTACCTTGTTGTTTACTTCGGTTACTGCAGTGAAGATGTCTTCAGCGTCTAAATGTAATTTGTCAGACTTACTTAGCTCATGTGCCATGATATTAAGTAGTATTTCTGAGTCAGACGTTGTATTAACGTGACGACGCGCTTCTGAGAACAGTTGCTGCTTTAGAGTTTCAGCATTGGTTAAATTACCATTGTGCGCAAGCGCAATACCAAATGGTGAATTAACGTAAAACGGCTGCGCTTCAGATGAACTTGACGAGCCAGCAGTAGGGTAACGTACGTGGCCAATACCAATTGTGCCTTGTAGTCGTTTCATATGGCGGGTGTGAAACACATCCTTTACTAGGCCATTTGCTTTGCGCAAGCTAAACGTATTGTTTTCAATGGTAATGATGCCCGCGGCATCTTGACCTCGGTGCTGCAAAACAGTTAAGCCATCATAAATCGCCTGATTAACAGGAGATGTTCCGACTATCCCAACGATACCACACATGTAATTTATCCTCGCCGATTAACGGTTTACTGAATTTAAAAAGCTCGAGTTGTTTTCTAGGTACGAAAAGAACCATTCAACAACAAAGCCAAATTCTGGAATCAAAATAGAATTGCCCCACCAGTGCGTGTTTGGTGCACCAGTAAAAGCATCAAGAAAGAAGAGTAACGCGCTCACGACCAACACGCCTCGTAACGCACCAAAAACAATGCCGAAGACACGATCGGTGCCAGATAAACCAGTACGTTGTACAAGCTCACCTAAAATGTAGTTTAGTAAACCGCCTAACAGTAGCGTCGCAAAGAAGAGTATGGCAATGGCCGCCGCATTTCTTAAAAGGGGTTCAGAAATACTTGTTAGGAAGGAAGCTAAATATTGGTAAAACAAACTAGAGATGATAAATGCGCAAGCCCATACTGCTAATGACATAGCTTCTTTAACAAAGCCGCGTATTAAACCGATGATGGTAGACAGTGCAATGATGCCAAGAATGGCGTAATCAACCCAGATCATATTAACCAATTAGTCGCTATTTTGGGGCGCATTCTATACCCAAACCTCGTTAATATGCAAGTTAAAGCGGGAGATAACCAGCAACTAGCACGTACAAAAACTTATCACTTTAACGGCTATTTTTAGCCCTTAAAAACAAAAAAAGCCTTACTATAGTAAGGCCTTTTAAAATCAATTAGAGACGCTGTATTGAGTGACTTTACCGTTTAACTTGGTAAGCGCTTTAAGCTCGGGTAACTTTTTGGTCAGCTCCCCCTTATCAAGCGAGGGCCCAACAAACACTTTAGTCAATGTGCCGTTTGGCGTTTTAATTGGTTTTGTAAACGTTTTAAAACCTTTCGCTTTAAGCTTAGCTTGTAAGGCCTTAACATTGGCGGCATGGGAAAAACTACCTAGCTGAATTACATAGGCCATATCAGTGAGGTTTTCTTCACTTTTACGTGGTGCAATAGGTTTTGCTTTTACCGGCTCTGGCGCTTTAGCTATAGGCTTTTGCGCAGTTTGAGGCTCTATGCTTGCTTCGACTATTTCAGGCTCAGCTGCGTATTGGCTTTGTTTGCTTGTCAGCACATCGTCATCGGCAGCTATGTCTTCAATTTGCTCTTGTTTTAAAGGCTCAGCCTGCGCTACTTTTTCATCTATAGACTCTTGAAGGTCAATAGTTTTAAACTCAGAGCGTTCAGGGATAGCTTTAAAGCCCTCTTTGTAGTGGACCTTTTCGCCATCGAGTATATTAGGAATAAACACAATTGCTGCGATCACCACAATACTGGTTCCGACTAAACGATTTATAAAACCTGAGTTCACCGACTTTCTCTCTATTTTTTAAAGTAGTTTATAGCATCTGCAACAGTAAAAAATGACCCAAACACAATTAAAAGCGTATCACTTTGCTGTGTAGGCATAATTACATTAAGTGCATCGTGCACACTATTATAGCGTTCATGCGTGCCTGTATGAGGTATAGTTTGCAACGCCGCGGCCATATTTTCAACGTTATCGCCACGAGGTATGTGCAAGCTAGTAAGAGACCAGTGATCAATTACATGGCTTACCTCTTTAAGTACACCCGCTTTATCTTTGTCAGCAAGCATAGCGACTAATGCATGAATTTTAAAGCCTTTATCTTTATAGCTTGCAAGCTTTAGTGCTAAATAACGAGCAGATTCGGGATTGTGAGCTACATCGGTAAACACTAAAGGTGCAGTGCTTAACTGCTCAAAGCGTCCCTCAACAACTAAGTTAGCTAAACAATGCTTAATTACCTCATCACTTGGCAATAAATTTAGCACAGCTAAGGTTGTTAAGGCCGTTGCTGCATTTTGTGCAGGGATCGCTGGCTTATCTAACAGCAAATTATGATTTTTATATTGCCATGTAAAATGCGCTTCGTGCTCTTTGAATATAAAATCAGTACCGGATATAACCATGCCTGCTTTAATATCGGCACCGTAATCGGTCATTGTATGTGGTATGTTTAAATCACCAATAATAGCCGGCGTGTTTTGACGAAATATGCCTGCCTTATCATAAGCAACTAACTCTCGTGTATCGCCTAGGTATTCTTTATGATCTAAATCTATGGTGGTGATCACGCTTGCATAAGGTGTAACAATATTGGTGGCATCAAAGCGCCCGCCCAAACCAACCTCAAGCAGCACATAATCAACCTCAAAGCGTTTAAAAATAGCCAGCGCACCTAGGGTGCCATATTCGAAATACGTAAGCGCCGTATTAGCGCGACCTTGCTCTAGCGTGTTAAAGGCATCAACATGGTATTGATCATCAAGCTCTTGGCCATTTATGCGCACACGCTCGTTGTATCTAATTAAATGAGGAGAGGCATACGTACCTACGCTGTAACCTTGCGCAAGTAATAGCGATTCTAAACAGCGTGCAGTTGTGCCTTTGCCGTTTGTGCCGCCAATAAGAATAATTTTGCTGGAAGTGTTTAATAAGCCAATGTTATTTGCAACAGTAGCAACGCGTTCGAGTCCCATTTCAATATTTGCAGGGTGAACACTCTCTAAATAACAAAGCCAATCATCAAGGCTTGATGATTGGCTAGGAATTGTATTTGTCATAGCGTGTAATCAGTAAAGCTGAAATTTACGCTACTCTATGCTCTTGTTCGGTAGAAGGCAAGTTCATAAATTTAGCAAGTACGCGTGCTAATGTGTCGCGCATTTCACGACGGTCAATAATCATATCAATTGCACCGTGCTCTAATAAGAACTCACTGCGTTGAAAACCTTCTGGCAAGGTTTCACGCACTGTTTGCTCAATTACGCGCGGACCCGCAAAGCCAATTAAAGCTTTTGGCTCAGCTACGTTAATATCACCTAACATCGCTAATGATGCAGATACACCACCCATGGTTGGGTCGGTCATTACTGATATAAACGGCAGGCCTTTTTCGCTCATTTTAGCAAGCGCAGCGCTGGTTTTAGCCATTTGCATTAGCGACATAAGCGCTTCTTGCATACGTGCACCACCTGAGGCAGAAAAACACACTAATGGCATGTTGTGCTCTAAACATTGGTCTACGGCATCAACAAAACGTGCGCCTACAACCGAGGCCATTGAACCACCCATAAATGAGAATTCAAAAGCAACCGCAGCAACAGGAATACCTTTTAAGCGGCCCTTCATTGCTACTAACGCGTCTTTTTCGCCACTTGATTTTTGGGCTGCGCTAATACGGTCTGAGTATTTTTTAGAGTCTTTAAACTTTAATACATCTTTAGGCTCGTGCTCAGTGCCAAGCTCCGTGCGGTCACCCTCATCTAAAAAGTGCTCTAAACGTTTACGGCCGCTCACACGCATGTGATGGTCGCATTTAGGACATACGTTTAATGATTTTTCTAGTTCAGCTTTATATAAAATTGAATCGCAAGCTGTACATTTAGCCCAAACGCCTTCTGGAATTTCTTTACGACCTGACGACTTAGTCGTTTTAGGTAAGATTTTTTCTAACCAACTCATTTGCAACTCTCTTAATGCTGTTCTGTGTCGCGAGTCTGCTAATAAGTAGCAGACAGATTTTTTCAATTAAAACATGAATTACACAAACACGGTATAAAAAACTGGTCTTAGTAGTTAGATAAACGCTTATAAATTCAACACTAACATTCCGAGTCAGGTAAAAATAATGGCCCTAGTGGGGTTTTAGGAATATTAAAGTGTTCTGGGTAATCTACATCTACTAAATAAAGACCCGCGGCTTTTGCTGTGGCACTGGCTTTAGCACGTTCTTTTAAATCTAATAGCTCTTTTAACCATACAGGTTGGTGCTTGTGTAGGCCTATATCCATTAAACAGCCGGTAATATTTCGCACCATATGGTGTAAAAAAGCGTTCGCTTTAATATCAATAATAACGTAATCGCCCTGGCGATGTACCGATAAATGATGAATAGTTCTGTTTGCTGTATTAGCTTGGCAATGCAGCGCTCTAAAAGAGGTAAAGTCGTGCTCGCCAATTAAGTACTGACACGCCTCTTGCATTTTTGTTTCATCAAGTGGGTGATGAAAATGCGTAACGCCTTCATTCATAACTGCGCCTCTATAAGCGTAATTATAAATAACATAACGATAACGACGCGCTGTTGCGCTAAAGCGTGCATGAAAGTCTTCACTAACAGGTTGTGCAAAACGAATCGCTATATCTTTAGGGAGTAACGTGTTCATTCCCATAGTAAATGCAACCATCTCACGGGGAGCATGGGTTTCAAAGTGTACAACTTGACCAGTGCCATGCACACCTGCATCTGTGCGGCCCGCACACACTATTTCAACCGGATGATTACAAATGCTCGACAACGCTTTTTCTACTTCTTGTTGTACGCTATTTACATGAGACTGACGTTGCCAACCACTGTAACGTGCGCCGTTGTATTCAACTCCAAGTGCTACTCGCATAATTACTGCTTTACCTACTGTGCTAATGAACGGGGCATTTTATGCTATCTCGCGGTGCAATAAAAGTAACCTCGTCTATTTATAGTTATTCGCAAAATTAAGTAATTTATTTTACCCCAATAAAACACAGCGATAAGTTAGTGAGCTTTTAACATCCTGGGTTTAATAAACGTCTAAAACTAATTAAGTGCTTTTTATAGGTTAGAGTTATTCGTACCTATAAAAAAACCGCATTAACAAAGCTAATGCGGTTTTTATAATCATGAATGCTCTAGTTAAGTTTAGCTTTTAAACTTTGCGCTTCTTCTTGTACATCTTCAGGGCCACTTTCAATAACATCTTCAATCACTTTAAGGGCTGAGTCAAAGTCGTCAATTTCAATGTATGCTCTTGCCAAATCAAGCTTGGCAGAATAACCACCGCTTTCTAAGTCAACATCTGTTGGGTTATCGCCTGCAAGTAACGAATCAAAGTCACTTAACCCTACGTCCATATTAACCTCGTCATAGGGCTCGTGCTCAAGTACTGAGTCATCGCTTTGTTCAAGTAGCGCGTCAATATCAACAAAGTCATCGGTTGTAGCCTGCTGTTCACTTGGCGAAGGCTCTTCTTGTACCGCTTTCGCTTCAACTTCAGTGTCTAAGTCTTCGTTTAATAGGCTATCAAAGTCGACATCAAATTCGCTGCTATCTTCTAAATTTAACTCATCCGGTTCACCTAACTCACTAAGCAACGCATCAAAATCGGTTTGCGTTAAGTCAGCCATAAATTCATCGTCTAGCTGCTCGTCGGGTATAACGTCTTCATTAGTTTGATCATCAGCAGCCTGTGTTAGCTCGGCTTCTAATTGCGAATTTGTTATTTCATCTTCAACATCTTCTGAAAGTGCTTGTTCTAAAATTGCATCGTCAAAATCAGGTTGTTCCTGCGCACTATCCGTTGCTTGCGCTTCACCTAGAGGTTCCTCCTGCGGTAAAGGCGCATCAAGCTCATCGTCAATCAGCGGCTCGTCATCTAGGTCGGCTTCTAACGCATCAATACCAGTGTTACCAGCAAGTGCATTTGCTAAGTCTTGCTCAGCTTGGCTTGGCGCCATACCGCTTGCTTGTCCATCAAGTTCATCACCTTGTAACTCTTGCGGACTATATGATTGCTGATCATCTAAATCAATTTCGTCATCGTTATCAAGCTCTAACTCAGGGTACTCGTCAAGTTCTTCACTTGGAGTTACTTGCTCATCTAATAAAGCATTGAGCTCGTCGTCTAACTCATCAACGCTTTGCAATAAATCATCATCGAAAACCCCTTCGTCTTCATCCGTATTTTCAGATAAATCTAGCTCGCTTTCATCATCAGTTAATTCATCTAGTGATGACGGCACTTGAGCGTGGTTATCATCTGCACCTATATCATCGGTATGCTTCGGCTCAAGCTCTGGCTCTGAAAAATCGTTATCAATGAGTAACTCATCATCAAAGTCGTCTTCTAAGCTATCTAATTCACTGCCTGAAAGTGCGTTTGCTAAGTCTTGTTCAGCTTGGCTTGGCTGCATGCCTGTTGCATCACCATCAAGCTCATCTCCCAATAACTCATCAGGAAGATATTGCTGTTGCTCTGTTACATCTAACGTCTCGGGCTTATCATCTGAAAAGTCTATATCATCACTAAGCGTATCATTTACAACATCATTTTCAGGTTGAGTATCTAAAAGCGGACTCACTGGTTTTTCTTGTGAATCAAGCGGATCGTCACCTAAATCAACCTCTACCTCTTCAATGTCATCATCAAGATCATCTAACGCCCAATCAGGGTTTTCAACATAGTCTTCGTCTGTAGCCTGCTGTAGCTCGTTGAGTAATTCATCAACACTTTTTAGGGTATCGTCGGTGTACTCTTCCTGTGCATCCTCTGGGTCGAGTAACGTTTCTGAACTATCTGTAAAGTCAGTGTTTTCAAGCAAGTCAGCATCAAGCTCTGGTTCCTCGCGAAGTTCTGGCTCGTCTGCAAGCTCAGGCTCATCTTCAAGCTCTGGCTCATCTTCAAGCTCTGGTTTTTCTTCGAGTTCAGGCTCTTCTTCGAGCTCTGGTTCTTCTTCAAGTTCAGGTTCTTCTACAAGTTCAGGTTCTTCTACAAGTTCAGGCTCTTCTACAAGTTCAGGCTCTTCTACAAGCTCTGGCTCATCAATAAGTGAAGACGCTAATGTTTCAATATCATCTTCGTCAAAATCTTCCTGTGCATCAGCTAGATCTTCGACTGAATCAGCTAATGCGCTATCAATATTTCGCTCAGTATTATTATCTGTTGCTACTTGAGCGACAGATGAATCTTCAACTTCATCAATTAAGCTGTCTATGTCGTCTAAATCAAAGTCATCGCTTTCTTCAACTAGCGCATCAGCAGGAGTTTCTTCGGTTGTATTGCCTGCTTCATCAATTAAGCTGTCTATGTCGTCTAAATCAAAGTCATCGTCTTTTGGTGATTCTTTATCAGCTTGTTGATCTAATAGTTCATCAATATCAAAGTCAACATCCTCTTCTTGGGCTAGCTCTTCGCTTAACGCGGCCAACTCATCATTGCTTTCTAAGCTGCTATCTGCGGTAGGTTGCTCAACCTCAGGCAAGTCAATTTCAGGCAGGCTATCGTCCTCATCAAATAAATCGTCTAGGTCGTCACTGCTTAAAATATCGTCCGAATCTTTTGTATCATCTAAATCAAGGTCAATTTCATCATCTTGTTTTTCATCTACAGGTTCATCAAAGCCCTGCTGCATGAAAACGTCTAACTCGTCCCCTTCACTGCCTTCGTCATCAAAAACAATATCATCACTTAATAGGCTTTCTAATTCGTCTTGATCGAGCAAGTTTTCTGAATCAGAAAATTCATCGTCTAACGCATCATCGAGAGAATCATCAAATGCAATATCATCCTCTGGCAAAATATCGCTGCTATGATTGTCATCTAGTTGAATATCTAAATCATCAAGCGGGTCAGGAATGATTGGATCGTCTAACGCATCATTACTTTGCGGCTCGTCTTCGGTAAAGCTGGGCGTTTGTGGCAGAAAATCATCGTCATCTTGAGTTTCTTCGTCTTTGTTGGCGCGCTTTCGTAAAAACATCACCACAGCAAAAATAATTAATAACGCAGGAATGGTCATTAATAAAATAAGTACAAGTGGGTTAGACATTAAAGCGCCTAGGTTAAAAGGTTCTTCTTTTGGTACTTCTTGCACTTTTTGCTGAGCTATTATTTCGTTTTGTTTTTCTATTAGCTCTTTTAGCTGTTTTTGAATTTCGCTGTCTTGGCCTAGCTGTTCTTTTACATTGGCGAGCTCTTTTGAAATACCCGACAATTGTTTTTTGAGATTATTATTCTCAGCTAATATTTCTTCTACATTATTAACCGAGCTTTTAAATTGCTGCTGCAGCTCTACAAGCTTATTACCTTGCTGCGTTTTTATTTCATTTAATTCTTTTTGGATTTCTTTTTTAGCGTCGTCAACATCGGCTTTACGAGCTTGTGTTACTTTAGTTTGCGCGGCGTTAATTTCACTGGTGGTTAGTGTGCCATTTTTCTTTTTTTCCCACAGCGCGTCATCTTGCTCTGAGCGTTGTTTAGCAAGCTGTGGATTTACGCGTCTAATTTCCGCTAAAGTGGGTATTTTTAAATATGCACCACTTTGCATGTGGTTTAGGTTTTGTTCTAAAAAAGAATTAGGGTTTTTGTTATACAAGGCCTGCATAACTTGGTAGATACTAACTGAGTTATCTGGGCGTACTTTGGCAGCAATACGCCATAGTGTATCGGTTGGCTTTATAGGCCCTATTGATCGCCCTTGCGCACCATAGTCAGCGCCTTTTGGCCCCTTTAATTGGGTGCTGTCTTGAGAGTAAATTGGAGTTACTACCAATGCAGACGCTAATATAATAAGTGAAGCTAAACCGCGCATGCTGATCCTTTAATGTGTAAATGTTAAATGCTTTGCTATTTATTTAGCTGCTCAACATTAATTATTCTTGCCGTAACCAGCCAAATAGCTGATCTACATTTGTTATTACAATCTATTTTTATTGCAAGCTCTATTCCAGTTACAAACTATAAACCAGTTGCGGCCTAATATCCATTGCAACGCTTTGAAAATAAATACCTTAAAACTTTATTCTTAATACTATTTTATCGTGATAGATCAAGGCGTTTAGTTTGTAGCAACGCTAAGCGGCAATAATTTGGCTCCCTTAAATACAAAAGCGGCAAACTATAAAAGTTTGCCGCTTAATTTACACACAATATTAGCGGGTATTTATAAGTAGTTAGCGATTAACTCTTCTGCTATTTGCACACTATTAGTGGCAGCCCCTTTACGGGTGTTATCACTTACAACCCACATATTTAAACCATGAGGGTGCGAAATATCAGCGCGTAAGCGGCCAACATAAACTGTATCATTACCACTGGCATCTGAAACCGCGGTTGGGTAATCGCCCTCATCTTCAATAAGCTCGACTCCTGGGGCATCATTTAAAAGCTGTTTAACGTGCTCAAAGTCATACGGCATGCGTGTTTCAATGTTGATTGACTCAGAGTGGCCAAAAAATACAGGTACACGTACACAGGTTGGGTTAACAGCAATAGTGGTATCACCCAAAATTTTATGCGTTTCGTTTACCATTTTCATTTCTTCGCGCGTGTAGCCGTTATCTTCAAAGGTATCTATTTGAGGGATAACGTTAAATGCAATTTGCTTAGGAAAAATTTCGTTTTCCATTGGGCGAGCATTCATTAAATTAGCTGTTTGTTTTGCTAGTTCATCTACGGCTTCTTTGCCTGCACCAGATACAGCTTGGTAGGTAGATACATTAATGCGGTCAATACCGTAGGCGTCGTAAATTGGTTTAAGCGCTAGCATCATTTGAATAGTAGAGCAGTTAGGGTTTGCAATAATATTGCGATTTCTAAAGTCTTCAAGGCTTGCTGCATTAACTTCTGGTACCACTAGCGGTACTTCAAAATCATTTCTAAAATGTGAGGTGTTATCAATTACAACACAGCCCGCATCGGCTGCAATTGGCGCGTATTTTTGTGATACACTGCCACCAGCTGAAAACAAACCTATGTGTGCCTGGCTAAAGTCAAAGCCTTCTACGTCTTGCACTTCAATGGTTTCACCACGAAACTTTATGTCTTCACCTGCGCTGCGGCTACTGGCTAGTAAAAAAAGTTGGTCTACCGGAAATTTACGATCTTCCAGGGTTTCAATAATTTGACGACCTACTAAGCCTGTAGCGCCAAGTACAGCAACGTTATATTTTTGCGACATATTTTATCCTCTTTAAGCAGTGTTAAAACAACACTACTAGTTAAATTAGTTTGCGGTGTTAAAGCCAAGCTGAGCGAGTGCATCTGTATGCTGTGCACTCCCTTTTACCGTTAAAGTGCTAAACTCACGCCTTACTGGGTAGTTTTTACGTAAACTATCAAACCCGTCTTTTGCTAAGTTGCGCAGCAAAATGCCATCATCACGGCGTATGTCGTAAATTAAATGCACTAAACGCGCAATATCAGCCTCAGTAAAGCTGCTTTGTAAACTTAGGCTTGTAACAGCAGGTTGTGGTAAAAAATCAGCAAGAGATTTTTCTGCGGTTACGCCTTTTAATTTACACAATGCTTGGTACAGCATTTGTGTGCCGCGGGCTTTTCCTTCAAGGGTATGGCCAGCAATGTGCACGCTGGCATAGCGCACATGATCAAGCAATGGAATTAAAATGTTAGGCTCGTTTTCCCAAACATCCAAAACCAAATCTAAGTCTGCCCCTTGCTCCATAACCGATAACAAAGCTTGATTATCAATTACTTCTCCACGGCTCGCATTTATAACTGCTAACCCAGGCTTTAACGCTTTAAGGCGTTTTTCATCAATTAAATGATGCGTTTTGTGCTCACCGGTTTTAATCAGCGGTACATGAAAGGTAACCGCATCTACGCGCTCAAGTAGTTCGTCAAGCTCAACATGCTCGGCTAATAAGCCCTGCTCATGTTTAATTGGGTCACATAATAAAACATCAACATTAAGTGCTTTTAGTTTTTGTGCTAAACAGCTGCCAATGTTACCCACCCCAACAATACCTATTGTTTGACCACTTAAAGGGGCTGCGTTTTCTTGGCTTAAGGCAAACAAGCTACTTATTACATACTCAGCCACCGCAATTGCATTGCAGCCAGGGGCACTACTAAAGGCAATACCTTTATCGTTTAGTAACTGAGTATCTATATGATCAACACCAATAGTGGCGGTACCTACAAAGCTTAATTTATTAGCGTGGGCAAGCAAGTCACTGTTTACTTTAGTAACCGAACGCGTAAGTAATACATTAACATCAATTAACGCATCGGGTGTTAAGTTTCGTCCATCAAAGCGCGTTACCTCACCAAAGTCTGCAAAATACTGCTCAACTAAAGGCATGTTTTGATCGGCAAGAATCTTCATTGGGGAGTCCGTATGGCAAAATGAGGCGCTATTGTAACGAACAACCGAGCCATTACACAAACTAAAAAGCCGAGCAATGCTCGGCTTTTAATCACTATAAAGAGAAAACGAATTAACCTTTATATTTGCTCATAACTAATGTGGCGTTTGTACCACCAAAACCGAAGCTATTAGACATAACAGTATTAAGCTGTGCATCACGGCGCTCAGTTACAATGTTAAGGCCTTGTGCTTGCTCATCTAGCTCATCTACGTTAATAGATGGCGCTACAAAGTCGTTTTCCATCATTAAAATTGAGAAAATAGCTTCGTGAACACCCGCAGCACCTAGTGCGTGACCCGTTAATGATTTAGTCGCACTAATAAGCGGCGAGTTACCACCAAATACTTCTTGAATAGCGCCTAGCTCTTTAACATCGCCTACCGGCGTAGATGTACCGTGCGTGTTTAAATAATCAATTGGTGTATCAACGCCTTGCATTGCTTGGCGCATACAGCGTACTGCGCCTTCACCTGAAGGTGCTACCATGTCGTAGCCATCAGATGTAGCACCGTAGCCTACAATTTCTGCGTAAATATGTGCGCCACGAGCAAGTGCATGCTCAAGCTCTTCTACTACAACAATACCGCCACCAGCAGAAATAACAAAACCATCGCGGTTTGCATCGTACGTACGAGATGCTTTTTCTGGTGTTTCGTTATATTTGGTAGATAACGCGCCCATTGCGTCAAATTCCATTGCAAGAGTCCAGTGGAGCTCTTCACCACCACCGGCAAAAATAACATCTTGCTTGCCTAATTGAATTTGCTCAACAGCGTGGCCAATACAATGTGCAGATGTTGCACACGCAGAACTTATAGAATAATTAACGCCTTTAATTTTAAATGGCGTTGCTAAACAAGCCGATGTCGTGCTTGCCATCGTACGCGGAACCATATAAGGACCTACACGCTTTACGCCTTTTTCGCGCAAAATATCGGCCGCTTCTACTTGCCACTTTGAAGAGCCACCACCAGAGCCAACTAATAAACCCGTGCGCTCATTAGATACTTCCTCATCAGATAAGCCAGCATCTTCAATTGCTTGCTTCATAGAAATATAAGAGTAAGCAGCAGCATCACCCATAAAGCGCATTGCTTTACGGTCTACGTGTTCTTTAACATCAATATCAATTTTGCCCGATACATTACTACGTAAGTTGTAATCGGCAAATTCTTGGTTAAAAGCAATACCGCTTTTGCCCGCTTTTAGTGACTCTAATACTTCTTGTTTGTTATTACCGATGCTTGATACAACACCGATACCCGTAATTACGGCTCTTCTCATGGGTAATTCCCTTAGCTTGATACTAAATTACTGTGTATTTTACGCTGTTTTTTGATGTTAAGTGGTCAGCTTTCTAGCGTACACCTGTACTCTGAATTTAATAGCTTATAAATAACGCCAGACTATTTCAAAGAAAACCCGTAAAATAATTAAAAAATACTGTCTAAAAATTTAATAAGTCATGATAAAAAACGCCCAAATACACTTTAATGAAGTAGGCACACCGGTAGCCGATAACTTTGACGATGTTTATTTTTCTAATGACGACGGCCTTGCTGAATCGCATTACGTGTTTTATCAACAAAACAATATACAGGCGCGGTTACAAAATCATGACCAAACGCATTTTGTTATTGCCGAAACCGGTTTTGGTACTGGTTTAAACTTTTTAAATGCATGGCAACACTTTAATGACCACCTTGCCAATCAACAAGTTCAAAATCAAGTAGACAAACGGGTTAAACGATTGCATTTTATTTCATTTGAAAAATACCCGCTTAATGCTGATGATCTAAAAAAAGCACTGCAAGCGTGGCCAACATTAAACAAGCTTAGTGATGAATTAATAACACATTACCCTATAAATTTAGGCGGCTGTCATCGCATAGAATTTAATAACGGCCAAGTTATACTTGATTTGTATTTTGGCGACGTGCTTGATTCAATAAATGCAATGAGCTACCCGCAATCAGGGGTGGTCGATGCATGGTTTTTAGATGGCTTTGCACCGAGTAAAAACCCTGACATGTGGCAACAAAGTGTGTTTAATGCCATGGTTGATATATCACGCAAGCATGCAACACTTGCCACATTTACCGCTGCAGGCTTTGTACGCCGAGGCTTAATAGCTGCAGGCTTTAGCATGCAAAAAGCGAAAGGCTTTGGCCGTAAACGCGAAATGCTGATAGGCCAATTAGCACACGCTAATAGTGCACAGTCATCGCCCCCGTACTTTGAACAACCCCCAGCCAAACTAGAGCATGTTGCTGTAATTGGCGGTGGGATTGCGAGTAGCTGTATTTTGCACAGTTTGGCTAAGCGTGGCATTAAAAGTAGCCTATTTTGCCATGATGAAAAACCAGCTATGGGTGCTTCACATAACGTACAAGGCGCGGTTTACCCCCATCTGCAAGCTAAAAACTCACCTCATAGTGAATTATTTGCGCACAGTTTTTTATACGCTAAACGCAGTTACCAACAACTACTAAAAAACGGCTTTAATTTTGATTATAGCTGGTGCGGTGTACTGCAACATGCGGTAAAAAAGCCTCTTGCCGATAAACATCAAAACTTAGAACAAAAACAGTTATGGCCTCCAGCCTTAATGCGCAATGTAACTGTAGAGCAAGGAGATAAACTGGCAGGCGTAAAAACCGGCTACCCCGGCGTTTATTTTGAGCAAGGCGGTTGGGTAAACCCACCCCAGCTAGTTGAGGCAATGCTAAAAGCGGCCAATAGCCTTAACCCTATTAATAGCTATTTTAATTGCCATATACAGCAACTTACTAAAACCGATGCAGGCTGGTATTTAACCCACAAGCATACCCAATATGGCCCTTTTAGTGATGTAATAATATGTGCAGGTGAGCATAGCGATGCGTTTGAACAAACAAACGCATTACCTATTGTAGGGGTACGTGGTCAAGTATCGCATATTCAAGCGAGTGAACAATCTAAACAGCTTAAAACCGTGTTGTGCCATAAAGGTTATTTTACCCCCGCCTATTTAGGTAAACACTGTATGGGCGCTACATTTGAAAAAAACACAAAAAGTCGCGCCGTTACAGACAAAGACAACCAGCTAAACCATGAGCAACTACTTAGCTTTTACCATCAAAGCGACTTTGCCACCACATTAGGTAACATCACCTGTGCCAAAGCAGCTGTGCGCTGCACGTTTATAGATCACTTACCAATGGCAGGACAATGGTGTGAGCAAAGCGATTACAGCACCGCCTTTGCTAATTTACGCCTAGGTAAACGCTATCAATACTCACCTCTATGCAAGCCACAACAAGGCTTACATATTTTTACCGGATTTGGAGCGCGCGCATTATGCAGCGCTCCGTTATTAAGCGAGCACTTTATTAGCACGTTAAATAATGAACCACGCCCACTCAGCGAGCGTGTAAGCCAGGCCATTCACCCTGCGCGTTTTATAGTACGTGATTTAATACGAAATAAAATTTAAATGACATCATTCATTTTTTGCGTAAAATAATAACTATAAAAGGAATTTATACCAATCCGCTTAATTAAGTGATCAATTTTGAGGCAGAAAAAACGTGTTGATAGCTAGGTAAAAAGTTCGCTATTTAGTTGTTCTAAATAAGAATTTTTTAAAACAGGTAGCGACACGGTTAGCACCGCAAAATGATTAAGTATTATTGCGCACTGGTATTATATAACCAATGCGCACCATATGTATGAATGCGGATGGGTATCAATAAAAGGATAACAATGAAAGCTTTAACCTGTGCTGTAACATTACTCGCCGCTTTATCGTTTAACACATTTAGCCAAGACGTAACCGCCATCCCCTTACCTGAAGAATTCATCACTACCATGGATGTAACTGGCGAATACCCGCTGGTTAGAACAGGGTATTTAGCTGCTTCTATTGATGCTATTTCTAAATTTTATCAGCAGGCCCTTGGTGACCCCATTAACAGCAAAGGCGATAATAGCTACCGCACCCTTTACTATAACTACCAAAACCATGCTGTTCGCATCAGTTTATACCATCATAATTATGTTACCGAAGTCAGCATAATGATTGAATAAACACAGTAAAAAGCGGCTAATTTTCATGCTCAGTTCAGACTCAATTTTTATTTACTTTTAAATAACCACTTTGTAGAGAAAAACAGCGTTTTACCCTTTAAAAACGAATGCCTACCCCAAGGTCTATTTGTACTAAATACCTTTACACTATATTGAGAAGGAATTAATTATGAGTAAGACCCTAATTATTGGCGCTAGCGGACAAATTGGTAAAATGGCAACCAAGTTGCTTTTAAACAATGAGCAAAATGTATCTGCATTAGTGCGTGATAAAAGTAAGTTAGATGATTTAGATAGTCCATTTTTAACCATTGTGGAGCAAGATCTCGAAGGCGATTTTTCTGATGCGTTAAAAGATTGCGATCAAGTTATTTTTGCTGCTGGCTCTGGCGGGAGTACAGGCACAGATAAAACCGTGCTAATTGATTTATGGGCAGCCACCAAAGCAGCAACGTATGCTAAAGAGCATGGCGTAAAGCATTTTATTATGATTAGCTCTATTGGCGCTGACGATCCAGACTCAATTGAAAGCGACTTAAAACCTTACTTAGTTGCCAAACATATGGCCGATGAGCACCTTATCAACAGTGGCTTAAACTACACCATAGTGCGCCCAGGTGGGCTGACCGATGAAAGCGCCTCAATGAAAGTAACCACCGAGCGTCCAAACGATCGTTCTAAAGCTAAAATTAGCCGCGAAAACGTTGCTAATGCCCTATTACATATTGCTACTAACGCATTTAATGGCAACCGTGTTTTTGAACTATTTGACGGCGAAACGCCCATTAAAGCAGCTGTAAAATAAACACTCTGGTTGCCCTTTGTAAACCCCCTTACAAAGGGCAACGTATTTAAATGCTAAATCGCACGCGCCCTTCCTTGCTTCACTATATTTATTAAATGTAAACAACACGTTTAAATCGCTTTATAAAAGCCTACACACCGCGTTCCTAATAAAACAACATGAAAAACAAGTACTTCCACTAAAACCACCACAAAACAATGCGTTAAAAACTCAACAGAGTAAATTTTGTTCAGGCTTTTTTACTAGTTTAATAAGGCTAAATACTAGAAACCCCTTATTTTATCTGGTACGTTAATGCCGTGTATAAAACAATAATAAAAATTCCTCAATGGAAGTTGCACGAATAAGGACATAGCGTGAGCGCCTCATTTAAAATTATTTTTAATGGTCAGTTACACCAAAATGCTGACATTAGTACCGTACAAGAGCAACTCTGTCAGTTTTTAAAAATTCCCCATAATGTCGCTGTAAAATTATTTGATGGCCGAGCCTACGCACTCGTCAAAGACCTATCGAGTATTGATGCAGTTAAAACAGAATCTAAACTAAAAAGTTTTGGTTTAATCACCAAAGTAGAACCGCACGCAAGTGTAAGGGCACCCCAAAGTGCCGCGGGTACTAAACTGGTTGTTGCTCGCAATGAGCCAGCAGTAAAAAACATAGCTAATACAATAACCAGCATTAAAAAGTCCGGCGTAAATAGCCCAACCGCCTTGCCCAAATTAGCACTGCAAAGCGCATTATTTTTTTGTTATAGCTTATTATTCATCTGCCTTATTTACTCAGCAGTAATAAGCTTTAACACACTTAAAATGAGTATGATAGACAGCTCATCAGCTTCGCCCTCAACAACATTAAATTACGTTCATTATAAGCAGTACTTAGCAAATCAAAAAAAGTACCCAGAAGTCACCTTGCCTAACACCCACAACACAGATGAGCTTAACCAAGGGGCGCAGCAAAAAATTGATAGCTATTTTGCTCGTTTTTCAACGCATATAAACAGTTACGCAAAAATTCTAAAGCAACCAAATATAAACAGTATGGGCGCAGAAAGGTTAAAGCAGCACCTACAAGAAATAGATGCGCTAGGCACTGAACATGTATTTTGGGAGCAGTTAATTAACCTTGCTAAATCGCTTAATAACGACGCCCATGTAATGAGCAAGCTTGGTAATGATAACCCTGATAAAATTCAATGGATAAACGCCGTTGATTGGATAAGCCAAAGCTACATTAGGCAACAACAAAATAAGCCTGACGCTTTGCCCGTCACACCTACAAACACACAACTCGCCAAGTCACCGATATTAGATTTAACTCTACTAATTAGCTTAATGTCGTTTTTAACGCTTATTATTATTAGTATTAAAATGAAAGTAAGGTCGATAAAAATGAAGCTAGCCACTGCAAGCAAATAATAAATTAAAACCATAAAAAAACCGCCAATCTGATTGCTCAAATTGGCGGTTTTTTATGGTTTTTAAGTAACGAACTTAAATACCTGTATTGGTGGAGCTGGGGGGATTTGAACCCCCGTCCGAAAAGCCTCGACCGTCGGTACTACATGTTTAGTATTGTCATTTAATTAACCTTTAAATCCCGGACAAACACGGTAGATAAAGGCGAGGCCGCTTAGTTTTAACGCTTCAACCCCGGCCAGGGTTTCCGTCGCGATCAGGTGTTAGGGTGACACTCCAAAATCCAGTCCACAAGAATACATGGAAGGAGCGCTAGCCAGCCTAAGCTGCTAGAGAGTAGTTATCGTCGTTTGCGATTACTTTAAATTGCGGCTTTTTTACGAGGCAAACCGCACCTCGACATGCACCTCAGGCTTCTTGAATTCCGTCGAATCCTAATCAGCCCCTGAAATATGAATTTCTTTCAGTGAGGGCAGTATAACTGAGTAAACGACTGATACTCAAGGGGTGTGACACTTTTATTTTAGCTAACTGAATCAACTGAACAGTAAACAAGCACAAGTTTGTAAAAAAGCAAACAAATACTGAACATTTACTTAACATGTCGGTCAAGTTGTGCTCAAATAAGGAGTTAAATTTTACACTAGCTATAAGGCTTTAGTAGTAAAAGTAATAATCATAATAACAGGCATATTACGTAGGGAATTTATAAATGTCGGTTTTTTTATTTAATGAACAAACGGGTGAGCTGGCGTTATCAGCACACCCTATTGATAATGGATTTCCGGTGACGAGTGCTCAACTTATTGAGCTACTTGAACAGTCGGATTATTGCGAGTTTGAAGTACTCTCTAGCAATATTGGTAAGTTATTTTCACCGAGTAAAAATTATCAGCAAGAATCATTAGTAATTGCCAAAGCCACGGACGCGAGCATTGTTATTAACGTTGATGAAAAAAACATGGTTGCAGAGGCAACGCTTACCACGGCCAAAGGCGGCGCATTACTCTCTATGGAGGCAGCTCAAGCAGCTTTAGTTAAAGCCGGTGTAAAAAAAGGCATTAGCCCTCGCGCACTTGATACGTTTTTAGGTCAGCAGTTTTCTCACCCTGCAGGTACATCATACAGCGCTATTGTGGCTCATGGCCGAAACCCTAAAGAAGGTAGTGATGCGAGGTTTGTTCGCCTTTGCTCTACAGCGCAAGACCGCGTACTTAGCCCCCAAGCAAAAGAAGGTGGCAAGGTCGATATGAAAGACCTTGGCGCGATTATTACGGTAAAGCCCGGCACCCCTTTAATGCAGCGAGTAGCAGCTACTCCAGGTGAAGATGGCTATACGGTTTTTGGCGATATGATCAAGGCAACGCCTGGTAAAGAACACCAATTACAGCCCTTTGAAGGCACAAAAATAGATCCTAATAACCCAAACATGCTCATCGCTGATTGTAAAGGTGTGCCTGTGGCCTTACCTAGAGGCATGCGGGTTGACGATGTTTTGTGTTTTCATAATGTAGATGTAAGTACAGGCCACGTTGATTTTGATGGCAGTGTAATTATCTCTGGTGATGTAAAAGACGGTATGCGGGTTAAAGCCAATGGCGATATTACTGTATTGGGGTTTGTTGAATCAGGCACGATTGAAAGTCAAAGCGCGGTAACTATTATGCTCGGCGCTATTGGCCGTAAGCGTGAAAATGAAGAAGCATTTACTTGCGAAATTTCAGCCCAGCGTACTATTTCTATTGGTTATGCCCAGTACTGCAATATTAAAAGTGCGCAAGATTTATTTATAGAACGCCAAGCATTGCATTGTAATTTAAGTGCAAGGCGCTTAATACGTGTGGGTAAAGCAGGTAACCCTCGCGGCAAAATAATTGGGGGCAATATTCTTGATGCTATGCGTATAGAAACAGGTGAACTAGGTGCGCCGGCAGGGACTAAGACCCGTGTGTTTTTAGCTCAAAACTGGCATGAGCTGCGCTCAAAGCAGTCTCAAATAATTGATTTTGAAAAAGTGTTAGCAAGTAAAACATCTGCACTTAAACAAGCTAAAGAAAAAGCGATAAAAATTCCAGTTGCTGCTCAACGCCAACAACTACTAGATAAAATTGCCGCTAATGAGCAGCATATAAAAACCCGCGCTATGCACGTACAACGTCAAAAAAGATTGGTGAAGCAAAAAATTTCTCAGCTATTGGCAACTAGCCGACTTAAAATTAACGAAATAATGCACCCAGGTGTGGAGCTTAAAATAGCAAAAGACACAAAACAGTTTTCGCGTATTTACCCACCCCACTTAGTAAAACTTTCTGAGGGAAAAATCACTCAGTCGTTTTAGTATCCTCTTCGGTGTTTTCAGTTTCTTGGGCGTCACTTTCAGGTAGTGGCGCTAATGGCCAGCCCCCTAGTTCTTGCCAACGATTTACTATTAAACAATATAGTTCTGCTGTGCGTTCTGTATCGTAAAGTGCTGAGTGTGCTTGGCTGTTATCAAACTCAATCCCCGCGGCTCTACATGCTTTAGCCAGTACTGTTTGGCCTAAAGCTAACCCTGCAAGCGAGGTTGTGTCGAAACTCACAAATGGATGAAATGGCGTACGCTTAATATTGTTACGCTCAATGGCTGCATTTAAAAAGCCATGATCAAAGGCTGCATTATGTGCCACTACAACTGAGCGTTGACACCCAGCAGCTTTTTGCGCTTTACGTACTGCTTTACAAATTTCTTTAATTGCTTCGTCTTCTGGTACAGCGCCGCGCAACGGGCTAAACGGGTCTATGCCGTTAAATTCAATTGCGGCTTGTTCAATATTAGCGCCTTCAAAAGGCTCTACATGAAAATGAACGGTATGATCTATGCTGAGTAACCCTTCGTCATCCATTTTTAAAATTGATACGGCAATTTCAAGTAAGGCGTCGGTTTCTTTATTAAAGCCGGCGGTTTCTACATCAATAACAACAGGAAAAAAGCCGCGAAAGCGTTGTGCGAAAAGTGTTTGCTCAGTATTTGCCATAGTCTTCTTGGTTTATGAGGATAAGCTCACTATTATGTCAAAATTGGGGGCTACTCGGCTAGGGCTTTATAAATTATTTAATTAATATATTGTAGGCATGCTATTTGCTTTTAAATAACTGCTAATTGTATTGGCTGTTATTAATTCCCATCGCATTAAATTACGGATACTAGTATGGCGCCTAGAAAATAGCGCAATAACAAGGCGAAAATTATTTATAGCTTTGTTTTACATCAGTAAGTTTAACGCAGTGAGCGGGCTATTTAATACGATACCAAGATTATGTTTTTAATTAAGTTGGTATAGAGCCCTACTTTAGCCGTACGCCAAAATATTGGCTTAGTAGATTAACCGGAGCGTTTTATGAAGTGTAAGTTGTTTTTTATTAGCGTAAGCCTTGGCACCGCCTTGATGAGTTATTCATCGCAAGCTGCTATGCGCCAATACAGCGCAAATCAAGATAACTCCAATTGGGAAGTTATAAAAACAACGCGCTTACAGTGTCAATTAAACCACGAAGTGCCCTACTACGGTGAGGCCATATTTAAGGCATCGGCCAGTAAAAACAAAAACCTAACTTTTAATCTAGATATGGTTGTGCGCCCCGACAATTACGATATAGCCGGTTTAAAGGCGGTGCCACCAGCATGGCGTTCAGGCCTGCCCGCGCGTGATATAACCACGATGAAGTTACTTAAAAAGTTTGATGGTGAGCTTGGTAATAAAACCGCATGGGAAATGCTAACTGAACTTGAAAAAGGGTTTCATCCTACCTTTTACTACCAGGACTGGCAAAATAGTGCCGACAAAATTGCCGTTGGTATTTCAAGCGTTAATTTTAAACAAGCCTATTGGGCGTTTTTACAGTGCCGCGATGAACTTTTACCATACAGCTTTGAAGATATTTCATTTACTGTAATGAACTACCAATCAAATAGCAGTAAGCTCACTAAAGAGTCGCAAAAGCGCTTAGATAAAATTGCTGAGTATTTAAAAAATGATACCAGTATTGAGTCTATAAGTATTGATTCGTATACCGATAGCTACGGTGGCCGTTGGAATAACTTAGATTTATCGCGTAAGCGTGCTAAAGCTATAAAAGATTATATGGTCAGCTTAGGTGTTGATGAGGGCAAAGTACAAACCACAGGCCTAGGTGAAAAACGTTTTGTTGATACTAACGAAAATATTTTAGGGCGAAATAAAAACCGTCGTTTAATTATTCAAATAGCAAAAATGTAACCGCCCTAAACAGCTAGCTAAAGCTTCGCCGCTTTATGAGCTTATCGCCAAACTGAAAAAACGTTAGGCTCAAAAATATAATTATGGCTCCTATAATGAGCTCCTGACTTAAAGGCTCGTTATTAAGTAATGCGCCTAGCGCTAATGCAAAACTTGGTGTTATTAAACTACTTAAGGCTACAGTACTGGCGTTTAACTTTTGTAATACATGAAAATACGCTAAAGCCCCTACAATCGAGCCAAAAATACCTAAATACGCAATACTCCATAACGAGCGAGGACTCCAATAATCCATACTTATTTGCCCATCTACCAGCCACCACAGCAGCCCGAATAAAGGAGTAACAAAAACCAGCGCTCCAAAAGTGGTTGCCATAGGGTGAATAGCAATTTTTACACGTTTGATCATCACCCCACTGAGACTAAATAAAGTAACCGCCAATAACACATACATCAGCCCTATGCCCTGAGTTTGTGAGGTTTGTAGCTGGTTATAACTTACAAAATAAAGGCCTATTAATGCACAGCTCAGCGCTATTAATTTAATAGGGCTAAATTTAGGCTCATTAAGTAACCTTTGTGCTAAAAAACCAGAGAGAATAGGCGCAAGGCCAAACACTAATGAAATAATACCTGAAGGTACTGTGGTAGCAGCCATGTAACTTAATGACATACCGCCAAAAATACCCAAACTGGAGTATGCATATAACGTAAACGCGTTTTTGCTCCAAGGTACACGAATATTGGCTATAGCAACAATTAACCCAGCAACAAATAAGCCTATAATCATGCGCATTAAAACGGCGAGGGTTGGTGCTACAGTTTCACTGCTCCATACAATACCTAAAGGCGTAGTACACCAAATAATGACAAGTAGTAAATAAGATAATTTAACTGGCACACGCCATCCTTTGCACTGAGGAGGTAGAAACCCTATTAAAGTAAATTATACGCGCGAAAGTAATACGCAGTACATATATAAACGTCTAAATACAGCTGTAAATTCATAGTTACATTATTATTTACCGGCATTTATTACAAAACTATTTATGTTTTAAGTAACTAGTTATATCTTGAGTGCCTCTCACACATTTTAGGATAGTTAAGTGCTTAAAAATAAAACAATAGGCAGCATGTTAATTGTTGCAGGCACCACCATAGGCGCAGGTATGCTGGCATTGCCAATAGCCTCTGCAGGGCTTGGATTTAATACCGCGCTTGCACTGATAATAGCCAGTTGGTTACTGATGACCTACACCGCTTTATTAATGCTAGAGCTCCACCAATACGCCCCTAGAGATGCAACGTTAAACACCTTAGCAAAGCGCTGGTTAGGAAAACGCGGCCAGTACGTTGCTAACTTTTCGATGATATTTTTGTTTTACGCTCTGTGCGCAGCCTATATAGCCGGGGGGGGCGCGCAGTTGCAGTCGCGTATTAGTAGTGATTTGAGCATAAACATAGCGCCCCAAATTGCCTCTATTGTTTTAGCCATTGTAATAGGTAGCGTGGTTACTTTAGGCACCAGTAAAGTAGATAAACTTAACCGCGTGTTATTTACGATTAAAATTTTAGTACTAGGCAGCTTGTTTTATATGCTTACACCCTATGTACAAGGTAAGCACTTACTTGAAATGCCCGTTGAGCAAGGGCTGATTTTATCTGCCTTACCCGTTATTTTTACCTCATTTGGTTTTCATGGCTCTATTCCGTCAATTGTTAAGTATGTGGGGCTGGAAACAAAAGTATTGCGTAAGGTAATGATTGCAGGGGCTGCTTTACCTTTAGTGATTTATATTTTTTGGCAACTGCTTAGCCAAGGGATTATGCAGCAAAGTGATTTACTCAATAGTAATGGCTTAACAGGCTTTGTAGAGAGTGTGGCAAATATTGCGCATAATCCGCAGGTAACAAGCGCTGTTACACTGTTTGCCGACTTAGCATTGGCCACCTCTTTTTTAGGTGTTAGCTTAGGGTTATTTGATTTTTTTGCTGATGCATTTAATAAAGGCGACACCAAGTCAGAAAGAATAAAAACCGCACTAATTACTTTTATTCCCCCTTTAGGGTTTGCGTTATTTTACCCTCAGGGATTTATAATGGCGCTAGGCTATGCAGCCATCGCCCTTGTGGTATTAGCAATATTTTTACCGGTTTCTATGGTGTATAGGCAGCGTAAATCGGGCCCTCAAACGGGATATCAAGTGCGAAGTGGTAATATGGGATTAGCGGTGGCTGGGCTGTGCGGCATTGTAATTATTGTCGCCCAATTTATGCAAATGTTGGGATTAGTACCCGCTATTGGTTAATAACAAAACTAACCCCTTTAGCTTAAAGGGGTTAGTTAAAAATGTTAAAATACCCGAGACTCACCACGGCCTGTAGCCTGAGAAGCTGCTTGTAACTCACCGTCTTTATTTACAATAACCTGCAAATCGCCAAAACGGCGCTCATCCAGTGTGTAGCCCATTTTTATAAGTTCAGCTTGAGTGTTTTCACTGAGCCCTGCGTGTGTTCTGATCACGTTTTTAGGCCATAACTGATGATGAAACCGCGTGCTATTAACAATATCGTTGGCGCCCATGTTAAATTCAACCGCATTTAAAATAGATTGATACACCGAGCTAATAATTGTTGTGCCCCCAGGCGAGCCTGTGACCATTTTAACGCTGTTGTTTTTGAGCAGTATGGTTGGCGACATTGAGCTAAGCATACGCTTTTGTGGCTGGATTTCATTGGCTTTACCGCCGAGCGCACCAAAGGCGTTCATTACCCCTGGTTTAGCGCTAAAGTCGTCCATTTCGTCATTTAATATAAAGCCTGCCCCTTCAACCACAACGCCACTGCCAAAGCTTAAATTAATCGTTGTGGTATTGGCCACTGCATTACCCATTTTATCAATAATAGAAAAATGCGTGGTTTGCTCACTTTCTTTGAGGCCTGGTTTAATGTTTTCGGTGGTTGAAATAGCTGTTAAAGAAATATCTTTACTGCGCGCTTTTAGGTAATCAATATGAGTAAGCTCAGTCACTGGTACATCAAAAAAGTCCGGATCACCCAAGTACTCTGCTCTATCGGCAAACACACGTTTACCTATTTCAGCAAGTAAATGTACGTATTGAGTAGAGTTATGTACCAGCCCCATTTCACTTTTTTTAAGCTCAAACATTTTTAGCCACTGCAAAATAGCTATTCCGCCAGAGCTTGGCGGTGGAGAGGTTAATACTTCATAACCGTTCCAGTTAGCTTTAAGCGGCGTGCGCGACACAGCCGTGTAATTAGCCAAATCAGTTTGGTTAATAATGCCGCCGTGCTGGTGCATAAAGTTGGCAATAATGCGGGCTGTTTCGCCTTTATAAAACCCGTCTTGGCCGTTATCTCTTATGCGCTTTAAAGTGGCGGCTAGCTCAGGCTGTTTAAAAATCTGATTTGCTTTTATATCTGCAAAATAGTGTTTAAAATTTACATTTATATTTTGTTTGTCTAGATGAGCAATGTATCGTGCGACCCCTTGAGCCAATTTGGGCGGCACTTTAAAGCCTTGCTCTGCTAAGGTAACCGCTGGCTGTACTAATGCTTGCCATTTTAAGGTGCCGTGTTTTTGATGGGCCAGCCACATACCGGCTACGCTCCCTGGTACACCACTTGCGTGAATACCATAAATTGACTTGTTTTTAATTACATCGCCCTTGGCATCTAAATACATATCTCTGTGCGCTGCTTGGGGAGCCGTTTCGCGATAGTCTATAAAGTCGCCTTTTCCCTCTTTTTGTATAAGCATAAAGCCTCCCCCGCCAATATTTCCAGCTTCTGGAAGCGTTACCGCTAATACAAATTGCGCAGCAATAGCCGCATCAACGGCATTTCCACCTTGTTCTAAAATAGCTTGTGCTGTATCTGCACTAAACGAGTCAGGCATTGCGACAGCGCTTTTAGTAACTTGCTCCGCCTGCACGCTAAATATACAAAAGTGTGTAATCAACACACTCTTAACAATGAGCCGGCTTGGTCGAAAGAATAACCCCATAAAACATCCTTACTTTATTATTTGAATATCGCTTGGCTCATTTATGCATACCATAGAATGTTAGGTCAATGTTTATACAAGTAATTTTTTGTATGCTATAACGCCTTTGCGTATAAAACGGCATCCAAATCGCCTTGTTCATCAGTGTGTATATAGTTTTTAACCCAGGTAAATCCCAGCTTTTGCATGACGCTAATTGAGGCTTTATTATCGGCCAGTGCCATTGCCGATAGTGTTTTTATCTCTGGCTGCATTTTTAAGGCGTTACATAATGCACTAGCCGCCTCCGTTGCATAACCCTGTCCCCAACTAGATTGCTTAAAGCGCCACCCTATTTCAATATTTGTAAAATCGGGAGTTTGAGTAAAAAAGTGCATAGGCCTAATCAGCACCCACCCTATAAAAAAGTCCTCTTTTTTAAGGGTGATTTTCCACAGCCCCCAGCCTTTGTTTGCATTTTTATAGGCAAGCATTCTGGGGATCCCTATTTCTTTAATTTGTTTTAATGTCGAAGGCGTTCCTCGGTTTATGTATTTCATTACCGCGGGGTCTTGATCTAGTTCATGCAGCAGCGGCCAATCGTGTTCATTCATTAATTTGAAATTTAAGCGTGTTGTTACAGGTGTGTTCATCTTCGCTGTTCTATTATTAAGTGGAATTAATTATTTGTCTCTAAGGAGAGATAGCACATGAACAAATTAGCAGGTTTAGCTTTATTAGGCACTTTAATTACACTAACGGGCTGTGAAGATGCTCAGGAAGTACAAGAAGATGCAAAAGATAAAAGCGCGCAAATGCAAGAGCAGCTTGGTGATACATGGAACGATGTAAAAGATAAAGCCACAGAGCTTAAAAATGATGAGTCATTAAATGAGCTGCTTGAACAAAGTAAAGCAATGGGCTTAGACATGTACGACGATGGCAAAGAGATTGCCGTTGATGCATGGATAAAAAGCAAAGAAGCAGCGGGTGAATTAACCGAAAAAACGAAGCAAAAAGCGCAAGAAATCGCCGAAGAAATTGAAGAAGCGCGTGAAGAACATGCTGAAAAACAGTAATATTATTGATACTAATTCATTTAATTAAGTAATTTTCTTTGGGGTAAAAACATTGTTTAGTAAGTAAAAAATTGCTATTTAGGTGTTCTTAACAAGCGTTTTAACGCACTTAGCGTGAGGCTTAGCCCCTTAAAATACTCAATTATTATTGCTGATTGGTATTAAATAGTATTTACAAAAAAAGGCTGCAAATAACATTATTTGCAGCCTTTTTATTTATGCGCTTATTACTATAATTAAATTGCTTCTTCGTCTTCTTCTGCGGTGCGTATACGTACTACACGCTCAACATCTGTGACAAATATTTTACCATCACCAATTTTGCCTGTTTGCGCTGTTTTTACTATTACTTCTATAGCGCGTTCAACATCTTCATCGGTTAGCACAATATCAAGTTTTACCTTAGGTAAAAAATCCACCATGTACTCAGCGCCACGGTAAAGTTCTGTGTGACCTTTTTGACGACCAAAACCTTTTACTTCACTTACAGTCATACCCGTGATACCTACATCTGATAGGGCTTCGCGTACGTCGTCTAACTTAAACGGTTTGATGATTGCTTCTATTTTTTTCATGCTCACTACTTATTAAAGCTTTAGTTGCCTCGATTTTAGACAATCATGGAGTTCATAGCAAACAAAGCAATTGAATTCGATGATAAAACAACCAAGCGTGGTATAATTATTTATAAGTCTGAATTATAAATCTTTCTCAACTAGCTATAATAATAACAAATGTAGTGGGTATAAATAATATGAAAAAATTCCAAACCGGTTTAACTTTATTAGAGCTCATGGTGGCAGTAGCCATAGTCGGTATTATCGCCTCTATAGCTCTTTGGGACAGTAGCGATATGCTTGAAGAAAACCGCGCTGAGAATTTTTTGCTTGAGCTAAAACGCAATATTAGCTTTGCTCGTGCCCAAGCCGCCAGTACAGATGAGATTGTTATCATATGCCCAGCTCCTATAAATCAAGTTGAGAGTAATCGATACTTTAAATGCCAGAGCTCTTGGGGGGGGGAGTCCATAATTACTCTCTTTGTAGATACCAATAATAACGGAATATATAACTGGCAAAAAGACACTATTTTACGCACAATGGAGCAAATAAATAGTATCGACAAGGTTAAATTTACTGGGAATAGTAGCCTTCGCTTTAATACTAGTGGGCGCATTACAACAACCCTAAGCAACAGCGATAACTTTTCTGGCTTTGTATATTGCCCCAATAATGATAATCAAAACAATAAAGCGCTAAATGTATCAGTATCTGGCACTGCTTTTTACCTTGGTGACACCACCGAGGATTGTGATTAAAAAAACAGACAGCCATATCTTGTCATATTCGTATCATTTACTACACTGAGCTAATACATTTTTTAATTCAGGGCTTCAGGGATGAGGTTATCTACCCAAACTCAGGCTGGCTATACGCTTTTAGAATTAATGGCATCAATTGCTATTGTGAGTATTGTTAGCCAAATTTCTCTATCGGTTTTTCCTGATTTTTTAGCAAAAACCCGAGCCGACAATCATGTTAGTTTGCTACACAGAAACATTAATTATGGCCGCCTTTACGCCATTGAAAATGGCACTTATGTTACTTTGTGTGCTTTAAAAGATAATCAATGCACTAAAGATGAGTGGGATGGGAAAATGTCGCTGTTTATTGATAACGACAAATCTACCTCATTAGACACCGACGACTTATTAATAAGCACATTTGAAAAAATCCATGATGCAGATTCTATTCAATACCCCCGAAGTGCAATTACCTTTCGGCCCGACGGCTCTTTAAATGGTTTTCAAAATGGAACATTTATATATTGCCCAAATAAAGATAAAGCCAACCTTGAGGGGCTGGCTTTATCTGTCAGTCAAACAGGCCGTATACGTATTAAATCAACTGATAAATGTCAGAAAAAGTAGCTCGAACTATCGGCCCCAACAATAACCAACATCGGAATCTCCTTTAGTACCTTCTGCACCTTTTAAACCGATATCAGTAATTGAAATCTCTTTACAATCAGTATCCCCTTTTACAGCACCCGCAATAGGTTTTGCAGTAATTGTAAACGTATTATCGTCATCACCCACATCAATCGACAGCTTAAAATGGCCGTTTTCTGTGGTTTCTTGTATACCTAAGTCTGAGAATGTCTCTGTGTACTCACGATTATCTACAAAGTACTGCTCTTGTTTGTTTGCAGCGTCTAAAAGCGCCGCTGCGGCCTCGGCTCGAGAAGAGCGTTTTACATACTCAGTATAATTAGGCAGTGCTATTGAGGCTAAAATACCTACAATAGCTACGGCTATCATTAACTCTATCAACGTGAATCCGCGTGCTTGTTTATTCATTAACATTCCTTAATCATCAATTTCATCATTTTCTTCACGTTTATAAATATAGGTTTGTTGGGTTTTAAAGCCAAACCCTACACTATCATCGTCACTCACTAATTGTACGGTACCATCTACAACCGTTAAGCCTGGGCCCATTATTTCTACTGGCTTCATTGGGTTTTGTGCATCTTCGCCTTTTATTCCCGGCCCAATTAGGTAAAACTGGCTTTCTTCGGTCACTTCAATGGTTGGGTTATCATCACAAAAGCCGTCGCCATTTCCATCGGCACAAGAGGGGCTTTCACCAAAGTACAATTGTGGTGTATCAGGTACATCATAGCTAGTGGTAAACTTTAAGTCGTCATATACCTTGGTGCCATAATGTAAATGGAACGCATACAACGAGCCGCCACCGCCACTTAACGAACATTGGTTCTCTGTAGAGGTTTCTGATGATGGAGTAAAGCTTGTATAGTAAGCGACACCGCCCACCACTGTGGCTGCTGCTAAAGATTTTTCGCCTGTGCCTAATTCATAGCGCCAGCCTTTAAATTTGGCTAAATCGACTTCTAAATCAACAAACTTATCTACATCATCAAGTGTATTACCAAACGGGTCGCTGTTCATTAGCATTAAATCTGCTGGTTTAATCGCTGTAGGAGCGCTAGTGAATGACTGAGTTACTGTATTTTCATCTCTTATCATAAACAGCTGATCGTCTTCATTTGTACCTGTTGGTTTTGAGCGATTTCCGCTGCCTATTACAATAGCGTCATACGGCGTATCTAAACGTGTAATCACTGTTTCACCATTAATTGTTGTTTCACTTACTTTGCTATAAAGTGTACGTGCCACCAACGGCTGGTAAAAAAAGCGACGGTCTTGGCTTGCTAAACTGCTACCTAGTTCTGCAAGTTTAAAGTGCGTAAAATTACTGGAGCTTGTGCCTGGCATGTCTATACGCCAAATATCGCCCCCGGTATCGGCAGCATAAATTCTATCAATGTAACCATCGTAATCTGAATCAAGCGTAGAAACATTTGCTGCAATCGAGTGCTTACCTTTAAATCCATTTTCGTTTGGCGTTAAAGCCCACACTTTTTTACCTGTTTCAGCTTCTACTATATAAATACCGCGACCAACAGAGTCTTCACTTCTTACCACGGCATCTTTATTTGTATCGTACCCTGCTCCAAAAACGAGTAATGGCTTATCGCCAAATGCTTTTATGTACGCTATTTGGGGTTTTGACCACGTTTGAGCTAGCTCTTTAAAATCGCCAGTACCGCCTTCTATAGGGTTATCCCATAGTTTTTTAGGCTGATCGGGGTTAGTAATATCAAAGGCGTAATAGTTTTTTCCACCACGGCGCATACCTGCAAATGCCCACACGTCATCACCATCGCTTGCATCAACAATACCATCGTTAATGCCTTCGTCATTTAAGCTTTTATCACTAAAGTAAACACTGATTGGGCCGTCCATCCCGTAGAGTTTACCGGTGTCTTCATTGCGTAAAGGCTTAATAATATCGTACAGATCAGAGGGAATGAACGCCCAGCTTTCGGTCACTTGGTTATTGGTATCATCGTCTTTAAACATATGTAAAAAGCCGGCATTAGTACCAATCAATATACGTATGTCGTCATTGCCATAGTCGATTGCTACGGGCTTAGAATGTAAAGGGTCGCCAAAAATATCGCTGCGTTGATCGGTGTTTGAGCCATCGTTATCTTCATCGTCAACATCTATCCCCATTGCCCATTTTATATCTAAACTAGCTAGGCTAATCGGGTTATTGGTGACTAAATCTAAAATATCGCTCACAATATTAGTAGTAAACTCAACTATATCGCCTTGCTTATCTGTATAGAGGTTGCGTCTATCTTCAGCTGGAGTCCCTGTGAGCGAAGCTAAATGATAGTTTACGCCCCCTTGTGCAACTAAGTTACCATCGGCAGACTGGCCATCTGGCAGCCAAAACGTTTTAGCATCTGTGTCTATTAAGCCATCAGAATCAAGCGCTGTATTATCTTCAGAGTCAACTATTTCACTGCCTGATACTTTTAATTTTTTTAAATTCCCACCCCATCGAGTGTTTGTTTCTGGGTAAAACATGGCAAAGTAAATAGCATCACGGCTACGTGTTTGGTCTACGTTGTTACTCGCAACTGAAGGCGAAGAAAAACTATCGTTAACTTCACGAATGCGAGAAATAGCGCTATTTAGCGAGTTAGAAAGCTCATCGGGTGTACTCGCTGGTAAGTTTTCACCGCCACCTAATAAAGCTGTTTGCCGCAACAACTCTTGCCCTTCGTCACTCATGCCTGACCCAAAACCTATGGTGTATATGCGGCCTGTTTCATGAATATCAGGTGTTGATGGATACAAATCAACTGTCGTATTACTGGTGCCATGAATTATTTTAGCTAATTGATGCAAATAATTATTATAAACGTAGTCCCCCTCGACCAAAGGTTGCCCAAAATAATTATTGTGTATTGCGCTTATTGAAGCATCACTGCCATTATCGCTATTTTCGTTAATGTAACGTCTTCCCCAACGATCATATACATATCGGGGTGAAGGGTCTCCATCCGTCATGTAAATTATATTTACTGAATTATCACAACGTTTTGCCTCTGCATTTGAGTCAGCGAAAGGGGAAATATAGTTATAACTATATGTATTTTCCCACTCGTTCCAACATCTCCATCTATTACATTTACGAACACGCTCTCTTCCAGTTAATACTTCGTTTTCGATTGAGGTGTCTCTATCTGATTGATCTATTGGCTCCGCATACTCTAAACCGCCACCTGTAATATACAGATATGCTTCCCACAGAGTCTCGGCTAATGGCGTACCCCCATTAGCAGGAAGCCTGTCGATTGATGAAGTAATATCCGAGTGCGGGCTTCCTATGCCTTCAACCACATAGCCACCAGCTGTTCCTACAAAACGCATTAAGCCGAAATCGATCCCTTCATTGTCATTCACTACTTTTTTCATTGCAGTCTTTGCAGCAGCAAGACGGCTATCTGGGCAAGGAATATACAGGTTACTACTTTCATTGAAACCACAACTAAGACCTGTGTTAGATGAAAACGCCATACTGCCTGAGGTATCAAATATAAGTAAAACCCTTGGCTTTTCTTCCACATCTACATCGTGGTTTACATAAAGCTCTATGTCTTCAGCCAATGCTGAGGCGCTCAGTGCTAGACCAAGTAAAGAGACCAATGGCTTATTAAGATTAAATTTCATTCTAAATCCCCTTACTTATACTGGCCATTTCTTGAGCTACACCTGTTACAATTGTAAGTTCGTGCTTTGCTTTAGAGCCATATTGAATAGTGGTAGAAACTTGCAGCATGTTACACGATATACCCGCAGTAAAATTAAATCGACGTGGGCATTCTAAATCAAGCGCCCCCTGATTTAGGTTTATCATTTTGCTTTGCATATCGTCGTGCGTGGCTATTACCATCCCTTCATCATCTGCGCCTGCATGTGTTGATACTTCATCTGGCGTTAAAAAAAACTGATTAGCAGCACCTTTGCTTGCCTCATCAGAAATCATTCGCTGTACTTCTCCAATAAGCTCATTTTCAGCGACTTCTCGCTCTTGAGCTGCATTGGTAATTTTTATATCTACACTACTGCTGCTCATTAATGTAACGGCAATTCCCGTTACAGCAATGACCATAATAAGGGCTGTAATAAGCACAACACCTTGTTGTTTGCTTGCGTGTTTACTTAGATACGCCATAAATTTGCTCCCACGTTATTTAAACGAATAGTGGTGGTGAATACTGTTCTTCTGTAAGTATCGGTAAAAGTGAGCTCTCGGGAGTCTTCATCTTCACCTAAAATATATGTTTGATTTTTTATCTTAAGGCCCGGATCTGGTTGCAATGCTCTAACTAATAAAAAAACCTGCACTGTTAGAATACTTTTGCGGTTTTCCCAGTCAGAGTGCTGCATGTCCTCAATGCTTCGGTACGAATCAACACGGCTATCACTGTCTGTATCTAAACCAAATACAAAGCGCATGTTTTCAACGCCCTCCATTATGGTTTCGGCCTTCATGCTGGCACCATTTAAGCGTTTACGCATTAATGCAGGTACTGTAAGGCTTTTATTATTTACTGTATAAGTTTGCTCTGCGAGGTAATAAACATGATGGCTATAAGGCCACACCGTGGCATTAACATTTAAACTCCCCGAATCTACAGCGCCTCGAGCAAACTCAGCGCTTTCTTGCTCAGCTATAAAATAGTTTTCATCAGCTTGTGTTTCATTAGTGGTGCCATTTACGGTGAGCTGCTCACCTTGTAAAAACTTGATTTGTAAAATGTCAGTCCCTGCAATTGGCTTACTTATACAATTAAGCTCGCTTGTTGAACTGGCTTCTTTTGCATAAATAGTTCTGAAATTGCTTGAAGATGCTAAATCTGGAAAGCTGCCGTTATTAAGCCCTTCAAAACAATCACCACTGGGGGTAGGTAATGTTTGTGTGTTTGCTGCAGTAAACGAATCATCATAATAAGTTCCCCAAAAGCCCACCTGCTCAATATCGCGCTGCATAATATTAATGGCTAAGCGGCCTGACTCTTGTAACTCGCCTATTGTCATTGTGTCTTTTGTGGTTACTTTCATGCCAATATAGGTAAACATCACCCCACCTAAAATAAGCCCACCAATAAATAATGAAATCATCATTTCTATTAGTGTAAAACCTTTATCTCTCATGTTAGCTCCTTAGGTATATATAGCTATTTAATGCAACCAAACGGCGTTTTTTATCGTCAGTACCGCATTTAAGCGCTTTGGTTTCATCATTGGCATTAAACTCTTGGCGGCCTTGCCAAGACACTATTACTTCAATATTAAACCCACGCCCACCCGTACCTGCTGCAGCCGTAGGGTTTATACATACAGTGGCATCATCGAGAGAGCCGGTGTTTTCGCGTGCACGAATGGCTCGTTTCCATTGCTGTAAATCAAGGGCTGCAACTTGCGCTGCAGTGCATGACCCACTAAAACAAGCCGTAGAGGTAGACGTTGATGTTTTACTGGTGAAAGTTTGCGTATATAAAGCAACTAGCTGTGCGGTATCATTTGCTCTAATGCGCTGAATAATATCATTTCCTAACGCTACCGCGGCTGCGCGCTGCATAGAGTCAAAGCTTGCCTGCTTAGCTTTTGCTTGCAGTGCAACAGCGCCTAATAAGCCAAAGCTTAAAATAATAAACGCAATCAGCACTTCAATTAAGGTAAAGCCTTTTTGAGGTTTTTTGTGAGGTGAATGCATAGTAAAAACCAAATAAATTTTATCTGATTATAAGTTTATGCATTGAAAATGTAGATGCAATATATACTAGGACAAGCGGTTAAATTTGTTGATAAACGGTTAACAGCATCAAGCCAATTGAGCTTTGAGGATTAAAATTACTCTATCTAGAAGTGATTTAACTCCAGCGCAATGCTGCTAATTTAGTGGGCTCAATAACGGCCTCTGCCTTGCTTTAAAAGCCAAGCAACCTACTAAAAATTCAACCTAAAATATAACAGGCTCTAACTTAGCGCATTTTTTACTGTTTTTAGCTCTCGCCTACTTACGCTTAATTGCTCCTTACATCCGGCTAGTTCTACGCTATGTAAACCAGGGCTTTGAGTATGCAAGGCAACAAGCTTTTGTTTGTTTATGAGCGTGTTTCTGTGAATACGTAATAATTGCGTTGGGAAGCGTTGCTCAAGTTGTTTTAAGCTTTGTTCAATTAGGGCCTCGCCTTCTTTGAATACCATATTGGTGTATTTTTCTTGGGCATTAAAGTAATACACTTGATCAAGTTCAATACTTTTTATTGTGCCACCAAGCTGATAACTAATTTTTGTAGATTGCTGCTTTTGCATATGCGCTTTATTTAAACGCCCTGCCTGTGCTAACACTTTATTTAATGCCTGTTCAGTAACTGGTTTTACTAAGTATCCTGCGGCACTGAGCTGTAGCGCATCAAGTGCATGCTCGGGGTAAGCCGTTACAAATACTATTGCCGGTGGCACGCTCAGCGTATTTAGTTGCTGTGCTACTTCTAGGCCATTAATACCCGGCATATCTATGTCTAAAAAAACCAAATCGGGATGAACCTGCTTGATAATGGCAAGCCCCTGCGCGCCGTTATCACCTTCGCCTTTAACTAAAATATGCTCGTTGTGCTGCAGTAGCCGCTTTATTCTTGCGCGAGCTAGCGGTTCATCATCAATAATTACAACATTCATTGGGGGTTCTCAAACTGCTTAGGGATCACCACTTTTACTCTAAATACATCCTCTTTTTGTGTGATCGTTAGTTGTGCTTTTTCTTTGTAATATATAAACAATCGCTGGCGAATATTTTCAAGTGCCATGCCGTTATTTGGTCTTTTTAAAGCCTCATTATGAGTGATAGGGTTAGAAACAATCAATGTTAAATATCCTGTTGTGACATGTAGCTCTACACTAATAACGGCCCCTGTTTCACTGGGCTCTACCCCATGGCATACCGCATTTTCTATTAACGGCTGAAGGGTTAAGCACGGAATACTAATATCTGGTAAATCAGCAGGCACTTGCCAATTAAGCTTTAAACGGTTGCCAAAGCGCCAAGTTTCCAGCGCAACATATTGTTTTGATAAGGTCAGCTCATCTTCGAGAGAAACGCGCTGCCCCGAGCGCATAGCCGCTTGCGACAACGCCGCAAGCGCAAGTATTGCTTGCTCTGCAGCATCGGCGTCATGGTGTGTTAGCTCGGCGGCGGTATTAAGGCTATTGTACAAAAAATGAGGGCGAATTCTGGCTTGCAAAGCATCAAGCTCCGCGCGCGAGAGCGCTTTTGTTTGCTGCTCTTTTTCAAAGTAAATCAGTAAAAACTGAACAAATAAAGCCGAGATCAAAAAAACAATTAAGCAGTTTCGTAATACAAAATAAATACTCGTTTCATCATTTGTAATATCTAAAAAGTAGCGGGCACACAGCACACTAAATAAAGCGGTGCTGGCTAAAAAGGAAATAAAAAAAGCAAAAAGCTGGGTGGTTTGCGGCTTTTTTTGTAAAACACTCCGAAAAGAGTATAAAGCAGAAATACTGACCAAAACGGTCATATGAGAAAATAAACTAATTACGCCAAGGCTTTGCCAGCTATCCCCTTCAACAAAAGGAGCAAACGCTAAGATGGTAGCTACAACTTGGGTAACAATAAGCGTGGCAAGTACCCCGCGCTCATTAAAAAGAGCCGAAAAAAGCAATGTTTCACCTTGCGGCACCTTGCTCATAACGGCTCTCCTTGTAATCTAAATAATTAATTTATATAGATTAACGCAGCTCAACAGGAACGGCAAATACGATATTCTCTTCTTCACCTGGGTTTTCAACTACCTGCTTGCCGCCTAGCTCTTTTAAGCGTGCAATAACTTGTTGTACAAGCACTTCTGGCGCAGAAGCCCCCGCAGTTACTCCCACAGCGTTAGTTTCACCAAACCACTGTGCTTCAACATTTGTTGCATCATCGATTAAATAAGCGGTTGTGCCCATTTTATCTGCAAGTTCACGTAAACGGTTAGAGTTAGAGCTGTTTTTTGCCCCCACAACTAATAGCACATCTACCTTGTCTGCTAAATCACGCACAGCATCTTGACGGTTTTGTGTCGCATAGCAAATGTCATCTTTGCGCGGGCCATCAATTGCTGGGAATTTTTCGCGCAGCGCATCAATTACATCTGCAGTGTCATCTACCGAAAGCGTTGTTTGGCTACAATAAAATAGATTATCAGCATTTTTAACGTTAAGTTTGGCAACATCTTCTGCGGTTTCTACAAGGTAAATACCACCGTCGTTATTGTCATACTGCCCCATAGTACCCTCAACTTCTGGGTGACCATGGTGGCCAATTAAAATACACTCAATACCTTTACGGCTCGCACGCGTTACTTCCATATGCACTTTAGTAACTAATGGGCATGTTGCGTCAAACACTTTTAAATCGCGGCGTTTAGCTTCTGAGCGTACCGCTTGCGATACACCGTGGGCGCTAAAAATAACAATGCTGTCATCAGGTACTTGGTCTAGTTCTTCAACAAATACGGCACCACGGTTTTTTAAACCATCTACTACGTAGCGGTTATGAACGACCTCGTGGCGTACGTAAATTGGCTTTTCAAAAATATCTAAAGCGCGCTCTACTATGCTAATTGCACGGTCTACCCCTGCACAAAAGCCTCGCGGGTTCGCTAATAAAATATCCATTAGCCTTGCACCTCAATAATATCTACTTCAAACGTTAAACGTTGACCTGCTAACGGATGATTAAAATCTATAGTAACCGACTCACCTTGTACTTCGCGTACCAGTCCTGGCAGCTCAGTACCGTCTGGCTGAGTAAAGGCAATAATTGCGCCGACTTTAGCTGGCGTTTCTGCACCAAATTTACTGCGTTCTACATAGTAAATATTATCTGGGTTAGGTTGGCCAAAGGCGTCTTCTGGTTCTAACTCAAACGTTTTGCTTTCGCCTGCACTTAAACCTAGTAAGCACTTTTCAAAATTAGCCGTTAAGCTGCCATCACCCATCGTTAACTTGGCTGGTTTATTATGCACCTTGGTTGAGTCTGCGGCAGAGCCATCTTCTAGTTTAATAGAAAAGTGAAAAATAACCTCTGAGTTTTCACCAATTACAGCTTGGCTCATGCTTTATGCTCCTTCGGACTTTCGCCTGTAAAGGCATCAAATAATAATAATGCGGCACCAATACAAATTGCACAGTCGGCAATATTAAATACTGGAAAATGCGAGTTTTTATAAAACACATGTATAAAGTCAATTACATAACCATAAGCAACACGGTCATATAAATTGCCAATAGCGCCAGCAAGCACTAACGCATAAGCACTACATAATATTTTATTTGTCGCTGGTAAACGCTTTAACCACCACACTAATAGCGCACTAATAGCAATGGCAATAAAACTTAAAAACCAACGTTGCCAGCCACCCGCTTCACTTAAAAAGCTGTAGGCCGCTCCATAGTTATGTACGTAGGTAATACTAAAAATAGGCAGTAAATTAATCGACTCTTGATAAGCCATGGTATTTACAACAAGTGTTTTAGTGGCAAAGTCTATTACAAGCAGTAATAGACTTAACCAAAGCCACACTAAACCACTTTTTTGGGCTAGTTTGCTCACTGAGTAAAGCTCCTAAGCGAATTGACGCTTTTCACCTTCGCCGTCAACATTGCTTACACAACGACCACAAATTTCAGGGTGTGCAGGCTCTGAACCTACATCATCGCTGTAATGCCAACAACGCTCACATTTAGTTGCATCTGTGGCTGCTACGCTAATGTACAAACCTTCAATTTCGGTTGTTTGTGTATCATTTGGCTGGCTATCTACTGCAGATACAGTGACCGCAGACGTTAGTAATACAAAACGTAGTTCATCACCTAATGCTGCTAACTTATCAGCCAGTGCTTTTTCGGCGTATAAGTTAACGCTTGCTTGTAACGTTGCGCCAATCACTTCTTCTTTACGGGCTGCTTCTAATACGCGGTTTACTTCGTCACGTACATTTAGAATCGCTTGCCAGTCATCGTTGCTAAATTGGCTGTTTGTCGGTGCGTGTAAACCGTCGTACCATACCGATGTAAATACGTAATCGCTACGCTCGCCCGGTAATGCTTCCCAAATTTCTTGAGCTGTAAAGCTCATAATTGGTGCCATCCAACGAGTCATTGCTTCAGCAATATGATAAAGCGCAGTTTGACAAGAACGACGTGCATGACTGTCGCTTTTTGCTGTGTACTGGCGGTCTTTAATTACATCTAAGTAGAACGAACCAAGCTCACCTGTACAGAAGTTCATTAGCTTTTGCGTTACTAATAGCATTTGGTAGCTATCGTAAGCTGCTAAAATTTCTTCTTGTAATTGGGCTGCACGGCCAACAATCCACTTATCAAGCTCAACCATATCATCAACAGCAACTTGGTCTGTTTTTGGATCAAAACCACTTAGGTTAGCTAGTAAGTAACGGCTAGTGTTACGAATACGGCGGTAGCGATCTGCTGAGCGTTTAAATATTTCATCCGATACTGTCATTTCGGCGGTGTAATCGGTAGAAGCTACCCATAAACGTAAAATGTCAGCGCCAAGTTTATTCATCACGTTTTGTGGTGAAATAACGTTGCCTAACGATTTTGACATTTTGCGGCCGTTTTCATCTACGGTAAAGCCGTGCGTTAGTACTTGCTTGTAAGGTGCGTGACCGTTAATAGCAACTGAGGTCATCATTGATGACATAAACCAACCACGGTGCTGATCAGAACCTTCGAGGTATAAATCGGCTGGGCCAACTAACTCTTCACGTGCATCAACAACACACGCATGTGTTACGCCCGAATCAAACCATACATCTAACGTATCTTGTACTTTCATGTATTGCTTGGCATCTTCTTCGCCTAACAAGGTGGCAGGCTCTAGGTCATACCATGCTTGAATGCCTGATTTTTCTACCAGCTCTGCAGCTTGCTCAATAAGCGCTTGCGTATTTGGGTGTAAAGCACCAGTGTCTTTATCAACAAATAAAGCAATTGGCACACCCCAAGTACGTTGGCGTGAAATACACCAATCTGGGCGACCTTCAACCATGTTCGCAATGCGGCTTTCGCCCCACTCTGGCAACCATTGGGTGTTTTTAATTTCGCTTAACGAGTCTTGACGTAAGTTAGCCTGATCCATGCTTACAAACCACTGCGGTGTAGCACGGAAAATAATAGGCGTTTTGTGGCGCCAACAATGCGGGTAGCTATGCGTAAGCGCATGATGATGCATTAAAGCACCGCGCTCTGTTAATACGTCAATTACACTGGCATTTGCTTTAAATACATGCTGACCAGCAAATAATTCTGTATCAGGCAGGTAAACGCCATTCGCGCCCACAGGGTTTGCTACTTCAAGATTGTAATTTAAGCCTGCCGCGAAATCTTCTTGACCATGGCCTGGCGCGGTATGTACCACACCCGTACCTGAGTCAGTAGTAACGTGGTCTGCTACAATTACCGGTACATCAAAATCGTAAAATGGGTGAGCAACGTGTAAGTTTTCAAGTGCTGCACCTTTAACATAACCTAGTACGTGGAAATGATTAAAGCCATAACGGTCCATTGCATCTTTAACAAGCTCTGAGCCTAAAATTAAACGTTGCTGTGAGCCTTCATCATCTACTTGTACTAAGGCGTACTCTAAATCTGCATGCACTGCTACCGCACGGTTAGCGGGTAAAGTCCACGGCGTTGTAGTCCAAATAACAGTACCTACACTGCCTTGGCCTTTATGGCCATCGGCTAAATCAAAGGCATTAACAACCGCGTCTTGATCTGCAAATGTAAAACGTACGTCAATCGCTGGAGATTGCTTATCTTGGTACTCTACTTCGGCCTCTGCTAATGCAGAGCCACAGTCTGTACACCAATGCACAGGCTTTGCACCTTTATGAAGGTGGCCATTTTTAATAATACGACCTAGCACGCGAATAGCGTTTGCTTCAAAGTCATAGTTCATTGTTAAGTAAGGTTTGTCCCAATCGCCAAACACACCTAAACGTTTAAAGTCTACTTTTTGACCTTCAACTTGCTTTTTAGCGTAAGCACGGCATTTTTCACGAAACTCGCTCGCGGTTACTTTAACGCCAGGCTTGCCTACTTTTTTCTCAACCATTAACTCAATTGGCAAACCATGACAGTCCCAACCAGGCACATAAGGTGCATCAAAGTCAGATAAAGTTTTAGACTTAACAATTATGTCTTTTAAAATTTTATTTACTGAGTGGCCTAAATGGATATCGCCGTTTGCATACGGAGGGCCGTCATGCAAAATAAAGGTCTTTTTACCTTTTTTAGCGCTGCGAATTTGACCGTACAGGTCGTCTTCATACCATGCTTTAAGCATTTTTGGTTCACGTTGTGCCAAATTGCCACGCATTGGAAACTGTGTTTCCGGTAAATTCAAAGTATGTTTGTAGTCGCTCATTAATCCTACTTTCCGTATCTATCGGCTACCTAATTTAAACCAAAACACTGTTTTGCGGCGGCAACATCGGTTGCAATTTGTGCCGTTAACTGTGTTAATGTCTCGAATTTTTTCTCATCGCGAAGTTTTTTTATTAACTCCACGTGCATAAACTGTCCATATATATCTTGTGCAAAGTCAAAAAGATGAACTTCTAACAAAGCACGAGTTCCATTAAAAGTGGGCTTGTTACCAATATTGGCTACCCCATAAACGTGTTTTCCGGCAATGTTTGCTTTTACGGCAAACACCCCATTTACAGGGCAAACTTGGCGTTTAAGCGCTATATTTGCAGTCCGAAAACCAAGCTCTCGCCCTCTTTTCCAACCATGTATTACACGCCCTGAAATAGCATAATTATGCCCTAGCATTAACTTAGCATTTTCTAAGTCGCCTGCGGCTAATGCTTCACGTATTAGTGTGCTGCTTACTCTAGCATTTAATTGGCGAAAACTCGCGGTGCTTTTTACATCCATGCCCGCTTGTTTGCCCATACTGAGCAGTAAATTAAAATTCCCTTGGCGCTGTTTACCAAATTTAAAATCATCACCTACTGTGAGTGCTTTAACGCCTAGCTTTTTAATTAAAATATCACTAACAAATTGCTCTGCATGCATATTGGCAAATTGTTGGTTAAAGCTAATACAAATAACCCGCTCAATACCTAGGTTACTTAGTAATCTGAGTTTGTCGCGTAACCGAGTAAGTCGAGCTGGCGCATTGTTTTTAGCAAAAAACTCTTGCGGCTGCGGCTCAAATAACATCACAGTACTGGGTAAGTTATGTGCTTTGGCATCCGCTAACAGCCCTTTTAACACTTCGCCATGGCCTAAATGCACACCGTCAAAATTACCAATAGTCAACACACAACCATAATGTTGCGCTCGAATATTGTGTATACCTCTAATTAACTCCATGCCACCTAATGCCTTTTTCAGCGAGTATTATTAACGACTTTAAAATCGGTCAAAACCACAGGGCTGCCGATTATAATCTTTTTTTTAGTTTGATTCAGTAGTTGCTACACTTTTTATCGTATTTAGTCTTACACCAAGTAAAAACAGCACCGCAAAGTAACTTATTGCAGCAATTACTAGCAATACAATTAACAACATTACTTGCTCAGAAAAATGCCATGTAGCCCAATAATATCGGCTGCTGACGTACCACGTTAGAGCGCCCATTACCAAGCTTGCCACTATGCACTTTACGCTAAAGCGCAGGCTCATTGCAGAAAACTGATACACGTTTTCTTTTTTAAGTTGCCTGTAAAGTAAAAAAGCATTGCAACTGGCCGACATAGACGTTGCTAAAGCAAGCCCTAAATATCCTATAAACGGGGCTAACATAATATTAAATACCATATTAAGCACCAGCGTAATAATACCAATGCGCACAGGTGTTTTGGTATCTTGGCGCGAGTAAAAACCCGGCGCTAATACTTTAATAAGCATAAAGCTAACTAACCCTACCGAGTAGGCAACCACCCCTAAGCTTACCGCTTTAACATGATCAACATCAGCGTCTTTAAATGCACCGTGATCAAATAGCACAGTAATGATAAGCGGGCTTATAATCATTAAACCAACCATGGCGGGTATGCCTAAAAAAATCACAAAACGCACACCCCAATCTAACGTATGCTGAAAATCACTGAGCTTTTTACTGCTATGCAATTTAGAAAGTGCGGGTAAAATAACAGTGGCAATACCAATACCAAATAAACCAAGTGGAAACTCAATTAACCTATCTGAGTAATAAAGCCATGCGATAGAGCCCGTCATTAATAGCGAGGCAATCATGGTGTCGAGCAGGAGGTTAATTTGGCTTATTGAAACACCAAATAATGCCGGTAGCATAAGCTTACGCACTTTTTTAACGTTCTCGTCTTGCCACGCCCAGCGAGGACGTGCCAGCATTTTTGCTCGGTATAAAAATGGTAACTGAAACAACAATTGCACCACCCCGCCCACAAATACACCAATAGCTAACGCATACGCCCCCACGCTAAATTTGTCGTGCAATAAAATGGCGCAGGTAATAATTGAAACATTAAGTAATACGGGCGTAAAAGCAGCCACTGCAAAGCGGTTATACACATTCATTACTGCACCGCTAAGTGCTACCAAACTAACAAATAACAAATACGGAAAAGTTAACTTTAATAAGGAGCTTGCCAGCACAAATTTTTCTGCATTAGGGCCACCTTGCCACCAATCTATAAACCAGCCAGTACCAAATAACGCGGCAATAACAGGCGAGGCAATAACGCCAAAAATAGTCACGCAAAGCAAAATAGTGCCCAGCGTACCGGCCGCCTGTGCTACAAATAACTTAACTTTATCATCGCCATGGTGTTCTTTAATTTCACTAAGTACAGGCACAAATGCCTGGGCAAAGGCCCCCTCTGCAAATAGACGGCGTAAAAAATTGGGAATACGGTTAGCAAACAAAAAAACATCAGCAGCTGCACTAGCACCTAATAAGTTTGCAACGACAGCGTCTCGTACTAACCCTAAAATACGCGATATCATTGTCATACAACTTACAATCATACCGGAGCGAAATAATCCTTTTGACACCTTAAACCTACTTAAAAACCTTTAGTTAGCGCAATTATGCCACAGTCTTTTTTATAAATCGCTTTAAAGCACTAGGCTGGGCGTCTGTGCTTTGTTACAATAGCGATATTAACTGCTAAAGCGGCAAATTGATGTTCGTTATAAGGAGCAGTTTTTCTTGAGTTGTTAAATTTAAATTGACATTCATGATAAAAACAGGCATATTCCACGGCCTTTAATTTAAGCTTTATTTAAGATTGTTAGGAGCAAACCTTGGCTAACATCAAGTCTGCAAAAAAACGCGCTATCACTAGCGAAAAAAACCGTCAGCACAACGCAAGCCGTCGTTCAATGATGCGTACTTACTTCAAAAAAGTAACCGCTGCTATTGAAGCTGGCGATAAAGAAGCTGCACAGCAAGCTTTCTCTGTTGCTACACCTATCCTAGACCGTTACGCAACTAAGGGTCTAATTCATAAAAACAAAGCAGCTCGTCATAAGAGCCGTTTAGCAGCTAAAATTAAAGCGCTATAATTTGTTTTATGTTTAAAAAACCGGCCTAGGCCGGTTTTTTTATATCTAAAATTTGGTATTTAGCAATCCACTAAACTTTAAGCTGATTTAACGCATTACTATTAAAGCTGGTTAAACATTTTCCAAATCGGGATAAAACTTTTTCAACATGGCCGCAATTTTTTTAGGCGTAAATGGCTTAACCACAAACCCCTTAGCACCTTTATCAATGGCTTCTTTAACATTTTCTACTGCTGAATGGGCCGACACCATCACCACATTAGTTTCAGGGTTAATATCATTAATTTGCGCGATTAACTCTTTACCATCGCCGTCAGGCAGTTCAATATCTAAAAAAATCATATTGTAATTAGCTGCTTGGCATTCGCTAATGCATTGTTTAGCCGTTGAAGCCTCTTTAACGTTTTCTATTCCTAAGTGCATGAGCGTTTGGCTCAAAAAACTACGCACTGTGCTAACATCATCTACTATTAAAATTGATAGCTGCGTATCCATGTATCTTCCTCGTAGGCTAAAAGCATTGTATAAGTTATTATATAACTAGATATTTAATCATTTTATTATAGAGACCTACGCTCAAAAGGCCAGATTTGCTTTATGTCAAACAACACAAAAAAACAATCATTGCTTGGTAAAACACCACAAAAAAGAAAAACCCCTGTAAAAAAGCCCCGCAATAGACCGCAAACAGCACCGCAATCTTCAGCTAACTCAACATCAACCCCAGCGGAGCAGCCTGTAAAGTCTAAAACAGGGTTACTTATTACGCTGGCTATCATTTTTGCTGTAGTCATTATTTTTCCAAAACCAACTTTGCTCACCTATAAAAAATTAGGGTTAGTGAGCGAAAGTATTTATTGGCCTGGGGTCTTTGGATATGGCCGTACATTACTTGATTCAAACTTACACCCGCAGCTAGACGAGAAGCGCAATGCCCTTTATTTATGCGCAGATATGAAGGCGCCGCAAAGCTGTCAAAAGTACCAACTAATAAAAAACAATGGCTTTTTTGCAGCACTAGCTAGCTATATTTAGCCTTAAAAAAACTAATCTGAAAATTTAAAATTACTTGGTTGAAAGGTGTGCAAAAGATCAACATAATGGCGCTCCTTTTTTCAACAACTGAACTATTGAAACGACCATGCTAAATGAGCTAGATTGGCTTTTAAACACTGTATTACTTGCACTAGGTTTAGGTGCATTCTTTATTAACCACATAACAATACTGCGTGTTGCAGCGATTAGTGCTTGTGGTCTGTTATTTTTGTCTTTTAGCTTGGATTTAATGTCGTCGAGTGTTATTTCGAATATGAGTTTAGTGTTGATCAATACATTTTACTTGTTCAAAGTATATACGTTTGGACAATTTAATGTAACGCAGAGTTAACATTTCCCCTTAGAATATTTTATAGCCCAGCCTTGCTGGGCTTTTTTATTTGAAAAAATTAAAAGGCTTGGGGAACAGATTGAACTAAGATAAAATTTATCTCGTATTAATCCTCATTTAGGTCTTACTATGTCTTTATCTGATTTCGATTTATTTTTATCTTCTATGGAAGATGTAAAACCTATAAACCACGATACTGTAACTCCCCTTGCAAGTAATCCCAGTGCCACCCTTGCCCAACAAGAAAAACGCAAAGCTGCCGAGCTTAGCCTTGCGAATGACGAAAATTACTTACAATCTGAGCATGTAGAGCTTTTAGACCCGCATGCATTACTCAGTTTTAAAAAAGATGGCGTACAAAGCGCAGTATTTAAAAACTTACGCTTAGCTAAATACCAAGTTGATGCCACATTAGATTTGCATGGCCAATTACTCAAAAACGCACGCACAACATTATTTAACTTTATTACTGATTGCCACCAGCGAAACATTCGCGTTGTATTAGTACGCCATGGCATCGGTATAAAAAATAAAGCTAAGCCCGGTATACTAAAGAGCTATGTTAATAAGTGGCTACAGGCTCTACCCGCGGTATTAGCGTATCATACCGCTTTAAAGCACCATGGTGGCAGTGGCGCAACGTATGTGTTGCTTAAAAAAAGTGATGAGAAAAAGCATGAAAACCGAGAGATCCATGCTAAACGGTACTAATTAACTTATTTTACTAAATACCAGTAACGAAGCGCACTTTAGTAATTAAATGACCTAATGAAAGGTGGGTTCTCTTTAATTATCTGGCTTTATTAAGCCAAAAACAAATTAACAGAGCCCCCTTTTTTATAATGTGCCTACAAATACGCCTATTCACTTTGTGAAGTTTTGCTTTGTGGCACTTGATCGGCACTCGCTTGGTTAAACCAAGCAGACACGCCTAGCACTATAATAGAAACCACTACTAAACTTAGTTTTACTCCGCCTTGACTTGATTTCATACGTTACTCTTATTATTTTTATTTTAGTGACTAAACTTCACAATAATTAAAATTACAAATGTTAACAAGCTGTTTGTTAAACTGTTTTGCTATCTATTAATAACCTTTTGTTCTATTAACCCGATTATTTAATGTAAGGCCGCTTTTTAGGCGATTAATATTTTCTGCGATTTGCGCTGTTACGCTATTTAAATCAGATAACGCGGCGCAGTGTGGTGTAATAGTTATGTTAGCGTTATGCCAAAATGGGTGGTCGTGCGGTAGCGGCTCTTGGGTAAATACATCGAGCGTGGCAGCCCTTAACATTTCACTGTTAAGTGCGTCTATTAAATCTTGCTCTACTAGGTGCTCTCCTCTGGCAACGCTAATTACACACGCATGGGCCGGTAACTTAGCTAATAAATCTGCATTAATAATACCCTTAGTATCTTTTGTTAGCGGCAGTAGGCATACCAAGTAGTCAATTGTGGGCAGCATTTCATTAAGGCCTTGCTGCTGAGAATATAAATGCACCTGCTCATCACTTTTTTCAGTTTTTGACCAAGCGCTTACTGTAAAGCCATTCAGGGTTAGTTTTTTGGCGCACGCTTTACCTAGCTCACCAAAGCCTAAAATACCCACGTGATTATATTTATATGCACGCTTAGGTTTATAATTGCATTGTGATTGCTTAACAAAATACTCTTTTAAACGCAGCTTGTGCGCAAGTACATGGCCTAGCACGTACTCTGCCATATCTTGAGCAAGCTCAGTATCAACAATGCGAACCACGTCTACCTCTTTAGGCAATAAAGACATATTAATACTATCTACACCCGCCCCAAACGATGACACCGCTTTTAAGTTAGGTAATTGCTGCCACAAATCATCTGGTGCATTCCAGGCTAATACAAACTCTACATTGTTGAGCTTTTTACACTCTGGCCATTTCATTATCTCTTCATTGGGTAATAGCTCTTTTAGCTTTGCAATTAGCTTTGTATTATCTCGCCCGGTAATGGCTACTAATACCGACATAGAAGCTCCTAATTTTATTGAATAAATTTTATCTACACTAATAAACAACTGAGCAGCTCGTTATTTGCTCTTTAAAAAGTCACACAACTGCAAAGTAAATGTCACACCCTTTTTTTACTCTAAACAGGATGGCGAATAGGCCAAATTGTAAATGAGGTTAATATGATAAGCGTTGATAAAGTAATAGCTGCAAACTTACCACAATTAGAGAACTCCCCTAAAGTAAAAGGTTTAGTTAAAAAGGGGCTTGGCTACTTATTACATGAACAAGAATTTGTCGCCTTTGGCGATGCTTACCCCCATTTACAAGGACTAGAGTTTGTTGAACAAGTGCTTGATGAGCTTGACTTTGATACCCGCTATAAACCAAAACAAATTGAAAACATACCCAGCGAAGGTAAGTTAGTTATTGTGGCTAACCATCCCATTGGCTCGCTCGACGCACTTGCGCTGATAAAAGTACTTTCCAGCGTTAGGCAAGATTTAAAAGTGGTTGCCAATCGCATGCTAATGTCGGTCACCCCTATGCATTCATTGCTGTTGCCAGTAGATAATTTATCGGGAACCAGTAAAAAACAAGAATTAAGTAATATACAAAAACACTTAAAAGATGAAGGTGCGTTACTTATTTTCCCTGCGGGAGAGGTCTCGCGTTTAAGCCCTACCGGTATAAAAGATTGCAAGTGGAACAGTGGCTTTTTACGCATGGCTAAAAAAGCAAACAGCCCTATTTTACCTATTTATATAAAGGCCAAAAACAGCCCGCTTTTTTATGGCACCTCAATGATTTACAAACCACTTGCGAGCTTATTATTAGTAAAAGAAATGTTTAAGCAGCGACAAAAGTCATTAGAATTTGAAATTGGTGCTTCCATTCCGCCTGAGTCATATTTAATCGAAAACTTAAAAGATAAAGAAATCGTTAATCTCATTCGCAAGCAACTTTATCGCCTTACCACTAAAAAACCCCTTCCTCTTAAAACCCAAACCCCTATTGCAATACCCGAGTGCCGCAAAGAGCTTAAAAAAGCCATAGAGAGTTGTCAGTTATTAGGCAAAACACAAGATGGCATGCATATTCATTTATACCAGTACACTGGCAGCTCACCAGTGTTTAGAGAGCTTGGACGACTGAGAGAAATTGCCTTTAGAGCGGTAGGTGAAGGCAGTGGAAAACGCCGCGACATCGACAAATATGATATGGATTATCAACACTTAGTGCTATGGGATCCTACGCAGCTAGAATTAGTGGGGGCATATCGCCTTGCTTGTGCAAAGGAAATAATAGAGAAACATGGCCGAGAAGGCTTATACACCGATAGTTTATTTAGTTACACACAAGCAATGAAACCGTATTTAGAGCAAGGTATAGAGCTTGGCCGCAGCTTTGTGCAACCTAAATATTGGGGGCGTAAAAGCTTAGACTATTTATGGTATGGTATTGGCGCATTTATTAAAAACTACCCGCAATATCGTTACTTATTTGGCGCGGTGAGCGTCTCTAACGCCTTGCCTGAACAAGCAAAAGCCATGCTCGTGCATTACTATCAACATTATTATAAATCAGAGCAACACCTCGCCACCCCCAATAACGAGTTTAAATTAAGCGAGCAACAACTCACTCAGTGTAAAACTGTTTTTAGTGGTAACGATGTAAAAGAAGACTTTGTAGAATTAAAACATGTACTGGCCAATATGGGGGCACAAGTTCCTACGCTATTTAAGCAATATACAGAGCTGTGCATGCCTGGCGGCGTAAAATTTTTAAGCTTTAGTATCGACCCCGACTTTAACAACTGTATTGATGGGTTGGTGCTGGTAGATTTACAAAACGTAAAAGAAAATAAAGCCAAACGCTATTTAGGTTAGGGCGTGTTGAACTTTACGGATTGAAATTTGTTCAATCTAGGGGCGATTTAATCGCGGCGCGAGGTTTGTAACCTAGTGGGCT
>NZ_LJSP01000002.1:597936-674955 GCF_001399995.1 Pseudoalteromonas sp. P1-11
CCACACTTCATAGGCTCTGCCTTGCCTAAAAACCAAACATACTGCTGCAAACTCAATCATTAAAGATCAACACGCCCTACTCAAATAAACAGCGAGGTGATTCCCGCTGTTTATTTTTATTGTGCGATTACTATTTATGGCTAAAAATTCGCGCTAATAAGTCTGTGTAAATGGCCTCAATTTTAAGTAAATCATCAACCGGAACATGCTCGTTTACCTGATGAATGGTACTATTTTTAACGCCGCACTCAATAACTTGGGTATGCTGGTTTGCAAAAAATCGGCCATCAGAAGTACCACCACTGGTACTTAACATGGGGTAACTCCCTGTTTGCGCATAAATGGTGTGCTCTAACTGCTGCAATAAACTCCACCCGTTTGTTGGTGGCGTATAATAGGGCTCACACGCTCGCTCCCATTCAACCTCAAGGTGCTGAGCGTATTCACTCAGCGCCGCTGATATACAGTGCTTTATTGCATTGCTTGTATAACCATGGCTATATCGCACATTAAAGGTAATTTCGCATTCACTAGGCACTAAATTATCAACAACATTATTTATATTAATGCCGGTCACTTGCAAGGTGGTTTTAGAGCTTGGCTCATCGTCAGGCCATGTTAAATTACTTAAACAATTTACAATATTACCCGCAATATGCGCAGCGTTTATAGTGTTCTGTGGGTAGGCAACATGTCCGGCCTTGCCATGAACTTTTATACGAGAAGAAATAGCGCCTCGGCGACCATTTTTAATTGTATCGCCTACGTGTGAAGAGCTTGTCGGCTCACCAACAATACAGCCATCAAGCTGTATATTATTTTTTGCTAAACGCGCGGCTATTACCTCTGAGCCAAATTCGGCCTCTCCTTCCTCATCGGAGGTAATAAGCCAGTAAAAACGCCCTTTTTTATTTTTAGTCTCTTTTAATAGTGCCTTAGTAGCACCAAGCATAGCGGCCACGCCGCCTTTCATATCGGCAGCGCCGCGACCAAACACGGCATTATTAATAATATTGCCGGCAAAAGGCGGGCTTAGCCAGTTGCCCGACTCTGCGGGCACAACATCAATATGCCCAGAAAACGCTACACATGGCCCTTCTTGCTCAAAACTAACGTAGGCAATTAAATTGGTAACGCCTTCACAAATAAACTGCTCACAGTTAAAGCCAAGCGCAGTTAACTCATTGCTAAGCCAATCTATGGCACCGCTTTGGTTAGGCGTTACAGACTCAAACCTAATAAGCGTTTGCGTATTTTTTACCACCGCGCTTAAAGGCTTACTTACACTGTTTTGCGATACTTTTGCAACAGACATAACAACACACTCAATAACCATAAGAGAGATTATTAAAGCGCGAGAATATGACCAAATAATGGCAAAGTTAATACAGTGCGATGACCGTTAAATATATAACTGTGTCAATTAATTAAAATACTTTTTGCACTGACTTTAATCTAAATCAAGAAAAGGGTTCACATACTTCAAACATTTTTGAAACTTTGATCTAGAACAGGTTTTCAACGCTCGGAGATTGTAATAATAGCGTCAATCAAAAAGTAGTTATTGGAGCACAACATGAAAACCCAAATCAGCATTGCCTTACTTACCTCTTTACTTGCTATTACCCCTGCGGCACACGCTAACCTTAGCGTTAATGTTGGCGCTATTAATGTAAATCCAGATAACAGCAGCTCGGCAATTAACGAAGCGCCAACACTGGGTCTCAAAGGCGACTCTGACACGCAGCTCGGTATTACAATCGATTATGCATTTAACGATAAGTGGGTGGTAGAGCTTATTGCCGCTACGCCGTTTTCGCACGATGTAAATGGCGCGGGTGGGTTAGCTGGCAATAAAATTGCCGACATCAAACAGCTTCCGCCATCATTGGTTGCGCAATACCACTTTTTAGATACAAGTTACGCGCTACGCCCGTTTATTGGTGTAGGGTTAAATTACACCACCTTTTTTGACGAGCAGCCTTCTCAAGCGCTAAAAGCAACCCTAGGTACTGATGATGTTGAAGTAAAACTCGATGATTCGTTTGGCTTTATTGCACAAGTAGGCGCTAACTATAAAATCGATCAACATTGGGGGCTACATGCCATGGTGTCAATGATTGATATAGATACCGATGCCACAGTGTACGCAAACGGTGCAAAAGCCCTTACATCAACCGTTGAGCTTGACCCAGTCGTTGCCATGTTTGGTGTAAGGTACAGTTTTTAATTAAGTTTGCAGCGCCTATGTTCTATGTGTTTAAGGCCGAAAGGCCTTATTTTATGAAAATTATTTAGGAAGGTTATTTACCTTTTTTTGCTCAAGCATTTCTTTCCAGTGCATAATTTCACTTGGCAAAATAGGCGCTACACCATCAAACTCGGCTACTTCAAGCATTTCTTCAATACTCACAATGCCTTTTTTGTTTTTAAACACACCGCGCACATACGCTATAGCGTGCAGGCCACGCGCAGAATGAAACTTTTGTTCAATGTAAAAATATTTATGATCCCACCCCACCAGCTTGGTACTAATGGTATAACGCTGCATAGGTTTAATATCGCGAATATAAGTTATGGCTGTAGCATTAACAATAGGAAACCAACGGCGCTTCATTACTTGTTTTAATAGACCAATTCGCTCAATCATCCAAGTGCGCGACAAGTCCATCATAGCCAAATAACGCGAGTTTGTTAGATGCAGGTTTATATCGCAGTCTGTTGGTAGCGCTTTGTAATCAATATCAACAGTATCAAGTAACTGTTGGTAGTCGCGGTTGCGCTTAATTTTAAAAAATAATAAAAGAAGTCTAATATATAAGTTCACGAGAAGGTCTTACCAGTATAAAGTTAACTCAGTGTAACATAGCCACTTGTTAAGGCGAATGTTCTGTTTTAATCTCAAATTATAAATATAAAAAAGTCATAGTATGAAATATAAATTAGCGACACTTTTCACAACCAGTTTATTATGCATTAGCACCTGCGCACTGGCCGATTTTACAATTAAAGGCCCAGGTACGGTAACTTACCCAACAGGTATAGAAAAAACCTTTAATTTTGGCTTTGCATGGCAGCAGCAGCTTGGTAAATTTTCGATAGGTAGCAAAAGCTACGATATGTCGCAATTACCTAACTCATACTCGGTGGCAATCACTTTAGCTAAAGACGATAGCCAAGTGTGGGTACAAGAGTTTAATAATGGCTTTATTGAAGCGTTTGATTGGCAAATAGGTAAACATACTGTCAGTTTGAAAAAGCAGCAATTTAAAGACCCCGTAAAAGGCAATTACGTGATTGAGCTTAATGGCCGCAGTTACTTTTTTACTCGTAATAACGCAAGCATAGTGATTAATTTTGATGTAAATGGCATAGAAACTATCGCCATTGATGGGGTTACAAAAAACATGGGCACTAAGAGCTAGTGCCCAGTAAAGCGGCTATTAAACTTTAACAGTTTTGCGATTAATACCGTAATCTCGTAGTTTATTTGCCACTGCAGTGTGGCTAAGCCCTAAACGCTTAGCTAATTGTCTTGAGCTTGGGTAAGCCGGATACAATTTGCGTAGCAAGGTTGCTTCAAAACGTTTTACAGCTTGATCTAACGACCCTTCAAAATCTGACTCTAAATAGCCTAAATCGTGGGTAAAAGTAGGCAATTGCAAATGCTCTACACGTAGCTCGCTATCATCAAGTAACGACACCGCTCGATAAATTGCATTTTCTAGCTGACGCACATTACCTGGCCACGGGTACTCTTGTAAAAAGCGTAAGCACTCTTGTGATAAAAGCGGAATTGCGTGGCCGTTTTGCTGTGCGTACTTTTGAATAAAGTGCTCGGCTAATGGGCCCACATCAGCTTTACGGTCTCTCAGTGGTGCAATCTCTAATGTGAGTACATTAATTCGATAGTATAAGTCTTCTCTAAATACGCCCTCTTGCACCATCGCGGGTAAATCTTTTTGTGTGGCTGCAATTATACGCACATTTACTTTTACTTCGTTTTCGTCGCCCACTTTTCTAAATGTGCCGTCTTGCAAAAAGCGCAGCAGCTTTGTTTGTAGCTGTGTAGACATTTCGCCAACTTCATCTAAAAACACAGTACCGCCATCTGCTTGCTCTAGTACCCCGCGTTTAGGTGCGGTGTTTTCTTCATATCCGGCGTAACCAAATAATTCAGATTCAGCCACATCATCGGGCAAAGATGCGCACGAAAGTGCAATAAACGGCTTAACCGAACGATTAGAGGCATAGTGGCACGCACGAGCAAGGAGCTCTTTACCTGTGCCAGTTTCTCCGGTTATTAAAATGGGGGCTTCTAGCTGTGACATTTTGCGTGCTTCGCGCACTACCCGGCGCATAGCAGTACTAAAGTTGTGAATTGTTGCAAAGCTTTCTTGTCCGTAACGTCTAAAGGCACTGACCTGCTGACCAAGGCGGCTTTGCGATTTTATATTTATAACCGCACCAGCTAACACGTCACCTTCACCACCTTGCGGGACGGCAATCGGTAAAATATCGGCAATAAAGTCTTCACCAGCAACATCTACCCGGGTTGTTTGTCCAAGTACTTCTTTGCCTTCTAACCAACGCGTAAAGTTAAACCCTTTTAGTAGGTTATTAATATTGGCCCCTACTACTTCTTTTTCGCTCAACTGTAGGTCTTTACAGGCAGCGTCGTTACACAAACGTACCCACCCTTTTGCGTCAATCGAAATAACACCATCGGGAAGTGCACGCAGCAGTGTATTTAATTCGTTATGCTCTCGCTCAGAGGGTAAAAAGGCGGTTGTGCGAACATCATGTACGCCATCAATCAAACGAATAGAAGGCATAATTTTTTGAAATTGCTCAAATTCAATTTCAGGAAAGCTTACATACATACGGCAATTTACCGAATCAACCTCAATCCCTTTTAAGTCAACATCGTAGTTTACTAAAATATTTAGGATCTCTTGGGCAATACCTACACGGTCGGCACAATGAATATCTAGACGCATACATCCTCGAATAAGGAAAAACTATATTAGCCGAATAATACGCTAACTCCGTTATTCAATACAGTAAATTGTAAACAAATTTGGACAAACCACCGCCTTTATCGCTGTAAACTCACGCCTATAAACATCAAACTGTAATAACGTACAGCTTAAAACTAAAAAACGCAGCGTGTAAGCTGAGTTTTAAAAGGGGTCATGCATATATGCTATTAATTTTGCGGGTATGGGGTCCAGTCTCCGCCATCTAATTGAATATAAGGACGCTGGTTGATATACATCATAATCGTGCCCTCATTTTCAGCAACTTTAGGCGCTTTAGGCAAATTTTCCAATAGATTAGCAACGCTATTATTTCCGCCAAATACATTGGTTTTCAATGTTTTGCTAACTATCTCAGAAAGTGCAAAGTAACTGGTTGATTTATTAACTACAATTTGCGAATAGTTTTGCACATCAGAGCCAATAAATTTAATAGCAACAGGAACGGAAACGATAGCTGGACTAGGAATTTCACGCAACCCTGAAAATTGTACTTTGTCACCTTTTAAGTTTGCGCCATGTTCTGGGACTATCATCAGCATGACATTACGCTCACTTTTTTCCAGCTTTTTAATAAAGCTTTTTATATCATTAAATAAATTTTTATGCCTTATTGAGTAGGTATCTTTACTATTAACTCTTGGCTGGTTCTCTAACTGATTACCATCATGCAAACTTGTAGTATTGTAGTACATAGCACAAGGTTTACAGTCATTTGATTGCTCTAACCAGGCGTTTAAAACAGCTTCGTCAGAGTAAATAGGGCTATCATCAAAACCTCTAAGCGCAACCGGCATTGAATCAATATTAAATGGCGTGCTATCTAAGCCACCAAACTTACTTATTAAACCTTTAAACTCATCAAAGTGGCCGTCGTGGTTCATTACCACATTGCTTTTGTAGCCTAAGTTTTCTAAATTTTTAAACAAATGACACTGCTCTGGCGCATTTTCAAATAAGGCAGTTTGGCTTGTTTGACCACAACTTGCTCGTAGAAGGCGAATTGCAGCAGGCCCAGAGTACGAAGTCGCCGAATTAAAATCAGAAAACACCACATCAAAATCGCTATATAAATCATCAAGGCTTACGCCAATGGCCTCTAGATCAGCCAAGGCCATCGAGCAAATATTTAGTACTATGACATCAAATAACTCGCCATCATATTGCTGAGGGAATTGGCTTGCTAGCAAACTTTGCTGCTGATAAAACTCTTTTAATTGCTGATCAGGCGATTTTGCTTCTTGCGTTACCACTTGTGCTTGTGCACGAGGCGCCGCTGTTTGAACATTATTAGCCGCCACTGGCTGTGAAATTAAATTATCCTCGTTGTTTGTGCCCTGCCAAGCTACAAACATAAGCCCAACAACTGTTACGGTGGTAAAGCGTATCCACTGTGAGCAATACCAAAAGCACACAGTAATAACAAACAGTGCTAATAACATATCAACATTAATAACCCGCGCCATGAGCTCTAAAAAGTAGCCAAAGCTAAAGTCTTGCACGTTACCAGCTTGGCGTGTTAAACGGTCTATAGGGGGCAACCACGAATCTTTATAAAGTAAAACAATGGCCATTACTGCGCCTAACAAATGTTTGGCTTTATTTAGTAAAGGGTGCGTGTAAGAAATAGCAAAAAAAGCAGCCAGCGCTGCATTTGCTAATAAGCCAAAGTCGATTGCACCATAATAAAAAAGTGCAAACTTAACTAAAAAATAGAGGTTCCACACCCCTAAGCCTGATAATTTCACTATTTACCCTTCTTTATTCTATTTGGTTTGTAAGGTTCGAGTACTTCATGTTTAAACGTAAGCTGAGCATAGTATTTTTTTATTTTTTTCAGTATCAACGACCCCGACATACATAAAAATACGCCAACTAGCATCGCTAAAATTGCTGTAATCAATAATTGATTAATACTCATACGTTACTCTTTATGGCCATTTTAAACGGCACAGCATCTGCGCGCTCGTTTTTAGTAAACTCTGGTGTTTCTAAATCAGCTGCAACACTTGCATCTATTTTTTGCGAAAATTTATAGCTTTCATTCTCTTTTAATTGGGCAGAGTAATCGGTTATATCTTGGCCCGCATAATAACGCCTAAGCTGTTTACATTCTTGCTGAATATAAAAATGATCGGAAATAATATTTTGCTGCGCAAAAAAATCGTTTGTTTCTAATTTAAACAAGTGCTTTATCGCATTGTTTACATCATTTTCGCGACACGCATGTAAATACAAATACACGGTGTTTTCTACCAAACTGAATACGTCACCTTCTCGCTTTATATGAAATAAATGCAAAGGGTGGATTGGGTCAATCCGAGGCAAAAGCTCTAATTTAACCAACACTCCACTTACCCCTAAATTTACAGCCGAGTCGCTGTGAACTTCTACCTGTTTGGTAAATTCTATAAAAGGCAAGTAACCTTTAGAAAAAGTATTTTCGGTAAATTGAAGTACATGTTCAATAGAAGGCGGTAACGGTCTTGAAAATTGAAACCCTTGAATTGACTGTACCTGTGAGAGCAACCTAGAAGGCTCTGAAAAACTATACAAAATAAGATTAACACCTAAGGTCAAAAATAAGCATTCATCTTGATGGCGGATCACCCCATCAACGTTCTGAATCACTAATTTAAGCCAGCGACCACAGTTTTTTCTCAGCTCAAAACATTGCTTGGCAAGCAGGGCTAAATCGGTATAGCGAGATACTGCAAATACCAATGTTGCCGCCTCTAATTTAGGGCCTTTAGAAAAAAGCGCATTGTTGTCTTTTATTATTTTATATTTTGCAGGAAGCTTGGTCCCTTCAGGAATAGCTCCTTGTACAATCCACACGTCGTCTTCATCTGCAAATACACCCGATGTTGAGGTTTGTTGTTCCGTAATACTATTTTGCTGCACTTTAAAGCAGCCATTTTCAATCATTAATGGATACTGTACAGAGGCGATGATACCTGTACTGTGATGCCAATAATCGTACTCTAGTACGCGCACTGTGGAATCATTCTCAACATATACTAACCCGTCGAGTTCCGAATTTAACCGCCTTAATAAAAAGCGATAGTTAGTCACCTCAGGGCCAGAAACTAAAAATAAGACAGTTGCTCCTGATTGTGTACTAAATTTTTTATAGGCCTGAACACTTTGCATCAGTTGCTTTTGATCCAATGAGGCTAAATCAGTCGTACTAAAGTGAACAATGACTAATGCATTATTTAGCTGTTTATAAGCATTTAGCTCTTTTAGAGTATTGTTAATTATTTGTTGCTTTGGCCAGTCGCGCGTATCTGCCGAAAACCTAAACGGATGCACTTTGTGTTGGTCAAATGCATGATTTAATGCATCGCTAAAAGGACCTTCAAAAAATATTTCTATTTGAGAAGAAACAATATAAATATCAGAAGCTGAGGGGTTATTAATTGCATGTAATGCCAGTTCAGTAGCAAAATTGTCTAAAGGGGCTAAAATTGCATATAACGATGCAGGTTTTAGCTCTGCAGCAGAGGGCTGCAAGCCTGAAATGTTAAAGTTTTGCACTGAATTTAGCCTATAAAAAATACTTTTTTACTAGTTTTACCCGCTATTCTATATATAATAGACAAATATTGTCCACTTTAAATAAAAATAATAAACTTTAGCACAAAGGCAACAATGCGTAATTTAACGACAAAAAGCTCTGAAACCTTAACATCAAATGACATTGAGAACCTTGCACGACGTTTTGGCGGCAAAAGTGAAGATTACGTTGAAATTGTTAATAAACAAAAAAATAAACAAACAATAAAAAAATATGCATTACTGAACGAAATACACCGTGCAGTAAATGCGTAAGTAGTAATTGAAACGACAGGTAAACAATCCTTTGCAAAGAATTTTTCTTAAAGGCATTAAAGGCGGCACTGGCGCTACTTCTATGGTTGCCAACTTAGCCTGCGTATTAAAAAAATCAGGCTCTGACGTTATTGCTATAGATTTAGACTCTAAAAGCGATTTGGGCCTGCACTTTGGCCTGCCTTGGAAGTACAACCACGGCTGGAGTAACGAGCAGGACTTTGAACAAGCCCTTGAGCACTTTCATCAAGATAGTGATGGCATAGTGTTTTTACCTTTTGGCGATAAAAGTGTTAGTACCGCCGCGTTATTCGACTTTATTAACAATTGCAATAAGCTGGATTATAACAATAATGCTTGGCTTCTTTTTGATTGCCCTGCACATATTGATATCACCCACTATCCGCTCGATAAAAACGACATAGTGATTGAAATAGTTAATTGTGATGCTATTTGCCACAGCTTAATTTATAAAAAACTACAAACGTTAAAACACACTGACAACCATTGGAAACACTTCTTTTTAGTCAATCGTTATAACTCTGCATCAACACTTGAGTTTGACCTGTTTTCTTTATGGCAATCTACCTTGCCGCTTATGGCGCCCTTTTTTATAAATAGTGATGAAGTAATTAAAGAGTCTACAGCCTATAGAAATGTAGCGCTTAATTGTGCGCCTTACAGTGTTGCTAACGATGACTTTGAAACACTTGCCGGCTGGCTTGTAAGTAAATCGGCCCTGTAGTTATGAGCTTTTCTTTATTTTATAAGCGCCCAATACACAGTACTTTGTATTTACTGTTAAGCATTATTTTTACTGAAAAACTTGTACGTTATATTTTATTTAAGTTTCATAGTTATTTTAACCAGCACAAAGTAAACGTAATAGAAGCCTTTTTAATGCCTTTTATTACGCTGATTAGTTCATTGTTTATCAATATAAAAGACCACAAAATTAACTTTGAACTTATTTTATATGATTACTACCCGCATCTTCGCTTGCCGTACCGCACGTTTATTTATTCAAATATTTTGCGCTTTATCATTCAAAGCGTTTATTTGTTATTTTTTAAATACAAACCTAACAATAACTCTGTAAGGGAACGGCTATCAAATCAGTTTTATAATGGGGTAAGTTATTCACTTAAACAGTTGCGTTGGTTTGACTTAAAGCTAGGTAGATTACTAAAGCGTTTGTTATCAAAAAACGTTAAGGGTTCTAAAAAAAGTGCTTTTAAAACCATGGCTGACGCTAAGATATGGCAAAATAAACTAATAAAATATGTGGTTGTAGCCTTTATATTGTTTTTACTGGGTATTTTTATAACCATTCCGTTTAGCCTAGAAGCGCAAGCCGTGTTTATTAGTTTTATTTTGATAGTGGCATACGGGCTCAAGCGCGTTAAAGGGCAAATGGCCACCATTGTAATGATCACCCTATCGGTAACCACTTCATCGCGTTATTTATGGTGGCGCTACACAGAAACCCTCAATTGGGATGACCCTGTTGCGCTTACGTTAGGCGCAGGCTTGCTGCTGGCAGAAACCTATGCGTGGCTAGTGCTCATTTTAGGCTTTTTTCAAACTATAAACCCCCTTGAGCGTAAACCTGTTCCGTTGCCAGAAAACATCGACTTATGGCCAACAGTTGATGTATACATTCCTACTTATAATGAACCATTAAGCGTTGTACAACCTACCACGCTTGCGGCGATGAGCATTGATTGGCCTGCTGATAAGCTCAACGTGTATATTCTTGATGATGGCAAACGCCCTGAGTTTAAAGAATTTGCTCAAAAAGTGGGGGTGGGTTATTTAACACGACCCGATAATAACCACGCTAAAGCCGGTAATATGAATAGCGCCATGCGCTACACTAACGGCGACTACATTGCTATTTTTGACTGCGACCACGTACCTGCCCGCTCATTTTTACAAATGACCATGGGGCAATTTTTAAAAGACAGCAAAGTATGTTTAGTGCAAACTCCGCATCACTTTTTCTCAGCAGACCCGTTTGAGCGTAATTTAAATAACCACAGCCAAATCCCTAATGAAAACATGCTTTTTTATGGCTTGATCCAAGATGGTAATGACATGTGGGATGCCACCTTCTTTTGTGGCTCATGCGCTGTTTTAAAACGTGAAGCACTCGACAATATTGGTGGCTTTGCATTTGAAACGGTAACCGAAGATGCCCACACTGCACTGCGTATGCAACGTGCCGGTTATAAAACCGCTTATATAAATATCCCACAAGCTGCAGGCCTTGCCACCGATAGCCTCTCTGCACATATTGGCCAGCGTATTCGTTGGGCTCGGGGTATGGCGCAAATATTTAGGCTCGATAACCCAATTTTAGGTAAAGGGCTCGATATACCACAGCGCCTGTGCTACTTAAACGCCATGCTGCACTTTTTATCGGGCATTCCGCGTATTGTATTTTTAACCGCGCCACTGGCACTCATATACTTTAATGCTTACATTATTTATGCGCCGTTTTTAGCTATTTTTATTTATGTAGTGCCTACACTCATACAAATAAAAGCGACCAACTCACGAATTCAGGGTAAATATCGCTACTCTTTTTGGGGTGAAGTGTATGAGTCTGTTCTTGCGTGGTACATATTAAAGCCGACAACCGTTGCGCTAATAAACCCTAATAAGGGTAAGTTTAACGTAACAGAAAAAGGCGGCTTAAATGATAAAGAACATTACGATTGGGGTATATCTAAACCCTACTTGGTACTTTTACTCATAAACTTAGTTGGCATGCTTGTAGGTGTTTTACGCTTAGGCTTTGGCGATCCGAGCCAAGTGGGCGTTTTGTTAATCAGCATGGGCTGGGCAATTTATAATATTATTATTTTAGGCGCTGCGGTAGCCGTTGCTGCAGAAGCTAGGCAAGTAAGGCAGTCACACCGTATTAAGGCAAACTTTCCGGCCGGCGTGCGCTTAGCAAATGGGCATACGTTAAAAGTTAAAATAACCGATTACTCTGATAATGGAGTGGGCATTGAAACAGAGCACGCTCATTTATGCCGAGTAAACGACAAAATAGAGCTATTAATGAGCCGCGGAAATAAACAGTTTTCGTTTACAACGTATGTATGTAACACCCGAAACAAACAAATAGGCTTAACGTTAAAAGATCTCTCGCTCGAAAAGCAAAAAGCATTTATACAGTGTACTTTTTCAAGAGCGGATGCGTGGCTTGATTGGCAAAATAATTTTCGTCATGACCGCCCTTCATATAGCTTTAAAGAAGTACAAAAAACAAGTTTAAGAGGATTTAGTAATTTATTGTTTCATGCTCCTAAGCCATTACAACCCTTTGTAAAACTAATGACAAAAATTGTTGTATATATAAACTCTTTCACCCCTAAAAAACCAATAGTGCATTATAATTATGATTAAAAATTTGCTTAATACATTTCTAATACTGTTTTTAACATGCAGTGCTTACAAAGCATGTGCTATTGAGCCAATGCACGATAAATCTGTGTTTATAAATGGCTACCCAGAAAGCGCCCACGTGTCTAGTTTAAGATTAGACTTTGCTGCTTTAGGCTTTGATGGCTACAAGCTTGATGGCATAAACAACAACTCAAGAGTGGATTTTACCAACCGTATTGATAAATTAAGCACCGATTTACAGCTTAATTTTTCGTACACAAACTCGCCATCATTGATTGCTAACGTGTCGCATTTAAAAGTGTATTTTAATGAAAACTTAGTCACTGTACTGCCCATAAATGAGCAACTAAGTGTGGTTAAAAATACCGTTAACCATAGCCTAAAACTCAATGCTAAGTATGTACAAGACTACAACCAAGTACGGTTTGAGCTTGTTGGTTATTATGATTTAAGTTGCCAAGATTACTTTAGCCGCTCTATTTGGACCGAAATTAATAAATCGAGCAATATCACGCTCAATCAAAAGCAACTGGCAATAGATAGCCGTTTAGAATATTTACCAGAGCCCTTTTTTGATGCCAAAGATTACAATAAGTTAAGCTTACCGTTTGTGTTTGCAAAAACACCTAACACCAAAACGATTGAAGCGGCTGCGACTCTTTCAAGCTGGTTTGGCGCGCAAGCTGACTGGCGTGGTGCTGATTTTCCGGTGGTGATTAACAAATCATTAGATACGCACAGCGTGGTTTTTATTACCAACGATTCAAAGCCTGACTTTTTAAAAGACTATCCCGATGTGGAAAAGCCAACCGTTGAGATTATTTCAAACCCACTACATAGATACAGCAAAATGTTGCTTATTTTAGGGCGTGATGAAGACGATTTAAAAACCGCCGTCACGGGATTGGCCTTTGGCCATAAAGTCATGACCGGCAGAACAGCTAGCATAGAAGCAATTAACCAACTACCGCTTCGCAAGGCGTACGATGCCCCGCGCTGGTTACGCGCTGATAGAGCTGTACACTTTGACGAATTAATTGATTTTGACAATCAGCTACAAGCACAAGGGTTAAATAACGGACCCGTAAAATTAAACGTGCGTTTTGCTCCAGATTTATTTACTTGGCGAGAAAAAGGCATCCCCATTACATTGCAATATCGCAGCACACCCGAGAGCGAGTCTTTGGACTCTCGGTTAAATATGTTGATTAATCAAAAGTTTATTAGTGGATATTTGTTAGATAACGACGACTCTACACTCAATACTACAAAAACATTATTGCCACTTATTGCCAATACCGATACTACACAAAACACAGAAAACTTTTCACTTAATGGCATAAACTTAGCCACTCGGAACGAGCTAAACTTTGATTTTAGATTTGATGCGATGAAAAAAGGTGAGTGTGCAATAGCACCACCTGGTGGTGAGTTTGGTGTTATTGATGGTAATTCTAATATTGATGTAAGTGGCTTTGATCATTACATTGCCCTGCCAGATTTAAATGTATTTGCGAACAGTGGCTTCCCGTACACCAAATATGCCGATTTACAGCAAACACTTGTACTAATTGACCAGCAACCTTCTGCAAAAGCGTTAACTTTGCTGTTTAATCTTACCGGTCATTTTGGCGCAATAACGGGGTATCCAACCCACAGAATGACAGTGGCCCATTTAAATGAAAATGTTGATTTAGACGACAAAGATATTTTAGTTGTTGCAAAGCCTGGCAGCACAGCTCAGCAACTAGATGAAGGTGTGCATACAAACGTACTTTTAACGAATAACCAACGTGAAATAAAGCAAGCAATTTACAACGGTGGATACGATGAGCAAGCCACAGATAAAATACAAGTGAGTGTAAAAAGTAGCGGAGATATGGCGGTAATTACAGCTTATCAATCTCCTTTTGATTCTGAACGCTCTGTTGTGTCACTTAATGCCACCACTGAAAAAGCATTTGGCTTAATTGATAAAACCCTTATGGATTCGCAAACATTAAGCCAATTAAAAGGCAGTGCTGCGGTTATAAACTCACAAGGCGTTAAAACAATAAAAACCGAAGAGCAATACTTTGTCGGTCATATTCCTGTACATACGCTGGTGTGGTTCCATTTATCTGACCATCCATTTATTTTAGCTCTGCTTTCAATATTAACGCTGTTACTAATTTCATTTATTTTATGGCGATTACTACAAGCACTCACCCATAAGCGTTTAGCTGAAGGAGATGAATAATGACATTACTTAACCGAGCATTATTAGTAGCCGCTTTTTTAAGTTTTTCTGTGTCAGCGCAAACGCAGCAGTGCGAGCCTTGGCAGGGGTGGCAAGTATTTAAAAATCACTTTATTAGTGATGAAGGCCGCGTAATAGACCTAGGTTCAAAACAAAATATTACCACCTCAGAGGGGCAATCATACGCACTATTTTTTGCGCTAGTAGCAAACGATAAAGCCGCGTTTGATAGCATTTTAGATTGGACGCAAGACCATCTCTCTGAAGGCGATTTAAGTACACGTCTGCCTGCGTGGCAATGGGGTGAAACAGGCAATGATACCTATGGGATTATAGACTCAAACCCAGCATCAGATTCTGATTTATGGATAGCATATAGTTTATCGCAAGCAGCTATTTTATGGGATGACCGCCGCTATAGTATTTTAGCTGCTGTATTAGCGCAGCGTATTATGCGAGAAGAAACCGCCTATATTTCAGGGTTAGGGCTTACTTTATTACCCGCCCCTGCTGGGTTTGAATTTGAAAATAACACCTATAAACTCAACCCTAGTTATTCACCGTTATTTATTTATCAGCAATTTAGCAAATTATACCCGCACTCACCTTGGCAGCAATTACATGAAGCGTCTGCAAAGCTTATTTTGGATACCGCTAAAAACGGAGTTAGCCCTGACTGGGTGATGTATAGCCCAGCAAAAGGTTTTTATTACGATAAAAAAGCAACCGATTTAGGCAGTTTTAACGCCATTAGGGTTTACTTATGGGCCAGCATGATGGCGAACGATGCGCCATACAAAGCACAACTAAGCGAGCAGTTTACCCCTTTTGTAGAGGCTATAAACAGCCGTGGATACGTCCCTTTAAATACCTATGCGCGCTCTGGCAAAACCCAAAAGCGTGGCCCATTAGGCTTTAATGCTGCCCTACTGCCCATGCTAAAAGAAAAAGGCGATGATTCTTTGGTTATGGCCATTCAACAAAAGTTAATGGTCGATAAGTCATTCACACAAACACGCTATTACGACAGTGTATTAAATCTGTTTGGTAGTAGTGCGCTTAATAAGCGCTTTTCAATAACAGCAGACGGGACGCTCAAGCCAAGGTGGAGCACTGAATGTCGTTAAAATGGGCTGTTGTTTGTACGTTAGCAGTCAGCGCAAGTGTGCATGCTAAAACAAATAATGACATTGATACACACTCTGTTGAGTGGCTTTTAAGCCAAATCAATATTGGTGAAGTGCAAGAAAATAAAGATTTAATTGCCGATAGCTTACAAAAGCTATTGGCTATTGCCCCTAATCGAATAGAAAGCCAGTGTGCGCTTGCTCGTTTTGAGTTTGCCAATGGTAAGGCTATACAAGCAAATCAAATTTTAAGAAAAATTGACGGTAACAACACACGTACCCACCCTTGTGTAGAACAGTTACGATTAATTGCTAGATTAGAAAACGAAGACAAAGCAGATATACAGCAAGCTAAATTACTTGCCCGTGCGGGACGTTACGAACAAGCGCGATTAATTTACAACAGGCTTTTTAAAAACACCTATCCAAGCTTAGCGTTTGAGCTCGAGCACTTAAGTTGGTATGCACAAGAGCAAAGCCAATGGAAAAATGTAAAAAAAGGCTACGAAAGGCTACTACGCAGTTACGAAAACATCGGCGCGGTAGATATTGCATATGCGCGCCACTTACTCAGAAATAACCCCACTGATAGCACCGCGCTAACTATTTTAAGTAAATATGGAAATAACCCATCTTTTATCAATGAGGTAGAGTTTATTTGGCTTGCAGCCTTAAAGAGTATGGAGCTTTCTCAAGAGACAGTAGAACAGTATCAACGCTATTTCTCCGTTTATCCATTTAGTAGTAAGGGCAAGTTACAATATGAAGACTTCCAAAAAGATTTACAAGTAAGGCAAACCTTACTTGCCGATCCTGCATATCAACTTTGGCTTAAAGGAGATCGTTTAGTCAATGCGAAAAAATTAAATGAAGCTGAGCCAATACTATTAAACGCTTTAAAAGGTCGGCCAACCGATAAAGAAATTATGCGTAGCTTAGGATATTTGTATTTAGGCAGAAGCGACTATAAAAAATCGTATTACTACTTTTTTGCCGCTCAAAAATATACACCTAACTTTGATGAGCGTGAAGAACTTAAAGAACTCGCAACAGTTGCGAAGTTTTGGCTGTACATGACTGAAATGGAAGACGCTATCGAGCAATATGACTTCAAGACTGCACAGTTAAAACTAAACCTAGCTGAGCAATTAAATTATGATCAAGAAGCTTTTCTCTATAACAAAGGCTTATTGTTAGTCGCTCAAGGAAACTACACTCAAGCAGCAGCCGCCTATTACGCAGCCCTAAAAACCAACCCTTTATATGAAAATGCCTTACTTGGCTTATTGGATATTACGCAGCTTGATAAAAATCAAAAATCTATTCGCAATTTTTATAATTCATTAAATGCTAAGCAGCGAAATTTAATCTATCCCTCTTATGCAGCTGCAATTAGCAACAATCTAAGAGGTAAGGCAAATGAGTATACTAATGAGGGCAATTTAGAGAAAGCAGAAGAGTTACTTAAACAGGCGATTGAACTTTCACCGGAGCAACCATGGTTATACTACGATTTAGCCTTTATATTCCAGCAAAAAGGTCTTCCTCAACAAGCACGTAATTTATTTAATAATGCATTGTGGCAATTCCCACTAAATCCCCAAATAAGATATAGCCATGCTTTATTTTTACGCTCAATTGATGATTATCAAGGCGCTTTAAACACCTTAGAATATGTGCCGGTTAATGATCGAAATGACGACATAATCTCTCTTGAGCAACAACTTAGGCTCAACGAGTCTCTTCGACAAAGCGAGCGACACTTAAATACTAAAAATAGAACCACGGCTATTTTTCATTTAAGTAATTTAGAAGCGCAAAATTTAACTCCAGTAATGAAAGCCGAGCTATCGCGTAGCTGGTATCAAATAGATGAGAAAAAACATGCTCTAAAGTTAATTAATAATGCATTAAATACCGAGCCTACTTTATCACCTTATTGGCATATGCTTTACGCGCAGTGGCTATTAGAACAAAACGAGCGCCCTGCTGTAGAGCAATGGTTTTCTCATTACAGCTTGCCTAATAATGCAAGTGCTGGCGAAGTAGAACAGTACGTCAATTTATACACCACGTATATTAATCAGTATTACGAAGGTGGCGAATTATTAGCAAAGCTTAACCAGCTTGATCAAAAGTACCAAAGTACACCCGCCATCACCACGGCATTAATAAATGCGAATTTAGCTCTGGGGCAGCAAGAGTCAGCAATTATTGTTTATCAGCAAAAACTGAAAAACAATCAGCCAATTGAACCTCAAGCAATGCTTGCAATAGCTAAAGCTTACAGAGAATTAGGTAACGACTTTCAGGCAAAAGAAGTTACTGAGCGCGCAATAACGCAAACAGATGATCAGCAAGCCTACTTACAACGCCAAATAATGACCTCGTTAAATGACTTTAATTACGCAGGTGATGCTTTAGCTTTAGCCAATCAATTAATTGCTAAATCACCCAATGATAAAGAGCTTAGTTATTTAGGCGCTGAAGTTGCCCGAAATTTTAATGAACAAGACCAAGCTAAGCAATGGTATTTAAAAACGCTATCAAGCGAGCAACGACTAAACGATGAATCGTTTTATAAACAAATTGCTCGCATAGATGAAAATGATGCGTGGTATATTAATGGCGCTAAACGCGAGCTTATAAATGAGCAAAGCAAAAACCAAGCATACATTGCTATTGGGGTTAACTTTAGTGGCCAAACAAGCACCGAAAGCGAGGCAACTCTTGGCGCAGGCTTAGTACCTATTGAGGCCTACTTTCCACTTTGGCAAGGCCAAGGGTTTATTAAAATAGACCCAACCACTATTAGCGCTCAAACAACTCGCTTTGATGAGCAATTTGCTGGTAGCCGCTACGGCCAAGGTGCACTTTGTATATTTACCTGTGCTATTGATGAAGTAAGCCCTGAGCAAGATGGGGTCGACATAGGTATTGGATGGCAAAATAAAAATTGGCGTGTTGATGTAGGCACGACCCCGCTTGGCTTTTTAATTGAAGACATAGTATGGGGTGTAAATTACGCCAACAGTATTGGCGACTTTGGTTATAGCCTAGAGCTCGAAAAACGCCCTGTAACAAGCTCCGTGCTCTCTTATGCTGGGCTTGAAGATGTAAATACCGGTGAAGTTTGGGGCGGTGTGCGCTCAACAGGCCTAACTGCTAACTTATCTCATGACTTAGGTGGCGATTGGGGCTTTTGGTCAAGCGCCGACTTTACGCTCTATAAAGGGCAAAATGTTAAAGATAACCAACGCTATAGAGTAATGGGCGGGTCTTATTATCGCGTTATTAGTAATCAAGAACGCGAATTTACCGTCGGCGCAAGTCTATTACATTGGGCATATCAGTATAATTTAAGTGAAGAAACATGGGGCCACGGCGGTTACTATAGCCCACAAAACTACGTTGGGTTGTCGGTGCCTTTAAGCTACGATGCGCGCTGGGGCGATGACTTTGTTTATCGCTTAAAAACAGGGATTTCGTATTCGCAAACAAAAACCCAAGCCATTGATTTTTATCCTAACGATACTGACTTGCAGCTACAAGCCTACGATAGAGAAGCGATTACCGGGGTAGACCCAGTATTTGAGAGTGATGACAGCTCTGGCGTGTCATACAATCTTGAAGGGAGCTTTGAGTACCGTATAACGCCACATTGGTTTTTTGGTGGTTATTTAGCCATCGATCGCGCTGACTTTTACGAACCAAACTTTGGCCAGCTCTATATTCGCTATTACTTCAATCCTGTGTACGGGACGTTAGAGTTTCCTGGCACCCCAATTATTCCCTATGCAGACTTTTAACGCAGTGCAAGGTGATACATCGCGAATGCTTCCCCTCGCACTAAGGTATATGTATACTTGAGCGCAATTGTAACTAGGATAAGGGTGTGTCTCTTACCTTGTGGTGTTACTACCATTTAGCAAATCATTATCTTAGCTACAAATAATATACAGATGGTCGAGCGTTTTAGTGCCCCATGGCACAAAACAGCTAAAGCAAAAAATTATAAGGCCATTACAACAATTCTTAAAGTTAGGAAGTAAATATGAGTTCAGCTCCAGATAGTGGTTGGTTTGGCCACCCTAAAGGACTTTCGACATTGTTCTTCACTGAGATGTGGGAACGAATGAGTTACTACGGCATGCGAGCGATGCTCGTATTGTTTATGACAGCAAGCCTACAAGAAGAAGGCCTTGCCTTTACTGTTGCATCAGCTGCTGCAATTTACGGTTTATACACAGGTGCCGTTTATTTCTTAGGCTTACCGGGTGGTTGGCTAGCGGATAGATTATTCGGTGGTCAAAAGGCCGTCTGGTACGGCGGTATCATCATCATGTGTGGCCATATTATTTTGGCCGTGCCTCATGAGTATTCATTTTTTATTGGTTTGATCTTTGTTGCTACAGGTACTGGTTTGCTAAAACCAAATATCAGCGCAATGGTAGGCCAGTTATACAGCGATGCTGATGAGCGCCGTGATGGCGGTTACGCTATATACTACATGGGTATTAACTTAGGTTCTTTAATTGGTTACTACGTATGTGGTTACTTTATGGAAAACGTAGGTTGGCACTGGGCATTTGGTGCAGCTGCTGTGGGTATGGCTATTGGCTTAATCCAATATAAGCGTACGCTTAACAACCTACCAGAGCACAGTGCATTCCCGGCTAACCCATTAAGCGCTAAAGGTGCATCTCGTGCATGGTTTGGTATTGCTGCTTTTGTTGTTATTGCCGCTGGTGTGACCGCTGCAGCAATGACGGGCGCAATTATTATTAACCCAACTGTTGTAGCAGGCTACACAGCTGTTGTGTTTACTATTATATTCTTTATTTATTTCGGGGTTATTTACTTTACAGGTAAATTAACAGCGGGCGAAAAACAAAGAATGTGGGCACTATTTTTAGTGTGTGTTGCCTCTGCGTGTTTTTGGTCTGGCTTTGAGCAAGCGGGTTCATCACTTAACCTATTTGCCCGTGATTACACAGATCGCCTTATTGGTACTTTTGAAATTCCGACTACGTGGTTCCAATCTTTAAACTCACTATTTATTATTGCTTTATCGCCATTTTTTGCCGCGCTTTGGATTAACTTATCTAAAAAGATGGTATCGCCGACTTATAGCGTAAAATGTGCAATGGGCTTAATTATTATGGCTTCGGGCTTTTTAGTTATGTTTATGGCCGCTCACTACGCAGCTGAAGGCTTAAAAGTAGCGCCATACTGGCTAGTAACAACCTACTTTTTACATACAGTGGGTGAGCTTTGTTTAAGCCCTGTAGCATTAAGTGCGGTAAGTAAACTTTCGCCGCGTCGTTACACAGGCCAAATGATGGGTGTATTTGTATTAACTTATTCAATTGGTAACATTATTGCTGGCTTACTGGCTGGTAACTTTGATCCAAATAACGTTGAAGAAATCCCTAACTTATACTTACAAATTGCCTTATTTAGCATTGGCGTAGGTATTGTTTTAGTGCTTATGAGCTTTAAAGCGAAAGTATGGGAAAAACAAGGCCTAGAAGAAAAAGCTGCATAATATTGCACGTTTAATTACGCGTAATACTAATTATAATTTCCCCCATAGCCGCTATGGGGGAAATTTTCTCAAATTCCTATATCACCTCGCTGTAAACTGCTATCATCTGCTGATTAATTTTTAACTAGTCTCAGGGACGCAGTACATGCGCTTGTTAACTTTATCTCACACCCTATTTTTAACCTTAAGCATTGTTTTTTTATCAGCCTGTGGTGGTTCAGACGATCAAGTTACAACTAACCCTAATGATCCCGTTGAGCCTGAGCCTAGCGAGTTAACCGTATCTACAACTACAGGTTTAGATGTCAGCCTTGATGAAGGAAGCTTTTTACTGACTGTACCTGCCAATGCCGTCTCTCAAAACACTGAACTTACACACGAAAAAACAGTATTAGATGATGCAAATGCACTACTAAATATTATCTCAGATATACACCTACTCACCCCAAGTACGCTTTCTTTTAGTGATCCAATTACTATCAGCATAAAAATACCTGATGATTACCAATTAGGAGGCCAGCTATTTATTGCTAGACAATCTGGCGATAGCTGGGCAGTTATTGATAACTCTTTTGTTGCAGATGGGTTTGTAAGTGCGCAAGTAACAACACTAGGAACCTTCGCTATTATGATGCAGCGCAATGAGGCCTTTGCTGCTATAGGCCCAACGTGTGATGCCACAGCCACAGAGCAATCGGTTAGATTTGTTCATGTTGCCGACCTACATGCGCGATTCGGTTATGAGGAGCAATACTTTAGCCGTATAAAGGCCTACTACAATCAAGCACTTGCACAAACGCCGCATACCCTTTTTACCAACGGGGGTGATGACTACGAAAAAGGCACTGTTGCTGAGCAACTATCACAAGGTAGCGCTACAGAAGAAGCCATTAAAGCCATGCAGTTTGATTTACGTGTAGTAGGAAATCACGACTATGCATGGGGGCCAGAAAAATTATTAAGCTACTCGCAAGATGATAACGCCATAGTACTTGCCAGTAATACACGCTATGAAGGCGAACAATTACAAGATTTTGCCGCTGTAGGCTTTGCTAAAGTACAAGTAGGCTGTGTGACCTTAGGTGTATTTGGTATGACCTCAGTACCTTGGAACGAGCTAGACGAACCGATAGATGATGAGCCTATACCTGATTTTATCAAACAATTTAAAATGAGCTGGCAGTGGCAACAAATAGCACAAAGTATAGTAAACCAATACCAAGACGATGTTGACTACATGGTAATGCTAAGCCATTTAGGTGAAGGCTTAGACATTGATATGGCAACCGATGTAAGCGGTATTGATTTAGTGTTAGGCGGACATACCCACGGCGGTGAAAGTTATAATACGCTCGAGAACGGCGCTGTGGTTATTCAGCCAGATTTTTATGCAAAAGGTATTACAGACGTAACACTTACCTTTAACACTCAAGATAAAACGTCGCCTACAATTAGCTACAGCACAATTGAAACCGACAGCATCAGCGAACGTGATGAACCAACTAAACTGGCAATTGATGAAATTATGGGCCGCTATGCGCCTGATGCAAACACTGAAATTGCTATTTCTGAAAACTACCCAAGTAGTTTAGAACTTGCAGAAATAACGGCTTTAGCTGCAGCCCATGCAAGTGATATAACGGCGGCCCTGCTTAACCCAGAATTAGTACAAACGAGGTGGACACCAGGGACCTTAACGCAAGAAGACTTTCATAAAGCCTACTATGTTGAGCGCCAGCCCTCTAACACTCCGGGCTTTAATTCATTATATAGCGTAACGGTTACAGGTAGCGATTTAAACACCATGTTTGCCAGTCAGCCTGATTGGTTTTTACTCAAACCAGATGATATACAAGCTGCGAGCACTTATCAGGTTGCGTTGTTCAAAGGCGCAGCACTTAATCCCGAGCTATTTTTTAGCGGTGTAACGTTTTCAAACATAGAAGCCATTAACGAAGCATGGTGGTTACTTGATCAATATGCGCGTTTTAGAACAAGCCAATGCTTATACCTAGATACCGATAATCAACTCTTTTCATGTAATGAGCAAAGCAATGTCACAGTGTGGAATTTTGATGATGCAAATAGCCCTTTGGCAGCAGATTATGGCCCTTCAGTATTGAGCTATTTTGACCCAGAACAGACAAACTGGGGCCCTGAAGAAACGCAATATAATACAACTCAAGAACTTGGTATTGCTGATTTTGCTGATGGCAGCTCAGGTGTAATGGCGTTTTCACGCCACGCCCCTAGCGAGGGGTTATTAATAACCTTAAATACACCTGCCAATGGTGATTATGCAAGTGAAGGAATGGTTTCTGATTACACCTTAGTAATGGATTTATATTGGCCAGAAGAAGGCAAAGATATTTATCGCGCTATCATGCAAGCAAACACACAAGATTACCTCACTGATGATGCCGATATGTTTATCGAACCAACCGGCGGTTATGGTAAATCAACTAGTGATAGTGGTTACTTTGGACAAACAGAGCCTGAAAACTGGCACCGAGTTGCATTTGTATTTTATACCGCCCCCAGTAATGGGGTATTTGAAGTGTACATAGACGGCGAGCTTGCTGGTGTGAAAGAAGACGGTGAAATAAATAACACCTGGGCATTAACGTCATCTGTTTTACTCTTTACAGATAACAACTTTGAAACAGTGCCCGGTTATTTAAACGCCCTTTTATATGCTGGGCGCGCCCTGACTCGAGACGAAATTAAAAGCATAGGCAGTGCACAATCAAAGCTGACATTTACCCCTACAACACGGGTATTAAACCAAGCTATTGAGCGCCATTACCAAGCAGCTCCAACCGTAAAACCTAACCTTTGGCTCGAGCAGCGCAACACATTTTTTAACAATCGCACACAAAGTGTAAACAATTAAATACAAAAAACATTACGTAACTACATTTTTAAAAGAGGTTTTATTTTTATAAAACCTCTTTTTTATTCATTTATATCAATATCTTAAACTTTAATAAACTAAAAGCATCAAGCTAATACATGCTCGTTTACCCTAAAGCGTAAGGTATAAACCTATTGACTAAGTAAACGTCTTATTAAATTTACAGTTTGCTCAAATGCTAAATCTGCTCCCCCTCTTCCCCAAACTTAAAATCTAGTTGATTATCTAGCTCAACACGACAACAACACATAATCGCAGTAGCAATATTTATTGCAGGAGTAATAAAAATGAGTGAAGCAAATAATCCACTAGGTTTAGTTGGTATTGAGTTTACTGAATACGCAACACCTGATGCAGACTACATGGATAAAGTGTTTACTGATTTTGGTTTTTCAAAATTAAAAAAATTTAAAGGCAAAGATATTGTCTATTACAACCAAAACGACATTCACTTTTTACTAAATAACGAACGCGATGGTTTTTCTGCTGAATTTGCAAAAAGTCATGGCCCAGCAATTTGCTCTATGGGTTGGCGCGTTGAGGATGCACAGCATGCATTTGAAACAGCTGTAGCACGTGGTGCAAAACCCGCAACCGACTCAACCCATAAAGACTTACCTTACCCCGCCATTTACGGTATTGGCGATAGCCTGATTTACTTTATTGAGCAATTTGGTGATAAAGGGTCTATTTATGAGTCTGACTTTGAAGATTTATCATCACCTAATGTAGTTGAAGATAAAGGCTTTATACGTATAGATCACTTAACTAATAACGTTTACAAAGGCACTATGGAAACATGGGCAAACTTTTACAAAGACGTGTTTGGTTTTACAGAAGTACGCTATTTCGATATTAAAGGTCAAAAAACAGCGTTGCTATCGTATGCATTAAAATCACCCTGTGGCACCTTCTCAATTCCTATTAATGAAGGTAAAGGCAATGACAACAACCAAATTGACGAGTATTTAGGCGAATATAATGGCCCTGGTGTACAACATCTCGCGTTTTTAACTGACGATTTAGTTAGCTCGCTTGATAAGCTTGATAAATCGACCATTGCTACTTTAGACATTATTCCTGAGTATTACGACACTATTTTTGACCGTGTGCCGTGGGTTGCAGAAGATAAAGAAAAAATTCGCGAGCATCAAATATTAGTCGATAGCCAAAGTGAAAACTGCTACCTATTACAAATTTTCTCTAAAAACCTATTTGGACCTATTTTTATAGAAATGATCCAACGTGTAGATGATGGTGGTTTTGGTGAAGGTAATTTCCAAGCATTGTTTGAGTCAATTGAGCGAGACCAAGAGCGCCGCGGCGTTTTATAACTTTTTTGAGTAAATTAAAAGCAGCGATCTTCGCTGCTTTTTGTCGTTTTAATATTTAAAAAGTAGGGTGCAAGATACAAGTATGCTTAAATAAATGCATGCACCCAACATCAAACCTAAAGGATAAGTAATGAGCCAAATTAACGAAACCCACGACATTAATTTAACTAGCTGGGTAGAGTCGGCCAATATTAAAGGCTGTGACTTCCCGATTCAAAATTTACCTTTTGCAGAATTTCGTACTAAAAACACAAATGAAGAATTTAGAGGCGGGGTTGCTATTGGCGATCAGGTTATTGATTTAGCAAAATTGAGCCACTTAAACATTTTTACCGGTGATGCTAAAACAGCCCTAGATGCAGCAAGCGAATCAACACTAAATACATTTATGGGTTTAGGGGAGCAATACTGGTCAGCACTGCGCTTAGCGCTTTCAAAAGCATTGCGTGAAGGCGCACAGCAACAAAAAGAAATGCAAAGTACCCTTATTGCTCAAGCTGATATAGAGTTTTCACTGCCGTGTCGTATTGGTGATTATACCGACTTTTATACCTCAATTTACCATGCAACAGCCGTTGGTAGCTTGTTTAGACCAGACAACCCGCTTTTACCAAACTATAAATGGGTGCCGATTGGCTATCATGGCCGCTCTTCATCTATTGATGTATCGGGGCAAACGTTTCACCGCCCTAAAGGGCAAACTAAAGCGCCCGATGCAGATACTCCATCATTTGGCCCATGTAAACGCCTAGATTACGAGTTAGAGCTTGGTATTTACTTAGGCAAAGGCAATGCGCTGGGTGATGCTATCGCCATTGAAAACGCTGAAAACCATGTATTTGGTTTTTGTGTATTTAACGATTGGTCAGCACGAGATTTACAAGCATGGGAATACCAACCATTAGGCCCGTTTTTAGCTAAAAACTTTGCATCAACCGTATCGCCTTGGATTGTCACCACTGAAGCACTTGCACCTTTTAGAACTAGCTGGACACGTGATGAAAACGACCCTCAGCCAATGCCGTACCTAGAATCTGCTGCTAACCGCGAGCAAGGAGCATTTGATATCCAAATGGATGTTAAAATTCAGACTCAAAAAATGCGTGATGAAAACCACCAACCTAAGCAGGTCTCTGCCTCAAGCTTCAAACATTCATATTGGACTGTGGCGCAAATGGTGACCCATCACACTGTAAATGGCTGTAACTTTATGCCAGGTGATATGCTCGGCTCTGGCACGCAGTCAGGCCCTACACATGAAGAAGCGGGCTCTTTATTAGAGCTTTCTCGTGGTGGTAAAGAAAAAATAACCCTGAGTAATGGTGAGCAACGCAGCTTTTTAGAAGATGGCGATAATGTAATTATGCGCGGCTGGTGTGAAAAGCCTGGCTATGCCCGTATTGGCTTTGGTAGTGTAGAAAGCACAGTATTACCTGCTAAATAACTTATTGGTTATTGATATGTCCTAAATAAGCAAACACATTTGAGGACAACACATAGCAAATAAAAAAGCCACCTAGTTAAACTAGGTGGCTTTTTCGTATCTAAAGTACGGGTTGATTAAAGGTCTTTTTCAACCTCATCAAATAGCGCAGTAATATTTTGCGCTGGCTCTTTCGTCGCTAAGCTTACAACGACAATTGCAATACTTGCTAAAATAAAGCCTGGTACAATTTCGTACATGTAACTGCTTAAGCTTTGCCCATCAATCATAAATGGTGAGTAAATCCAAAACAGAACCGTACCAGCACCTACAACCATACCTGCTAGTGCGCCTTCAAAGTTCATGCGTTTCCAGTACAGGCTAAATAAAACCAGAGGGCCAAATGCCGCACCAAAACCTGCCCATGCATTACTTACTAAGCTTAATATTGAGCTGTCTCTATCGTACGCTAAGTAAATAGCACACAAAGCGACTGCTGCTACACTAATACGCCCTACAGTAACAAGCTCTGTGTCGCTTGCTTCTTTGCGTAAAAACGTTTTGTAAAAATCTTCAGTTAACGAACTTGAACTAACAAGTAACTGCGAAGAAATTGTACTCATGATTGCAGCTAAAATAGCCGCCAATAAGAAACCAGCAATTAATGGGTGGAATAATAACTCAGAAAGAATTAAGAAAATGGTTTCTGGGTCTTCAACAACAATGTTGTTTTCATAAGTGTACGCGGCACCAAATAAACCAGTACCCACAGCACCAATGGCTGCAACTATCATCCATGTCATACCGATACGGCGAGCCGTTGGCATATCTTTTACACTACGCACCGACATAAAACGTACAATAATATGAGGTTGACCAAAGTAGCCCAAGCCCCACGCCATTGCCGAAATAATCCCTAATGCAGAGCCTGCACCTATCCAATTAAGCATATCGGGGTTAACGCTATGAAGCGTTGACTCTAGCGGTTGATCTAATAAAGAGTAAGCAACGGTCGGTACCAGTATCAAGGCAATAAACATAATACAGCCTTGCACAAAGTCAGTTAAGCTAACTGCTAAGAAGCCACCAAATAAGGTATATAAAACAACAACACCAGTGGTGATGTATAAACCCATTTCGTAACTTAAGCCAAACGAGCTTTCAAACAATTTACCGCCTGCTACAACACCTGATGATGTATAAAGCGTAAAGAACACAATAATTACTACCGCTGAAACTACACGTAAAAGGTTTGATTTATCATTAAAACGATTAGAGAAGTAGTCTGGGATTGTGATTGAGTCGTTTGCTTTTTCAGTGTAAACACGCAAACGAGGCGCAACTAAAAAGTAGTTTAACCACGCACCAATAACCAAGCCTATTGCTATCCATGTGCTACTAAAGCCAGTAACGAACATAGCGCCAGGTAAGCCCATTAAAATCCAACCGCTCATATCCGATGCGCCAGCAGATAATGCTGCAACACTTGGAGATAAGCTACGTCCACCTAACATATAACCCGAAACATCACTTGTAGACTGTTTGTATGCATAAAGTCCAATGCCAAGCATGACTATAAAATACAATGCCAGTGAAATAATCATTCCTGTTTCCAAATTCGCCTCCACAAAGTTGTATAAAACAGGCTTTTAATCCTAATAATGACTCTTAAAATATTATAATAAAGACACTATTGGGGTAAAAACCATCCGTCTTGACTATACCATGCTTAAAGGTGATAACTCCAACTTGTTACACTGAAGTGAACAAAAAACAGCCTCATTGACTATTTAACCCTCAAACACCCGATATATAGTAAATTTATTTACATATATAGCTAATTTTTAATAACAATTCATTAAATCAATAATAATTACCTAATGCTATTTCGAACGTTTTGCCATATATTGTAGCCATTGCTAATAATTATTATTTTGTACGGAACTATTTATGTATTTTTATGCTGCACGCCAACCTATTTTAGACCGCGAAAAGGAGCTTGTTGGATACGAGTTATTATTTCGTGATGGCGTTGATAATGTATTTCCAGACATAGACGGTGACGAAGCAACAACGAAGCTAATCGAAGGGAGTCAGTTTAATTTTGGCTTAGAAGATTTAACTGGCAACAAACCCGCCTATATTAACTTTACCCTAGAAACCTTACTTAAAGGTTACCCTACTATGTTAGGGAAAGAGACGGTCGTTGTAGAAATCCTTGAAACAGTGCAACCAGGTAAGCGCTTACTGGCTATTGTTAAAGATTTAAAAGAAAAAGGCTACACCCTAGCGCTTGATGATTACATTCACCAACCAGTATGGCGCCATTTTTACCCATTTATCGATATTATAAAAATAGACTTTTTAACTACTGATGAAAGTGCAATAAAAACCATAATTAACGATATTAAAGACTATCCACACATCAAGCTTTTAGCTGAAAAAGTAGAAACCTATGAAGCTTATAATTTAGCTCTTGAGCTTGGGTTTGAATATTTTCAGGGGTTCTTTTTTTCAAAGCCTGAAATGGTACAAAGTAAAGCACTGCCGCCATCAGAAATGGCATTAGCAGAGCTGCTTTACGAAACCTCATCTGTTGAAATGGATCTTAAAAAGATAACCGATGTGTTTGAACGTGACGTAAATCTATCATACAAGTTATTGCGTTATTCAAACTCAGCTGCGTTTGCGCGCAGAGCCGAAATAAACACAATCAAACAAGCACTCATCGTCCTTGGCGCTAACGAAATTAAAAAGCTGTTATCTTTGTTATTTGCAGCGCAAGTTTCTGCCGATAAACCTGTTGAGCTAATTAGGCTTTCGCTAACACGTGCACGATTTGGCGAACTACTTGCTATTTCACACGGGCAGTTTAAAGATACCGGCATGGCCTTTTTAACTGGCATGATGTCGCTTATGGACGCTATTTTAGATGAAACCATGGAAAGCGTTATGCAAAAGCTCCCGCTGTCTGCAGAGATAAAAGCTGCGCTATTGAATGACGAAGGCCTGCTTGCTCAGTATCTAAACTTGGTTAAGTTTTATGAGCACGCAGATTGGGAAGCCGCCAACGAAATTGCTAAACAGTTAAACTTAGGAGAAGAAGTTGCCAATGCATACCATGACGCCTTAACGTGGGTTAATGAGCAAATGCAGCTGATGGTTAAAGAATAATAAACATTAGGGCTTATTTATTTAAGCTCAAAATACACATAAAAAATGCCAGCAATTGCTGGCATTTTTTATAGCTGTTATTTATAAGCTTTCTAAGAAGTCTTCATCAAAGTCTTCAGGCTCTTCTTTGATTGGTGGGTTGCCGTCGTATAGCTCATAAAGCTGACGCTGAAAGTATATGTCTTTAACAAACAAATACGGGTCAAGAGAGTCATTAAGTAGGCCTTCTTGCGGGATAAGTGAAGCACGAGCTTCGACCGCTTTAAGCGCAAAAACTAAAATAGTTTGAGGCGTAGTCAGAGCGATTTCTGGTAACACAAAGTTATCAACTACATCGCCTGTTAAGTTACGTGCTGTAGTTGGTCCCATTGCCGGCAGCATAATATATGCGCCATCGCCAACGCCCCATACGCCCAATGTTTGGCCAAAGTCTTCATCTACCAGCTCAAGTCCAAGTGAACTTGCAACATCAAAAATACCAAATACACCTACCGTAGAGTTAACTAAAAAACGCGCTAAACTCACGCCTGCGTTGCCCGCTTTACCTTGTAGCCCTGCGTTTATCATATCAACAGGCGCACTAATATTATCGGTAAAGTTAACAATCCCATTGCGTACAGGCACAGGGGTCACTTCTACATACCCTACAGCCACAGGGCGTAAAATATAAGCATCAAGAATATCCATATTAAAGTCGTACAATGGACGGTTAATGCTTTGTAGCGGATCGCGCTCATCAACTTTGTTTTCTGGTACTTGTGCACATCCGGCTAGCACCAATAAACATAAAAAAGTAAAACTATGCTTTAACATCTAATGTCCTTAAGGTATTAATGTATCAATTTGAAGTCGGTAGTCACTTACGTTTTCACGTTGTAGTGTCTCAGAGTGACCCTCTAACTCACCACTACTTGGCATAACTGACTCATCGATTGAGATCCGCGCTGTGATCACAATATCTTTAGCACTTGATAAGTTTAACCCATCAACCATTGCATTAGCATCAGTGAGTTGCACCGTTAGCGGAAAGCTGTATTCATTTAGTTTAACAACCGCTAATGGCATAGGAGAGCCTTGAGCAGCCTTGGCAAAAATAAATAAAGTCCCCTGCTGTGGCTGCTTATCGAAAAGCTCATTCGCTAAGCTCACAGTAACACTAATAGCACTATTAGCAGAGACCGGCATTACAGAGCCCTCATTTTGCATTTGTTGCTCTATATCGGAAATACGCTGCGCTATCATTGAATAACGCGTATCGCTTTTATCCATGCTTGCAAGTAATACTTCAAACGCCGCTTTGGCTTGCGGCCAGTCCTTGCGCTCATAGGCAATAAGCGCTAATAAAGAAATAGCATCAAGGTTTGTTGGTTCAACTTTTAGCACTTTAGATAGCATACCCGCTGCACGGGTCATGTTCTCTTCGCTGCCTTCAAGCAGTAAAACTTGACTGTAGCTAATGAGTACTTGCATATTGTCTGGGTTCATTCGCAGGGCTTTATCAAACGATTGCTGCGCCATATCAAATTCGTTTAACGACATAGCCACACGTCCAAGCAGCATCCACGCAACTTCGTCATCGCCTGATTCACTAAGCTTAGTGCGCAGCGCTAAAGCAAACGCTTGCAACTCGTTTTGAGTTAATGGCTCACCTTTTTGCATTACCGCACGCTCGCCATAATCTGCAAGGTTATCCATTGCATCATACCACGCTGCTATTTGCTGCTGGCTCCCTGTAAAGGTGTAAAAAACACCGGTGAGGGCTAATAAAAATGCTGCGCCTGTTAAAGCAAAAATACGGTTATTACCTTTGCTATTAAGCGATTTTTCTGGTGAAAGCTCGTTCAATAAACGACGTTTTAGCTCAATAACCGATTCACTGTGGTTTTGCGCATCAATACGTTGATTGTCTAAGTCGTTTTGCAGCTCAACTAAACGCTGCTCGTAAATGCTGATCAATTCTGCATTAGCATTGTGAGTAATGGTTTGCACGCGCTCTTTTTTTAAAAAAGGCAACATAATAAAAGCCAGTGCAATTAGTGTGAGTAAAGCAAAACACGCCCACATTAAAATCATTAATTTTGCTCCTGACGTTTATTTTCTGCAATTAACTTAGCAAGTTTTGCTTCATCATCGCTGTTCCAGGTTTGCTTAACTGACGCCTTACGCTGGCGAATTACAATAAAACCAAAACCCAAAATAACAATAAGTACAGGTAAAACCCAAAGTACTAATGTGGCTGGTGTTACAGGCGGATCGTAATGAACAAAATAACCGTATCTGTCTATCATGTAATCGATTACTTCGTCTTTTGTTTTACCTTCTTTTACCAACGCGAGTACCTTGTCGCGTAAATCTTTTGCAACAATGGCATCAGAGTCTGCAATATTTTGGTTTTGACATTTAGGGCACCTGAGCTCTTTGGTTAACTCTTCAAAGCGCACGGCTTGTTGGTTATTGTCAAACTGGTAGCGATCTTGCTCGGCATACACTGCCATACTTATAAAAAAGCTCAGGGTTAATAAAAACACTCGCATTAATTTAGCTCCTGCATAACAGGGGCAAATTTAGCACGCCATACGCGCGGATTTAGATCCCCTGTATGGTGTAATAAAATTTTACCCGTTTTATCCACTAAAAATGTTTCAGGGGCACCTGATACACCTAAATCAAGTGATAAGGTACGGTGCAAGTCTAAAATATTAAATTGGTATGGGTCGCCTGCACGGCTGAGCATATCGCTCACATCGGTACGCAAAGCCTGCATATCAAATGGGCCATCAAAATCGGCATCGTACCCTTGTACATAGTACAAACCAATAATTTTTACGCCTTGCTCGCGTAGCTTAGTTAAATACCCTAGTTCAACTAAACATGTAGGGCACCAAGTCCCCCATACATTAAGTAAATAAACTTCGCCTTTTAGGCTTTCATCTGTCCAGCGCTTATCATCTTGCATTAAATCAGGCAGGTTAAACGCAGGCATCGTTTGGCCTAGTCGACCGGTTTGAATTTCACGCGGGTTGGCAAACAAACCTTGATACAAAAATACACATAAAAATATGAATATTAATAACGGTGCTAAAGCTAAAATTTTACGGTTCATTACGCATTCTCCAACGCTTTTTTGCGTGTACTTGCTGATGTACGGTAGCGTTTATCAAATAAAATCATAAACCCTGCAAGCGATATAAGTACACCGCCTATCCACATCCAACGCACGAAAGGTTTGTGATAAATACGCAGTGACCATGCCCCTTTACTTAATTGCTCTCCGAGCGCTAAATATAGGTCGCGAGTAAAGCCGGCATCAATTGCCGCTTCGGTCATAAATTGCATACCAATATCGTATTTGCGTTTTTCTGCATGTAACTCAGTCACTAGCTTATCGTTATTGAATACCGACACTACACCAGCATGTCCACTGTAGTTAGGGCCGCGTATTGATTTAACGCCATCAAATCGGTATTCGTATTGGTTAAGCGTAACAATATCGCCTTGCTTCATAGAAACATCACGCTCTACTGAGTACGCCGAAGTAAGCGTAACGCCTGCAATAACAAATGCTAAACCAACGTGACCTAGCACCATAGCCCAGTAGCTAATACCTAAACGTTTAATGCCTTCTTTTAGCGTTCCGTGAACCGACGCCTTGGCGTATAAATCTATGGCAGTAGAGACAGCAACCCATACACCTAAGGTGGTGGCTAATAATGTAAGTGGCTTTACGACATCGTAGCTTGAGAACAACCACGCACAGGTAATAACAACACTTATTAACACACCTATTAATACTTTATTTTGTAGTACAGCCCACTTGTTTTGTTTCCAACGAAGAAAAGGCCCTATTCCCATTAATATGGCAAATGGTACTAATAAAATGGCAAACATTTTATTAAAGAACGGTTCGCCAATAGAAATACTGCCTAGGCCCATTTCTTTATGAACCATAGGTAACAAAGTGCCTAAAAGAACAATTAATGTGGCTACCACTAAAAAGATGTTGTTAAGCCACAGCGCCACTTCGCGTGATACAAACTTGTAACGGCCTTCGCTTTTAACTTGTGATACGCGCAGCGCATACAACGATAAACCGCCGCCAACAACAATGCCTAAAAAGGCTAGAATGAATAAACCTCTATCGGGGTCAGTGGCAAATGCATGCACCGATACAATAATGCCTGAGCGAACAATAAAGGTGCCTAATAAGCTTAGGGAAAATGCAGCGATGGCAAGCAGCACAGTCCACGATTTAAATACACCGCGCTTTTCTGTCACGCTCAAAGAGTGCAATAAAGCCGTAGCGACTAGCCAGGGCATAAGCGATGCGTTTTCTACCGGATCCCAAAACCACCAGCCACCCCAGCCAAGCTCAGAGTAAGCCCACCAGCTGCCTATGGTTATTCCTAAACTTAAAAAGCCCCAAGCAGTCATCGTCCATGGGCGAGACCATTTAGCCCAGGTGTTATCAAGTTTACCTGTTAAAAGTGCTGCAATAGCAAATGAGAACGCAACCGATAACCCTACATATCCCATATACAGTAATGGCGGATGAATGATCATACCTGGGTCTTGTAGAAGCGGATTTAAATCACGCCCTTCAACAGGAAAATACGGCAGTAAGCGTTCAAACGGGCTTGAAAGCAGTAGTGTGTACATCATAAAACCGACACCTAAAAAGCCAAGCACACCTAAAACGCGTGCACGCAACACCCAAGGTAGCGATTTAGAACGCATAGCAACTACGGCGGTCCACCCTGCTTGCATTACAAGCCAGAGTAAAATAGCGCCTTCGTGCCCACCCCACGTAGAGGTAATTTTATAATACCAAGGCAACGTACTACTTGAATGATACGCCACATAAGATACCGTAAAGTCATCTGTTAAGCTGGCATAGATAAGCGCAGCAAACGAGAGAAGTACAAAAGCAAATTGCCCAACGGCTAAAGACGGGGCCGCACGCATTAAACGAAGATTACCGGTATGCGCGCCCCACAGCGGAAAAATACACAGTAAAACGCTTAGCACCATGGCAAGCGTTAAAGAAAAATAACCAAGTTCTGGGATCATATTAGCTACCGCTATCTAGGTTGTATTTTGGTTTTTCGTGTTTAATTCCTTTTACGGCTTCTGCTACTTCTGCTGGCATGTATTCTTCATCATGCTTAGCCAGTACTTCAAAAGCTTCAATCACGTTTGGTTCTACAAGCACACCTTGCGCTACAATACCTTGGCCTTCGCGAAATAAGTCAGGCAAAATGCCTTGGTATTTAATTGTTACTAATGGCCCAGTATCAATCAATTTAAAGCTGACTTGTAAACTTTGTTCATTACGAATGACAGAACCCGGCACAACCATACCGCCAATACGCAACTTTTGCCCTATTTGCGGCTTTTCTTTATCTGGGCCTTTGCCGTCTATTAGCTCGCTTGGTGTATAAAATAAGTTTATGTTTTCTTGTAGTGCATAAAGCACTAAGCCTACAGAGGCACCAATACCAAACAGTACTGCAATAATTACCAATAGGCGTTTTTTACGTCTTGGGTTCATGAGATTTGTTCCTGCTTCGCTTTTTTAATTCGCGCTTCGCGCGCAACTTGCTGCTCTACTGAGGCCATGATACGTTTTGTATCACGTAAAGAGCTAAATAAAATGCCCAACAAAATTAAGGCGCATGTACCAAATGAAAGCCACACATAAAACCCGTAGCCTCCCATTGCAATAAAATCAGAAAAAGAGTCAAACTGCATAATTTACCCCTTACTTAACAAGGCTCGAACCCAAGGTCGATGCTTTTCACGTTGTAAAATTTCATTTTTAAGGCGAATTAACGTTACAGTGCCCACAAACGCTGCAAACGCTAAAATATTTACCATAAGCGGCCAAAACATACTTGGGTCAATGGCTTTTGTATCAAGCTTTGTGATTGTTGCGCCTTGGTGCAGAGTGTTCCACCACTCTACGGAGTAGTGAATAACAGGTAAATTAATTACCCCTACAATGGCTAAAATAGACGCTGCGCGCCCTGCTGATTTTTTATCTTCAAAGGCATGGTAAAGCGACAGCACGCCTAAGTATAAAAACAATAAAATAAGTTCAGAGGTTAAACGTGCATCCCATACCCACCAAGCACCCCACATAGGTTTACCCCATGCAGCGCCGGTAATTAAGGCAATAGCTGTAACACATGCTCCCACCGGGGCAATAGCAATTACAGCAAGTTCAGCGTTACGTAATTGCCACACTAAAGCGACAATAGCTGCTATAGCCATAGAAGAGTATGCGCCCATAGACAAAATAGCCGATGGAACATGAATGAAAATAATACGGTAGCTGTCTTTTTGTTGATAATCAGCCGGTGCAAAACCTAAGCCCCAAATCCAACCAACAAGCATACTTATAACCGTAACAACGGCAAAATAAGGCAGTAACGTATTACATAATTGATATGCGCGCTCTGCTTTTGCGTAGGGATGTAACCACTTCCACATATTAACTTACACTCACTTTTAATGCTGACGATATGGCGATGGGTGCGCACATAATAGCAACTACTAACATGGCCCCAAGAATGGCAAGCTGCCCGCTATAATCCAGCGACATAGTACTGGTATCAATGGCTGACGTTGCAAAAATTAAAACAGGAATATACAAAGGCAACACTAATAGGCTCATTAAAATGCCGCCTTTTTGTAATCCCACAGTAAGGCCAGCCCCAATTGCACCAATAAAGCTTAATAATGGCGTGCCTAATAATAATGTTATTACGGTCGCTAACAGCGCAGAGCTCTCTAAATTTAGCAATAAAGCAAATAACGGTGTCATTAATACTAATGGTAAACCGGTAACAACCCAATGCGCCGCAACTTTAGCCAACACGGTGAGTGATAGCGGGTACGATGATGCAATTAACTGCTCCAACGAGCCATCGTTATAGTCGTCTCTGAATAATTTATCGAGTCCAAGCATGGTAGAGAGCAAAGCTGCTACCCAAATAATACCTGGCGCCATTCTGTTTAATAGACCGGGCTCTGGGCCAATTGCTAACGGAAATAAAGAAATAACAATGAGAAAAAACAAGATAGGATTGATAATTTCAGCACGCTGGCGAAACGCAAGCTTTACATCTTTACTAAATACCGCACTAAACAGCAGCCAATATGAATGTTGACGAGTCATCAGTAACGATACTCCAAGGTCACCGTTTGTAGGTTTTCAAACTGTGTTGTTAAATCTTGATGGGTTGTTAGTAAAATAGCGCCACCACTTTTTAAATGCTCAGAAAAACGTTGTTGTAAAAAGGCAACGCCATTTTTATCAAGTGCAGTAAAGGGTTCATCAAGCACCCATAGTTTTGCATCGCTTAACCATAATCGCACTAAAGCGACACGACGCTGCTGCCCTGCAGAGAGCATTCTTACCGGCACATCTTCAAGGCCCACTAAGCCAAGCTTAGCTAAAATTGGATATAAGTCGGGCTCATTTGTATAGCCGTTAATGTGTAACCAATGGCGTACGTTTTCCAGTGCGCTGAGCTGCACATTGACACCGGTTTTATGGCCTATAAATAGCAGGTCTGTGGCGTACTCTTCATAATGCTTGGTAATAGCTTGCTGGTTATAAAAAATAGCACCTTCATCAGGCACACTAAAGCCTGCGACAATACGCAATAATGATGTTTTGCCAGCCCCGTTAGGACCTGCTAATTGCATGATTTGACCGCTATTTAGGCTAAAATTAAGATCCGCAAACAAACAACGTTCTTGCTTGATGCAGGTGACGGACTTAATGTGTAACAAGATGACGTTTCTCTATGCCAAAAATTAGGCGTTAGTCTACCATAATGATAGGGTAATACGAATATTGCTTTAAAATCGATTCACGAAAATTAGCGAAAACTTGATTTAAAATAATGAATAATCCAACGCAAATCACATTATCTAATTCATTGGTTAATAACCAAAGCGCCCCGAGCACTTCGGACGAATTAGTACAATTACCAGATCAGGTACTTGCGGCTAAAAATATTCAGTTTTCAAAAGGCTCAATTACACTCGATGTTTTAATAGATAAACACTGGCAAACTCTACGCTTAGGCATAACGCATGCCCCTCAAAATACAGACAAAATAGCAAGTGCTAACATACAGCTCAGCGCTGATGGAAAGCAGCTAAATATTACTCCTAACAATACCAATATAACACTTAGCAACGCATCACAACTGCAGCGTTTTTTAAATTATGTTAGTACCGGTAGTGAAATACAAAGTAAACCTTTGCCAGTCAATGTACAGCTTTCGCCGTCACCGCAGCTTATGATACCTAGCCTTAATGCCAGTATTGCAATTAACAAAGAAACCGCACAGCTGTTAAATACCGAGCAGCCATTACAGGTACTTATTAATACAACCAATAAAGGCGCACAAATAAATGTTATTAACCGCTTTGCTGACACCGTCCATACTCAAACTCTCAGCCAACATAAAATTTCGCAGCTATTAACTAACTTACTGCCCAGCGCGCAACTACAAGCAACGCCTAAATTAGCTATTATTTCGCACCCTCAGCATAGCGGCTCGTTCACAACCCCGATAACCAATAAACAGCTTAGTGAATTGCCTAGCAAGCCCGTGGCAGTAAATATTACTAATCAAGCAGATAAGCTGCTCATTAAAACTAACTTACCTAAAATGCAGGTCGCACTTAATAACTCATTTAGTAAACCCTTTACCGACTTGGTTTTATCACAGCAGCAAAATGCAGCCAGACCCTCCGCTGATATAACAAGCCCGCAGTTAAGTGCACAAAGCCCTATAAAGTCATGGTTACAAAGTAGCTTTAGTGATATAAAAACGCGAATTAACGATGCCGTTAAATACTTTGAAAACAAACCCTTTGCGAGTAAAACGCCGCCTTTGCAGGCTCAACAAGCTAAGCTTGATGTAAATAAAACGCCTACACAAATAAACACGCTAACAAACCCTAATTTAAGCAAGCTAAATATAACCGCAGAAGTTGCTAATCATTCTTTTACCCCTAGCAGCCCTTTAGCTAAACACTTTGCGCAGCTTCCTCCTTTAGTGCAAATAACCCAGCAATTAAAGGCGAGTGTGTCGTTATGGCAATCAGCAAACAACGCAGCTCAGCCCCATGCAGTGAGCGCCCAACCAACAAATGTAAGTACGCAAGGCAACTCTTCTGTGCCGCTGAGTTTAAAAACACTACATGCCACAACTTCACAGGTAAATACTCCTAACCAACCCAGTTTGTCTCACTCACTTTTTAACACAGCTGTAAGTCAACAGTTACAACCAACAGAGGCTAAACTTTTAACCTCGCTTTTAAATTTGCCAACAGAGAGTGAGCGCCCAAATAGCGCTTCCAACCCTAAAACATTGTTGAGTAGCCAAATTACTGACATAGCAAGTAAAGCTACTCAAAATACACCTGATCTTACGCGTTTAGTGAATCAAGCTTTTAATAGAATGGTCTCCAGTACTAATGTGCACCCAGCCACCATACAGCGAGAGCTTTTAAGTACCTTACAACCGCTTACTACGCCAAACGACACACTACAAAGTAGCTTTACAAAAGGGCTTGAGCAACTTGCGGTTACTATTTTAGCGGCGCCAATAATAAGCCAATCAAGTACTTCGCTAACGTTTAATAACCACACAGGGGTTGATGCCCTACTTAATGTGCTTTTACCTACTTTTAAAGTAGGTAAAAGCGCGGATAAACTATTAGAGCAACTTCAACAAACACAAATACAAGAGCTTGCCCCAGAGCTGCTACAAGTTAAAAATACCCTTAGCCAAGTACAAGTAACTACGCCAAACCAACAAAGCGACACAAATCCGCTAGCACAGTTTTTATTTCCGATGAAACTTCCGCCTGAAGCGGGACAAACAGAGATAACCTTAGGGCAATATAAAAAAGCCAGTGTAGATAAAACCGAAAAAAACGTGTGGTTTGTTAGATTAAATTTTGATTATGCACAGCAAGGGCAATTACAAATAGTGGCTGAACTTATGGACAAAGCACTCGATTGCCAGCTGCTTGCCTCTAGCCAAGAAGTAAGTGCAATTGCACACCCTCACTTAGATAGCCTCAGGGCTAAATTAGCTCAGCATGGCTTGCAAGTTGGCGAGCTAAACTTAAAACGCGCAGATGCTAGTCATCAAGCGTTTTATCAATCGCATGCCATTATAAATATTAAGGTTTAACATGACTGACACCTCTAATTTAGCAGCAAATAATAAATCCGCGATTGGCCTGTTGTATGAAGCAGGAAGCACCCCCGCGGTAAGTGTAAAAGGGTTTGGCGAGTTGGCCGATGAAATAATCGCAGCAGCGAAACAAAAAGGCATTATGATCCACCAAGATGAAGCACTTGCTAAAACACTCTCACACTTAGAATTGGGAGAGGAAATACCTAAAGAGCTTTATTATGTTATTGCTGAATTGATTGCTTTTTCGTACGTGCTTCGTGGGCAGTTCCCACCTGGCTGGCAAGACTTTCAAGGTAAGCTAAATGTAAAGGCATAACTAGGTGGATAAATTATATCTCCCCATTTATTAAGTATTACTGCACATTGGTATTGTGTAGTTAAAAGCAAAAAAGACGCTAGGCGTCTTTTTGTTTATGTAACGAAAATAATAGTTCAGCTTCAGCCCTAGGAAGCTCGCACTCGCGTATCACCTCATCTAAATCTGCGCCAAGCTCAACCATTTTAACAGCACGAGAATATATTTTTGCGTCTGGGTCATCATATTTTTGGGCAGCTTGTTGTTGCATCAACTCTTGATTTTGTTGCTCAACTTCAAGTACGCGCTTACCAATACTTAAAAGCCCTGTTCTGAGCTCAGACACTTCACTGCGTAATATATGTGTTTGCTCTGAGGTATCTTTTAATTGCTGTGATACCGCATTAAGCTCCGCCGACTGTTTATTTTTTAATGCAACAATTAGCGCCAGGGATATTAAACCTATCCCTAGCGCTGCTATTGCGATACTGAGTAACAACATAATTTTAGTGGTAAAGCTTAAATATCGCTTAACTCATCCCATTCGTCATCGCTAAGTAATTTATTTAAATCGACTAAAATAAGTAATTCGTTATCGCGGTTACATACACCTTGGATAAACTTAGCGCTTTCTTCGGTACCAACATTTGGGGCGCTGTCTATTTCAGAGCTGCGTAAATACACAACTTCAGAAACACTATCAGCTAAAATACCAATTACTTGCTCTTCTGCTTCAATAATTAAAATGCGAGAGTTATCAGTTGCATCTGCAGCAGGCAAACCAAAGCGTGCACGAGTATCAATAACAGTGACTACGTTACCACGTAAATTTATAATGCCAATAACGTATGAAGGTGCTCCAGGTACTGGGGCAATTTCGGTATAACGTAAAATTTCTTGCACCTGCATTACGTTGACGCCATACGTTTCTTCTTCAAGCTTAAACGTTACCCACTGTAAAATTTCATCGTTGTTATCTGCGTTTTTATTCGCTGATAATAGTCTATCTTCGCTCATGCTGTTACCCCGTAATGGTCGTTACTACTGACGGCTATCTAAGCCTTTTTCTAATAGTGCATTTAAATTATCTACATCTATTAAAGCACACATTTTTTCTTTAATAACACCGGCAAGCCAAGGGCGTTTGCCACTGTTTTTTCGCCATTTTACATCTTCTTTACTCAATGTAATGTTATTTATTAACTTTTCGGCTAATAAACCCCAGTTGCTATCGCCCAGGGTTATTAAATACTGATAATTAAGAGAGGCCTCTAACTTTTCATCGTACTTTTCAGGCATTACCCAACGGGCAGTATCAACTACGTTTAGCTTTTCATCTCTATTAAGCATAACGCCTTTAAACCACTTTGGCTTACCAAATAAATGATTTACTTCACCTAATTGATGAATTCCTCCAAGCGCTTTCAAAGGAACAGCCAATGTTAAACCAGCCACTTCAAAAAACAGAGCCTGAAATTCACCTTCAAAGTAATCTTCTTGGCTATGTAATAAAGGAGCAGGTTCTGTACTTAACTGGGTTTGCACCTCAGGTGTCTCTAATGGCTCAGGCTCAATAGGTGCAGGTGGCGAAATAGTGGCGTCAGCCTCGCTATTACTCTCTTTTACTTGCTCAGAATAAAGCTGCTCGGTTACTTTTAATTGCGCTTTGGGCTTTAAAAGTACTTCGTCGTTTTGTAAGGCACTAGGTACTTGCTCAAGTAGCTTTGCTACAGGCTCAAGGTTTTCCTCAGGTTCGTCTTCGCATAATAGCGCCCCTAAGTATTGAGTCATTACTTTTTCATTAGCAAATAATTGCTTACTCATTCATTAACCTTGTCCAATTAAATAATCTAATAACGCTTTATAAGCGTAAACCCCACGCGAACGTGGGCAAAACTCTATGGGCACCTTTTGTGCAAGGCTTGCATCTCTAAACTTTGTATCAACGGGGATCACTCCTGGCCATACTTTATCTTTATATGTATTTTGCAACGTTTTGTAGGCTTCAAGCGACGCTTTAGTGCGCTTATCATACATAGTAGGGATTATAGTATATTGGTACTGTTTCGCTTGAGAGCTTTGCATTAATTCCATAGTGCGCATCATTCTATCAAGCCCTTTGAGCGCCAAAAACTCAGTTTGCACTGGCACTAAAATACGTTCGCTGGCGGCTAATGCGTTCACCATTAAAACACCTAAAACGGGCGGGCAATCAAGCAGCGCATAATCGTAATGTTCACTAATTTTTGCAAGTGTTTTTTTTAAAATTAAGCCCATTCCCGTTTTATTGCCCATACTTCTATCGAGGGTTGCTATAGCCATCGTCGCGGGCAATATATCCAGGTTTTCCATCGTAGAGGGGCACAATGCTTGAAGTACTTCTTCACTTTGCATTGAGGTGCCGCGGGCAAAAATATCGTACACACTGACTTCTAAATCTTCAGAATCAATACCAAAATAGTACGTTAGTGAGGCGTGAGGGTCGGTATCAATGAGTAATACGCGTTTACCTTGCAAGGCCAAAATACCAGCAAGACTGACAGCCGTTGTGGTTTTACCTACACCGCCCTTTTGATTTGCTACTGTCCAAATCTTCACATTAAGTCCTAATTACTGTTCATTGCGCGTGGTGATTCTGATGCCACCATGAGGTAAACGAATTATTTTAATAGAGTTATCATCAGAGGGAAGTTCGACCTCTGGCTCAGGCGCAGCTTGTTGAACTTGCTCATCAGGCTCAGCTTCATTTTCGGTGGTTTGTTGTACTAAGCCATACTTAGAAAGCGCAATAACAACTTTACGATTCTCTGCTCTACCCGCTGCGGTGTCGTTATCGGCAAAAGGTGAGTATTGCCCATACCCCTCGATTGCCATTCGCGCTGGGTTAATTCCTAACGTTTCTAATTCAACTAAAATAGAGGTCGCCCGTGCAACTGACAACTCCCAGTTAGAGCGAAACATTTCATTGCGAATACTTTCGTTATCTGTGTAACCTCTTACCCTTATGTAGTTATCTACTGGGGCAATAATATCTTTTACAATTTTTACGACTTGCTTAGCTCGCGCATGGGCCACAGAGCTACCACTTGAGAACAGCATTCCTGAACTTAGCTCAATAATAAGCCAATCTTGGTTGAGCTCTAAACTGGCTTCTCCATCACGAATTTCATCAATAAGTGCTGAATGTAATTTAGTTAACAAACTATCGAGTGGTTTACCTAAATGTTTTTGTTTTATATTGCTGGTATCACTATGTCCATCTAACAGCTCTGGGCCAGACTCCTGTTTTTGAATGCTCTCACCGTACAATAACTCTTGCTCAGGGGTAACACGGTCAGTAAGTAGCCCTTCGCCTGTCACGCCCTCACCTTGTTGCGATTGTTGCCTTGCTGATTTGTCAAAAACCTGTTCTAGGGAGTCGGAGAGGATTTGAAAACTTTCTTCTTTATTTATGGCAATGGCATACATAACCACAAAAAAGGCAAACATAATGGTCATGTAATCAGCATAAGAGACTAACCAACGTTCTGTATGTTGATTTTTTTCAGCTGATTGACGTAAGCGCCGGCGTAACATAAAAGTTACTCTACCACGACATTAGGGCGCTCTGTGCGATAAGCTTCAAGCTTTAATTCTATGTTGATAGGACTTTCGCCAAGGCTTATAGCAATCACCCCTTCGGCCATCATTTCATGGTAAAGCATTTTTTGCTCTACTCGCTGCTTAAGCTTATTGGCCATAGGTAAAAATAATAAGTTAGCTAAACCCACCCCATATATTGTTGCAATAAATGCGGTGGCGACCCCTGCACCTAGCTTTTGAGGGTCGGTAATAAATGACATTGCTTGAATAAGACCAAGTACAGCCCCTAAAATACCTATAGTTGGGCTATATCCGCCCATGGCTTCGTACACTCTACTTGCTTCAAGTAAGCGGTCTCGCTCAAGCATTAAATCTATTTCTAAGGTGTCGCGTAGCTTTTGCTCCGAACACCCATCTACTAGTAAACTAAGCCCTTTTGCTGCATAAGGATCTGGGTGACTAAGTGCCTCTTTTTCAAGCGCTAAGTACCCTTCCTGGCGAGCTTTATGCGACCACGTTTTAATTTGCTCTATGGCTTGCTCAATATTGTACTGGGGTGAAAAAAACACCCAATGGCTCATGCTTAGCGTTTTTTTAAAGGTGCTTGTCGCCGTTTGCAACATAACAGCCCCTAAGGTGCCGCCAAGTACAATAATAAGTGCAGGGCCATTAAATAACGCCGTGACAACGCCACCCTCTAAAGAGTAACCAATCGCTATAGCGCCCAGCGCAATGATTAACCCTAAAACAGAGAGCTTATCCACAACCAGTCTCTCTTTTTATTCTTGCTGCTACGTCGTTTAACGCTAAATGCTCAGAGGCAAGCCCAGCGTTGGCAATAGCTTGAGGCATACCGTATACCACACAGCTTTTTTCATCTTGCGCCCAAATTGTTGCGCCAGATTGCTTAAGCATTCGCGCGCCATCACGTCCATCAGCGCCCATGCCGGTTAAAACAATAGCAAGTACGTCTCCTTGGTAGCTTTTAGCAACACTTGCAAAAGTCACATCAACGCTTGGTTTGTAGCTTATTCGTTCACTATTATCTTCAAATACACGCAACGTTTTGTTACCACTTCGCCCCTCTACCATCATTTGCTGTCCACCAGGTGCTAAGTAGGCTGTGCCGGCTTCTAGCCTGTCACCTTGTTGCGCTTCTTTAACGCGTATTTTGCAAAGGCTATTTAAACGTGCCGCAAACGCAGGCGTAAATGCCGCCGGCATGTGCTGAATTAACAAAATAGGGTGTGCAAAGTTAGCAGGTAATTGGGTTAATATAGTTTGTAAAGCAACTGGCCCGCCAGTTGAAGTGCCAATAGCCACTATTTGATAGTGTTTACCGCTGGCACGCGTGGGCATACTGGGTGTAGTTGTTGTCTGTACTGGGGCAGCACGTTGAAAGCTTCTATCAGGTTGTTTAAGCGATGAGCTTGTTGTGCCAAGTTTGCTTGCAGATGGAGCAGTAGTCTTACTTGATGTTAATGGCCTAACAGGGCGCGGTGCACGCCTGCGACCAATTTCCTTCACTTTAGCTTGCAATAACTTAATTGCATCTTCGTTATTTCGTGCAATGTCTTCAAACTTTTTCGGTAAAAAGTCCATAGCTCCGGCATCAAGTGCATCTAAAGTTGCGGTTGCACCGTCGCGAGTTAATGAAGAAAACATAAGTATTGGCGTTGGGTTACTCGCCATAATTTCTTTTACTGCGCTAATACCATCAAGCACAGGCATTTCTACATCCATGGTGATCATATCTGGACGTAACTGCGCTGTTTTTTCTACGGCTTCTCTACCGTTAACAGCAAAACCTATTACTTCAATACCGCTGTCTTGTTCAAGGATTTCGCTTACTCGACGGCGAAAAAAACTGGAATCGTCAACAACTAAAACTTTTACGGCCATTGCGCTCTCTTATTAAATTTATGTGTAGGCATACACAGGTATGCCTACATTTTATCCTGCGTAATGCTTAAGCATATTAGGTACATCCAGAATCAGCGCAATACCACCGTCAGATGTAATTGTTGCACCAGCCATTCCAGGCGTACCTTGTAATAACGCATCAAGAGGCTTAATAACAACTTCTTCTTGGCCAATTAATGAATCAACCACAAAGCCAACTTGCTGAGTACCTATTTGTACAATTACCACATGACCTTGCGCTTTTCGCTGAGAACAATCAGCACCTTTAACTAGCCAATGCTCTAAGTAAAATAGCGGTATCGCTTTTTTACGAACAATAATTGTGAGCTGACCATCTACCACATTGGTTTTGGTTAAATCTAAGTGGAATATTTCACTCACACCAGCAAGTGGTAACGCAAACGTTTGCTCACCAACAATAACCATCAGCGTAGGTAAAATAGCCAGTGTTAGTGGTACTTTTATCTCTAAAATAGTCCCCACGCCCAACTCTGACTGTATACTCACAGAGCCATTAAGCTGCGTAATTTTAGTTTTTACTACATCCATGCCTACGCCACGGCCAGAAATATCAGATATCTCTTCTTTGGTCGAAAAGCCTGGTGCAAATATTAAGTTATACGCTTCTGTATCTGATAAGCGACTTGCCTGATCATGGTCAATAACGCCTTTACTGATCGCTATTTTTTTCAGTTTTTCCGCATCCATACCTGCACCATCATCTTTAATGGTTAACAAAATATGGTCGCCTTCTTGCGAAGCCGATAATGTAACGTTACCGGTTCTAGGCTTACCCGCAGCTTCACGCGCTGCTGGCATTTCAATACCATGGTCAACTGAGTTTCGCACTAAATGCACCAACGGATCGGCCAATGCCTCAACTAAGTTTTTATCTAAATCGGTTTCTTCACCTACAAGCTGTAAATCAATTTCTTTATTTAAGCTACGGGCTAAGTCACGTACTACGCGAGGGAATCGGCCAAACACTTTTTTGATAGGCTGCATTCGCGTTTGCATTACTGCACCTTGAATATCAGCAGTGACCACATCAAGATTTGATATTGCCTTACCCATCGCTTCACTGTCTGTATTGGTCGCTAAACTGACCAACCTATTTCGTACTAATACCAACTCGCCAACCATATTCATTATTTGGTCTAAACGCTTTGTATCAACACGTACTGTGGTTTCAGCAGGTGGAGGCGTAGCTTTTTTAGGTGCAGCGCTACTCGCTGGTTTTTCAGCCACTTTAGGTTTAGGCGCAGCTGCTTTTGCCGCCGGAGCTTGTTTTGCTGCAGGTGCTGGCGTAGGTTTTGTTGGCGTTTGTGCTACAGGTGCAGCCTTAGGTGACTGCGGTGCAGGTGTGTCAGCTTCTTTTGATTCTGGTGCGGCGCCTTTACCATGCAGTTCATCAAGCAGTGCTTCAAATTCATCATCGCTGATTTCATCATCACCGCTATCATTTGTAACAGCCGCTGGTGGTGCTGTGTGTTTTACTTCTGGCTCACTGCTTGAAGTATCTCCTGCAACCGGACCAAAACTACCTACACCGTGTAATTCATCTAATAAACTGTCAAATTCATCATCGGTAATATCTGAACTTGAATCTGGCTCTGCACTTGCACTTGGTTGCGACACCGGGCTTTGGCCTTTGCCGTGTAGCTCATCGAGTAAGCTTTCAAATTCATCTTCTGTAATTTCGTCAATTTGCGTGCTATCTGCTGAAGGGCTAGAACCTGCCACATCAAATAGTTCATCAAATGCAAATGGGTCTTCATCATCTGTTGCGCTAACGGGAGCTGCGGGTTCTTGTTCAACAACGTCGGGGGCTGTTTCAGTAAGCTCATCATCCGTAGGCGGTTGACCAAGTTTGTGAAGGGTTTCTAATAATTGAGGGTCTGCTGGGTCTGGCTGTTCGCGGTTTTGAATAGTGGCAAACATTTCATTAATGGTATCTAGTGCTTGTAAAATCACATCCATTAATTCTGAATTAACGGTTCTAACCCCTTGGCGTAAGAGATCAAATACGTTTTCAGCACCATGACAGGCATCAACAAGCTCAGTCATAGCTAAAAAGCCAGCTCCCCCTTTTACGGTATGAAAGCCCCTAAAAATAGCATTTAGTAACTCAGTATCTTCTGGGTTATTTTCTAGCTCAACTAACTGTTCAGATAAAAGCTCTAGGATTTCTCCAGCCTCTACAAGAAAGTCTTGTAAAATATCTTCATCGACTTCAAAGCTCATGCAGTTACTCTCCTCTTAGAAGCCCAAACTTGATAATAGGTCATCGACCTCGTCTTGGTCAGATACAACATCACTTCGCGACTCTTTATCAATAATAGGGCCTTCAGGACCTGCTAATGTTTGTGCGGCAACCAGTTCTTCTGTTTCTTGTTGTTCTTTACTTTCAGCAATGCTGTCATCTTGTGCAGCAAATGCTGTTAAAAGGTGGATTAAACTTTCTTCTACTTCTCTGACTAATTCAATTACACGGCGGATAACCTGGCCGGTTAAATCTTGAAAATCCTGCGCCATTAGTACATTAGTCATTAAAGTTTGCAACTCATCGGTTTTATGATGAGAGCTGTTCATAAACTTGTCGATGCTGTGGCATAAGGTTTTAAACTCGCCCAGCTCTATTTCGCGGTTCATAAGCCTATCCCAAGTAGGCTTAATATGTGCAATTTCATCTGCTAGCTGCTGCGCAATAGGGAGGCTTGCTTCGACCGCATCCATTGTCTTATTAGCTGCATTTTCTGTCATTTCCATGACATAGTTTAAGCGCTTTTTCGCATCCGGAATTGCATCAGTGGTTAAATCGGTTAAACGCGTATCAAGTTCAAAGCTTTTAAGGGCTTCGTGTAATTGGCGTGTTAACTTACCTACTTCAGCAAAAAGCTGCGATTGCTCTTGAGAGGCAGTATCTAAAATTAATTGATCAGCTTTATCTTGCTCACCATTTTCTAAAAAAACGACGAGCTGACGAGCTTGTTCTAAAGTAATTTGAGGCGCAGCTGGTGCTGACATAAGCCTCTCCTCTCATTAACCTAAGCGTTCAAACACTTTTTCTAATTTAGTTTTTAAAGTACCAGCAGTAAATGGCTTAACAATATAGCCATTAACACCTGCTTGCGCTGCCGCTATTATTTGTTCTTTTTTAGCTTCTGCCGTCACCATTAAAACCGGAATATGTTTTAATTTTTCGTCAGCTCTAATGGCTCTTAGCAAGTCAATACCCTGCATGCCTGGCATGTTCCAATCGGTTACAACAAAGTCAAAAACCTGATTTTGCAACATAGGTAATGCTGTAGAACCATCGTCAGCTTCTTGAACATTCGTGAACCCTAGGTCACGCAACAGATTTTTTATAATACGTCTCATTGTAGAGAAATCATCAACAACAAGAATTTTCATGTTTTTATCCAAAACATCCTCCGGTGAGGTCTTAACCTATAATTTACTTACTACTAGTTTATCCAGTCATTGATTTTTGCTTTGAGCTTAATCATCGCCTGACCATGTATCTGACTTACACGCGATTCACTTACATCGAGTATATGCCCAATTTCTTTTAAATTCATTTCATCGTTGTAATACAAAGAAAGCACCATTGCATCTCGCTCTGGTAAAGACTTTATTGCCTCTAACAATGAATTATTAAACCGTTCATTTTTAACATTATTAAATGGTTTGTCTAGCGCTAAATCTTGACCGGCAGGGCTAATAACATCTTCATCTACCCCTAGGTCTTCTATACCAAGCACTTTACTGGAATTAACATCATTTAAAATATGATGGTATTCTTCTAGCGAAATATCAAGTTTTTCAGCTACTTCAGTATCTTTTGGTTCTCTATTTAAGCTATTTTCTAATTCTGTGATAGTTTCGGCTACTAATCGGCTTTTACGGTGCACCGAACGTGGTGCCCAATCCCCTCTGCGCATTTCATCAAGCATAGCGCCGCGGATACGAATACCAGCAAACGTTTCAAAGCTTGCCCCTTTACTGGCGTCAAAGTTTTTTGAGGCCTCGATAAGGCCAATCATTCCCGATTGGATTAAGTCATCAAGCTGAACGCTAGGAGGAAGACGAGCTATTAAATGGCACGCCACTTTTTTGACAAGCGACGCGTGCTTTTCAACAATCACATTTAAATTTTGTGTTGATTGATATCCCATAGCTCTTTTCACCGATGTTGTCATAATCAGCCGTTTACTAGCTTCTCAATGAAAAACTCTAAATGTCCTGAAGGTTGATTAGGTATAGGCCATTTTACTGCTTTTGTCGCTAATGTTTTAAACGCGACTGCTGCTGGTGAATTAGGGAAAAGATCGACAATTACTTTTTGTTTACGCGTAGATTTACGCATATTTTCATCATATGGAATAGTCGCAACAAGCTCCATAGACACATCTAAAAAGCGGTCTGTTACTTTAGAGAGCTTTGCAAAAAGCTCTTGGCCCTCGCGCATACTGCGCACCATGTTTGCAACAATTTTAAATTTATAAACGCCATGCTCGCGGCTAAGTACTTTAATAAGCGCGTAGGCATCAGTAATAGAGGTCGGCTCATCACACACCACCACCATGACATCTTGCGCTGCACGAGAAAAACTCAGCACCATGTCAGAAATACCAGCGGCGGTATCTACAATTAAAATATCAAATTCGGTATTAAGCTCACTAAAGGCACGAATTAACCCAGCATGCTCAGATGGGGTTAGCTCCACCATACTTTGCGAGCCTGATGTAGCAGGCACGATTTTAATACCGCCTGGGCCTTCAACTAAAATCTCGTCAAGTACGCACTCGCCTGAAAGGACATGAGATAAGTTTTTTTCAACACGTAGTCCTAGCATTACATCACAATTAGCTAGGCCTAAATCGGCATCTAATACTAATACACGATTACCCTGCTGCCCTAAAGCAATAGCAGTATTTAAAGAGACGTTGGTTTTACCCACCCCTCCTTTACCGCCGGTGACAGCGATAACTTTTACGCCGTTGTTGTTGTTTTGACTCATTTTGCGCAGGCCGCTTGCTTGATCTAATACTGTGTTAATCATACATCCCTACTGTGCTTGACGCCACTGCTTGGTGTCTTGAATGTTGTGCTTTTGCTCTTTTTAAATACAATTGCTCAGCTTTTTTTACTAGTTTTTCAGCATTTGCAACGCGAATATCTTCTGGTACACGCTGACCATTAGTAAGATACCCTATTGGAAGGCGATTTTGAATCGCTATACTAATAATCTCACCTAAACTTAATGATTCATCTAACTTAGTGAAAATACAACCGCTTAGCTGAACCTTTTTAAAATGTCTTACGGTTTCTTGCAGTACATTTATTTGTGCAGTGGCACTTAATACTAAATAACTACGTATATCTACTCGCTGGTTGCGCATTAACGTATTTAATTGCTCTGTAAGGCGTAAATCACGTTGGCTCATACCCGCTGTATCAATTAATACTAGACGCTTATTGCGTAAATGATATAAAACTTCAGCTAATTCATTGGCATCTTTTACTTGTTTAACACCACAACCAATAATACGACCATATGTTGCAAGCTGCTCATAAGCACCAATTCTGTATGTATCAGTTGTGATTAGGGCAACTTTGTCGGCGCCATACTTTTGTGCGCCTAATGCGGCAAGTTTAGCTACTGTGGTTGTTTTACCTACACCAGTAGGCCCTACAAGGGCGTACACACCCCCTTGGCGAAGAATTTCGTTGTTGGTGGTTTGCATTTGATCTTCAACCATTTGCAATAATGCTTTCCAACCTTGCTGACGCGATACGTCATCTGGAATAAAACACGCCATTTGCTCTGCAACGTCTTTATCTATTCCCATGCCAACTAAACGGTCAATCATGCATGCACGTGTAGGGTCGCGACGTGCCATATCTTGCTGCATTAAACCCGATACTTGGTGTTCTAGTAACTGGCGAATTGCGTTCATTTCATCACGCATCGCGCTCATTTGGGCGCTTTCGTTGTTATTAGCTTGAGGACGCGGAGCCACAGGCGCATCTAAATCGTCAAAGTCTTGATCTAAGTCATCAAAGCCTAGGCTGTCTGCTTGGGTTTGCATGCGTTTTGGCGCTTCATTTTCGCGTGCAAACATATTTGTCGTACGTGGCTGTGCTGGCTCTTGGTAATGCTCAGACGTATCAATACCTGATTGCGAAAACATAGAGGCTAGCTCAGGAGAGCGAGGGCGTGGCGACTGGCGCTCTAATAAAGCTTGTAAGCTATCAGCTACTTTTGCTTGTGGCTCAGGTTGCGCACGCTTAGGCTCTGGCTTTACAAAGTTATGAGTAGGCTGTTGCACGGCTCTTTGCGGAGCAGGCGCTGCCTGTGGTTGCGCTGCGGCTTTAGGGGCTGCTTTGTCGTAATCTACTGCGGCAACAATTTCTACACCATTAGCGAGTTTTTTGTTCGACATAATAACGGCATCAACACCTAGCTCATCTTTAACTTCTTTCAGTGCGGTGCGCATATCTTTGGCAAAAAAACGTTTAATCTTCATGGTTCAACCCCTGTTAAAATCTTTATTGTTGGCCTACTGAGCTGACAATCTTGATCTGTCTTTCATCTGGTACCTCTTGATAAGACATCACCCTTAAACCCGGTATGGTGTACTTAACAAAGCGAGATAACACAGTGCGTAACATTCCTGACGTTAGCAATATTGAAGGTTCTCCGGCCATTTCTTGATTCTGATGCGCTTCGTTTAATGATGTTTGAAGTCGCTCAGCAAGGCTTGGTTCTATTCCGGCACCTTCGTCGCCTGCATTTTGCAATGACTGATGCAACATCTGTTCCAACTCAGGCGCCAAGGTTATGACAGGGATTTCTGATGACATTCCCACAGCGTCTTGAACTATTAAGCGGCGCAGCGAAATACGCACTGCAGCTGTTAAAACATCGGCATCTTGGCTACGTGGGCCGTACTCTACAAGGGTTTGAACAATAGAGCGCATATCACGAATAGCCACCCCTTCGTTTAATAAGTTTTGCAGTACTTTTACAACGGTTGTCAGTGGTAGTACTTCTGGCACTAACCCTTCTACTAAACGCGGATGGCTTTTAGCTAACATATCAAGCAGGTTTTGAACCTCCTCATGCCCGAGCAATAATGCGGCACTGTTAGTTAATAACTGGCTAATGTGGGTGGCTACCACAGTGGCTGAGTCAACCACGGTGTAACCTAGTGATTGTGCTTCGTCTTTTTGATCAGGCTTTATCCACACCGCATCTAGGCCAAATGCTGGGTCTTTGGTTTCAACCCCTTTAATAGGGCCAAATACTTGCCCTGGGTTGATGGCCAGTTCATCGCCATGTTTGAGTTCGCCCTCACCACTTGAAACACCCATCATGGTAATACGGTACGCATTAGGGTCTAACTCTAAGTTATCGCGAATATGTACAGGCGGTACTAAAAAGCCAAGCTCCTGAGATAGCTTTTTACGCACCCCTTTAATTCGGTTGAGCAGCTCACCACCTTGAGATTGGTCAACAAGCGGAATAAGCCTGTAGCCAACTTCTAAGCCAATAACGTCAATTTGTTGTACATCGTCCCATCCAAGCTCTTTTTGCTCTTGCTTGTTTGCAACGCCAGTACCGGCAACGGCACCACTTTCAGCCTCTTGGGCTGCTAGAGCAGCGGCTTTTAATTTTTGCTGCTGAGTAAAGTAAGCTAAGTAGCCAAGTAGTGCGCCTAAACTTAAAAAAGCAATATGAGGCATACCCGGAACTAACCCCATAATGATTAAAATACCTGAGGCGATAAATAATGATTTTTCGTTACCTAATTGGGCTTTAAATTGCTCACCCATGTTATGTGATTCGTTTTGGCGAGTAACAACAATAGCAGTACCAATAGAGAGTAATAATGAAGGAAGCTGCGCCACAAGGCCGTCACCAATGGTAAGTAAAGTATATACTTCCATTGCGCGGCTAAAGCTCAAGTCATGCTGGATCATGCCCACAAATAAGCCGCCAACAATATTAATAATTAATATCACGATACCGGCAATGGCATCGCCTTTTACAAACTTACTCGCCCCATCCATAGAGCCGTAAAAGTCGGCTTCGCGGGTTACTTCACTGCGGCGCTCACGTGCTTGCTCTGCACTAATAAAGCCAGCGTTTAAGTCGGCATCTATCGCCATTTGCTTACCCGGCATAGCATCTAACGTGAAACGAGCCGATACTTCAGAAATACGCCCAGCACCTTTGGTTATTACTACAAAGTTTATGATGATCAAAATTAAAAACACCACTAAACCTACCGCATAGTTTCCGCCAATAACCACTGAGCCAAACGCTTCAATTACCTTACCAGCCGCATCGCCCCCGTTGTGACCCTCAAGGAGCACCACGCGTGTACTGGCAACATTGAGGGCTAAACGCATAATTGTAGCGATTAACAGTACCGCGGGAAACATGCCAAATTCGAGGGGTTTCATGGTGTAAACAGTCACCAGTAAAACAACTAAGGCAAGGGCAATATTAAATGAAAATAATATATCAAGAAGAAATGGAGGCAGCGGTAAAATAACCATACCCAGCGCTGCAAGTACTAATAGCGGTGTGCCAACACCTTTGGCATACTCTTTTTTATCTTTGTTAAGTTGTTGTAATACCGCTTTAAAATCCATAACTCTACAATTCAATAAATTGACACTAGCCTGAAATAGCAATAACTATTCCAAGTATAGAGCCAGCAATAGATTCATTGAGTATTGATACAAAATTTAAAGCAAGTGAGAGACAAGAGCGAATGGGCTTTATGGTTTGAATTTGCAGCCCCATGTTGGTATTTAGGCAAGGCGCTCCTGTAAAGTGTGGTTAGCTCAGCTTACCCTAATCGTATTTAAAATCATCCGGAATAGGCAGTTTAGACTTAAGCGGAATAGGTCGTTTACCACGCCCTTTTTTAAACCGTTTAAGCTGAAATACATAGGCTAAAACTTGAGCGACAGCGGTAAATAGCTGATCTGGGATCTGTTGGCCTATTTCAGCAGTATGATAAAGCGCCCGCGTAAGCATAGGGGATTCTACAATCGGTACTTCGTTACCTTTGGCTATCTTACGAATTTGCATAGCCATTTCATCTACCCCTTTGGCAAGTACAATCGGTGCACCTGCTCGCTCAGTATCATATTTTAGCGCCACAGAATAGTGAGTAGGATTGGTTACAATTACGTCGGCATCGGGGACATCTTGCATCATCCTTCGCTGCGACATTTGCCTTTGTGTTTGCCTTATTCGCGCTTTAATTTGCGGATCACCCTCTGAGTTTTTGTACTCGTCTTTGATCTCCTGCATGGTCATTTTAAGTTGTTTGTTGTGGTTATAACTTTGATAAGGCGCATCTATTGCGGCAATAATCACTAAAGTGCACGACAACCCTAAAAACATCCACGAGAGTATTTCAAGGGCATGAATTATATTACTAGGTGCGCTTTCAATACTTAAATGCAAAATTTCATCAAAAAAAGTTTGAATCAAAAACACCGCAAAAATAGCCACCAGCGCAAACTTTAATATAGATTTTACAAGCTCTATCGCTGCTTGTGGGCCAAACATGCGTTTAAAGCCCTTCATTGGCGACATTTTACTGGGTTTAGGTGCCGCAGCTTCCCAACTAAAATTAAAGCCGCCGAGTAAGGTATTTCCTATAAATGCTGCAATAACAATAATTAAAACAAACATCGCCATAGGAAACAGCAGCGCACTGGCCACCTCACTCCACACCGCAAACATTTTAGTGGTGTCGTAGGTTTCACTGCGATTTAAAGACAGCATCCTGCCCATAATATTGTATAAGCCTTTGCCTATTTCGGGCCCATATAACAGCAACGAAATTGCAGAAAAAATAAGTACAAACATAGTACCTAGTTCTTTTGAGCGTGCTATTTGACCTTTCTTTTTAGCATCTTCGAGCTTTTTGGAGGTGGGTTCTTCTGTTTTTTCTTGTCCTGAATCTTCAGCCATTGCCCCTCCTACACCGTACAGCCAACAAGGCTACACATTAGCTCAATCATTTTTAACCACTGAAACTCAAATTGGGTTACAAAATTACCCAAGGTGGCCCAAATAATCATTAAACCGGCAACTAATGTAAACGGAAAACCTATTGAGAAAATGTTTAATTGCGGTGCTGCGCGGGTCATAATACCAAATGAAATATTAATAATGAGCATGGCCGTTAGAGGGGCTAAAGCCAATACCAATGCAGTGGTAAACATCCAGCTGCCCCACGTTACTATGTCCCAGTAATGATCAACAGCCCACCACTGGCCGTTTATAGGCAACACCGAAAAACTATGCACCACCATTTGAATCATCATTAAATGGCCATTAAAAACAAAAAATAACAAGGTCGCTAAAATTAAGTAAAACTGTCCAACTGCAGGCACACTCGCACCATTTGAAGGGTCTATAACAGAGGCAAAGCCCAAACCGGTTTGCATTGCCAGTATTTGCCCAGCAAGCACAAAGGTATTTAGCATTAGCGTAGAGGCAAACCCTATCGCAACACCTATCAACATTTGCTGAATAACCACCAGCACCATTTCAAAAGAAAATAAATTGGTAAATGTTGCAGGAGGCAGCGCTGGCACAACTAAAAACGTTACCACTACCGCCAACCCCATTTTAATGCGCGTAGGTACGTTTTGCGCGCCTAAGCCCGCCATAATCATGATCATAGAGCTGATGCGAACTAAAGGCAGTAAAAAATCACTTAACCATTGAATAACAACAGAAAAAGGAAATTCCACAATTAGCCTGCAATTTCAGGAATGAGTAATACTAGGCGGGTAAAAAAGTCCATTAGCTCTTGAGTAAGCCAATGCCCACCTACAATAAGTGCCCCAATGGTAATTAATAATCGCGGTAAAAAACTTAGGGTTTGTTCATTAATTGAGGTTGCCGCTTGGAACACCGCCACCACTAAACCAACAAGTAAACCTGGTACCACAATAGCTGATACCAGCTTAATAACTAAAAACAGTGCATCGCTAAGAATATCAACAAAAATTTCTGGTTCCATGTTGTACTCCTAATGTTTAAAAGTGCGAATGTAAAACATGGTTTATGTCCCTAAGCCAAAGCTTTTGGCTAACGTGCCCATTACTAGGCTCCAGCCATCGACCAGTACAAATAACATTATTTTAAAAGGCAAGGACACTATCATGGGCGAGAGCATCATCATACCCATGGCCATTAATACCGAGGCAACCACTAAATCCACAATTAAAAACGGTATAAAAAACATAAAACCAATAATAAAGGCGGTTTGTAGTTCGCTGGTCACAAATGCAGGTATTAACACAATAAGCGGTGTGGCCTCTGGCGAGTCAAGCTGGTCATAACCGGCTATTTTGGCAAACGTTTCTAAGTCTTTTAATCGTACCTGCGAGAGCATAAAGGCCTTCATGGGCTCCTTTGCAAGCTCTAATGCTTGTACCGAAGTAACTTGTTCATTTAAATAGGGTTCTATCGCACGTTCGTTAACTTGCTGATAAATAGGCGCCATAATAAAAATACTTAAAAAAAGCGACATCCCTAATAAAACTTGGTTTGAAGGTGTTGATTGTAAACCAATGGCTTGGCGCAAAATGGCCAGTACAACAATAATACGGGTAAACGAAGTCATCATAATTATGGCGGCAGGAATAAAGCTCAGCGCCGTCATAATTGCCAGTACTTGCAAGGTTACAGAGTAATCTTGCGTCCCGTCGGCATTAGTTGTAATGGTTAGAGCGTCTATGCCCTCTGCACTGCTTGCGGCAGGTACAAATAACACAGCTAAAATAATCAGCAGCCACTTTATCATAGGGTTAATTCTTTTTATTTTGATTCGTTTGCGGATTTAGTAGTTTGCTAAATCGCTTAGCAAGTTCTGGCAGTTCTTTTTCACTTAACGGCGTGTCTAATTTATGTAAGTAGTTAATACTGTGCGGGGTGACCCCTAATAAATGCTGTGCATTATCTATTTCAACCACCATTAAGCGCTCTCGTGAGCCAAGCGGTAAGCTTCGTACCACTTTAAATTCTTCGCTATTAGCTAAATTTGGGTTAAGTTTTTTAACAAAAAATGCCAGCACTACAATCAGTACTAGCACCGCAACCAACGACAACACCATAGACAAAATGTCGGCCGTAGGTGTTAACGTTTCTGCCTTTGTAAATACTGAGTTTGTTAAAGCAGCAAGGGAGCTCATCGTAATTTTTTGATCCGCTCTACCTGGCTAATAACATCCGTTAAACGAATACCAAATTTATCATTCACTACAACCACTTCGCCATGGGCAATGAGCGTACCATTTACTAATACATCCAGTGGTTCACCGGCTACGCGGTCTAGTTCAACAACAGAGCCTTGGTTTAGCTGCAGTAAGTTACGAATATTTATTTTAGAGCGCCCTACTTCCATAGAAATGGTCACAGGAATATCTAAAATTGTATCGAGTTTACGCTTTTCGTCACCGCTAAGTTCATGTTTAGCATCACTTAGTTCATCAAGCTCTGCTACATGCGCTTCGGCGCTCTCATCACCGCCTTCGGCTTCAGCTAGGGCTGCTGCCCATTCGTCCATTGTGTCTTGATCATCGCTCATACTTTTAACCTTTTAATCAATTACCAGTCTAAGTCTACACCGTCAGAAAGGTGTAAATCATCTTCTAGTTCTGCTAATTCTGCATCTGAATCAATTTTCTTGCCGCCTTTGGTAAATACATGCAGCTCAGATTTAACTGAATCAGGGCGTTTAATTTTTTCACTAATTTGTAGCGCAACGTTATCGCGAGAGCGACCCATTTTAGCTCTAAATGTAGGTAACTCCTCAACAAATACCGTAATATGCTCTGGCATTTCTACCGGTATAATATCGCCCGCTTTAAGTTCCATTATTTGTTTAAGAGACAAATCCACCTCAAGAAGTTGAGTCGACATATCCACCTCAACATCCATAATTTCATCGCGTAAAGCTTTACTCCAGCGCAAATCGGTGTCTTCTGTATCCGATTGTACACCCGCATCTAATAGCTCTCTAATGGGTTCAAGCATTGAATACGGCAAAGCGATGTGAAAATCGCCGCCACCGCCATCTAATTCAATATGAAAAGAGCTAATAACCACAACCTCAGTAGGGCTCACAATGTTAGCCATTGCTGGGTTTACTTCTGAATCGAGGTATTCAAACGACACGTCCATAACCGGCGCCCATGCTTCTTTGTAATCTTCAAAGATAATTTTTAGTAGCATTTGCACGATTCGACGTTCGGTAGGGGTAAATTCGCGGCCTTCAATTTTGGCATGGTAACGCCCGTCACCACCAAAAAAGTTATCTACCAAAATAAACACTAAACGTGCTTCCATGGTGATAAGGCCAGTGCCTTTTAGCGGTCTAAAACGCACCATATTTAAGCTTGTTGGTACAAATAAGGTATGAATGTATTCGCCAAATTTAATCATTTGTACGCCATTAATCGACACCTCTGCGGTGCGGCGCATCATGTTAAATAAGCTTATTCGCATATGACGAGCAAACCGCTCGTTAACAATTTCCAGGGTCGGCATGCGACCACGCACGATCCGATCTTGCGAAGAAAAGTCGTACTGTAATGTACTGCCTTCGCCGTCTTCACCTTCGTGTATATCTTCCTCTTCGACTTCATCAACGCCGTGTAAGAGTGCATCAATTTCGTCTTGGGATAATAAATCGCTCACGCTAGCCCCTTATTGCATCACAAAGCCGGTAAACAATACCCGCTCAATTACTTTTGTGCCTTCAACATCATTCAGCGCAGCTTGCACTTTTTCAAGCGCAGTAAAGCGTAATGTTTCTTTGCCTGCACTGGTGCTGAGTTCATCAGCTGTGGTGGTTGAAAACACGCTTAATAAGGTGCCTTCAATCAGTGGGATGTGCTTTTTAGCGGTTTCTTCATTTACATCGCCACGCACAAGTAATTGCACTTTTATTTGTACAATTCTATCTCTGCTTGACCCAGGTACATTAAACACAAAGGGTCTTGGCATAGCAACATACAAGGCACTGCCCATTTCAGCTGAAGAGCCTGAAGGTGTAGCCGAGTCGTTTTGCGCTGCGGTTGTTGTTTCTTCATCTAATGTTTCAACGGGTGCATTATCGCCCGCCATAAAAAAATAGCCTGCACCACCGCCTACAACAAGCAGGACTGCCACTATTATTATGATCAGCTTTTTTTTGCTTTTACCGGTTTCTTCTATTTCTAAACTTGTTTCTTCGGCCATTGTGATTCCTTTTTTAGCAGAGGTACTTGCTTGTTTTAGTTATTATAATAGCAGTACTTAGGCATAGTAATCTATTGATGATGAAGTTTGTTGTCGAGAACTTTGTGGGTTAGCTCCATCTTGCTCATCATTTTTATCCTGCTGTGTATTTTTATTAGCCGTTTGACCTTGTGATTGCCCCTCGCCTTCATCACTTTGCTCATTACCAGATTGCCCGTAAGAAATCGTACTTTCACCTAAATCAATTCCCTGCTCGGCTAACATTTCACGTAAGCGCGGCATTGATTGTTCAAGTGCTTCTTTAGCTTGCTGGTTTTGCACCACAAAATTTATTTGTGCTTGTTCAGCATCACTTCTGATACGAATTTGCATACTGCCCATTTCTGGCGGATCTAAGCGAATTTCAGCTTCTTTATTGCTAATGCTTAGCATTGAAGATACACGCTCTTGAAGCATTTTAGCTGCATCACTTTTAACAATATTAATAGCCTGCATCATACTTGCATCTATATTTACCTGCTTAACCTGCGCGGTGCTGCTTTGTAATTGTTGCGACTGTATAGCTTGGCTCTCTAAAATAGACTGCTCATAACGAGCGTTGTCGTACTGAGTATTTATTTGTGCCTGCGTGTTATTAACGCCATCGGTTATCAACGTAAACACCTGAGCTACACGCGATAAACCAGTATTTGTTTTAGGCTCTTTAAGTAAGCTTTCCTGCTCAGCCTCTAGGGCGTTTAACTCTTCTGGATTTACACCGTCTTGCTCAATGCTAGAGGGTGCTTCAGCATTAATTATGGCTTTATTTTGCGGTGTATTCGCATTCATTGCAGCATTACTGGCTTGCTGCGCATTTAAAGCCGCATTAGCAGAGCTCGACACACTTTGCGCTTTGCTCTCACTAAGCTGCGTATCAAGCATAGTTTGTAAGTTGCTTATTGTTTCATTTACTTTTTTGAGCGTATCACCTGTTGGTTGCTCGTTACTCACATAGCTTTTTAATTGGCTAAGTAGCGCCTGCTTTTCATCGCTATTTAAGTTTTTTAACTGAGATTGAACTAGCTCACCGCGCGTGCTTGTCTCTTTTTCGTTTTGTACGACAAACTCTGTCAGTAATTGTTTAACGGAGCTTGCACGATCATCACTTTCACTTGGCGTGGTTTCAGTAAATGAGCTTTTAACGTGCTCGTTTAATTGTGCACGTTGCGCTTCGCTTAATGAATTGAGTACTTTAGATGTAGTTGATAGCTCTGATTGCGTAGATGAACGAGTCAGGTCTTTGGCTAATTGCTCTATGTCTGCATCGCTTATAGGCAGCGCACTTTCAGCATTTAATACAGTGCCTGGCGCTTTTGTATTCTCAGCACCTTTACCTTCATTATTTACAGAGGCTGCACTGCTATTAGTTTTATTAATTTGTGTTTGCACCGCTTCTGCTATTGGATTTTTAGCTGCACTACTTGCTAGGCTCTCATTTTTTAAAGACGGGGCTAAATTTTCTCCAGTGCTTTGCTTAACTACTTTAGTTTCAAGCTCGGCGTTTGTAAACGCGCTATTTTTGCCATTGCTATTAACATCAGCTAAAAGAGTATCATCGGCTTTAGTCGTTATGGCATCTGCTTCATCAGTTTTACCTGATTGCGAAGCTAAAAAGTTGACACTTTTATCACTCTTTTTAGCACTTAAATCGCTAAAATCATTATCGCTACTGCCGTGTTTTTTTACACTTACGTCAATCACTTGCGAGGAGTTTATTTGTGCTAAAACGCTATCGCCAGATAATAACGTATCTTGCGTGTCATCACTTGATGAAGCTGTCGGTTTTTTGCTATTGGCTAGCTGCTTATCATCTGTTGGCAACAAAGAGCCTGTTTGGCTAGGAGCCTCAGAATTAGCAGGCAATACAAAGGGTTTGTCTGCATCTTGTAGCTGGCTTAAAAAAGCATCACCAGATTCGTTACCTGCAGGTAAGTTATTGTCTTTAAACGCTAAAAAAGAGTCTTTTTCAGCTGTTGCCAACATTGAAATATCGTTTATTGCCATAATTCACCTACACAGCACTGCGGCAAGTTGCCACCGCACTTTGCCAAAATTAATTACCACCTACCAACCAAAGCAATAAACGCGCCAAAGTTATAAACTTTTACGGCGCTGAAAAAATTGATTAGCAGAAAACTCGTCCAGCATTTTTTGCTCACTCTTTGCCATTAACGCCGCTGCTTTTAGGTTTTGTTTTTCAATTAATTTTGCTACGGCTTTTGCTTTTACCTGTTGCTTTAACCACAAAGCTTTACGCTGTGTTACAACTTGCTTAGCGGTATTGACCGTACTGGCTTGCTGGCGAATCGCTTCTTCAATTTTTGCTATAAAGGCATGGTACTGGCCAAAGCCCGCGCTTGATAAACCGGACTTTCCTTTCACATGTAATTGCTGAGAGTATTCTAATCTAAAGTTATTTAACCCTTGCAGCTTTTGTTGGTTAGCTTGTAAATTTTGATTGGCTTGTAAGTAGCTCATGCGCAGATTTTCTTCTTTGTCGTTTTCGAGCTTAAGCAGCAAATCGAGCTTATTTTTTGCCATTATGCTTGTCCTAGTAATTGAGCTAGGCCGTGTAAACCATCGTCGTAACTTATTACATCGCGCATACCTTGCTGTAAAAACGCATTTACGCGCGGCATCATATTTATAGCTTGATCAAGCATTTGGTCAGCCCCTTTTTGATACGCACCTAAGGTGATCATATCTTTATTTTGCTGATACATTGAATACACTTGTTTTAATACGCGGGCCTGCTGCATATGAGGCTCAGACACCACTTGCGGCATAACACGAGAAATTGATTTTTCGATATCTATCGCGGGGTAATGACCGCTATCGGCTAAGTCACGCGAAAGTACAATATGCCCATCTAAAATAGCACGTGCAGCATCGGCTATTGGGTCTTGCATATCATCGCCCTCACTAAGCACTGTAAAAAACGCAGTGATAGACCCTTGCCCTTCGCCGCCATTACCCGCTCGCTCCACCAGCGCCGGTAATTTAGCAAATACAGAAGGCGGATACCCTTTTGTAGCAGGAGGTTCGCCAACCGCTAGCGCTATTTCGCGTTGCGCCATGGCGTAACGGGTTACTGAATCAAGCAATAACAATACGTTTAAACCTTGATCACGAAAGTACTCAGCAATGGTCACCGCGCTTTCACAGCCTTTTAAGCGCATAAGGGGCGATGCATCAGCAGGAGCAGCTACCACAACAGAGCGTTTGCGCCCTTCTACACCGAGTATCTCTTCAATAAATTCTTTTACCTCACGGCCACGCTCACCCACTAGGCCAACCACAATAACATCGGCCTCACTGCCGCGGGTCATCATACCTAAGAGGACCGATTTACCAACACCAGAGCCTGCAAACAAACCCATACGCTGGCCTTGCCCTACAGTAATAACTGAGTTTATAGCCCGTACACCTACATCCATAGGTTGGCTGATTGGTCTTCTAGCGAGGGGGTTTATGGGGTTTTGTGCAAACTTTAAATAGTGTTCGGCGTTAATTTTTCCCAGGCCGTCAAGCGGGCGGCCTAAGCCATCCACAACGCGACCCAGTAGGCTCATACCAACGGGCAAGCCGGTATCATTTACTTGTGGAATAACACGCGCACCGGGTAACACACCGGAAATGTGGTCATTAGGCATTAAGTAAAGGGTTTGCTCACTAAAGCCCACCACCTCAGCATCTACAAACCCTGACATAGTTTCTATTTTGCATTGGCTGCCTACAGGCGCACGTAGCCCTTTCGCCTCAAGGGTTAAACCGACTACTCTGGTTAAAATACCCGCTACAGCAGGTTTAAACGCTGCAATATGTTGTTGGTATTGATTTAAGCGTTCGCTTAGAGGTGCACGTTGAGCTGCCATAACACGCCACAAAAAAGATTAGATACCGCTATTATGCAAAAAGCTATCCAACGTTTCTTTGACACGGGTTTTTAGAGTCATATCTAAAGACGATTGTGGCGTTTTAACTTCGCAACCGCCGCGCTCGAGTGTGGGTTCTGCAATTAGCTGCCAATTATTATCTGCAATAGTTTGCTCACCATAGCTTTGCTTTACCAGTTCTAGGTCATCTGGGTTTAAATGCACACGAACTTTTTCTTGCTCAGTATTTAATGCATCTATGCTTTTTTTAAGCGTATGTAAAATAACATCGGGCGATGTTTTAATTTCTTGATAGGTTATAGCTTCTGCCAGCATAACCACTAATTGCACTAAGTGCTTTTCTGCCAGTTCGTCCACTTTATCAAGCGGAGCGCTGAGGTTGTCGATTATGCTACGCAAGCTGGTTAACTGCTCTTCTATTAACGGCTTTACGTCTTCTTGGCCTTGTGTTTTACCAAGCTCTACGCCTTCTTTATAGCCTGCTTCTTTGCCCTCACCAACCCCTTTTTCAAAGCCATCTATGTAGCCTTGTTCGTGCCCTTGCTTTAAGCCTTCCTCATAAGCATCTTGCCTAATGCGCTCAAGCTCAGCCATAGTTAACGAAGGCAGTTCAAGCTCTTGCGGCTGAGTGTCTTCTACAGCTTCTTCTTCAACTTCTTTTTTATACAAATCAGAAAGTGGTGTGCCAAAAGCCGTTGAACGATTGCCAAAACTGCGCTCATCAGGAGCAACATCAGGTATTGGCCAGTTTTTTAAAAGCTCATCAGCTTCATCTGCATGTAAAGGGCGACCTTTTAATTTAGACATAGCTTACAGGAACTCCTCGCCACCGCCGCCGCCTAACTGAATCTCACCCGAGTCAGATAGACGCCTTGCTGTTGAAAGCACTTCTTTTTGGGCAGCTTCTACTTCACTTATTCTAACCGGTGCCATTGCTTCTAAGTCATCGGCAAGCATTTCGGCTGCACGTTTAGACATATTACCCAAAATTTTATCTTTAAGCGCTTCGTCAGTCCCTTTAATTGCTTTCATTAGTACGTCTTGCTGTACTTCACGCAATATGGCTTGAATACCGCGGTCATCCACATCCATAAGGTTTTCAAACACAAACATAAGATCTTGAATTTGCTGAGACATTTCTTCATCGTGTTCACGAATAGAGTCCATCAACTGCCCTTCTACATTTGTATCTAGGTAGTTCATTATATCTGCCGCGGCTTTTAAGCCACCCATTTTAGCGGCTTGTGCGCCTGCTTGGCCGGCAAATTGTTTTTCCATAATTTCGTTAAGTTCTTGCAATGCTGCAGGTTGCACTTCTTCAAGGTTCGCAATACGCATAGTTAAATCTAGGCGCACTTTTTCAGGAAATTGCGCTAGGATTTCTGCAGATTGCTCAGGCTCTAAATACGATAAAACAATAGTTTGAATTTGCGGGTGCTCATTACGAATAATATTGGCAACTTGCTTTGAGTCCATCCATTTAAGTGAATCTAAGCCTTTTGCGCCCGAGCCCATTACAATTTGGTCTATCAAACTAGCTGCTTTATCTTCACCTAATGCGGCGGTAAGCGCCTTTTTAATAAAGTCTTCTGACTGGAAGCCAATTGTACTAAAGCTTTGTATTTGTTCTATAAATAAATTGTGAACTGCGCTTATTTTAGATTGTGACAAGTCATCTAGCGCAGCCATTGCCATACCCACTTTTTGCACTTGCTTAGGCTCTAAGTGTTTAAGTATTTGCGCTGCGTCTTCTTCAGATAAGCTCAATAAAAGAATTGCGGCTTTATCTACGCCATCTAACTTGTCAACATCAAACGCTGGCGGGAGTTGTTTTTGTTCTTGATCAGTCATCTTCTGTTAACCACGCTTTCACTACTTGTGATGAGAGTTCAGGTTCGTTCGCTACAAGTGCTCTTACCGCTTTAAGCAAATCTTCGTCGCCATGTAAATCTGGCAGCTGTAGTGTACCATCGCTTGAGAAGCCTACAGAAGCAGAATCAAAGTCTTTATTTAGCATATCTAGCGTGCTATCGCCAATATCCACCCCAGAGCTTAATGCATCTTCATCGTACTCTTCGAGCGTATCATCTGGGTATATTAAGCGTTTAAGCATAGGCTTAACAACTGCCATAATAAGCACAATAATAACCAGCGCACCCAGTACTAAGCGGACGATTTTCATAAACCAGTCCTGCTCCCACAGCGGTACTTCTAAATCTAAATCAACCGCTTCGCGTACAAATGGCACAGTTACCACCTCTAATGCATCGCCGCGTTGCATATCAAAACCTACCCCACCTTGTAATAGGCGACGTATATTTGACAAAGCCTCTACCGAGCGCGGCGCCATGGTTGTTTCGCCGTTTTCACCTACTTTTGGCACATAATCAACGGCAACCGAGACGCTAATTCTGCGAATAACCCCTGTTTGTTGGCGCTTATGTGAAATGGTGGTGTCTAGCTCAAAGTTACGTGTAGCCTCTTTATGCACTCGGCTTGGGTTCGTTGCTGTACCAGCATTGCCTTGACCTGCCACTTCTGGAATAGTTGAATTCATAGGTGGCTGATTAGTAAGTGCCCCAGGAATACCTACCGCTAAGCCACCAATGTTGTTCTCTTCAAATGTGGTTTCGCTTCTTACTGCTGGTAGGTCTGGGTTGTAGCGCTTTTGTGTTTCTTCTACTGAGCTAAAGTCCATGTTTAAATCAACTTGCGCCGTGTAGTTACCCAAGCCGACTACAGGAATAAGAATACTGTCTATTTTCTCTAAATACTCTTGCTCACGCTTTCTTTCAATGTCGTACTCTTTACGAGAGCGTGCTGCTAATGAGTCTTGTGAACCTGAATTAAGTAAGCGACCATTTTGATCTGTTACCGTAACACGTGAAGGCTCAAGCCCTTGTACTGCAGAGGCAATCATATCAACCACTGAGTCAATCTCTTCGCCATCAAGCATTCTGCCGCGCTTAAGAGTCAATACCACTGTGGCTGATGGCTTTTTCTCTCTGCGTGCAAATACGTTTTCTTTTGGAATGGCTAATAAAACTTTAGCGCGTGTTACGTTGTTTAATTCTTCTATGGTGCGGGCAAGTTGTTGCTCGCGGCCATGTTTTAAACGTTCACGCTCTAATCGTTGGCTAACACCAAAGCCCATATCTTGCATTATGATGTCGGTGCCTGAGGTAGGACCTTGCTCTAGGCCTTCACGGGCCATCAGCAATTTAATGTTTTGATACTCGCTTTCATCAACCGAAATTACGTTGCCGTCTAGCTCGTAGTCAATTTTTTGTGCATCTAAAAAATCAAGGGTTTGGATCAGCTCTTCTGTTGGCATTTTACCAAGTGGACGCATGTCTGGCTGACGTGCCCAAATAATCACGAATATGGCAATAGCTAAACAAATAGCCAGCGCAATAATAAGGGTGACTTGGCGAAGCACATCAACACCATTTAAGGCGCTTAAGTAGCCCGACTTTTGTTCTTGTTGCTCGTTATCTTCGCTTTGGTCAATACCGCCGCCAGCAAGAGCAAGATCTGTTGATTGATTAGATTGCGCCACAATAATTCTCCACTACCTACTTAAACAGGCATGTTCATAATTTCTTGGTATGACTCAACAAGTTTATTTCTTACTTGTACTGTAGCCTCAAATGCCACTGACGATTTTTGTGAGGCAATCATTGCCTCAGCAAGCGATACACTTCTATCACCCATTTCAACAGCCACTACTTTTTGTTTGGCATCTTGTTGTAAGCCATTAACCGTGTTTAATGCATCACTTAGTAAGTCACCAAATTGAGCAGACGATGTTGGCTGAGCTTGAGTAGGTAGCTTATTGATTTGATTTGTATGGCCTGCTTCTAAAGCCATTGATTGCATTTCTTGAAATAGCGCGCTGTTTTGAATTTTCATAATTTTCTCTGGCAAATGCAGTTAACGTTCATAAAGGGAATAAAGCACAAAGTGTGCCATAAAAATAAACCTTTAATTACATAAGGTTAACCATTATTTTTGAGAGTCAGAGATTTGACAACCCTAAACTAAGCGTGGTTAGTTTAGGGTTATATAGAAGAAAGGAATAAAGTTATGCGGGCAGCGAAATACCTAAATCACGCATTTGCGCTAGTTTATAACGTAAAGTACGCGGGCTGATCCCAAGTGTTTGGGCAACATCTTTACGTTTGCCTTGGCAGCGCGCTAGGGTCTCTAATATTATTTTATGCTCTTTATCTTTTAGCTCATCTTTATAGCTGCCAGTATCAACACTAGGCAGAGAGCTACTCGCCTCTGCAGGCGTTATTTTGTCATCATAATACGCGCCACTGGGAGTGTTCGCTTGTTCAGCCGCTATCTCCTGTTTAGGCGTACTGTTAATTGGCGCTTGCATTAAGTTTTCAATAAAAATAGCCTGTTCGCCAATTACATTGCCCGTTCGCAAAATAAGCGCACGTTGAATTACGTTATCAAGCTCGCGTACATTACCAGGCCATGCATGGCTTAGTAATTTTTGCTCAGCGGCACTATCAAGCGTTGCTAGCGGCTCTTTACTTTTAACTAAATGGCGCTCTATTAAATGCTTAGCCAATACTATTATATCGCCTGGGCGCTCACAGAGCGGTCGCCACATTAGGGGAAATACATTTAAGCGATAATATAAGTCTTCTCTAAATTGGTTATCTGCAACGGCTTCTTTTAGGTCGCGGTTACTGGTTGCGAGTACTCTTACGTCGAGTGAAATTGTTTTTCGGGCACCTAAACGCTCAACTTCACGCTCTTGCAATACCCGTAATAGCTTAGCTTGCAGCCCTAAGTCCATTTCGGTTATTTCATCAAGTAATATGGTGCCGCCTTGGGCTTGTTCAAATTTACCTGGGCATGCTTGTATTGCACCGGTAAACGCGCCTTTTTCGTAGCCAAATAAAGTAGCTTCAAGCATGTTTTCGGGAATAGCCGCACAGTTTATTGCCACAAAAGGCGCATCGCATCGGTTTGATTTATCGTGAATGTATCGCGCTAACACTTCTTTACCAGAGCCACTAGGGCCTAGCACCATAACACTTGCATCTGAGCGCGCCACTTTGCTCGCCAGTTCTAAAAGCGCAATACTGCTTGGGTCGGCAACAATTGGGCCCTCAGTGTCTTTTGGCTTTTCGGGTAAATACCGACTAACCATATTTAAAAGCACCTCAGGGGCAAATGGTTTAGCCATATAATCAATTGCGCCTAAGCGCATTGCCTCTACTGCATCATCAATCGTTGCATAGGCAGTCATCATTAATACGGGGAGATCTGGGTAGTTAAGCTTAATGCTTCTAAGTAAATCTAGGCCGCTCATCGCGCCCATTTGCACGTCGCTGACCACTAATGAAAACTCAGATTTTTTTAATTGGATCATGGCTTGCTCAGCACTATCGGCTGCAACACAGGCAATACCCGACATTTCTAACGTGTCTATGAGTGCTTCTCTTAAACCTGCATCATCTTCAACCACTAGTATTGTATTACTCATGCTGTTTTCTCCTGCGTTGAGGCCGTGCATATGGGCAGCAATAAACTAAAACATGCACCACCATTGGCATTATTAACCACTTCAACACGTCCTTGATGCGCATTAGCCACAGAGCTTACAACAGCAAGCCCAAGCCCTGTACCTTGGCTTTTTGTGGTATAAAACGGTTCAAAAATTTTCTCTATTTGGCTCAACTCTACACCAGGGCCGTTATCGCATACGCTAATACGCACGGTATCGGGTTCGCTGCTATCGCGCTGCGCTTTTAATGTCACCTGGGCTTGGCTGCCAATAATTTGAATACTATTGTGAATAAGGTTTTGAATAGCACTGGCCAGCGCGGTTTTATTACCGGTAATTTCTATGTCTGGCTCTGGTAGCTCAACAACAAGCGAGCTGTTATTTAAGGCCACCATTGCATCGGCACCTAGTTTTACCTCGTTTAAAAGCTGCTGCATAGAAACCTGTTCAACCACTTGTTGCTCGCCGCTTTTGGCAAAAAGCAGCATATCGTTAACTTGGGTTTCTAAATCTTTTAAACGCGACATTAACTTAGTTTGAAAGTTATCCCGTGATGACTCTGGTAGCTTTTTAGAGCCCAAATTGGCCGCGTATAACATAGCCGCCGAGAGCGGTGTACGCACTTGATGCGCAAGCGATGCCACCATTTTACCTAACGCGCTTAGGCGCTGCATATGGGCTACGCGCTTTTGCAAACGGCGCGTTTCTGTTAAATCTGTCATTAATATTAATTGCCCAGGCTCTGGCGCTAGCGCAGTAATATCAAGCTTTATAAGTCGCCCATCTTTGAGTGACACTTCATGTCCATCATCTTGGTGGGGACGAAAAGAGCGTTGAATAATGTTAAACCACTTCTCTCCTTCGAGCGGCTCGCCTAACATATCAATCGCGATTTGATTGGCTTTTGCAATAAGCCCTTTGCCATCAAGCACAACAACACCCGCAGGCATAGTATCAACTAAGTGCGACAGCCAACTTGCTTGCTGTCTTAAATCACTTAATTCACCAATGTACTCTTCTTGAAGTAAACATGGGTTATACTGTTTTGCAGTAATAAACTGTGGTTTAAGTACACTCGCAAGGGCCATAATCAAATCTCTTAATGATGTAGATATAGGGCTGAATGCACAATTTATACCAATATTATTTTATATATTTTTCATTTAGTTACCTTACAATATCGCGTAACAAAAAAATGACGCACACTAAAAGGAATAATAATGAGTGAGCAAAATAAATGCCGTTGTGCATGGCTCGACGCCACAAAGCCTGATTATGTGAAATACCATGATGAAGAATGGGGAGTCCCCCTTTATGACGACACGAAATTATTTGAATTTATTACTCTCGAGTCGGCGCAAGCGGGCTTAAGTTGGTACACCATTTTAAAAAAGCGCGCAGGCTATAAAAAAGCATTTGCTAATTTTAATGTGCAAAAAGTGGCTAACTTTACAGCCGATGATATAGAACGGCTAATGCAAGATGAGAGCATTGTGCGTAACCGCTTAAAAATTGCTGCCACCGTTAATAATGCTCAGCGGTTTATTGAGATTCAAAAAGAATTTGGCAGCTTTAGTAATTACCAATGGCAATTTGTAGGCAATAAACCAATTATTAGTGATTTAAATAGTGTTGAAGACACCCCTGCAATTACCGAGGAGTCAAAAGCGTTTGCAAAGGATTTAAAAAAACGAGGTTTTAAATTTTTGGGCCCTACAACGGTATACGCACATATGCAGGCCTGTGGCATGGTTAACGATCATAGTAATGATTGTTTTAGAAAAAAAGAAATTATAAAGGCTATGGTTGATAAGTGATTTATCACCATAAAAGTGATCTGTTCATAAAAAGGTGAAGAGACGCTTCGCTTTAGAGAAGTAACGTGTAAGTTAATTGTGGTTTCTCATTTGACCTCGTTTTTTTGGGGTTAAGCAATTAAAAGCTGCGCTTTTTACGCGAGCAAGCTTCGCGTCTACCGCCAAAGTTTAAGTTTGCGTTTACCTTGTAAACGCGAAGCTTGCTTGCGTGACGGGCAAAGCCCGTAAATTAACTCCTCAAAAATGAATAATAAATAACGAAAAGTCTTTCACCATTTGCATACTGCTAATCTCGTGAAAGATTGTACTTTTTCATTTTTTCAACAAGCGTTGTACGCCTTACACCTAATATTTCTGCGGCGCGCGCAACAACGTAATCAAAACGCTCTAACGCTTGGGTAATTAAGCTTATTTCAAGCTCTGCTAAATAATCTTTAAGCTCTATGCCCTCTTCGGGTAATACGCCAGATCCCGGTTGGCTAAATTCAGGCTCTGGTTCATTATCATAATCGCTAAAGCCTGAGCTAAAAATATCGTTAAAGGCATCTTTTTCAAGTAGCTCTTCAGGGTATTCTGGCTCGTATGCGTCTACCTCGATGTAGCGATATTTATTGGGTAAATCGGGTACATCCACTACTTTTTCAGGGAACATAATCACCATGCGCTCCACTAAATTAGCAAGCTCTCGGATATTACCAGGCCAAGCATGTTCTTTGAGGCTCTCAACCGCGCGCTCTGTAAATTTAGCCGACGTACCACTTTGCTCATTAACACGGCGCATTAGCTCTTTAAGTAATAAAGGTATGTCGTCAGCACGTTCATTAAGTGACGGGTTTTCAATAGGAAACACGTTTAAACGGTAATATAAATCTTCCCTAAAGCTGCCCTTTTCAATCATTTCCTCAAGGTTGCGATGAGTAGCGGCAATCACCCGTACATCTGCTTGAATAGCTTTGGTGCCACCTACACGCTCGTAGCTGCGCTCTTGTAATACCCGCAATAGCTTAACTTGCATTTGCAGCGGCATATCGCCAATTTCATCTAAAAATAGCGTACCGCCTTGCGCTAATTCAAACCGCCCTTTACGTGCAGAAATAGCGCCGGTAAATGCCCCTTTTTCGTGACCGAATAGTTCGCTTTCTAGCAACTCTCCAGGTATGGCACCACAGTTTACTGGTACAAATGGCCCCGTATTGCGTTTAGATAATAAATGGACGTTACGCGCAACCACCTCTTTACCTGTACCCGACTCACCTAAAATAAGCACGTTTGCATCGGTTTTAGCCACCTGCTCAATTAAAAAGCGTACGTTTTTAACAGCATCGGTTTCGCCAACTAAACCATCAAATGTTTTGTGTGGTTTATGCTGCTTGTGGCTACCAGGCAACATACGTTGGTACTGTTGGCAGTCGTGTAATAACTGTGTGGTCACTTCGTGATTAAACGGCTCACAAATTAAGCCCACTACATTAGCAATACTTAATAAGGGCTTGAGTGTTTCACCAATCAGTAAAAAAGGTAGGGTTGGAAAACGCTTAATTAAGCTTTCATGATCTAAGCTTTGTAATGCACCTAAAATAACAATGCATTCTTGTTGTTGATACTTACTAGATACTTGCTCAAAATCACTTTCGTCAAGTAGCTGCACAGCTTCCCCAATAAAGGTAAGCGATGCATTTAATCCTATTGCACGGTTATTATTATTATCTAAAATCAAGATCATAGTTAGCGAGCCATAATTTCACTAATTTATTTTATTAGCTAAATTGTAAGCGAGATCTGAATGGATGCAAGTAATAGCGGCGGTTTTTTGACATAAACGCCAAAAAATAGACATCGTTATAAAACAATAATACTTAATAATTAAAACTTAAGTACTGGTTTATCAATTAATACTTAAAGCTAATATTCTGTACTACTTTTACTTAGTGCATAAAATTACTTTGGTCAAAAATATAAACTATAATTAGCTTAAGTTGAAAGTAACGATGCCGATAACTAAATAAACGCAAGATGCTTGGCATTAATATTGCTTTTGTTTCGTATAGACGATTTCACATATTTATTTAGGATTTCCCCATGGCTCATGTTTCATTAAAAAAATATTCTCAAGTGCGTGCCAGCAACATTGCTGAAATGGCGCCCTATGAGCAAATTAACCTTATTTTTAGTAACATAATTGGCCGTTTGGCCGCTACTAAAGGTTTTATTGAGCGCAAAGAAATAGAAAAAAAAGGCGAAAACATCTCTGCCTGTATTCTACTATTAGGCGCACTTCAAGATGCGCTGAACCTAGAAGTTGAACAAGACCCGAGTATTTCAAATAATTTATTAGCACTTTATGACTACTGCCAAAGGCGCCTTGTGCAAGCAAATGTAGATAATGACATTGAGATTATTTCTGAGGTAGCTGGCATTATTAAAGAAATAAAAGAAGGCTGGGATAGTATCCCTGTCGATCAGCGTATTCCTGCGGTATAAACTAATGGCTTTAGAGCAAATAGGCAAAGCTGAGTACATCAACCAATTACTCAGCAGGATCGAATTATTAGTGCAAAGCAATAACGCTGATGAAGCTCCCCCTATTATGGATACTTTAAATAGTGAGCTTAAGCGCTGGTGCGAAAGCGATAACCCGCCTACCGCCGAGCAACTTATGGTTGTGCAAGCCAACATCAACAACATTAGCAAACAAGCAAATGCAGTTAAAAACGAATCATCTAAAGCCATAATTAAGCAAAAAAAAACAGGTAAAGCAATCTCTGCCTACAAATCAGTTTAACTAAGTATCGCACGGCGCTATTTAAACTTAATTGAGCATAAAAAAACCGTTTATAAAACGGTTTTTTTATATAGGCATTAACAAATTTTACTGGTTATGAATTGTTACTCACCACACCAGGCATATTTTCAAGCTGTGCTTGCACATAACTACTTGTAGAGTTGAGGCTCGCTACCAATAAGTCCATAGCGTTGTACTGAGCGTATAACCTATCAGATAACGACTCCATTTTACTCGCAAGGCTGAGGCGCTGATCATCTAAATCGTCTAGTTGGTTAGTTTTACTGTCTATACGGTTTTGGATAATACCGTCAGAGTCTGTATAAAAGCTCATTAGCTCATCAAAAGACTGCGCAAAACCGCCCTCGTCTTCGTCATCACCTACAAAAAACTGCTGTACTAAATCTACATCAGATTCTATTTGCTCGTTTAGTGTTTCAGTATTGAGTGTTAAAACACCGTAGCGATCTGTTTCAACACCTAATTGTGAAAGTGATAATGAATTACCATCGCCTAAATCAACCGACTCAGTTATTTCACTACGTAGCTTTGACATAACACCACGAAGGAGTGAATCACCCGCCATTACACCAGCACCGCTTTCACTTGATGCACCTAAATTATTACTGAGCTCTAACAGTTCGTTGTAACTTGTAATAAAGCTATTTAAACCTGCTTGTATATTATTATTATTTTCAGTGACAGATATATCGCTCACATCATCGTCGGCATCATGCAATTTTTTTGCGGTGATATCTACGCCATCAATTACATTACTAAATTCATTTGTATTACTTGATACCGTTAATGTGCCATCAATCGTTATTTGGGCATTTTGCGCAGCGTTTACTTCAGTTAAGTTGGTAGTATGGTTTAGCGGGTCTGCGTCAGATACATCGTACGCTAACCGTGAAAGCCCACCTGTATCGGTATTATTACCATCGTCATCTTGTACAGTAATAGTAATTGCATTGTCTTCGCCGGTTTCTTTACTTGTGAGTACTAAGTGCTGGCCTGCATCGCTGGTTACTATAGTAGCTACAACTGAGTCATTACTATCGCTGCCAGTAAAGGGGCCGTTATTTATTTGGTCGCGTAAATCTTCTAAGGTGTTAGTTGCCGATAAAACAGTAGAAAAACTGTTTTCACCAGAGCCTATTGTAATTACACCGGCGCCAATTGCCTCATCGGCAGCAAATGCAGGAGATGACAATTTATGCGCTTGGGCTAATGCATCTACTTTTACATTGTAGCTACCTGGCTGAGCGTCTTCATCAGCACTAATTGATATAAAGTCATCATTACCAGACGTACTACGCTTTTGGTAGTTATCACTATCGCCTAATGCCTCCATAGCCGTTTGCACCTGCTCTAAAGCAGATTTTAATGCGCCTGCAGCTGATATATCTGTAGTTAAGTTACTTTCAGTAGTATTTAAACGAGCCTCAGCAGGGGCCTGCTCAGCATTCACTAATGCATCCACAATGTCTGATACAGCTAAGCCAGAGCCCAAACCATTAAACGAAATAGACATACTTCACCTCTTTAAACACCTTAAAATAAGCTAACTAAATACACGAGTAACAATAGCCGCTAAACAGTTTGATCAATTAAAATACCCGCAGATTCAGAAAGCTTTGACACTAAGCTTAATACTTCTTCCGAAGGGTATTGCTTAATTACATCGCCACTGGTTTTATCGAGAATTTTAATAACGTCACGGCCTGAGTCTTCATCAACTTGAAATTGCAGACTACGGCTCATCTCTCCCATAAACTCCTGCAATTGTTGCGCCACTTTTTCAAGCTGCTCACGCTCAAGTTGTTGGTTTTGCGAACTATTGTCCTCAGAGCTTTGCTGCGTATAGTGATTGTTTAACTGGTTTTGCGAGCCTTGTTCATCCGTTTTATTTACGTCATCAACAGCGCGCTGAGTCAATGTCGCTCCAGACTGCCCTACTTGTTTATCTTCACCAGTTAAAGATGTTGATGCTATCGTAACTTCTGCGTTTGAAGTAATGGTGTTCATAACGCCTCCTAAATATTGCCAAACTTTTATAGTTATTAAACTAACAATAGCTTAATTTATACCCTTAAACCACAAAAGGAGGTAGCTAAAGCCACCTCCTTGTTTTAAAACTAATACTGACTTTATGTACTAGCTAGCTATTCATTAAGCTATAACGTTTAGCTTATTAACCTAATAAGCTAAGTGCTGTTTGTGGTAACTGATTCGCTTGCGATAAAATTGACGTACCTGCTTGTTGCAAAATTTGGTTTTTCGTCATTTCTGCTGTTTCAGTTGCAAAGTCGGTATCTTGAATACGGCTACGTGATGCAGAAACGTTTTCAGAGATGTTTGCAAGGTTACTAATAGTATGGTCAAAACGGTTTTGAATCGCACCTAAATCCGCACGTTGGCTATCTATTTGTGCAATTGCTGCATCAATAATAGCCAATGCGTCTTGCGAGCCTGTCTGGGTTCTAATGTCTACTTGGTCAACACCTATTGACTCACTATTAACTGCGCTATCAACATCAGCTGCAGCAACTAATGCATCATCATTGCCAGTAACTGTAAAAGACTT